>NZ_MJUZ01000012.1 GCF_002237645.1 Desulfovibrio sp. MES5
CGTTTACGGGCCGCAAGTAACAGAAATGCAAATGTCAGATCGTGCATGCGCCTGCTAGGGCGCAGCTGGTAAGAGAGCCTTACAGGCGCATATGAAAAACCCCCGGCTATGCCGGGGGATATTTATTCAGCCGAAAACGCGATTTGCGGCTGAATCCACGCCACGTTGTGGCGCGCTGCACTTTCGTGCAGCGTTAGAGCATGTACACTTTTTCAAAGGTAAAATGCTCTAAACCCCGCGTCATGCAGATATCAGAGGCCAGCTCCGCAAGGGCTGGCCTCTGTTTTTGTGCCCCGCGCTTCAGCGAAGGGCAAGATTTTTTGCCGCGTGTGGGCGGCGCTCGCTTGACAATTAGATAGCACACTACTATTTAGCAATGCACCTAAGTGAGGTTGCACCATGAGTACATCACCCAGAGACACCGTGGGCGTTCTGCTTAGCCGTACCGGCAGGGTATGGCGCACACGTCTTGACGAAAGGCTGGAACCCCTGGGCCTGACGCAGGCCCGCTGGCTGGTGTTGATGCATCTTTCGCGCATGGGCGGTGAAGCCCCGCAGAAAGAGCTTGCGCAGTCGGTCGGCGTTGAAAGCCCAACCATGGTTCGTGTGGTGGACGGCCTTGAGCGTTTGGGGCTTGTGGAGCGCGTGGGGCAAAAAGACGACCGCCGGGCCAAGGTGGTGCGGCTGACTCCCAAGGCCCAGGGCGTGAACGAAGAAATCATGCGCATAGGCTCCGGCCTGCGCGCCGAAGCCCTGACGGGCCTTTCTGACGAGGAACTGGCCGAGTTTTTGCGGATACTTGAAATCATACTTAACAATCTTTGCGCCGCGGCCGTCCGGTGACGTCAGGCCGTGCGCCCCTCAAGGAGCTGTCAGCGCATGCCCATTTCCCTTTCGCCTCAGGCAGCGCGCCTGCTGTCCGCCCCGGTACGCACCAGAAAACGCATCATGATGCTTTGCGGGTTGATTCTGCTTGCTGCCGTCACTGCGTTTTTTGTGCACCGCCAACGGTATATTTCAGAAAATGACGCACGGGTCATGGCCGACATGATCACCATCAGCAGCCGTGTGGACGGCTGGGTGGCCCAAAGGGACGTCACCGACGGCGACGTCGTGACCGAGGGCAGCCAGCTTGTCGTCATAGATCAGCGTGAGGCCCTCATGCAGGTGGAAGAGCTCAAGGCCAGCAGCGAGGCTTTGCGGCTGGAATCCGAGCAGGTGAAGACCCGGCTGGAAACAAGCCGGGACGCCACCGAAAGCGCGGTGGCCGCGGCTCAGGCGCGTCGCGACAATGCCGAGGCTGCCCTGCGTTCAAGCCAGGCCGCTCTGGACCTGGCCCGCAAGGACCACACGCGCAGTGAAAATCTTATTGCCGAAAACGCCATCGCCCGCCGGATGTGGGACCAGACCCGCACGCTTTTGCAACAGGCAGAGGGAAAGCACCGTCAGGCCCTTGCCGAGCTGGCCGAGGCTAAGGCCAATCTTGATCAGGCCCTTGCCCACCGCAACGACCCGCACGAGCTTGAAGCCCGGCTGGAGCAGCTTTCGCAGCAAAGGGCCGAAGTGCAGGCCAGGATCAGGCAGAAAGAGGTGGCGTTGGCTGACCGCGTGGTGCGCAGCCCCATCAACGGGGTGGTGGACCAGAAATTTGTCGAGCCTGGGGAGTATGTCATTCCCGGGCAGCGCCTGGTGATGTTGCACGACCCCAAGGCTGTGTGGGTGGAGGTTCTGCTCAAGGAGACCAAGCTGGGCGGCCTTAAGCCCGGCCAGCCCGTGAGCATAAGCGTGGACGCCTACCCCGGCCGCCCTTTCAGCGGCAGCGTGGAGCGCATCGGCACGGCGGCCACCAGCCAGTTTGCCCTTATCCCCAGCCCCAATCCTTCGGGAAACTTTACCAAGATCAACCAGCGGGTGCCCGTGCGCATCAAGGTGGAGCAGCCGGACGACAATCCCCTGCGTCCCGGCATGATGGTGGAGGTGGACATTGACCTCGCCGGAATTTGACGCCCTTTCCCAGCGTTATGGCGCGGCCTACAAATGGTGGGCCACGGCGGCGGTGATGACGGGCTGCATAGCCACGGTGCTGTCGTCCACCATCGTCAACGTGGCCATGCCCGACATCATGGGCGAATTCGGCATGGGGCAGGATCAGGTGCAGTGGCTGTCCACGGCTTTTCTGGCCGCCATGACGGCTTCCATGCTGACGACTGACTGGATGCTGCGCGCTTTTGGCCTGCGCCAGGCCTACCTTGGCGCAATGGCGGCCTTTCTGGCGGCGTCGCTGGTGGGTGCCGCAAGCCCCGGCGTGGAAATTCTTGTCCTGTCCCGCACCATTCAGGGGGCTGCCGCCGGGCTGGTGCAGCCTTTGGCCATGGTTATGGTTTTTTCCGTCTTTGGCGCGGAGAACAGGGGCATGGCCATGGGCATCTTCGGCCTGGGCGTGGTGCTGGCTCCGGCGCTTGGCCCCACGGTGGGCGGCCTGCTCATCGACAATTATTCCTGGCGGTATGTCTTTTTGCTGGGGCCGCCGTTCTGCCTTGTGAGCATGGCGCTGGCCGCCACATTTCTGCCGGGCCGCGACTGCACGGTGGAGCGCGGCGCGTTTGACCTTTGCGGATTCGTTTTGCTGTGCGTGGGGATAGGCGCGCTGCTTGCCGGAATTTCCAGCGGGCAGCGGGAAGGCTGGGATTCGGACTACGTTCTGGGGGCGTTTTTTTTAAGCCTCTGCGGCTGGGCAGGCTTCGTCATCCGCGAGCGCACCTGCCCAAAGCCTTTGCTGCATCTCGGCGTTTACGCGAACCTCCGCTTTCTTGCCGCGTCGGCTGTGGCCTTTATTCTGGGCATGGGGCTCTTCGGCTCCACCTACCTCATTCCGCTTTTTGTGCAGACCGTTCAGGGGTACAGCCCTACGGAATCTGGCCTGCTGCTTATGCCGGGCGGGCTGGTGCTTGGCGTGGTCATGCCTCTGGCGGGGCGCTTTGCCGACCGTCTGCCGGCGTACGCCCTCATTATGGCGGGGCTCGCCATCTTCGGCTGGTCCAGCCTGTACATGTCCGAAGCCGGAACCTCTACCTATTTCTGGGATTTTGTGGGCTGGATCGCGCTGGGCCGCGTCGGGCTTGGCCTGATCATGCCCTCGCTGAACAGCGGGGCGCTGCGGCTGCTTGACGCCGCGCATATGGCGCAGGGGGCCGGGGCCATCAATTTCAGCCGTCAGCTGGGCGGCGCGTTGGGCGTGAGCCTGCTTTCCGTGTATCTGGAGCGCCAGACGGAAATTTATGCTCAGGCTTTCAGCACGCTGCAAAACGGCACCCATGCTGCATCGGATGCCCTTGACCTGATTTCATTCCTGTTTGTAAGGGGAGGGCAACTGGACAACGTGGCGCAAGCCCTGAGGCCGCCGCAGGCATACAGTTTTCTGTCGGACATGCTGGCCGCACAGGCGCGGGCCATGGGCTTCAGGGAGAGTTTTTTGCTGGTGGGTCTGGCTTTTTTTGCGGCAGTGGTTCCGGCCTGGTTCATGCGCTCCGCCAGGCATGGCTAAGGCGACTGCCAGAAGGAGGCGGGTTTGCTGCTGCGGCGGCCAGACGCGCGCGAGTTTTCTGTGCGAAGGTCGAAAGGTCGAAAGGAGCGGAACAGGCGAAAGGGGCTTGTGCTGCCGTCAGACGTTTGCGGCCGGTGGGCATGGTTCAGCGTAGGGGCCTATTCGCCTTCCTGAGCCAGGATCAGCTCCACTTCATCAACGCTCAGGCCGGAATTGCGGGCGATCTGGCGGCTTGAAAGTCCCTTGCGCCTGCCATTGAGGATAAGTTCGCGCAAAAACTGCGGCGAGCGGCTGATGCCCTCTGCCTGTTCCAGCAGTCGGCGCAGGTCGCGGGCGCGTTCCTCAAGCTTTTCGTCCAGGTTTTGCAGTTCGGCCTGGCGTTGGGCAAAGGTGGCCACGATTTCCCGTTCCAGTCTGGCGTTCATCTCGATGCGGGCCAGCAGGGCTTCCTGATTGCCCTGAAGGGCGTTGAGCATGGCCTCGGAACGGCGCAGGCGCAGATAGAAGAAAAGCACCCCGCCGAGGACGATCAGCTCAAGTATGGAAAAGGCGGCAATAAGGGCGAAAATCAGCGTGTTGTTCATACTTTGAGATTCAGAAGTTTGCCCACCAGGGGGGAATCAGGCACGCGCGGGGCCTCGTCCTTGTCCGACACAACGGGCGGGGGCCGCTTGCGGCGGCGGCTGCCGAACTGGGGCGTGGGCGTCCCGCCATCGGCATCTGGCGAGAGCTTGGTCTTGTCGCCCGCTTCACTCTTGGCAATCTGCTGCTGCTCATGCCGGGCCATTTCTGCGGCCAGAACCCGCGACATGGCGGCCGAGGCTTGCGGCCCCACTGCGGCGGCATTCACCATCGACGTGGCCATGCCTGTCTGGGCATACAGCACGGCCATGGTGGCGTCAACGCTCATGGCTGGCTCCGTGGTCTGAGGTGCGGCGTATGCCCCCACCCGTGACTCACTGGCGGGGCAGGGCGCTATTCGTTCAAATAGCTTTCAAAAAGCACATCATCAATGCGGCCCTGTGCAAGGTAGTCGTTGAGGATGCCGGTCAGGTCCTTCTTGATGGTGACAGCATTGGACGGGTTAAGCAAGTAGTCGTTGGTCTTGCTGCTCAGGTAGAAATACAGGGCATCGCGCAGCGCGATCATCTTGAGATCCAGCTCCGCGCCGACGGCCGAACTCTTGCTTATGGTTGAAAACTTGCAGACCAGAAAGCGCGTGGCGCCATTAACGTTTCTTGGCACTACGAACGGGGCCAGTTCTTTCACATAGTCCTTTGGAGGAGCGGGTGTCTGGCTTGAGGGCACGACAATGACTTCTGGCTTGATTTCAGCGGGGGGAACAGGGGGCGTACGCAGGAAAAACCACCAGACGGCCGCGCCCAGAATGAGCAGTAAAACCGCAGCGCCGCCGATAATGAAGAGCTTTATGTTTTTTTTGGAGGCAGGAGGGGGCAGTTGTTCGGCAGGGAGGTTCTTTGTCTCTGGCACTGCCGGAGCATCGGCCCCCTGTTCTTTAAGAAAAGGGGCATCGTCAAGATCCAGGTCAACCTTGCGCACGGCCGGATCCGACCCTAGCGAAACCTGCATCTCGTCCCTGGCGGGAGTTTCTTTGACATCAGTTTTGTTTGCCACGCGGTACTCCTGGCAGCCGCTTTGGGGGCCGCCGCAGGCAGAAACTCCCTCGTGCGATATCAGCCAAAGATTTTGTCTATCTTCTGCTTCATGGTGTCAGCGGTGAAGGGCTTGACGATATAGTTAGACACCTTGGCCTGCACGGCTTCAATGATGTTTTCCTGCTGGGCTTCCGCAGTGACCATAAGAAAGGGGATGTGGGCGAACTGTTCGCTGGCGCGAACCTTGCGCAGCAGGTCGATGCCCGTCATGTTGGGCATGTTCCAGTCAGAAACGATGAAATCTATTTTTTCGCGGTTCAGCACTTCCCAGGCCGTGGTGCCGTCGTCTGCCTCCACTACGTTCTGAAAGCCGATCTGGCGCAGAATATTACGCACAATGCGACGCATGGTGGAAAAGTCATCAACCACAAGGACACGCATGTTGGGATTGTAAGGCATGAACAAAGCTCCTTAACGCCTTCGGGCGCCGTCTGGGAGGGCAGGCACATGCCGCGCGCTGTCCTCCGTAAGCATTATGATATGTCAGCGCCCTCACCATAAAGGCTGATGAACTCTTTACGCAGACGGCTCAGGGCCTGCGAGTGCAATTGTGAAACGCGGCCTTCTGTGATGCCCATGACTTCAGCAGTTTCACGCATATTCAGCTCATCAGTATAGTAGAGCGACAGTACCAGCTTTTCCCTTGGCGTCAAGCGCTCTATAAGCGGAGCAACCCGCTCCACAAGTTCACGAAAGGCCGTGTTGCGGTAGGGTTCGCCGCCGGGCTCCTGTCCATCGCCTGCAAGCGTGTCCTGAATGGAGTCCAAAGACAGCCAGAGCTGGTTTTGCAGGGCTTCAAGGCCCTGGCGCACGTCACGCAACGTAAGGCCGGTAATGTCTTGCAGTTCCTGTTCAGTGGCCTGACGCCCGTGTTCGTGTTCGACCTTGCGCATGGCCTCGTCCAGCACGCGCACCCGCTGCCGCAGTGAGCGCGGGAACCAGTCCAGCCGACGCAGCTCGTCCAGCATTGCGCCGCGGATGCGGCTTTCGGCATAGGTTTCAAAACGTATGCCGAGCTGGGGGCGAAACTTGCCCAAAGCCTCCATAAGGCCCAACGTGCCGGAACTGATGAGCTCTCCAAGTTCTACGCTGCGGGGCAGTTTGGCTTTAAGGCGCAGAGCCAGAAAGCGTATCTTGGGCGCATAATGGCGCACCACAGATTCCTGCTCTGCCGGAGAAAACTTTTCCCAGGCTGTGGCCCCGGTCTCTAGCGCTTCCCAGGGGCAGGGCATATGCGCTTGGGCTGTGCTGGCTTTCATGATGTTGTCCTTCCGGGATGTTCCGGTATTGCCTCTTCTACCCCGTGGCACGTTGCGTGCCTGTTTACGTCGCTGTCCGCGCCCGCCAGGCGGGTCAGGACGTGTTGATCCACGTCAGGGTTGATGTATGGGCGGGCGTCTTGCCCGCCAGCCTGTGGTCAGAGCCAAATCTGAGCGGTTGCCTGTTGCGGGACGCTCTCGGCTGCGCGGGCAGCGCCTGCCGAGGAGGCGCGAGCGCAGTTCATTTGCGCGGTTCATTTGCGCGATCCGTCCATGCCATTCACCCGTGCGACATGCCATGCTCTTCGTGCGCGTGATTCCCTCTGCCGGTCGCGCGCCAAAGCGGGCGTCTGCAACCTTTGAGAAGGTATGATCTCAAAGGTAATCTGCTCTCGAGCAATCT
This sequence comes from Desulfovibrio sp. MES5, assembly GCF_002237645.1. Taxonomy (GTDB): domain Bacteria; phylum Desulfobacterota; class Desulfovibrionia; order Desulfovibrionales; family Desulfovibrionaceae; genus Desulfovibrio. Next base: position 6,883 of record NZ_MJUZ01000012.1, read on the forward strand.
CAAAGCAAAATTGCTCTGGCGGCGCGGGCGCGTCCGTGGCGGAGGCGCAAGCGCGGTGCATCCGGGCGGTTGGTCTGCACTGCACTCTCGCGCAGCGTTAAGCATGTCCCCTTTTTCAGGTGTGCAATGCCCTAGCGGAAGAGCAGCTTTTTCCAGAAGAACTTGATGTTGCCGTCAAGATTTTCCGGTACTTCCCATTGCGTGATGTTGTGCGCCAGATCCATGACGGCGCGCGAGGCCGGGCCTTGCGGTTCGCTCACGCAGAAAGGCAGCTGCTGCACCACGGCCTTGCGTACGCCCGTATCACGCGGGATCACGCCCACAAGCTCCAGTGAAACGCCGCTCAAAAAGTGGTCGCAGGCCTGATGCAGGCGCACGAACATTTCCTTGGCGACCTTCTGGTCCGGGGCCATGTTCACGCATACCCTGAAACGCTCCACGCCGTGGTTGGTCTTGAGCACCTTGATAAGGGCGTATGCGTCGGTCAGGGACGTGGGTTCCGGGGTGAGCACCACCAGGCGTTCCTGAGCGGCCATGTTGAAATACAGCACATTGTCGCTGATGCCCGCGCCGGTATCCACGATGAGATAGTCAAGGTCATCCTCAAGTTCGTCCACGGCGTCCAGCAATTCCAGTTTCTGCCCGGTGGACAGGGTGAGCATCTCGCTCATGCCCGAAGAGGCGGGCAAGATGGAAAAGCCGTAGGGTGTGGGAAAGAGGATATCCCCCACGCTGGCCCCTTCATGAAACAGATGGAAAATATTTTTCTGCGGGGTCAGACCAAGGACGACGTCAACGTTGGCAAGGCCCAGGTCGGCATCAATGAGCACCACTTGTTTGCCAAGTTGCGCAAGGCATATGGCCAGATTGACCGAAAGGTTGGTCTTGCCCACGCCGCCTTTGCCAGAAGTGACGGAAAATACCAGGGGAAAAGTGCCGCTCATCAGTGTGCTCCGCATCGTTATGGCCGGGCTAGGCCGCCTGGCCGGGAAGTTGCCTTTTAAAAATCAATCGCCAGACCAGCGGTTCGGTGGCTGGAGAAAGGCTTTCTTTGAGTTCTGCGCCGTATGAGAGTGCCGATACGGGCAAACCTGCGGCCCACGCGACGTTGACTATACTACCAAAGCTCACAGCTTCGTCCAGCTTTGTCCATACCAGTGATCCCGGCCCGCCGGTCTGGTAGCGTTTCAGAAAAGCCTGGGTCTGCAGCGCGTCGCAGTAGGGGGAAAGCGTCAGATGGGTGGCTGCCTCAATATCGGCCAGGCCCATTGCTTCACGCCACTGCGCAAGCGTGGTGGACCGGTCAAGCCCCGGCACGTCCACAAAAATCAGATCCGCTTCGGCGGTGGCGCGCAGGGCGGCTTCCATTCCGGCCCTGTCCGGGGCTTCAAGATAGCTGAAATTTGAAAGCTCGGCCCAGTGGCGCAGGATGAGGCGTCCGCTGCCGCGCAGGCAGTCCGCGTTGATGAAGGCAATGCGCGCTTCTGGCCGGGCCTTGCGCCAGTTCAGGGCAAAGCGCAGGGCCGTGGTGGTTTTGCCAAAGCCAAAGGGCCCTGCCATAAGGTGCAGGCGTTGATCCCATCCTGCCGGGCCCCATCCTTTGACAGGAACCATGCCGCACAGGCACTCCAGCACGGACGCGCCGGGCTGGGATATGAGGCGCTGATAGAGATCCACGGCCACAGCGTCAGAAATGCCTTCGCGCTGCAGATATTCAAGGGCCACGCGCTGGCGGGGCGTAAGGCGCTCAAGCTGAATGGCGGGCTTCATGAGAGCAAAAAGCTGGTTTTTGATCTGCTGCCATTCCTTGTGCCATTCCCCCCATCCGCCGGGAACTCCACCAGCAGGCGCGTTGTTGTCTGCCTGGGGGCGCTCCATGCCCGCCGTGATCTCGTGACAGACAACGCCGTTTTTGCGGTAGGTGCGGTTACCCAGGATTACGGCGTCGGGCCCCATTTCAGCCTTGATTCTTGCCAGAATCTCCTGCGATGTGGCGCCAGTGAACGTCTTTACCTGCATGGCCATTCCTTTGACTGACGGCGGTCGTGCCGCCTGTTATTGCCTTTTTACGCCGTTTGTTTGACGGCTTTCAGGATAAATGCAAATTAAGGGCCAACCTGTTTTTCGCCTTGTACCGTTTTTTCGGCTGGTTGCAACAAGAATTACATACCCGCGCCCTATGGCTAGGCAAAGCTTGCGTTTTGGGATATAGTTTATCCGCCCAAGGGCAAGTCAGGATCTTCCTGTCCCTGTGTGGCCATCGCACAGGCCTTCCAAATCGAGCCGGCTCCCGGCTCTGGCCTTGCGCCAGTTCATAAGTCTGACACTCTTCCAGAGCCGTTCGGCGCCGCGCCTTCCTTATTCCATTTATTCCTCCCGGGGAAATCTCATGTCTTTTGCCGATTTGGTAAACCAGAATGAATGCTGGAAAAATGTTTCCAGCGAGGAACCTCGACTGTACCCCAAGGGCAGTACCTTCTCAGACGACCATATGTATATTCTTGTCAGCGGCAGGCTGCGCTTGACGGCGCTCTCCGCCAATGGAGGCGAAAAGATCATATGGTATCTCGGCGAGGGGTGCTGCTTCAATGAGAAGATTTTGTTTTTCAGCGGTAATGACAATGTGCCATTGCCGTTGAATACCGCTGATTTTCAGTATGAGGCTGTGGAAAATTGTTATGCGCAGCGGTTTACCATGGAAGAAGTGCAGCGTATTGGCAAGGCGCGGCCCGACCTTTTGCTCAACCTTTGCCAGAGCTACAGCGTCAAGGTGGCGCTTCTGGCGCAGCAGGTGGTTTCGCTGAGCGTTGAGTCGCACATTACGCGGGTGTGCAAATTTTTGGCTGCAAGGATAATACCCGGTTCCAACCCCTTGCGGGCCAGGCGTGATATGCCGCTTTTTGAAATGGCGGATCTGCTCGGCATGCACCGCATCACGCTGTACAAGGCCATGCGCGAGGCGCAGTCTCGCGGGCTGCTGAGTTTTGACAAAAACAGCGATGAGGTGGTTATTCTTGAGCCGGAAACATTTTTTTATGAAGCGCACGGGAACATGCCGAACTTCAAATGCTGACAAAAGATCCGACCGTGAAATTTTGCCAGTTGTCAGAAATATTTTTAAATATATCTAAGTGCTTGTAAAAGCACGCAGTCACGGTCGGGTCAAACAGAATGCCGCTGTTGTCCATGATGTATTGCGTGGACTGGGCGTGGGGCCATGCGCTTTTGTACACTCGGTCGGTTCTGGTGGCGTCGTACACGTCCGCCACGGCCATTATGCGGGCGGAGCACGGGATTTCTTCGCCCTGGAGGTTGTAGGGATAGCCCGTGCCGTTCCAGTTCTCGTGATGCGCCCGCGCGATTTCTTCGGCGAATCTCAGAAACGTGGAGTCAGATATCTGGCGGAGGTTGCGCAGCAGTTCCCCCCCGTAAAGGGTATGGGTCTTGACGATGGTGAATTCTTCGCTGGTAAGTGGCCCCGGCTTTTGCAGAAGGCTGTCAGGCAGATGGATTTTGCCGATATCGTGCAGGGTTGCCGCCCTGCTCAACTCTTTAGCGTCCTGCCGCGTCAGACCGCCGGGATAATAGTTTCGGATTGCCGCGTCTTCCAGCAGAATTTTTGTGTAGTGGGCCACCCGCACGATATGACCGCCCGTTTCCGCGTCCTTCATGGCCATCAAGGCTGCCGTGCCTTTCAGAAATACGCTTTTTGCGCGGGACAGGCGGAGATTCAGCTGCAGCACCGACTGGCGGCAGTCGTGGGCGTCCAGCCCCGCGCAAATGCGCACGGCCAGTTCGCTGTTGGTGAAGGGCTGTACCAGATACTCCGTGGCGCCAGCGCTGAAAGCGTTTTTTTTGTCAGCGAGAGTGGCAATGTCTGAAAGGACGATGACGGGCACACTTGCCGCAAGACCAAGTTCGCCAAGCCTGGACAGGAACAGATACCTGCGGTTCCCCTGAACCCTGCGCGGTGGAGCAAAAAGGATGATGCGGGGAGCCTGGGCGGCTATGTCTTCCAGCGCCGCGTCCTCGCTGGCGTGGTGAATGAAATAGCAGTGGGGTAGAGCCCGCTGCACTTGAGCGGCCAGTTTTTGAGGAATGCCGATGGACACGATGAGCGGCGTTTGCATTCCGACTCCCGGCTTGCGTCGTCTGTCTGTCGCAATTCGTTTCGCAGGCCATTGACCTGTTTTTCAGGCCGTTGGAAGGCCGTCAGTCAGTTTGGCTCGTTTCAGGGGCGCTGGGCGCAGTGTGCATGATCGTGCCCCTTTGCCCTTCATGCGATTGATTTCGTCCCGAGTCTGTGCAGGTTGCCGCCGGGCAGACCGCCGCCCCCGGCGGTCTGCAGTTTGACGGTAACATCCACATGTCTCCCTGACCCTACCCATGCCGCATCCCCAGAAGTTATTGCGACGCGCAGGACGCGCCGTGCCGCAAGGGTACAGCCCCCTGTTTCTCCTCCGATCCTTCAAAAGCCGGTCACCTGCTGGCTTTCACCCAGACAAGGAGCCTCGCGCAACGGCCACGCGCGGGCAAAGTGTTACGGCATGCCCATCGCGCGGCCCGGCTGGGCCGCAATGCCTGTGCATCTGGCGCGTGACTTTCGACGATGGCTGGTAAATACGACGGTTTACAGTGATATATCACCGTAAACTAGAAAGGGCAAGACTGGTAGGGTGTTCCGGTGAGAGGTAGAACATGCTTAAAAGTAATATAAAAAAGATAATGATCACCAAGGGGGTGACGTATAAAGAGCTTGAAGAGAAGACAGGTCTGTCAAGCCAGACTATAACACGTGCCAGAAGTCACCTTATTTCAGAGTGTCGACTGTCGACACTTTGGTCTATAGCACGGGCTCTTGACGTCAATGTGAAAGACTTGTTTTCAGATGACATAAAAAATATATAATTTAAAACTGTATTGAGTGTTTTTTTATTATTAAAAAAATTTAACACAGTAAAAAAGATATTTTTATGTAAAGATACAATATATAGTATATAAGGTTGGCTGTTAACGGAGTGTGGTCTTGCTCGTCATAATGTTGAGCCAAGGGATACACAATTAAATACTGTTGGTTTTCCAGCCCTACAACTGAAGTTATATTATTTTGAGATATAAAAAAATTTGTAACTTCCCGCTTGAGCTGTGAATTGCCGCAAAAAAAGAGCTGAAAGCCATACAGGCTTTCAGCTCTTTTTTATGCTGTTTCAGCCGGAATCCGGATCAGATTGCCGCTGCAATGCTTCGCACCTCAAGGCGCCATTCTGCAGCTTTCTTCGTCGCAACGGCTAAAGCTTGGCAGAATCCACGCCATGTTATGGGCGCTGTACTCTTGTTCGCGTCAGAGCATGTACCCTTTTTCAAGGGTACATTGCCCTATTCTGCCGCAACGCTGCCCACCGCCTGCAGGCGGATGTCCGACGGAATCTCAGCCTGTGAAATCACGGGCACCGAGGGCAGAAAGCGCGTGACCAGCTGGGCCAGGTGCGGGCGAATGATGGGATTCACCAGCAGTACGGGCTGGCCGTCGGTACTGACGGCATTTTCCACAGCTGCGCTGATGTTCTGCACGAGCCTCTGGGCCGCTGCCGGGTTGAGCGAAAGAAAGGTCGCGCCCGTATCGGCCTGGCGTATGCCTTCCTGCACCATGCGTTCGGCATTGGGGGCCAGGGTGAGCACCGGCAGGGTGCCCTGGCTGTCCAGATAGGGCCGCACGATGGAGCGGGCCAGCTTTTCCCTGACATATTCTGCCAGTATTTCTGGATTTTTGATGCCCGCGCCAAAGTCGCCCAGAGTTTCCACAATGGTGAGCATGTCGCGTATGCCCACATTTTCGCGTACCAGAAGCTGCAGCACTTTTTGCACCGTGCCCAGGGGCAGTATGCCGGGCACGAGGTCTTCCACAGCCTTGGGCGAGTGCTTGGCCACGGTGTCCAGCAGTCCCTGCACGGCCTGGCGGTCGAGAAAATCGGACAGATGGCGCTTGAACACTTCCGTCAGATGGGTGGCAATGACCGTGGCCGGGTCCACCACCGTGTAGCCGGCCAGCATGGCTTCTTCGCGCTGGCTGTCCGGTATCCAGAGGGCGGGCAGGTTAAAGGCCGGTTCGCGGGTTTCAATGCCGTGAATCTTTGTGGTTACGTTGCCGGGGTCCATAGCCAGAAAATGGTCGACAAGGATTTCAGCCGAAGCCACCTGATTGCCCTTAATGAGCAGGGAATACTGGCCTGGCTTGAGTTGCAGGTTGTCACGCAGGTGCAGCGAGGGGATAACCACGCCCATGTCCAGGGCGAATTGCCGCCGTATGGAGCGTATGCGCGCGAGCAGGTTGCCGCTCTGCTCCTCGTCCACCAGAGGAATGAGTCCGTAGCCCACCTCAAGTTCCAGCGTGTCCAGCGGCAGGAGGGCCTGCACTTCTTCGGGGGTGTCGGCTGTGCCGGAACCGGCCGCGGCCTTCTTTTCTTTCTTTTCTCTGGCCTGGTCGTCGGCTTCGTTTTTGTCCGTAAGGCGGGCCACCGTGAAAATAAGGGCGGAGATGACCAGAAAAGGTATGGTGGGCAGGCCGGGAACAAGGGCGAAAAGCAGCAGCACGGCCGAGACCATTCTGAGCGCCCGGCTGTTGAAGGTGAGCTGCGCCAGAAATTCTTCGCCCATCTTGGCTTCGGAAGCGGCGCGCGACACCAGCAGGCCTGTGCCCGTGGACACGATGATGGAGGGAATGGTGGAAACCAGACCGTCGCCGATGGTCAGCAGGGAATAGGTGGTGAGGGCGGTGTTCCAGTCCATATCCTTCTGCACCATGCCAATGATGATGCCGCCAACGATATTGACCAGGGTAATGAACATGCCCGCGTTCACGTCACCGGAAACGAATTTGCACGCACCGTCCATGGCGCCGTAAAAGTCGGCTTCCTTGCGCAGCCCGTTACGACGGGCCGTGGCCTGCTCCTCGTCGATGAGTCCGGCGTTGAGGTCGGCCTCAATGGCCATCTGTTTGCCGGGCATGGCGTCCAGGGTAAAGCGCGCGGCCACTTCGGCGATGCGCGTGGTGCCCGCCGTGATGACCACCTTGTTGAGAATGAACAGGATCATGAATATGACCGCGCCCACAACGTAGCTGCCGCCCACGACGAATTCGCCGAACGCGCGGATGACCGAGCCCGCCGCGTCCACGCCCATGTCGCCGTTGAGCAGGATAAGACGGGTGGCGGCCACGTTGAGCGACAGCCGCAGCAGGGTTGTCACCAGCAGCAGGGAAGGAAAGATGGTGAACTCCAGCGGGGAGGTCATGAACATGGTGGTGATGAGCACCAGCAGGGCTATGGAAATGCTCACGCAGAGCATGATGTCCAGAAAGAAGGTGGGCAGGGGCACCAGCATGACAAAAAGGATGATGACCACGCCTGCGGCCAGCATGATTTCGCCATTTTTGGAAAACCTGCTGTAATCCATCTTCGGTATGCTTGCAGCAGCCATTTTTCTGACACCTCGCTTCTGCGCCGCAACCGTCTGCGAGCGCCGGAAAAACTATGAATTATGCACTTTTGGCTTGAGCTTCCAGATGGCGGCCAACACTGTGGCCACAGCCTTGTACAGCTCTTCGGGGATCATGTCGCCCACTTCGGCTGATTTATACAAAGCCCGTGCCAGAGGCACATTTTCGCGGATGGGAACCTTGTTTTCGCGGGCGACCTGCTTGATTTTTTCGGCCAGGTGGTCCGCGCCCATGGCCACAACCACCGGGGCCGGAGCCTCTGCGGCGTTGTACCGCAAGGCCACGGCTATGTGCGTGGGGTTGGTGATGACAACGTCGGCCTTGGGCACGTCCTGCAACATGCGCCTGCTCATGGCTTCCATCATCTTTTTGCGCTGCTGGCTCTTGACCTTGGGGTCGCCGTCCGCCTGCTTCTGTTCGTCCTTTACCTCGTCCTTGGTCATCTTCATGTTTTCTTTATAGGCGTAGCGTGACTGCCACACGTCAAAAGCGGCAATGATAAGAATGGGAATAAGGGCATAGCTCGCCAGCTTGAAGGCCATCTTCAGCATGTATATGGCCACGCCTTCTGTGGTGGAATAATACATGGGAAGGAAGTTTTCGTATTCCTTGTAGATGATCCAGGCGGGTATGACGGACAGGATGATGGAAAACATCAGGCTTTTTATGGTGCGCAATATCGTTTGGGGCGAAAACAGCATCTGTTTGATGCCCTTGATGATATTGAAGCGCTGCAATTTGGGCTTGAAAACCTTGGTGGTCCACAACTTGCCCACCTGAAGGCGCTGGGCCAGCATGCTCAGAAAGGCCAGAGTGAGCAGGACGGGCATGATGATCTTGCATATCTCCACCATGAGGTCCAGCGTGAGGCTGTAGACGTTTTCGGGGTTGGGATCGAACTCCCAGGCGTGGCTCAAAAAATGGCGGAATATGTTTTTAATTTCTTCGCTCATGGGGCCTATCCATGCATAAAGAATGGACATGCCGCCAAGCAGACTTACAGCCTTGCCAAGCTCCTGCGATTTGGGAACGTTGCCCTCGGTGCGCTGTTTGCTGATGCGCTTCGGGGTGGCTTGCTCTGTTTTGCTGGGGTCTTTCTGCGTACCGAACATGTGGTATCCGCCGTCGTTTTATTGGCGCGATTCCGGTGAGGGGGCCGCGCGCTATGCATTGAGCAAAAAGCGTGCCCCGGCACTGGTCGAACGACTTCAGCCAGGCAGCGCCGGAACCGGAAATAACGGGCTTGAGGGCGGGGGCCAAGGAGTGTATGTGCAGAGAATACTGTGCGCGTCGGGGCTGGCAGGTCATTGCCCCGTAATGGTTGGAAGTTGTCTGCCCTGAAACTGTCCGGCGGCTGTGCGCAGGCGCTTGCATAAAGGCGAAGGCATGGGGCGTCCCGCTGTCAAACGGCGTAAGGGGCGCGCCATGCCCTTTGCGAAAGGATATTTTTAAAGGTGCTTTACACTGCGTATGTCCGGCCTTTTGGTGCGGACGAACAGCTTGTGGCGTCAACGGCGTAACGCGCCGCATGGCGGAGTGTTTTTTGCGCGCGGAAGATGCCAGCGCGCCTGCCAAAAGTGGAAACAGCATGGTTGCCGTATCCTGGCCAGCCCATGCCGCATATTGAGGAAGCCATGTTTTACGGATGGAAAATCAGTCTGCTGTCCATGAGTGGCAATTTTATGTTGCAGGGCAGTGTGCTCTACTGCATGAACGCGTTTATGGAACCCCTGTGCGAGGCCTATAACTGGACCCGCGCGGAACTCAACATCAGCATGGCTGTGGCCGCCCTTGTGGGGCAGCTGGCCATGCCGGTGGCGGCTTCGCTGTCTGCACGGTTTTCATTGCGCCGCCTTATGACCTGGGGGGCGCTTGTGGGCGGGGTGGCCACCATTCTTCAGGGTATGACCGGCAATTTGGCGCTTTTTACCCTGCTGCTCACCATTGCCTGGAGCGCCACCCAGATATGCGGCGGCGTTGTGGGCAATGCTCTGGTGAGCAACTGGTTCTATTATTTTCGTGGTCGGGCCTTTGGCATTGCCAACGCGGGCACGTCGCTGTCGGGCGTTGTGCTGCCTCTGGCAGCCATGGTGCTGATCAACCGTTTTGACGTGGCTACAGCCTATCTTGTGATCGGCCTGCTGACCTGCGCGCTGGCCCCTCTGTCCTGGGCGCTGGTTCGCGATACGCCGCAGGCCATGCACCTGCACCCGGACGGCAGAAGACACGACCCCCCGGTGAGCCGCAAGCGGCGGGCGCCGGACACATCCTTCACAGGGCTTTTGCATTCGCCCCGCGCCTACTGCATGGGAATGGCCTTTGGTCTGGCGCTCATGGTCAGTTCGTCGGTCATGAGCCAGATGAAACCCCGGTTTGTGGACCTGGGCATTGCTCCCTATCCGGCCATGCTGCTGGCCTGCTCCGCCGCGTTGTGCGCGGCTCTCGGCAAGTATGTGTGGGGCTGGGCCTGCGACCGCTTTAGCCCTTTGACCGCCGTTCACGGCATTATGCTGGCCTGCGCCGCAAGTCTGTGCCTGGGCCTTCTGCCGCCCAGCCTGTGGACAATGGGCGTCTTCAGCCTCAGTTTCGGCCTGTGCGTGGGCGGACTGTGGACAGTGCTGCCCGCCGTGGTTTCCTACTATTACGGCAGCGGCAATTTTTTGCCGTCGTACAAGTTCGTGTCCATCTTCATCATGCTGCGCTGCGTGGGATATCCCATAATGGGCTATTCCTACGAAATCACGGGCGGCTATGGGGCTGCGGATGTTGTTTTTGTGGGCCTTTTGCTGCTTTCGCTGGGATTGAGCATGTACCTGCGTGACGGCGACGCCGTTGAGGGCGCTGTTCGCCGACGCAAGATATAGGGAAACGCTGATTTATTCCGTTTGGCGGCGTTGCTTCACTTTTTTTGAAAAAGTCGAGGGCGGAAGAGTCCACTCCTGCTTCAAAAAAGCTCGCGCCTTGTCAAACGAAATAACCGCGCGTTTCCAGGAGGCTCTTTAATCAGTGCTTCCTTGGAGCAATTTCACGTTGAAATTGCTCTGGCGGATGCGGAAGCGCAGCTTCAGCCCTTACATCCGGCCTTTGCGCCTGCCCGCACTTTCGGCCTCGTGTTCGCCCTCGCTCTCGGCCTCCTGCCACCACCAGCCAGCCCGTTCACAGAGCAGATCAATGTCGCCAGCGGCGGCGAGGTTGAGCATCTGCCGGTACTGACGCACGGCTTCGTGGCTGTGGGCGTTGGCTTCGAACAGCCCTGAGAAAAGGCGGGCGTCCTCCGTGAGCATCTTGCGGGCCGCGTGCTGCCGCCGCCGAAAGGACGGGGTAAGAAAGGGCAGCAGGTCATCCTGCCCGGCCAGCAGGGCAAAATAGGCCAGGCTGGTAATAAAGTTCATATTCTGGATGCGGGCCATGGCCTGATCGTGCTTTTCCGCCGAGGTCAGAAAGGTGCGGCAGCCAAGGTCGGCAAAAAAGCCTTCAACCAGAGCCAGGTGTTCCGGCCCCGCATGGTGCCCCGGAGTGATGGCCACGGGCAGGTCGGCGTCGGCTTCAGGGTTGGGGCCGAAAAGCGGGTGCGTACCCACCACCGGCCCGGCCCAGAGGCGTTCCATCTGGCGCAGGGGCTGCTCCTTCACGGACGTGATGTCGGCCAGTACCGCAGCGGGCGGCAAATGCGGGCAGACTGCGGCGGTCACCTCGTCAAACACGGCGGCTGGCACGCATATGATGGCCATGGCCGCTCCGGCGCAGGCATCCGCCAGTTTTTCCGGCGTAAGGGGCACGTCCGCTCCGGCTATGGCCAGACCGGCGGCCTGGGCGCGCTGTATGAGCATGGCTCCCATGCGTCCCTGCGAGCCTATGATGACGGTTTTGCCTCGTGCGTGGGCGGGAGCGGTCTGGCGCGTCCCGCTTTCCCCTATCTGGCCAGTCTGGCCATCCTGACGTCCTGTTTGCGGTTGTTTAGCCGCCCCTGTTTCCAGGGACTGGCCCGAATGCTCTGTCATGCCAGCTGCCCCCAGACGTTCCAGAACTGCGGAAAGGACTTGTTGACCACAGAGGGATCATCCAGGCGCGAGCGCACCGTGGCCTCGGGCAGGCACAGGTCCAGCAGGGCCAGGGACATGGCTATGCGGTGGTCGTTGTGGGCCGACAGGCTTTGCCCTTCGGGCAGCACAGGGTGATTGGGCTTGCCGTTGTTGCGGCCGCCCAGGCCGTTGATCAGCATGCCGTCCGAAAGTTCGTCCACAATGACGCCGGTTTTGGCCAGTTCCGTGGCAGGGGCCTTGATGCGGTCAGATTCCTTGTGGCGCAGGTGGGCCACATTGCGAACGCGCGTGGAACCCTGGGCAAAGGCCGCCAGCATGGCCACTGTGGGCACAAGGTCGGGGCAGTGCCCCATATCCAGTTCCACGCCGTGCAGGCGGGAGGGATATACCGTGACGGCCTGCGGCTCAACGCTGACCTGCGCGCCCATTTTCTGCAGGATTTCCAGCATGGCGCGGTCGCCTTGCAGGGAGTCGGCACGCAGACCTTCCACGCGCACGGGGCGGCGGCCCAGAGCGCCAGCGGCCAGCAGGTAGGACGCGCCGGACCAGTCGCCTTCCACCGTGTATTCTCCGGCACGATAGTGGCCGGGATACACGATAACGCGCAAGCAGCCGGGCCGGGCCTCGGCAAGCTGACGCCAAGCGCCGTCGGGCAGAATGTTCCATCTGACTTCGGGGGTGGGGCGGGTGTGCACTTCAAACTGGATGCCGTAGTCGGTAAGGCATTGCAGGGTCAGGCCCACATAGGGCCAGGACACGGCCTTTTGCCCGCCCAGAGACAGGGTCAGGGGCGCTGGCCCCATAGGCGCGGCCAGCAAAAGGCCTGAAAAATACTGGCTCGAAATATCCATGCCCAGTTCAACTATGCCATTGCACAGTGCCGGATCAAGGCCGTCGGCGGTGATCACGCAGGGGGGGCAGTCGGGCTTTTCTTCAAAAACGGTTTTGGCCCCAAGGGTCGCCAGAGCATTGGTCAGTTCGGCAATGGGCCGCTCATGCATGCGCCCCGCGCCGTGGATGCGAAAAACCCCGTGCCCGGCGGCCAGTACGGCCGTCAGCAGGCGACAGGTGGTGCCGGACTCTTCCACGTCACAGGAAAGAGGCGCTGCGGCTGTGCCGCCCGAAGGCCTGCCGTTCATGCCAGTGACGCGCCATGCCCCGGAAGAGGCCGTGCTCTCGGGCAGTTCCTCCATCTTTGCGCCAGCGGCGCAAAGGATGGCGCGGGTGCGTTCCAGGTCGCGGCTCTCAAGCGTATGGCGCACAGTGGACGTGCCGTGGGCCAGGGCCGCGCCCATAAGATAGCGGTGCGAAACCGACTTTGAGGCAGGCGCGGTGACCGCCACTGTTTCCGCTGTGTTCGTGACGCCCGCCTTGCTGGCGGCGGCCACGGTATCCTTGGTCTGGTTCATGATTCTTGCTGCTCCGATTCTTCCGTATGAAGGTCAAGGCGATCCAGTTGCGGGCCCATAGGGTAGCTGCCCAGGATGCGAAAGCTGGTGCAGGCTTCGTGCAGTTTTGTCAGCAGGTTTGCATAGCGCGGATCTTCCAGGTCGCTTTCGACATCTGCAAAGAACACGTACTTCCAGCACTGGCCGCGCAGGGGGCGCGACTCCAGCTTGCGCATGTTGATGTCGTGTCTGGCCAGCAGGTCCAGCACGTGCGAAAGCGCCCCGGCCTTGTCCGGCAGGGTGAAGAGCAGCGAGGTTTTGTCTGCTCCGGTGTGGCCGGGCTGCGGGTTCTGCGTTTTGTTGCCGCCCTGCCCGCCGCTGGCCTTGGGGCCGATGATGACAAAGCGCGTCCAGTTGCCGGGTTCGTCCTCAATGCGGCTGGCAAGAATGCCAAGACCCATGAGGTCGGCCAGCTTGCCGTGTCCGATGGCGGCGGTATGCCCCTGATCCGGCTGTGCGGCCCGTTGTGCCGCAGCGGCGGTGGATTCCACCGGCACCAGCCCCGCGTTGGGCAGATGGGCGCGCAGCCACCCGCCGCACTGGGCCAGAGGCTGCGGGTGCGAATACACCGTGCGCACGGCGGCCAGGGAAGGGGCGTTGCTCAAAAGGCAATGGGATATGCGCGAAAAAAGCTCGGCCTGAATAAAGACGTCGTGTTTGAGAAAAAGGTCAAAGCTCACGCCCACAGTGCCCTGCAGGGAGTTTTCAAGAGGAACGACGCCAAGCTCGCAACGGCCTGAAGACACTTCCTCAAAGACCTGCGTCAGGTCGTTGCAGGGATGGAACGTGGCCGCGTGCCCCAGGTACTCCACACCGGCAAAATAGGAAAATGTGCCTTCGGGGCCGAGATAGGCGACGTTTTGCGGGCGTTGCAGGGCGCGCGAGGAAGAAAAAATCTCGCGCCAGATGGCCCGCAGATGGTCTTCGGGCAAGGGGCCGGGGTTGCGGGCGGCCAGGCTGTCCAGCACTTCCTTTTCACGCACGGGCTTGAAGATGATGCCCGGCACGTCGGCCTTGATGTGCCCGACCTCGCGGCTCAGGGCCGCGCGGCGGTTGAAAAGAGACAGCAGATTCTGATCCACCGCGTCTATTTCATTGCGGATGGCCGAAAGGCGCTCCTCGGCATTGCCGGGCTGCTCTTGGCCCCCTGCGTTGTGCCGGGCGGCATCGGGCCAGTGGCTGTTGCTGCCGTCCATGCTAAACCTCCTGAATGTCTTCGCGCACGCGCATGCCAAAGTGGCGGCCAGCTTCGTCCAAACGGCAAAGCACGCGGTCGCCGGGCTTGAGGCCCACAACGCTCACGGCTTCGCCCTCTGGCGTGGTCAGGCGGATGGTTTCGGCATTCTGCAGAAAAACAGCGCCAGTCTTTACGCCGTCCTCGGTCTGCACCTGCGCTTCCACCAGCAGCATGGGGCGCACTTCAATCTTGACCCGCCCAAGGGTGCCCACGCTGGTTTCACCGGTATAGTCCACAATGAGCACTTCCTGCCCGGCCCTGAACTCGCCAAGGTAGGTGGTCTGGTCGCCTGGCAGGCGCACATAGGCGTGCACGGCTCCGGCATTGACCCTGAAGGGGCGTGCGGCCACATATTCGTTGTGCTCGGTCTCGGCGTGCACAAGAAAGGTGAACGCGCTGGAGTTGCCCACCAGCATGCCCTGGCCCTTGCGCAACAGCGAAAGGGTGTCGGCGCAGACGCGGTGTCCAAGGCCGACGGATTCCACACGGGTGACCACGCCGGTCTGCAGCTCCTCGCGGGTGCGGGCCATCTTGCATTGGGCCACGATATCCTTGAGGTCCGACACGGCCTCTCTGGATACAACAATGCCCGCCACACCGCGTTCCAGAATTCCTGCGGCAAGGCGGGCCTCGTCCAGCGTTCCGGCCTCGGCCAGTACACTGTCGCTCTGCGCCAGAAGGTTTTCTACCGGTATTACCTCCCAACCGCGAGCCAGCACCACGCGCTCCCCGGCCAGCAGCCTTTGCAGCACGGCCTCTTCATCAGCCTTGGCATTGAGTACCGCCATGGGCGTTTCTTCGGCGGCCCATACGGTGCAGCGCGAAAGACCAGCCACCTGTTGCACATGCTCGCGGGGCACAATGACGCCGTCCACGCCGGATTCAAGGGCCAGCGTCACGTCGCCTTTATCAAAGGGAGTGCAGTTGAAGTAAATGCGTGACATGCCTATTCTCCCACAATGGTCATGGCCTGATCCACAGAGGCGTTTTCGTGCACGATGGCGCGCAGGGCCTTGACGAGGGCCACGCGGTTGGGATGCTGAAAAACGTTGCGGCCCACGGAAATGCCCGCGCCGCCCGCTGCTACGGAGTCGGAAACCATCTGGAGTATCTGGCGGGTGGATTCCATGCGCTCGCCCCCGGCAATGACCACAGGCACGCAGCAGGAGGAGACCACCTCGGCAAAGCTGTCCACATCGCCGGTGTAGGGAACCTTGACGATGTCCGCGCCCAGCTCCACGCCCACGCGGGCGCAATGGGCCACGATGTTCTTGTCAAAGCCGTTCTGGATCTGCGGGCCGCGGGCGTACATCATGGCCAGCAGCGGGATATGCCAGTTGTCACAGGCTTCGGCCACGCGGCCAAGGTCGGCCAGCATGAGGCGCTCGTTGGGGTCGCCAAGGTTGACGTGCACAGAAACGCAGTCCGCGCCGTGCTTGATGCCTTCTTCCACCGTGCCCACCAGGGTCTTGGTGTTGCCGTTGGGCGTCAGGGCGGTGGAGGCGGAAAGATGGACGATGAGCCCAATGTCTTTGCCCGCGCTGCGGTGGGAGCAGCGCACAAGGCCCTTGTGCATGAGCACGGCGTCCGCTCCACCGAGGGCCATGTCGTTGACGGCGCCCCGCATGTCTACAAGGCCGTCCACAGCGCCGATGGTAACGCCGTGATCCATAGGTACGATAATGGTGCGGCCGTTCTCACGATTGATGATGCGTTCCAGGCGGACTTTTTTGCCAAGGTACATGGCTTGCTCCTTTCAGTTGCTGTGCTGCGTAATGCAGATCAATTACATACTGCCTGTAGCCATGGACCGCGCGGCTGATGCTGTTTTTGTGCCCGGCTGCCCATACAAGAAAAGGGCCGCCGGCGGTTTGCCTGCGGCCCTTTGAACTTGCTAACTTGTCTTTTCGCGTCAGCGAAGCTCCCGACCACAGGCATCCATAAAGTACGCAAAAAAATACCAGCTATAAAAGCTAGCGGCGTATGAGGAGGTGTGGTTGGAAGAAATGCGCTGCATCACAAAAATCCTTTTTAAAAACTTCTGAAAAAGAACTACGCCTGTTGGGCGTGGGGTGTCAAGAATATTGTTGAAAAAGTGGGATATTTTTTTATTATGCTGATTTTATTTCTTTTTATTGTCTGAAGGTTCGTTTTCCGTATGCGTCTGAGGGGCTGGCGCAGCGCCGTGGGCGGTCTGGGGCCGCAACTTGCGGGTTTCAAGCCGCTTGAGCACAAAGTCGGTGGGTTTCATGTCTTCCGGCACGGCGTCCAGGCTGAACTCTGCCCGGCCCAGGGTGCGGTGCCCTCCGGCCTGCCCCACATCATAAAAGCACGCGTCGGCCAGACGGCCAATATCCCTTGCGCCGTCGCCACGAAAGATGACGATGACGGTTTTGTCCACAATGCCGCTGACCGCAATCCACTTGAGGCCGTGAACACGGGTGAAGAAATCCGCCACGGCCACCAGCAGGTCGGCGCTGTTGACCTCATTGAGCCAGGCAAAGGCCCCGTTGCCCCGGCAGTCGGTAAGGCTGCGGAAGGCCCGCGAAAAAAGCGGCAGCCATTCGCGCAGGTATTCACTGCGTATGATGCGGCGCAGCAAATTGTTGTCCGCATGGCGCGACAGCCACTGGTAGGCGCGAAAATCGTCCTCGTCGCCCGAGCGTTCAAAAGCCGCCGTGTCCGTGCGGATGCCGTAGAGCAGGGCTGTGGCCAGGCGGGGGCTGGGCCGCAGGCGCAGGGCCTGAAAATACCGCGTCATGATGGTGCTGGTGGCGCCAAGCCCGGGGCGTATGTCGCAAAAGGAGGGGTGCAGGGGCGCAGCCGCCCCGCCATTGGCCGTCGGCAGGGGGTGGTGGTCAATGATGCAGTCGAAGGGTATGCCCTGAAATGCCTTGTGGTGGTGCGGCTGCGAATCCACAATGGCAAAGCGCGTGTACTGGTCGGCCTTTTCGGGCTGCCAGGCGCGCACGGGGATGCGCAGATAACGGATCATGGCCAGATTGTCGGGCCGGGTCACTTCATTGACGCGGGCGATATCGGCATTGTGCACCTTGGGCAGAAGAAGGCGCTTCAGGGCCATGGCCGAGGCCAGAGCGTCAGGGTCCGCATTGATGAGAATGCACCAGCGGTCGTCTTTGTCCAGATTTTGTCGCCACTCCTTCATCTGGGCGACAATTTCGGTATTGGGCAGCATTATGGCGGTCATCCTTCGGGGGAATGGCCCCTGATTGCGCGGCAGCGCGGTTTTCATTTTCTGGCCGTTAGAGCATTTTTACTTTGAACTTGCTCTGGCGACTGCGTGAGCAGTCGCCCGTAGCGAAAAGGCGTAAGCGCAGCTTCAGCCGTTGCCCGCAGGGTTTGCCTGAACCGTCTTACGGGGCAGGACAGCATCGCTACGGATGCTTAAAGCGTTGTGACGCAGGCTTAAAGCGTTGTGACGCAGGCTTAAAGCGTTGTGACGCAGGCTTAAAGCGTTGTGACGCAGGCTTAAAGCGTTGTGACGCAGGCTTAAAGCGTTGTGACGCAGGAAACTACGCTTGAAGACAGCATGCGTAACGACATGGTTTGTCCCATGCAATCGCTGTCGCCATCCGTAAGCCTTGCAGGCAACGGCTGCCGCGAAACTACGCTTGAAGACAGCATGCGTAACGACATGGTTTGTCCCATGCAATCGCTGTCGCCATCCGTAACCCCTTCGGGCAACGGCTCCCGCGAAGACAGCACCGCTGTTTATTTGCGCTGTTATGGGCCGAAGCCAGCGTGTCTTAAACCTTGAGAATGTCCATTTTCAAACTAAATCTGCTCTAGAAATTTTTCGGGCCAGCTGCCATGTCACCGGGATTCGCCCGCAAGGGCTGCCAAAACAGGCAATGAGGCCGAGAGGCCGTCCCAGTTGAAAACTTCGATCATGTGAGTGGCTGTGAGCGGCGCGTCAGCCATAAGGCTCTGCGCGATATGCCGCTGCTCCGGCGTGAGGGCAGTGAGCGGCAGATGCTGATCGCCGTTGCCCGGAGCGCTCCAATGCAGCATGGCCGCCTGACGCGGCAGCGCGGAGTGCAGCAGCCCGTTTTGAACATAGCCCAGGAGGTGCCCTACGTCCAGACAAAGGCCCAGGCCGTGGTCTGCGAGGAAGCTGCCGCCGAGACAGAGCACATCACTATGCGCCACATTTTCCAGCAGCAGGGGTGGCGCGGCTTGCCCCTGCGCGTGCCAGTGCGTCGCGAAATCCGCCAGCATGCGGCGCTGAAACGCGGGGGAACCCTCGGGCGGGTGCAGCACGGCGGCCCGCAAGGTCATATGGGGCACAAGGGTGACAACCCTGTTAAGCACGGCCAGTGCCAGCCGGGCGGCTTCGCTGGCCGGTCGGGCCTTGCCTGCGGCCGCGCGTGCGGGCCAGGGCAGGTCCACGGGCAGGTGGGCATGCCAGCGCAGGGGCAGTTCGGCAAGAGCGGCGGGCAGATCATCCGGCCCATAGTTGAGGCAGCCGCGCGTTTCAAAAAGGCACAGGCCCACTTCATCCACCTTGCGGGCCAGAAAAAATGCGTTGTCGGCGACGTTGGCGGCAATGACAAAGGACGGCGCGGCGATGCGGCCTTCAAGCCGCTGCCCGCCGCTCTTGCCCGCCGGCTCCGGCGCGGGGCATGCCTCTGTCCCGGAGCGGGCCGCGTGGGAATGATCAGGCATGGCCGCGATCCTGCCCTGTCAGCAGGCTCTCAATGCCTGCCGCATTGCGAATGGGATGAAAAAGGGCCGCTGCGGTGGCGGCGGCTTTTCTGCCCGCCAGTTCAAGCACCGTGGGGTTTTCAGCCATGCGCGCCAGAGCGGCGGCCAGAGCGTATTCGTTGCCGGGCGGCAGCAAAAGACCGTTTTCGCCATGCCGGATAAAGCCCTCCTCCGTGCCAGTGGCAATGACCGGGCGTCCCAGCGAAAGGGCCTCAATAATGTCCCGCGTCCACGGGTGGCCAGCGCCGTCCGGCTTGACCATGCAGTGCATGGACAGCATGGCTTGCTCCACATTGTCGGTCCAGCCGTGCAGACGCACAATGTCTTCAAGTCCCGTGCGCTCGAGAAAGGCCAGGATCTGCCCCACAAGGGGATGGTCCGTCCTTGTGGCGTCCACGCCGTAAAAATGCACTTCAGCCCGGTGGGCGCGCAGAACCGTCGCAGCCTCAAGGCAGGCATTCAGCAGGATGTCGTGCCCTTTTTGCGGGCGCAGTTCACTAAAAAAGCCAAAGCGCACGGGCGGGGCCGGGGGCAGCGGGTGAAAGCGCGGCGGCTTCATCGGAGAATTGTATACGATGCGGTGCGGGATGCCCCACCGGGCCAGTTGGCGGGCTTCCACCGGGCCGATGGCTGCCGCCGCGTGAAGGTGCTGCCGCAAAAACTCGCCCGTGGCGTCCAGTTCCGGCGATTCTTCCAACACCACTTCACGGGCGATGAGCACTTTGCGCTGCTCTGGAAAAAAAGGGATGAGGCTTGTACAGGGAAAACCGTTAAAGCATACGGCTTCAGCCCAGGCGGGCAGGGTTTGCGGCAGATCCGGGGCCGAGGGCAGCCCCTGCGCGGTGGCTTCAGGCGGCGCGGCGCACCCCGCGTACACCAGCTTCAGCGACGGATGGGGAAAAACATGTACAGGAATGCCCAGGTCCGCGTAGTTGCCCCGGGCTGCCTTGGCCGGATCGGGGGGCAGCATGCTGAGCACCTGTATATCGTGCCGGTGCGACAATTGGCGGGCCAGCACGAACAGGCTGCGGCCGGAGCCGCCGTTATCGATCGCATGGGTACAGAAGAGCAGGCGCATGGATTTTTCCATTGTCACGTAGTGATAATTTACTGAAATCAGGGCCGCTTCAAAGTGAGGCCGTTTTGGCGGCTGTGCGCGCCGATGCCCGCCGCGGGGCGCGAGCGCTGACTGTCCGCGCGGCAGGGGCGCGGGTAGGGCGCGTCAAGGGCGTGGTCAGTGACAGGGCCCCTGCTTTCCGCAGCATAGCCGCCGCGCTGGCCGGGAACAAGTTTTTTCGCCATTCGGATTCATGCCTGCCGCCGGACGGGTGGAGACGAGGTCTTACGGGCGCTGGTTCGTGTCGCTGGCGCTGATATAGGGAGGCAGTTTTTCGCGCTCAGGGGCCGACTGAAAAAATACCCCTGAAAGGTGGAAAAGCCCATGGCGGTGAATGAATGGAGATGCTCTTTGTCTTCAACGCCTTCAACCACGACGCTGATGGCAAGGCTCTGGCTCAGTTCAAGCACGCTGCGCACGATCTGCGCATTGACATTGTTGTCGATATATTCCGTCAGGGGGCGGGCTTTAAGCCCGCCCCACCGCTTTTGCAATTATATCAGTTTGCTGCTCTGCCAGCCGTGTTCCTGGGCGGCGGCTTCAGCCTTGGGGCCGCCCAGCACGCAGATGTGCCCGGTTTTGGCGGCCTCTGCCAGCACTTCGGAAAACTCGCGAAAATGCTTTTCAGTGGTGGAAAGGATTTCTTCACGCATGACCGCGCGGGCGGCGTCCGTATCGTTGGTGAGCCAACGGCTCAGGGACTGCGCGCCCTTGGCGTCGGGCAAAAGGTAACTGTCCAGGTCGCCGATGGCGCCCACAATGGCCTGGGTCAGTTGGGCCTTGTCCGGCGCGAAGCCGCGCAAGAATTCGGCCATGCCGTCAAAGGCCTCAAGGGTGGCGTCCACGTTGGGGTCACGGTAGGAAGCGCACACCAGGGTGCCGCCCATGCGGTCCAGATTGCAAAAGGCTCCGTACGCGCCGCCGCGCACGCGCACGCGCTCCCACAGGTAGCCCATGCGCAGATAGCGCAGGATGACACTGGCCGAGCCGTGGTACACATAGCCCTGGTCATAGATGTTGGCGGCCTTGCCCACATAGTTGATCTGGGCCGGAGCGATGAAGGCCTCGGCTTCGGGCAGACTCATTGGGGCTTCGCCAATGCCGCTGGCCGCGCCGGGGCGAACAGGCGGCAGGGCCTGAAGCAGCTGGCGCGCCTGTGTTTCGGCCTGGGCGAGGCCCGCTGCCTCGGCGGTGCAGTCAAAGATCGCGCCGGGCCGGGCCACGATACGGGCGCGCAATTCTTCCAGGTCGGCCATGAGCGTTTGCGGTTCCGCTTCAAGGCGTTCGAGCATGGAACGCACGCTTTCAAGATAGCTCAGGCCGGAGGTGCGCTCGGCCAGAGCGCCCGCCCCCGTGAACCGCGCCCGCAAACGGGCGCTGACCGCCGCATGGCCTGCGGCCTGAAGGGCGTTTTCCATACGCGCCTTGGCTTCCAGAAGCATCTGGCCCAGGCGCTCTTCAATGACCTTCTGGTCCGTGAGGGGTTCCAGAAGGATTTCCTGCATGATGGCGAAGAGATCCGGCAACTTGTCGTAGACCGCCTTGCCGGAGACGCCCAGATAGCTCACGGTATGGCGGCTTTCACGCACTGTTCCCAGCAAGGGGTCGGCTCCCACGCCGCCGGTTTTGGCCGCCATGAGCGCGCCGAGCTCCGTAAAGTCGCGGCGCGCGGTGCCCATTTCGGTCAGGCAGCGGGAAAACAGGGGCAGCAGGGGCACAAGGCGGTCAGGCACGTTGGCCAGAGGCAGCAGCAGGGTCGCGTAGGCAATGCCGCTGGTGGGCAGTTCATGGCTCAGCGCGGGTTCCGGCAGCTCCACAATGTTGCGCGGTATGGGCGCATTGTGGAGCGGCAGATCGTCAAGGCCCAGGGCGGGTATGCTGGCAAGGGCCTCCGGGCTGTCGGGCGCGCTCTGCACTTCCTCAAGCCGCAGGGTGTCAGCCGCCATGGCGGCGCGCGCCGCGGCGTCGGCGGCTGCCTGCACGGCGTCCACGCGGGCCTTTTCGGCCTCTTCACGGGTTTTGCCAAGGTTTGCGTCAGGCAGCAGCACGACCGTGGCGCGGTGCTCGTTGTTCAGGAACCAGTCTTTTATGGCCTGCTCGAACACCGGCTCACCGGCGGCGATGCGCGCCTTGAGAGATTCCAGCGGAGCTTCCCAGGCCAGGGGGGCCAGGGGGTCGCCGTCATACAGCCAGGTGGACAGGGCCTGAATCATGGCCGAAAGACCGCGCGGGAAGCGCCCCGAGTTGTTTTCACGGTAGGCGAATTCCACCGAATTGACGGCGGCTTCCACCGCAGCCTTGGGGATGCCCTCCTCGGCAAGCTCTGCCAGGGTTTCAAAAATGAGCATCTCGACCTTGGGCACGTCCCTTGGGGCCACGCCCTTGAGACCGGTGGAGTAGTACATCTGGCGCAGGTCTGTCTCAAGCCCGCAGCCGGTCGTGTCCTCGCCAAGGCCGGAGGCGATGAGCGCCTTGCGCAGGGGCGAGCCCGGCAGGCCTTCAAGGATATGCTCCAGCATCTCCATAAGAAGGGCCTGGTCCACGTCCCCGCGTTCGCCCAGCAGCCAGTTGACCGTAAGCAGGGCGCGCTTTTCGCCCTCAGAGGCGGCATAGGGCACTTCAATCTGGCGCGGGGTGTCCAGGCGTTTTTGCAGGGGCACGGCGGAGTCCACTGGCCGGGCCGCGTAGTCCTTCAGGGCCTCGTTGACAAGGCGCAGGCGCTCGGTTTCGGGGTCGTCGCCCCAGAAAAAGAAGCGGGCGTTGCTTGGGTGGTAGTAGCTGCTGTGAAAACTGGAAAAAGCCTCATAGGTGAGGTCGGGGATGCGCTCGGGATTGCCGCCGGAGTCAAGGCTGTACAGGGTGTCGGGAAAAAGCGCCTGCTGGCTCTGCTCGGCGAGCACGGAGTCGGGCGAGGAGTAGACGCCCTTCATTTCATTATAGACGACGCCCTTGTAGGACCAGGGGCCGTCGGCGCTGGGGGCTTCCACATGCCACCCCTCCTGCTTGAGGATGTCCTCGCTGATGCGCGGGTGGAAGACGGCGTCGATGTAGACGTCGATGAGATTATAGAAGTCGCGCAGATTGCAGCTTGCCACGGGATAGCAGGTCTTGTCCGGAAAGGTGAAGGCGTTGAGAAAGGTCTGCAGGGAGCCTTTGAGCAATTCCACAAAGGGCTCTTTGACCGGGTACTTGTCGGAACCGCAGAGCACGGAGTGTTCGAGAATATGGGCCACGCCGGTGGAATCGGTGGGCGGCGTGCGAAAGCTCACGCCAAAGCACTTGTTTTCATCTGTATTGCTGATGGAAAGCAGTTGCGCGCCCGTGGCCTCATGCAGCCACAGCCGCGCCATGCCGTCCACTTCGTGGAGATGCCGTTCGGTGACAAGAGTAAAACCGTTGTTGTTCATAGTAATTCCTGCAAATAATTTTGGGGCCTGTTTAGTGTATACGGCAAATGAATCTAAACTATAAGGGCTGGGGCGGGGTTTGAAAAGGGGCGGCAGGTCGCAGGTCGTGAGCCTCTTTCGGCGTCACGGTGCGGCGGCGTGTCGAAGTTTTTTGCCGTGGCCGTTGCCCGCCCCCTCTCCCCCCCATGTCGGCCCGGCAAGAGGGCAACAGCCCGGCAATGCAACAGAATTGCGCCGCGAGTCGCCCTGCCGGTCAAAAAGGGCGCGGCCACGCTTGCCAAGCGTGGTTTGATCATGTATGTACTCCCTTTCTATCAAGCACACCCAGGCAGCGGCCCGGGGTGCCCGGTGGAATGCCGCGTGTGGCGGCGTTCTTTTTGCGCCAAAGGCGCAACGCCGGGTTGCAGGGTCAGGGCGTGGGTGGAAGAAAACAACCCTTTGGAGGAATCCCAATGGCTTACGTCAGCATGAAGCAAATGCTGGAAACCGGCGTGCATTTCGGTCACCAGACCCGCCGCTGGAACCCCAAGATGCGTCCTTACATTTTCGGCGCGCGTAACGGCATCCATATCATCGACCTGCAGCAGACCGTAAAGCTCTTCCGCATCGCCCACGACAAAGTTGTGGACACCGTTGCCAAGGGCGGCAAGGTTCTGTTCATCGGCACCAAGCGCCAGGCTCAGGAAGCTGTGGCCGCCGAAGCCGGTCGCGCCGCGCAGTACTATGTGACCAACCGTTGGATGGGCGGCACGCTCACCAACTTTGTCACCATCCAGAAGAGCGTTGATCGCCTGAAGAAGCTGGAAGTCATGTTTGCCGACGGCAGCATCAACCGCTACCAGAAAAAGGAAATCCTGCTTCTGGAACGCGAAATGAACAAGCTGGAAGAAACCCTCGGCGGCATCAAGAACATGGACCGTCTGCCCCAGCTTGCCTTCATCATCGACCCGCATCGTGAAGACATCGCCGTCAAGGAATGCCGCAAGCTCGGCATCCCGATCGTGGCCGTCACGGACACCAACTGCGACCCCGATGTCATCGACTATATCATCCCCGGCAATGATGACGCCATCCGCGCCATCAAGCTCTTTGTGGCCGCCTTCGCCGAAGCCTGCATGGAAGGCGAAGCCATGAACAAGGATCACAAGGGCGAAGCTTCCAACGCTGAAGAAGCCATGCAAAAGGCTGCCGCTGCCGAGGCCGTGGCCGAAGCTGCTCCCGCCCAATAACCGGCTTTTCTGCTTTCGCATTTTGGGGGCAGCGCAACCAGTATAGATGGCTGCGCTGCCCCTGTTTGGATGCAGCACCGCAACACTCAAGCCTATCTGATAACTCCGGCTTCAGGCCGGACGCATTTTGGAGAATACAATGGCTATTACCGCTCAACTGGTAAAAGAACTGCGCGAAATGACTGGCGCTGGCATGATGGATTGCAAAAAAGCCCTGGTGGAAGTTGAAGGCGACCTGGAAAAGGCCGTGGACTGGCTGCGCCAGAAGGGCATGGCCAAGGCTGCCAAAAAGTCGGGCCGCGCCACCAGTGAAGGTCTTGTGACCGTGACCCTGAGCGATGACGGCAAGACCGTGGCCATGGCTTCACTTTTGTGCGAAACCGACTTCGTGGCGCGTGGCGAGCAGTTCCAGACCATGGCCGCCAAGCTTGCCAAGAGCGTGCTGGACAATGCCCCTGCCGACGCCGTGGCCCTTGAAGCCCTTATGGGTGAAGAAGTGACCCAGCTTATCGCCTCTGTGGGCGAAAACATGCAGATCGGCAAGTTTGCCCGTCACACCAAGCCCGGCGAAAGCTCCGTGATCGGCCAGTACATCCACGCCAACGGCAAGATCGGCGTGCTGGTGTTTCTGACCTGCGGCAAGGCCGAAAGCGCCGCCAAGCCCGAAGTGCAGGAACTGGCCAAAAATATCGCCATGCAGGTGGCCGCCGCCAGCCCCATGGCTCTTGACGCCGCCAGCCTGGACCAGGCCGCTGTGGAACGCGAACGCGAAGTGTACCGCCAGAAGGCCCTGGAAGAAGGCAAGCCCGCCAACATCGTGGACAAGATCGCTGACGGCGCGGTCAAGAAGTTCCAGAAGGAAGTGTGCCTTATGGAACAGCCTTACATCCGCGACGACAAGAAGACCATCAGCGACATCGTGCGTGAAACCGGCAAGACCGTTGGCGATGAAATCGCCGTCACCGGCTTTGAGCGCATTCAGCTTGCCGCTGAATAATGATATCTGACTCGCCAGAGCCGGGCGGGTTCGCCTGTCCGGCCTAGAGCATTTTTTGCCTTTGAAAAAGGGCGCATGCTCTAATGCTGCACGAGCGTGCGGCGCGCCACAACGTGGCGTGGATTCTGCCAAAAATCGCTTTTTTTGCAGAACGACAAATTGAAATGCCAAGCGTTTCAAGGGTACTCTGCGCTGGATATCGCGCCTTCGGGCGCAGCAGACTATTGACAAAAGGGGGCTTCGGCCCTCTTTTGTCTTTTTGAGGCCACGCCCGGCCATGGCCGCCGGGAGTCTGTTTTACAAGAAGGGGCACAGCCCCGGAGCAGTATATATGCTGGAATTTTCATGGGTGACGCAGCTTTCCGCCTGGGCCGGTCTGGGCACGCTGGTACTGCTGGAAGTGGTGCTTGGCGTGGACAACCTGGTCTTTATTTCCATTCTTGTGGGAAGGTTGCCCGGCGACCGCAAGCGGCAGGCTTTTTTGGTGGGGCTTGGGCTGGCCCTGCTTATGCGCATGATCCTGCTCACCGTCATGGCCCGCCTGGCCACGCTGACCACGCCCCTGTTTGTGCTTGGGGGGCACGGCTTTTCGGCGCGTGACCTCATACTCATGGCTGGGGGCGTCTTTTTGCTGCTCAAGGGCACTATGGAGCTGCATGACCGGCTCGAAGGGCACAGCGGCAGATACGCCGGCGAAACTGAACACCATGCCGGATTCTGGCAGGTGATTTTTCAGGTGGTGGTGCTGGACGCGGTCTTTTCGCTGGACTCCATCATCACGGCCGTGGGCATGGTGGAACATGTCACCATCATGATGCTGGCCGTGGTCATAGCCATGAGCATTATGGTCATGGCCGCCGGGCCCCTGCTGGGCTTTATGGAACGCCACCCCACGGTCATTGTGCTGTGCCTGGGCTTTTTGCTCATGATCGGCCTGAGCCTTCTGGCCGACGGTCTGGGCTTTCATATTCCCAAGGGCTACATGTACGCGGCCATCGTGTTTTCCCTTTTGGTTGAAATGTGCAATCAGTGGGCGCTGCGCAACCGCCGCAGACGATTCAGCATGCGCGACATGCGCGAGTCCACGGCCCGCGTGATTCTGAATATTCTGGGCGGCAGCGCGCCGGGGCAGGGTGATGCCCAGCTCGACGCAGCCGCCCTGGCAGGAGAAAGCAAAGAGCGGCTGTTCGCGCCAGAAGAACGGGCCATGCTGGCCCGCGTCATCCGCCTTGGCGGGCGCACGGCCCGGTTCATCATGGTGCCGCGCCAGCGCGTGAACTGGCTGGACAGCAATGCCGACAGGGAAACCGTGAGCAAACATGCCGCGTCGTCACGGCTGGCATGGCTGCCAGTGCTGCGCCGCGATACTGACGAGGTGCTTGGCGTGGTGCATCCCGGCGACATTCTCATGCGCGAAGGCGAGCAGCCTGAAGGGCCATGGGACCTGACCAAGTTCATCCGGCCAGCCCCCACCATCTTCGAGCATACGCCCCTGCCTGTCATTATGGAGGAGTTTCGCACCCATCCCTCGCCTCTGGCCTTTGTGCGCGACGAATACGGCAGCGTGGTGGGCATCATCACCCCGGCGGAACTTTTGAGTGTGCTGGCCGGGCAGATGGGCGACATGCCCGCCGGGCCGGAAGCCTGCCGCCGCCCCGACGGCAGCTGGGTCATGCCCGGGCGACTTACCATTGACCTTTTTGCCAGCTGGCTTGGCATCAGCCTGCCCAAGCGCCTCGACAGCGCGACCCTGGCCGGGTTCATTCTGGAGCGCCTTGGGCGCATACCCGAAAAAGGCGAGCACCTGCACTATCAGGGGTGGGATCTGGAAATCACGCGCATGGACAGAAGGCGCATTGACGAAGTGCGCGCCGTGCGCCTGCTGACGCCTCCGGCCAAGGGCAAGAAAAAGGCGAAGGATGCGTCCGGACGGGGCTGATTGAAAACTCCGCCGTAAATCTGTTGACAAGCTGGTGGACTCGGCTGTAATTTTACAAGCGGTATGACAATGTACAACATTTCTTTCTTCCTCTGCGGCATGATTTGCCTCGTTATGGTCGGCCTAGTAGTACGGGACCGATCTTTAGGCGCGTCATAAGCAGGGAAGAGCAAAAGGTATATGTGAACCCCGCCGGCGCGAGCTGGCGGGGTTTTTTTATACCCGAAAACCCTGCCAGCAAGCCCCAGCCAACGCAAAAGGAGCCTTGTGGCGATGTTACGTCTTACTGGAGCCGAATTAACCATACGCCTGCTGGAAAATCAGGGGGTTACCTGCATTGCCGGGATTCCCGGCGGTTTCAATCTGCCCTTGTACGACGCGCTTGGGCGCAGCGGCAATATCCGCCATGTTCTGGCGCGCCACGAGCAGGGCGCGGGCTTTATAGCGCAGGGCATGGCCAGGGTCTCGGGCCGCCCTGGCGTGGTCTTTGCCACATCAGGGCCGGGAGCAACCAATACCCTCACGGCTCTTGCCGACGCCCGTATGGACTCGGTGCCCCTGGTCTGCATCACCGGCCAGGTTCCCCAGAGCATGATAGGCACTGACGCCTTTCAGGAAGTGGACATTTACGGAATGTCCATCCCGGCGACCAAACACAATTTTCTCGTGCGCTCTCCGGAAGAACTGCCGCATGTCATTGCCGAGGCTTTTTCCATTGCGGTCAGCGATCGCCCTGGCCCGGTGCTTGTGGACATCCCGCGTGACGTGCAGGTGGCCCCCATCGAGATAGACTGCCTGCCCGACCCCGGCGTGGCCAAGCCCATGCCCACGCCCGACAGCGCGTCCCTGGCCAGGGCTGCCGAGCTTCTCAACGCGGCGGAACGGCCGCTGCTGCTGCTTGGCGGCGGCACGTCGTCGCCGGAGGCCGCCGCCGCTGTGCTGGAGTTTATGGAACAGCAGCGCATCCCGGCCGTCATGTCCCTGCGTGGGCTCGGCGTTGTGCCGCACGGGCATGATCTTGCCGTGGGCATGCTGGGCATGCATGGCGCGCGCGCCTCCAACATGCTGGTGGAGGAATGCGACGTGCTCATGGTGGTTGGCGCTCGTCTGGGCGACAGGGCCACAGGCCGTCTGGACAGTTTTTGCCCCAAGAGCGGGCTTATCCATATCGACATCGACGCCAGCGAAGTGGGCAAGCTGCGCATGCCGCAGGTGGGGCTGACGGCGGACGCAGCGCAGGCCCTGCGGGCGCTCATGCCCCTGGTGAAGCCGCGCGAGCGCGGCGCATGGCTGGCGCGCGTGGACGCCCGCAAGGCCGCGCACGGGCTGCGGTTTGAGAGGGAGGACGACATCCTCTCCCCCTACGGCATCATTCGCCATGTGGCGAAATTGCTGGATGACAATGCCGTCATCGCCACAGATGTGGGCCAGCACCAGATGCGCGTGGCGCAGGCCTACCCCATGAGCCGCCCGCGTCAGTGGCTCACGTCCGGCGGCCTGGGCACCATGGGTTTCGGCCTGCCCGCAGCCATAGGCGCGGCGCTGGAGCGGCGCGGGGGCGTTGCCGTCTGTTTTACCGGCGACGGCAGCCTGCTCATGAATATTCAGGAAATGGCCACTGCCGCTGAAACCGGGGCCAATGTAAAGATCATCCTGTGCAACAACAACGGGCTGGGGCTTGTGCAGCAACAGCAGGACCTTTTCTTTGACGGGCGCATCACTGCTTCCGCCTACACCACCCGCACGGATTTTGTGCAGATCGCCAAGGGTTTTGGCCTGCCTGCGGCCCGGCTTACCAGAGGAAAAGACCCGCAGCGTGTTTTGAAAGAATTTCTTGGCAAGCCCGGCCCTTGCCTGATTGAAGTGCAGGTGCGGGCAGAAGACAAGGTTTTTCCGATGGTGCCGCCAGGAGCGGCCAACAGTCAAATGATAGAGGGGATTCCGTCATGAGCAGTTCCATCAAAAACGCCCTTGCCATGTTGCGCCTGAGCGTCAACAACCATCCCGGCGTCATGTCGCATATCTGCGGTCTTTTCGCCGGACGCGCCTATAATCTTGAAGGGATACTTGTCACGCCCGAGGCCGACGGGGCCACCTGCCGCATGTGGCTGGTGGTCAAGGATGACGGCCGCATGGAGCAGATAGTGAAACAGGTGAGCAAACTGCACGACGTGCTGGACGTGCATGTGGGGCAGGCCGAACCGGCGGTCTTCAACCGGCTGGCCGGATGCCTTGAATGCTGAATCTCTTATAGCATTTTCGCATTGAAAATATCCATTTTCAATGCTTCCAAGACGCCCGCTTCGGCGCGTAACAGCGCAAATAAATAGCGATGCTGTCTTCATCCGTAAGCCCTACGGGCAACGGCTGAAGCTGCGCTTACGCCTCCGCGGCGGGCGTCTGCTCCCGCATCCGCCAGAGCAATTTCAAAATGAAATTGCTCTGGACAGTGCCGTCACGAGCGCCTTTCCTGGTATTTCTGCGGCGAACTTCGCCCTTTGTTCCGGTCGAGTACCATCAGAGTACACTCCCTGTAGAAAAGGCTTGTTCTCCCTGATATGACTGAAAATTCATCTCGTGGCGACACTGTCTGGAGCAGAGTAGTTACCACTTGTTCGTTTCACTCATAAGCTATTCTTCGCCGCAAAAAACAGGGGCCGCGCACTTCATGTGGTGCACGGCCTCTGTTTTTTGCTTCAAAGCTCTGGTTTTTCGGCAGCGGGAAAAAGCAGATAAACCCTGTGATGGCCTTATGCCTTGACGGCGTTGCCACGTAACCCCGCCTCCGGAACCCGCGCTTGAGATCAGAAAACCTGTTGCGTTATGTCGGAAATAAAAGTTTTAGGGGGTGGGGGCGTGGAGGAGGGACCCTTTTGCAAAAGGGCCCCTCCTCCACTAAGCATTGCCGAGATAAAATGCTCTAGACCCGGCTGCTTTCAGACTTCATTTCATTGATAAGGCGCTGCAAAACCTGCGACTGTCGCGCCAATTCCGCCGTGGCCTGCGAGGCCTGGCCCATGGCCGAGGCGGTCTGGCTGGATATGGCGGCCACCTGCTCCACGGAGCGGTTTATCTCGTCGCTGGCGGCGGACTGTTCCTCGCTGGCGGTGGCAATGGAGCGTACCTGATCATTGGTCTGGTCAACCAGGTTAACAATGGTGCGCAGGGTCTGGCCAGACTGGTTGGCAAGGTTGGTGGCTTCCTGAATGGTATTGATGGAAAGGTTCACCCCGGCCACGCTTTTGCGGGTGCCTTCCTGAATGCCGCTGATGACCTGGCCCACCTCATGGGTGGCTGACATGGTCTTTTCGGCCAGCTTGCGAACCTCGTCGGCCACGACAGCAAAGCCGCGCCCGGCGTCGCCCGCTCGGGCAGCCTCGATGGCGGCGTTGAGGGCAAGCAGGTTGGTTTGGTCTGCAATGTCTGAAATGACGTTCATGATCTGGCCGATGCCTTCGGCCTGATGGCTGAGCGTGTCCATGTCCTGCTTGAGTTCCTGGCTCTGCCTGGAGACTTCGTCAATGCCGCGCACCACCTTGGTGACGATGGCTTCGCCTTCCTGGGCCTGGGTGCGCGCGTTCCCGGACATTTCCGAGGCGTGGCCGGCGTTGCTGGCCACTTCGCGCACAGTGGCGTTCATCTGTTCCATAGCGGTGGCTGTTTCGCTGATGCGCTGCGACTGCTCGTCAGAGCCACGGCTGGACTGCTCAATCTGGGCGGACAGTTCTTCGGAGGCGGAGGTGAGGATATTCACCACGTTTTCAAGCTGGTTGGCGGCCTGCAACATGCCCTCGGCCCTTGCGTGCAGGGCTTCGTCCTTGGCGGCCTGGGCTTCTTTCATAGCCGTATGCGCCTGTTCCGCCTGTCGGGCGGCTTCCGCGCTCTTTTCTTCGGCCTCGCCTATTTTGTCCTTCATGGTGGCCACCATGTTTTGCATCACATGGTATACGCCGCCGGGGCGCTTTTGCACCCGGAAGTTCACGTCAAGATTGCCGCGTGCTATTTCGCCCGCCACCTCGGCCAGATAGCCGGGGTCTTCGCCAAGCTGGCGCATGATGTTGCGGGTCAGCAAAACGCCCAGGCTGATGGAAAGCAAAAGACCGAACCCAAGGGCCGCGAACAGAAGGTAGCTGGAGGTATCTGCCAGCGCGGCATTGTTTTTGGCCACAAGGGCGCCCTGCTCAAGCTTGGAGGACACGAGGGCGTCAATGGTCTTCTGGTAGGTCGTGGCAATTTCTCTGCCTTTGCCGCTCAGCAGGGCGTAGGCTTCATCCTTGCGGCCTGCCTCGGCCATGGCCATGACCTCATCGGTCATCTTTCTGAAATCCTGGCGGCGTAACTTGTAATCAGCTATGATCCTGCGCGCCTCATCAGAGATAAGGGTGGCTTCAACCTTTGTGGCGCTGCTGTCGATGACGGCGCGAAACTGGGGAATAACGGTGCGCGCGCGTGCTTTTACTGCATCATCACTTGTGGTGGCAAAATCGAGCAAATTAACCCTGATGCGCTGAAAGTAGGCCGAGATGTTGAGCAGGTCGCCCATGGGCTCCACAGCTCGTGTATAGAGAAAATTGTCGGCCTTGCTCATGTCGTGCATCCGCGAAGCGGCGAAAATGCCCACTGATAATGTGATCAGGGCTGAGGCAATAAAACCCGCCAAAAGTTTTGTTTGCAGTTTCATAGTATTCCTTCGGTCTTTGTCTCCACGGCAACACGCGCGGCGACTTCATATATGCCTATCGGTTATAAGGCTTTTAACTTGAGTGTTGCTGACTAGAAATCAGGTGTTGTGCAAAGGGTAAAGAGGAGCAACGCGGGGAGTAACCTTCGCGCTTACTGAAAAGTAAAACCTATTGCCAACAATGCAAGGGCGGGCAGGTTTTATCTGCTATCGTCCTGATAGGCAACCCTCTCGAAAACCTTGCGGCGCGGTGTAAGGCTGATGTGATAATATTGGTTCTGGGGTATATAGATGTAGGGGACGTCCTCACTGCGCTGGCGCAAAAAAAGCGACAGCAGCACCCGGTTGATGGCCTGATGCCCCACGATCACAAGAGGAGTGTCGCCAGCCAGAAACAGGGCCCGGCGCAGGCCGCGCTGCACGCGTTCGCCCAGCATGGCGTAACTTTCGCCATTGGGATAGGCATAGGAAAACTTGTTGGCATTGCGCCCGGCGGTAACCTGCGGCATTTTTTCGCGTATTTCGCTGTACAGCATGCCCTCGCAGTCGCCTGCCCATATCTCGTTAAATTCCTTGAAGGCCATGATATGGGCGCCGGGGCGTTCGACCAGCAGCGGCGCGGCCGTCTCGTGCGAGCGCAGCCGTGTGGAGGTGAAAACCCAGTCAATTTCCTTATGGCGCATATGCCGCGCCAGGGCCTCGGCCTGGGCGCGTCCTTTGGCCGTCAGGGGCGGATCGCCGCCGATGCGGCCGCGCACGTTGAATTCCGTTTGTCCGTGGCGCACAAGGTACAGGCAGTGCACCCAGGCGCTGACCACGATCTCGCGTATGGCCGGGTAAAAAGGCGAGCCCTCGCAGGGGCGCTCGGCAAGAATACGGTTGGCGGTGGAATCCACGCAAAGCCAGAATTTTTCATCCTCAAGAGGCTCGTAGATAGCCTCATAGTAGCCAATGCGCTTCATGAAGCTCTGCAGCGCCTCTTCTTCGCTGTAGGACGCATATTCCGGCAGGGTGGTCTTGCGCCGGATGCAGGCCGTGAGCAGAAGCTGGTCTTCGTTGACGCACTCGACAAACAGCACGGGATAGTCCGTAAGCGTGCTTTCAATCATGCGGCGGCGGGCGCGGCTCACATTGGTGGCGTCCAGAATGGCCACTTCGCCGCCCTCGGCCAGCCAGTCGCGGGCCATGTCCATGTTGCGGCGGCAGATCATTTCGCGGGCTTCGCGGCCTGCGGCATTGGTGGGATTATAAAAATCGGGGTTGGTGGATTCCGCCCCCATAAGGGCCCGGCGCAGGTCGCCATTATTGAAAAGCCTGGCCTGAATGCCCTCGGCCGTAAGGCCGTCGCGAATGCGTCTGGCCAAGGTGGACTTGCCGCGTGCGGGCAGCCCCACCATGGCTACATAAAGTTTTTGCATATGCCCTCCACTTGGCAGATTAGAGCAAAAGCCCGTATAACAAAAGAGGCCGCACAGGCGGCGCTGCGCACGTTAACGCTATGGAGCACACATGAAAACCATCGGCCTGATCGGCGGCATGAGTTGGGAAAGTACGGTTTCCTATTACCAGATAATCAACCGTGTTGTGAAACAACGGCTCGGCGGCCTGCATTCGGCAAAGTGCCTTCTGTACAGCGTGGATTTTGCTGAAATTGAAGCCTGCCAGGCTGCGGGGCGCTGGGACGATGCGGCGGCCATTCTGGTGGAGGCCGCCCGAAGCCTGGAGCGGGGCGGGGCTGATTTTCTGCTCATCTGCACCAACACCATGCACAAGGTGGCTCCGGAGGTGGCGGCGGGCGTGAGCATTCCCCTGCTGCACCTGGCGGAAGTCACGGCGGACGCGCTGCTGCGGCAAGGCATCGTCAAGGCGGCCCTGCTGGGCACACGCTATACGATGGAGGAAGATTTTTACAGCGGCGTGCTGCGGCGGCGGGGCATAGAGGTGCTCATTCCGGAGGCTGCGGACAGGGGCATGATCAATGACATTATTTTTCATGAACTGTGTATGGGGCGTATTGAAGACGCCTCACGACAAAAGTTTTTGTCTGTCATTGAGAGCCTGCGTGAGCGGGGCGCGCAGGGAGTTGTGCTCGGCTGCACGGAGATAGGCCTGCTCGTGCGCCAGCAGGAAGGGGGTTTTCCCTTGCTGGACACGACCGTGCTGCACGCCACCGCTGCGGCGGAGATGGCGCTGGCCCGCTGAAAACGTGTGAAAATCAAGGGGCGACTGTCGCCCGCAGACGCATTTTTTTAATCATATTGCCCCTGCGCAGATGTCTGCGCAGGGGCAATACTTTTTCAGCAAAAACTCTGTGCGATGCTAAAACATACCAGGAGTTTTGGGGGTGGGGGCGTGATTCTTTTGTAAAAGGGTCACGCCCCCACAAAGCATTTCAAATGAACAGTGCACTAGCTGACAATAAGTTTCAAGAAGCGCTTCTTGCCAAGCTTGACCACGTATTCGCCAGCGCTCAGGGGGCTCAGGGCGTCCTCGCAGCGCTGACCGTCAATGGCAAGCGCGCCTTCCTTCATGAGCCTTTTGGCTTCGCCACGGCTTTTGACCAGGCCCGCAGCCTCAAGAAAGGCGGGAGGGGTGCTGTCGTCGCCGCTCTGGCACTTGTGTTCGGGCATATCGTCCGGAACGCCGCCCCCGGCAAAAACGGCATTAAAGCCCTGCTGGGCCTCGTCGGCGTCCTTGGGGCTGTGGTAGCGGCTGACCATCTCGTGGGCCAGGGCTTCTTTGGCGGCCTTGGGGTGTACTTCGCCCTTGGCCACGTTTTCTTTCAGGCTGGCGATGTCTTCAAGGCTCTTGGCGGAAAGCAGTTCGTAGTAGCGCCACATGAGTTCGTCGGAAACGGCCATGACCTTGCCGAAAATTTCGGAGGGCGCTTCGTCGATGCCAATGTAGTTGCCGTAAGATTTGGACATCTTGCGCACGCCGTCCGTGCCTTCCAGCAGGGGCAGGGTAAGAATGCACTGGCTTTCGATGCCGTAATGGGCCTGAAGGGTGCGGCCCACGAGCAGGTTGAACTTCTGGTCGGTGCCGCCCATTTCCACATCGCTCTTGAGCGCCACGGAGTCGTAGCCCTGGCAGAGCGGGTAGAGAAATTCGTGGATGGATATGGGGCGCTGCTCGCGAAAGCGCTTTTCAAAGTCGTCGCGTTCCATCATGCGGGCCACGGTGTAGCTGGAGGCCAGTTTGATGAAGCCTGCGGCGTCCATTTTGCCAAGCCACGCCGAGTTGAAGGCCACTTCGGTCTTTTCGGGGTCAAGAATCTTGAAGACCTGCTTTTTGTAGGTCTCGGCATTGGCCATCACCTGTTCTTCGGTGAGGGGAGGGCGGGTTTCGGAGCGTCCTGACGGGTCGCCGATGCGGCCGGTGAAGTCGCCGATAAGAAAAATCACATGATGGCCCAGCTCCTGAAAATGACGCATCTTGTGCATGACCACCGTGTGGCCGAGGTGCAGGTCGGGCGCGGTGGGGTCAAAGCCCACCTTGATGCGCAGGGGCGCGCCGCGCGCGATTTTTTTGCGCAATTCGTTTTCGTCAATCAGTTCGGCCACGCCGCGCTTAATGATTGCCATCTGGCGGTCGATATCGGTCATCACCCTGTCCTCATGTGCTGGCTGCGGTATACAGTGCTGTTGGTAAAAAACGCGGCACAGAACTGGGTTCTGTGCCTGCGCAGACTGACAAGAATACCCCCAAGGCCGCTGGGGTGTCAAATTTTCACTGCATGTATGGGCAACTTCTGGCTGCAGCCAGAGAACTCGGGGCAGTTGGCGTTGAACGTGCTCTGGCGGTGGCGTTGGCTGGCAGGCATGCGAGCGGCGTTCCCGGTGAACGTGCAAGCCAGGGGATGAGCGCTGGTCAGCGCATGAGGGGTATGCCGAATCCTTGAAGGTGATTATGCATAACAATGCGCAACGTCAGAGCATTTTACCTTGAAAAAGGGTACATGCTCCAACGCGGCACGAGAGTGCAGCGAGACGCAGCGTGGCGTGGATTCTCCGCAAATCGCATTTTTCGGCAGAAGACACATTGAAATGCGGAGCATTTCAAAGGGGATCTGATCTAGATGCCGAGCAGGGCGTAAACGCGGCTCTGGCTCAATCCGCCATGAACCGAAAGCGCGGCCATATTGTCCTGCGAAATCATGCTCAGGGTGTCATCCATAACGGAATCCACCTCGTTGTCTTCCAGCAGTTTGGGCGTGCTCAGGTTGACCACATCCTGCACAGCGGCGGGGGTGGAACCGGAATCGTCCTTGTCGGAGCGCAGAAAAGTGATGGGGTGGAATGCATTGATGCCGGAAATTTCCATGGCGGTATCCTCTATGATATGGCCGCGTGCGCGGGTGTGGTCAAACTTTCCGCCCAGAGCGGATGCGGAAAATTATGCAAATTGGGTGCCATGAATAATGCATGTGTTTCTGACGGTTCGGGGCGCGCTCATGTTGGAAGCGCTGGCGCTGCGGGATAGGACGGGCAAGTTTTGGGCAGAGTTCACGCGCTGCGGGATCGGGCGTACGCCGTCGGGCTGCGCGTTTATGTGCCATTACGCGCCAGGCGGGCGTGGAACAAACGACCGGGCGGGGCACAAATTCGCGTTGCGCATCGTACGCGCCCTAGCGGGGTGGAGTAAACGTCGGGAAGGCAGGCACTTGATGCGCTCCCCTGTAGGTGGAGCGCAAAATGCTCATGCTCCGGGCGGGAAAGCAGCCGACCGTGCGGCCTTTGGGGCGTGGATGGTGGGGAAGGTTCGTAATTGACGCAGGCGGTTCAGGCGGTCAGCAATGCCTCATCTTCATCATCGGGGTAATCTTCAAGGCAGGTGCGCAGGCGGTCAGAGCCCGAGGCAAGGATGTCAGTCCACTGGAGAGCCTGACCAGGAGATTCCCAGTTGAGCTCTTCAGCGAATAAAAGGCGCAGGCCCGTGCCTTCTTCGCACACGTTGCGGGCGATGCCCATTTTTTTTGACAGAAAGATGTGGGGAGGCGACGAGGCCGGAGCCTTGCTGGGCACAATGAAGAAGAGATAGAAAATGTTGCCGGATCGGGAGAATTGGGCAATTTCTTCCGAGACGCAGGCGCACGCGCCGCCAGCGGAAATGTTTACCAGAGGCAGAGGATTGGGGTGGCTGGAGTTGTAGTAAAGGGTCAGCAAATCACGCAGTTCAGCTCTGGTGGCGGGCACTTCTTCCAGGGGCATAACCCCGGCAAGGCGGCTGCGCTCCTTGCTCCAGGGTACCCGTCTGTCACGGCGCATCTGGCGCGTGGAGCAGGTGTTGGCAAGCCGCAGAAAGAGGCTGCGCAGTTCGTTTTTTTCGTTGTAGCTGACTTCAAGCACCAGGCCTGGCCCCTGATGGCCAAGGCGAACTCTGCCGGAGGGCGTATTTTCGTCAAGGCAGAAGAAATACTCGCAGGTGTTTTCTTCAGATTTGCATTTCCCCTGTGTAATTTCCTTGTGCCGCACAACGAACTGCACTTCGCGGCCCTCAACCTTGCGAAACTTGCCGTGCAAAAGCATGTCCACAGGTTTGCCTTCGTGAAGAATGCAGCACCTGACGCGCACGTTCACCCTGTGCTGCATGGCATTGGTGAAGGCTTCCGTGATGTCGGAGTTCCAAAGGCTGAAAGAGTTGACGCTGGTCATTTCGTTCTCATTTTGCGGCTGCAGGCCCTGGTAGTTTCGCTGGGGGGAGAGACAGCCCGAAGCGTTTTTCGTAGGGGAACGTGGGGATTATCACGAAGCGCGCTGAGACGTTTATACAGGACTGGAAAACAGTTGTTTGCAAGATAGAAAAGCCAGCATTACTGGCTGATATTATGCCAAAAAAGTTAGCAAGTTAGTATGACAAGTTTATCAGTTAGTCAATGTAGACAATTGCCCGATTTGTGGGAATGCAGCAAGCCTTTTATATATAGTCAGTAATTATGCCCTGTTGACTGTATTTCAAAAATGCAGGCTTCACTGCGTCTGTTATGTTGTTCGTAATGCAAGGGCATGCTGTTTTGTAGTTCTACGTTCCGAATGATTGTTATACTCTTTATCCTGAACGTATTTTGGCGGTTGTGGAGGCAGAGGCCTGCCGTGAAGCGCAAGGCTGTTGGTCTTCTCTGGCTGCCGCCGTATCGGCTTGTATGCCTGCGCGCCCGTTATTTCCTGTGTCGCAGCGTGCAACGATTCTGCGCCGTCATGGGTGCCTCGCTGACGGCGCTACGGGGTAGAGCATCTTACCTTTGAAAATAGCTGCAAGCTCTGGCGTAGTACGAGAGCGCAGCGCCAGAACGTGACGTGATCCTGCCGAGAGCGCTTTTACGGCAGAATCATAAACTGGAATGCGAGGCATTTCAAAGGTAATAGGCTCTAATTGCACGGGGGGTGTCGCAACGGGTGCCGTAACCGTTAAGAATACGTGTTTTTAGCGAGGACTGCCTGGAGGGGCCGGTGTGTGCATCCTGCTGACTGTGAAGGTATATCCAGATTCGGGAGGCAACGCTTCAGGCTGAAGCATTCGCGCAATTGTTATTGCGCAATGCCGGAAGGTGCGCTCCGGCCCGGCTGCGTTTATGAGCCTTGGCAATAAAAAACGGGCTGCCCGCAAGGGCAGCCCGTCTGGCTTGTGGAACTGGAGCGTTTAGCTTTCCTGCTTTACCTTGGACTTGGTCATGGCCAGGCCCATACCTTCAAAAAGTTCAAAGATGGCAAAGCCGTACCACAGGGTATAGAGCACGTAGAAGATGAGCATGGCGCTCATGAGAATGAGGTGCTCGGAAACCTTGGCGGGCGGCACGCTGAAGAAGTTGTTGCCCGGTTCAATGGCGCGGCGCAGTACGCTGTCCACCACCTGGGCTTCCTCAATCTTGTACTGCTTCTGCAATTCCTTGATGCTGGGCGAAAGCACATACCACCACGCAGCTGCGACCTTGAGGGCGGGCTGGCCGTCGTACTTCTGCGAAACGGCATTGGCGTCGTTATTGTACAGGTTGTCGGCGTCGTCCGTGGCTGAGGCCAGAATCACGCCGAGGTTGCCGGAAAAGCTGACCTTGCCGTCTTCAACGCGCACGTCAGTGGCTCCGGACTTTTCAAGCACCATGCCAGCCAGGGCGGCGAGGTCAGCCTTCTTGAGCTTGACCGTAAGCTGAACGGATTTGCCGTCCACAGACTTGATGGTATTGCGCACGCCAGGGATGAAGTAGGAAGATCCCTTGGACAGTTCGTTGAACACGTTGTCCGCGTATTGCAGCCCGGTCATATGATTACCAAGCTCATCCTTCATGAGGGGCATGAGCATGACAGCAAACAGAATCAGAAACGAGATCAGCAGCAGGCAGCCACGGATAAAGGGCGCTTTAGCATGTATGAGCATAATCAGGCCTCCCCTCTGAGCTTGCCGATGTTAAAGAAGAACTTGCTGAATACCCAGATGCCGAAAAATGCCACAACGACCCAGAAAATGACGTTGCCAACATTTTCGATAACACCCACAACACTGGGCGACCAGTGCAGCACTTCCATTTCCACCAGCTTTTTGGGCAGGGTGGCGGCGCGGTTGATGAAACCGGCAATGATTGAAATGGCATAGAAGCCACGGATATGGATGCCCTTGACCACCTTGGTGGTCAGAGCGCCAACCTGAATGCCGAGCAGCGAGCCAAGCAGCATGCCGATGGCCAGGGTGTAGAACACGTAGCCGTAAATGGCGTACTGGCCGATGGCGGCAAAACCGGCGGTAAAGATGATCTGCAGAATGTCGGTGCCCACTGTGGTCATAGAGGACACGCCGAAAATGTACACGAACATGGGGAAGGTGACGAAGCCGCCGCCCACGCCCATGATGGCGGCCAGCAGGCCCACAAAGACGCCGCCCGCGGCGACGATCCAACCGGAGATGCGGCGGCCGCCGGGCACGAGGTCTTCATCAAAAGAGATCATAGGGGGCATGCGCAGGCCCTGAAGCTTCACGGCAAGGCCGGTCATGCCGGAACTGCCGCCGTGCGCATCCTGGCTTGCGGCAGCGCCGCCGCGTGAGCTCTTCAAAAAGTCAAACAGGGCGTAAAAGCCGAGAAAGCCCAGCAGAACCGCATAAATACTGCTGATGAACAGTTCGGACAGCAGGGGGTCGGCGTTGTACAGGCCTTTATTGATGGCCCCGCCGATGAATGTTCCGATAATGGACCCGGCCAGAAATGCTACGGCCAGTTTGCCCGACACGTTGCCAAGCTTTTTGTGCACCGTGGTGCCCATGATGGCCTTGGCGAAGATGTGGAACAGGTCAGTGCCCACCGCCAGGATGCCTTTGACGCCCACGGCCATAAGCGCCGGGGTAATGATGAAGCCGCCGCCAGCGCCGATACACCCGGTGATAAGACCGGCGGCAAGGCCCACCGCTATGGACGCCAGAAAAATGTTGGTGGTGTAAAAGGCGGGCGCGTAGGCGGTTTTGCCGCCCAGCATTTCGTGGTACTCATAAGCTTCCGCCAGGCAACCCGCAAGAATCGGAACTGCCAGCGCCAGAAGCAGCAGCAGTTTTTTGCGGTTTTTGAGAATGGAGGTAGACACCTCCAGATCCCATTTTGCGTAAGCTTGTGAGCCGCTCAGCAGAAACTCGTACACTTGTCTGCCAAAACTCATATTCTCCTCCAATACGATTGTGGCCGGCCAACGGCCGTAGGTCATGGCCCCAACAATGACGTGTACAGGCACTTGTAGCTGCGCGGCGCGCCCCGGTGCAGCCAAAATGTTGGTAACTGGCGGTTTTTCCATGGTAAAAAGAAAAATGCCAATCTTTTCCCATACACGGAATTACCGTGACACATTCTTTTATTTTTGTAAAAGAAATTTATCACGAGCGACAGTTTTTTGTGTCTTGCGTGGAGAAAATGCCACCATTGCAAGGCACTTTTGAAGTAATCAATCCAAGTAGTTGGCACCAAAGAACAAATAAACGCACCTTCCTGCTTGGTTTCGTGTTATTTTGCGTGTCTTTTCGTGTTATTGTGAAAAAAAACGCACGTCTATTTTTTTGCAAGACCCTGGCTTTGCCCGAATATGATCAGTTCAAGCCAGTCCAGAGCGAAGTTCAGGGCGGCCACGTCTCCGTCCATGCTGTCTTCCATAATGGCTGTTTTGCGCGCCTCATCAATGGCCACATGACTGAATATTTTCATGGCGCTGATAAGCTCGCGAAATTTATCTATCTGAAAAAGGCAGAGCACGGCCGTGGTGGCCATGCGCGCCTCAAGGGGCTTGCCGGTAGCGCGCACCATAGCCATCAGGCGCATGTAGCGGTCATTGGCCTCATTGAAAGGGTGCAGCTCTTCATTTTTCATCCACTGCTGCGGGGTGCGGCTGGTGCCCTTGTCAAACCCGTGGCAATGGGGCTCGCGCACGATAAAAAAGCGCTCGGCCACGCCATCGGGGGCCATTTTTGTGCCGCGCCCGATGGGGTAGTAGCGACAGGCCCCGGGTCTGTCTTCGTATACGGAGCAGCCCGCAGGCGTCACAAAGGGGCAGGGTTCGCCGGGGCCGTCCAGCATGCGCAGCATGGGCAGGGGAAAGCCCGTGTCGGGGAAGGACCGCATGGTGGCAAAGGTGCTGAGAAAGGCGTCGCTGGCCATGCCCAGGTGGCGGCGCAGGCGCGAAATATCATAAGGAGTGAGCGGCAGGGTGAGCTCCGCACAGCAGCGATTGAAGCAGGGCACTTCGGGATTGCAGTCAAAGCAGAAGGTTTCGTCAGGGCCAAGCTCGGGCAGCTTGTCAATAAAATCGCGGCTTGCGTCGTTGCTCATGGGGGCTCCTTGTGAGGACGGGGGATTGCGGGCGGCACGGTTGCCGCAGATGCGCCATAGATGTGCCATAGATGTGCCACGGATGTGCCGCAGGAGTGCTGCAGGCGGGCAGCAGATGCGCCATGGGGGCGCGTTGCGAAGCTGGCGGCAAAAAAGCGGAAGGGCGGCCCGCGTCGTTTGGCGGGCCGCCCTTCATATACTGCTAGATGACCTTGTTCAGGGCGTACTCGATAATGCCTTCGGCTCCAGCCTCGCGTAGGCGGGGGATTAGGTCGCGCACAACGTCGATCTGCACCACGGATTCAACCGAGAGCCACTTTTCGTCCCGCAGGGGGGACACCGTGGGGGAATTGAGCGACGGCAGCATTTCAAGGATGCTCGAAAGATTGTCCGCCGGGGCGTTCATCTTGAGGGCCACCAGATTCTCAGCCCGCAAAGCGCCCTGAAGCAGCAGATCAAGCTGCTCGATTTTGGCGCGCTTGCGCGGGTCGGCCCAGGCATCCCTGTTGGCGATGAGCACCGGGTAGGAGACCATGACCTCGTCAATAATGCGCAGGCCGTGGGCGCGGATGGTCGTGCCGGTTTCGGTCACTTCCACAATGCCGTCGGCAAGCCCTTCCACTACCTTGGCCTCGGTGGCGCCCCAGGAATAGAACACGTCCACATTAACGCCGGCTTTTTCAAAATAGCGGCGCGTCATGCCTTCAAGTTCGGTGGCAATGCGCTTGCCGGCGAGGTCGGCGGCGCAGTGGTAGGGGGCGTCGCCCGCCACGGCCAGCACCCAGCGGCAGGGCCTGTTGGAAGTCTTGGAGTACACAAGGTCGGAAACGCGCACGACCTTGTCGTCGTGATTGCGCTCGGCAAGCCAGTCAAGCCCGGTGATGCCCACGTCCAGCACGCCCGCCTCGATATATTCCCCGATTTCCTGCACGCGGCACAAGGATGCCGTAATCTCGGGATCATTGATGTCGGGAAAATAGTTGCGCGTATGCTTGCGGATTTTCCAGCCCGCGCGTTCAAAAAGATTGATAGTGGCTTCTTCCAGCGAACCCTTGGGCACGCCCAGTTTGATGATGGGCTTCATATCCGCGCTCATGTTACAGTCCTTATTATACGCCGTAGACTTTTTCAGGGTCAAAAACCATTGGGGCGCACAAGGTTACTGCGCCGTCCTTCCATTCCCGGTAAAAACAGGTGCGCCGACCCGTATGGCAGGCCGCGCCGCCGATCTGTTCCACCAGCAGAACTACCGTGTCGCTGTCACAATCCAGCCGCAACGCGCAGACCTTCTGCACATGGCCGGAAGTGCCGCCTTTATGCCAGAGTTCCTTGCGGCTGCGGCTCCAGTAATGGGCCTCGCCGGTTTCAAGGGTTTTACGCCAGGCTTCTTCATTCATATAGGCCAGCATCAGCACCTCGCCTGTGGCGTGGTCCTGCGCGATGGCGGGCAGAAGGCCCTTGCTGAAGTCGGGCGCAAAATCCGCGCCGGGAACGGCTGTGGGCGTTTGTTCCGGGGCTGTCATAC
The DNA here is from genome assembly GCF_002237645.1 of Desulfovibrio sp. MES5. Classification (GTDB taxonomy): domain Bacteria; phylum Desulfobacterota; class Desulfovibrionia; order Desulfovibrionales; family Desulfovibrionaceae; genus Desulfovibrio. Next base: position 50,519 of record NZ_MJUZ01000012.1, read on the forward strand.
ACACTCCTTGAAAAAGGCGGCGGCCATGAGCCAGGGGCTGTGCGTGCGCACGGCGCTCGTGGTCGGCAAAGGGAATAAATCTAACCAGAAGCGCCATGAGACGCAAGCAAAGCCTGTATGGCGGCATGGGGCGCAGGGGGCCGCATCCATTACAGGGCGCGTAGAAAACATTTTTTGCGGAAAAAGTGTTGCGTCACTGCATAGGGCTCTTATCTGTATCGTGTGGGCAGCGCGCACGTTGCAGTTTGCGCCTGGAACCATTTAACGGCGCAATTGCCCGGCCATTGCGGGGGCAGTATCTCGCCGCCGGGCGTAAGCGCGTTTTGTCTGCACTGTTGTACGCCCTGGCGGCGTTGCAAGATCGTTGCGGATATGCATTCGCAACGGTATTCTGTTCCGGTGGCAGTGGCATATGCGCCGGATGATCGCCAGCCGCGTCATGCGCAGGGCTTGTTATGCGCAGAGCCTGCCATGTTCAGGCCTTGTTGTGAACCGCGCCGGCTGGATGGACAGGTCAGATGCGGGGCCATATGCGGGGCCATATGCGGGGCTATGTGCCCATACATGCCCCATTCACGGCTCATTTACGGCCCTGATCCCAGGCAACTTGCGCAATTTAGCGTGCTATGGCATGTTCGTCCGTTAGCGAAATCATATTTATTGGCGGAATGCCGCCGGGAAAAATATATGCCAGAACATCAATTGCCCACTGACCCCGACACAGCCTCCGCAGCGGCGAAAGACGCGCCGTCGGACGCCGCGGGCGCGCCGCTTGAGGGCATAGCTGTCAGCGAACCCGAAGACGCGCTGCCGCGAGTAACCCTGGCCGACCTGCCCCAGGTCATGCATGAAGCCTGCGCCCGCGCTGGCTGGCAGGGGCTTATGCCCGTCCAGTCCCTGGCGCTCCCCTATCTGCTGGAAGGGCGCGACATCATGGTGCAGTCGCGTACCGGCAGCGGCAAGACAGGCTGCTACCTTTTGCCCATGCTGCCCCGGCTGTCCCCTGACCTCAAGGCCCCGCAGGCCCTTGTGCTGGCTCCCACGCGGGAACTGGCCGTGCAGGTCGAGCGCGAGGCCGCCGTATTGTTCGCGGGCACGGGCATTGTCACCGTCGCCGTTTACGGCGGCGTGGGCTACAAAAAGCAGATGGACGCCCTGCGTGACGGAGCCCAACTTATCGTGGGCACTCCCGGTCGTGTGCTGGACCATTTGCTGCGCCGCACCCTTGACCTCAAGGATTTGCGCGAACTGGTTTTCGACGAGGCCGACCGCATGCTCTCCATCGGGTTTTACCCGGACATGAAGGAGATACAGCGCTATCTGCCCCGGCGGGCCATCCATACCTGCCTGTTTTCGGCCACGTATCCGCCGCACGTGCTCAAGCTGTCCGGCGAGTTCATGTCCGAGCCAGCCATGCTTTCCCTTTCGCAAAAAGAAGTGCACGTGGCCGAAGTGCAGCACCTCTTCTGCGAAGTGAAGCCTATGGATAAAGACCGCGCGCTTGTGCGGCTGCTGGAGACGGAAAACCCCGCTTCTGCCATAATTTTTTGCAATACCAAGTCCAACGTCCACTATGTGACGGGGGTCTTGCAGGGCTTCGGCTACAGCGCCGACGAGCTTTCCGCCGACCTTTCCCAGTCCCGGCGCGAAGCCGTGCTGGAAAAGATCCGGCAGGGCAAGCTCCAGTATCTGGTGGCTACGGACGTTGCCGCGCGCGGCATTGATATTCCCGAACTGTCGCACGTGTTCCTGTACGAGCCGCCCGAAGATCACGAAAGCTACATCCACCGCGCGGGCCGCACGGGCCGCGCCGGAGCTGCAGGCACGGTGATTTCCCTGGTGGACGTCATGCAGCGCATGGAACTTGACCGCATCGCCAAGCACTACAAGATCGGCCTCATCCCTCTGTCATTGCCCACGGATGAGGACGTGGCCCGCGTGGCGGGCACTCGCCTGACGGCCATTCTTGAAGGGCGTTTTCGCAATCTCACGGGCCTTGAGCGTATGCGTGTGGCCCGCTATGCCCAGCTGGCGCGCGACCTCGCGGCCGAAGGGGGCGATGACGAGGACAGCGCCCTGCTGCTGGCCATGCTGCTGGATTCAGCCCATCAGGAAAGCCTGCGTGAAAACCGCTTTCCCGACCAGTCTTCATCCAACCCCGCAGGCCAGAACGCCGGTTCGCGTAATGGTTCCGGCCGTGGCGGCTCTGGGGGCCGTGGCGGCAGAAACTCCAGAGGCGGCAAGGGCGGAACCAACGGCAATAGCGACCGCAACGACCGCAGTGAAACCGCCAGCGGCGAAAACGCGGAGGCCCGTTCGGGCAGGCGCCGCCGTTCTTCACGCCGCCGTGACGGCGAACAGGGCAGGGATGCCGGGGACACTGCGCCCCGGAATGTGCAAGGCAAAACGGACAGCGCTGAATAAGCCGACGGAGTTCTATGCGTCATATGGACGGCACACCGGGACCAGCCTCTAAAACCACATCCCCGGAAACGGCGTCACCCGCTGTTCTTTCCGACACCATGCGGCAGGCTTTGGACAACTTCATGGCCTTGTATGAAGACGCGGATTTTACTGTGGAACTGGCCTATCTGGGCGTGGGGCGCATGCAGTTTTTGCGTCGCCGCCAGATGCTGCTTGAGCTGCGCGGGCTGTACATGGCCCTCTGGCGGCTGGCATTGGCCAAGTCTTTTCCACAGGACGCGGACTTCATGTTTGACGCGTTTTTGCGGGAATTCGCCGCAAAGAACAGGGACAGGGCCAGCGCCCGCGTGCTGACGCGGGGACGCGAGTACTGGGGCATGCTGGAGCCTATGGGCGACGGCGACTTCAGTGATGTGGCGCGCCACCTGACCTCCTTTTTTTCCAGAACGGAAATGGGGGCCAAGAGCGTCAATCTCAAGCTCGTGCTGCACATCCGCAAACTTTACAAACATATATTTGACAGGCTTATATAAGGCCGTTACGCATGGGCCCGGCAGTCCGGGTCTTTTGCCGCGCGGATCCTTGCCTTGGAACCGGCAGACATGAATATCGCACATTCCATTGAAGAGCTTACTTTTCTTGAGGCCAGCGGCCTCACCATCGGCAACTTTGACGGCGTACACCTTGGGCACCAGGCGCTCATACGGCATACGCTGGATGTGTGCGCCGGTGAAAAGCTGACGCCCGTGGTCATGACGTTCTGGCCGCACCCGCGTCAGGTGGTCATGCCCCAGCGCGGGCACATGCCCCTGACCACGCGCGAGGAACGCTTTGCCCTGCTGGAAGCTCTTGGCGTGGAGCATGTGCTGGAACTTCCCTTTACCCCCGAACTGGCCGCCCACGATGCCGAGAGCTTTGTGCGGGCCTTTCTTGCGCCGCTGAAGCTGCGCCATCTGGTTGTCGGCTATGACTTTTCCCTGGGTCGCAACCGGGGCGGGCATGTGGAAACGCTGCGCCGTCTGGGCGAGGACCAGGGCTTTTGCGTGGAGCAATTGCCGCCTGTGGTTGTGGACGGCACGGTGGTGAGTTCAACAACGCTGCGCGCGCTTATCGGCGAGGGCAATGTGCGTGAGGCCGCCCGCCTGCTGGGCCGCTTTCACGGATTCAGCGGCGTTGTCGTGCACGGCGACGGGCGCGGAGCCGGTCTGGGCTTTCCCACGGCCAATCTGGACCGCCCGCAGGTGGTCATTCCCACCGAGGGCGTCTACGCCACCCTTGCCACGCCAGCCGAGGCTGATGGCCGCACCTGGCCTGCAGTGACCTGCATAGGGCGCAAACCCACCTTCGGCGACAATGAGCTCACCGTGGAAACCTTTTTGCTTGAGGGCGGACGGGATTTTTACGGTGAGGCCATGCGTCTGGATTTTGTGGATCATTTGCGCGGAGAAAAGCGTTTTGACTCCGTGGAGGCCCTCAAGGCACAGATAGCGGACGACGTTGACCTCGCGCGGCGCATCCTGGCTGCCTTTATCCGCCTGTAGGATTTTACGCGGGTGGCTTTTGAGGCAACTTGGGGGTATGCTTGAGGCATGATACTCGCTGACCTGCATAATCACACGCTTGCCGCTCACGGGCGCGACACTGTGGCCGCCATGTATGAGGCCGCCATGGGCAGCCACCTGGAGTGGTACGGCCTCTCTGAACATTCGCCCCTGCCGCCCGGCTACGCCTGCCCGCTGTACACCGGCGACCTCACTGTGACCTTTCCCGCCTACGTGGATGCGGTGCTGGCCCTCAAGGAAAGCGCGCCTTCCGACGGGCCGCGCGTACTGCTCGGCATGGAGCTGGACTGGCTGCCCGTCAATTTGCCCTGGATGCGGGAAATTCTGGGGCGTTACCCCTTTGATTACGTTATCGGCGGCCTGCATTACGTGAATGATGCGGCTGTGGGTTCGCCGCGCAGCTGGGGAGAGGGGCTTGCCCTGCCGCAGCGCTTTGCGCGCTATGATGCCTATTATGAAGAAATGGCCCGCCTGGCCGCCAGCGGCCTGGTGGATGTGGTCGCCCACCCGGATTTTATCAAGGTCTGCTGCTATGACGATTTTCAGGCATGGCTGAAACAGCCCGGCAGCCTTGACCGCATAGCTGGCGCGCTCACCGCCATGCGCGATTCCGACACGGCCATGGAAGTTTCCTCCGCCGGACTGCGCAAACCCTTTCATGAGCCGTACCCCGGCCCCGCCATAATGGAAATCGCCGCTGACCTCGGCCTGACCATCAGTTTCGGCTCCGACGCCCACGCCGTCAGTGAGACCGTGTCCCACTTCGAAGAACTGGCCCGTTACGCCCGTAGCTACGGCTTCAAAAGCAACCGTATCAGCGTGGGGCGCGAGAAAATACTGCTCGAGTTTTAGGGTAGTCTCTTATTTAGAAACAGCCCCCGGTAGAGTCGTTTTTGCAGTGCCTTGCGGGGGCGTCGCGGCATGTTCTTCATGAAAGATAAAGCAGGGCCTGTCCTGTGAGAGGTGGCTTCTGTGCCCTGCGGGCACGGGGCTTTTCTTTTTCTGTTGCTTGGGCCGCCTGCGCGGCGTGCGGCAAGGCGGGGCCGGTTATGGGGCTGCGCCCCCTTCTCGGCCCCCTTGCATCCCCCCCGAAGCACCCCCCTGTTCTACCCTGACCAACAACTCCCTTCTTTCGGGGGCGGCTATGCACGAACCTCGCCGACGTGTCGGCTTCGGTTCTTTATGACGCCGCCCCCGGCGACAATCCGCTCCTTGCCTGAGAACCTGCATAGGCTTCACAGTATTGCTATACGGCAAATCTTTTTAGAATGAATCACACAACAGATGCGGCCACTTTTGGCCGTTACGAAGCGATCAGTTATAAAACCCAAATCCTCCACAATGCCTCAAGCCAGCCAGGCACCCTCGGCCTTGCATCCAACGTGAAGGTGCACGCTGGCATTGCGCGGCGCGAAGCTGACGCTGTTTGCGCTTCAATGGTGGGCATTTGCTCTTGCATTCATCTGAGATGAACGAAGACCAGCACCCTGACACCGTATTTTTGCAGGCTGCTGTCAACTTTCTTCCCACTACTCGTAGCGGTGTATGTTGGTGGCATTGCGCGGCGCGGAGGGAGATCGCCGAGCGCAGCGAGGAAGCTCCCGCAGCGACAGCCGCGCAGCCCTCGTGGAATGGCGGAAACGGGAAAGCCCCAGCGGGGTTGTCCGGGGGGAGTGCAGAGGGGGCCTCGGAGGGGCGGCAGCCCCTAACAGGCCCCCATCTGCCGCCCGCCGCGCAGGCGGCCCAAACTGGAATAAATAAAAGTTCCCCGTGCCCGCAGGGCGCAACAACCACCTCTCAAAGGACAGGCCCGGTTTCCCTTTTTCTGAAAGACCATCTGCGTAAATCTCCATCAGTCCCCATCCCCCACACAGCCCAACCACCCGGCTTTTTCCCTCCCATAAAAAATACAACAATATCCCCAAGTTCACTCAATACCAATTCCCCCAATAAAAACGCAATTTGCAGCTATACGAAAAGAAAGCATTTTTTCGATATGCGGTTGACAAGGTTCTGTATTTTTGAAATTCATACAATGAATAGTAATCCTTCTCTGTGCCTGAGAAACAAGGATGCTATACTTACCAAACCACACAGGATTGCGTCCATGCACACCGGGGCAGCCCGGGCCGTGCCCCAGCAGGAGTTACAATGAAAAACCGCGGCGTATATACAGGGCTCGTTCTGGCGGGCCTGTTGCTTGTCTTTGGCGTATGGGTGCTGTCGTTTTTTGACACGACGCTTTCGATCAAAAGGGTGGCCATGGACTCGGAAGTCGCGGCCAAACGGGTGGCCTTGCCATCGGGGCAGGCGCTGTTCAATCCGCCCCGGCCCGAGGACGCGCCTGAAAGCATCCGCGCAGAGGTCATGCTGGGCTACAAGATCATGACTGAAACCAGCAAATACGCCTGGCAGTATGTGGGCAATGGCAAGGAAAGCAAGCTCTCCTGTTCCAGCTGCCACTTTGAAGGCGGCCGGTCTATGGAGAGCATCTCCCTGGTGGGGGTTGGAGCCACGTACCCACGCTTCCGCGACCGCAACGATTATACTGTGGACCTCGGCATTCGCATTCAGGGCTGCTTTGACCGCAGCATGAACGGAACGCCGCCGCCGCTGGACGGGCAGATCATCCAGTCCCTGCTGGTTTATCTGCAGTGGATTTCGAAGGACATTCCCATCTATGCCAAACTGCCCTGGACCCTGCCCGAAAGTCTGGGCAATCCCCACAAGCCTGACACGGCCAATGGCGCAAAGGTGTATAAAGACGTATGCGCCCGCTGCCACGGCATAAACGGCGAAGGCACGGACATTGCGCCGCCCTTGTGGGGCGACGAGTCCTACAACGACGGGGCGGGCATGCACCGCGTGCGTACACTGTCCACCTTTGCCTGGCGCTTCATGCCCAAGAACGCGCCCTCACTCACACAGGAAGAGGCCCTGGACGTGGCGGGCTACATTCATGAAAAGCCCAGGCCCAAGTTCGTGCCCACCCATCCCGACAAGATTGAGCGGCTTATCCCCCTGACGGAAGGGAAGTAGCCATGATTTTTCCCATTCTGCACATTCCGGGTGTTGGCGACGGCATGACCATCGCCTTGGACGCCGTGCTGCACGTCGTCATAAGTCACGGTCTGGCCATTGGCTTCATGACCATGCTGATTCTTTTTCAAACCATGACGTATGCGGGCAAGGGGCCGCACTGGGCGCGCATCAGCCGCAGCCTGCTGGGCCCGGCGGTGGTGGTCATCACCTCCGTGGGCGCGGTGACGGGCGTGGGCATCTGGTTCATCACCGGCATTCTCGCGCCGGAGGGCATAGGCTCGCTTATCCACCTCTTTTTCTGGCCCTGGTTCATCGAGTGGGGCGCTTTTACCTCTGAAGTCATCCTGCTGCTTTTTTACTATTATTTGTGGGACAGGCTGGCGGAAAAGCATCCCGGGCGTCTGACAGCTCTGGGCTGGGGCTACGTGACCATGGCCGTCATTTCGGCCATCCTCATATCCGGCATCCTGGGCTTCATGCTCACGCCCGACGGCTGGCCCTGGGGGCAGACGTTTGACGAGGCATACTACAATCCTACTTTTGTGCCCCAGGTCTTTTTGCGGCTGGCTGGCGGGCTTGCCATAGGCTCGCTGCTGCTGTCGGCCTGGATAGCCTGGCGCTTCAAGGGCACGCAGGAGGAGCGGGGCAGCGCCCTGCGGCTTGCGGGCGGCGTTTTTCTTGGCTGTGTGGCAGTGGGCGGGGTCAGCGCGTGGGTTTACTTCTCGCGCGTGCCCATGACCTTTCTCACCCACTGGAAGTTCGCTGTGGCCACGTCCTACATGTCGCAGATGCCGGACTTTCTGCCCACCCTCAACGCCACTGCGGTCGGATTGCTTTGCCTCACCGGGTTGGCCGCCGTGCTGCGCTGGCCGGTGGTATGCCGCATTCTCTGCATCCCGGCCATCCTGCTCAGCGTGTTCATGGTGATGGAATTCGAGCGTATACGTGAATTCGTGCGCGGGCCGTATCTGCTGCCCGGCCATATGTACGCCAACCAGGTGCCGCTGGTGGAAAAGCTGGCTGTTGACGAAAAGAATGAAAGCTATCTGTCGCGCATGCGTTGGGTGGACGACGACGGCAAGCTGCCGCCGGACATGGTGGCGGGCAAGGCGCTGTTTGCCGCCAACTGCGGCGTGTGCCACACCACGGTCAAGGGCGGGCTGAACAATATCGGCATCCGCGTGGCCGGGCGCACTCTGGACAGCCTCAACGCCATTGTGTCCATTACGGAAAATCTCGGCCCCTTCATGACGCCCTTTACGGGGTCTGAACCGGAGCGGTTGCTGCTGGCCAGCTACATTTACATGCTCGGAACCGAGCAGGGCTATATCAAGATCCCGCAGGCGCCGAAAACTCCGGCAGCCCAGGCGGCGGGCAGGGAGGCGAAGTAGCCATGAACAAATGGACTGATCTCTTCCTCCTGCATCCCCTGCCCGAGGGTTGGCTTAACGGCCTTCTTTTCGTGACCTTTGGCCTGCATCTGCTGTTTGCCCTGCTTATTGTGGGCACGGCCATTCTGGGATTTGTGTTCTTTTTGCAGGACTGGCTGGACAATGACCAGCCGGGGCAGCACTGGAACAGCAAGTTCCTGCACACCCATCTGGGGCTCAAAAGTCTGGCCGTAGTGCTTGGCATTGCACCTCTGCTGCTCATACAGATCCGCTATTCCTACTCCTTCTTCACCGCCACAGGCCTTTTCGCTTACGCGTGGCTGGCGGTGATACCCCTGCTGATCGTGGCTTTTCTGCTCATTGACGGCTTTAACCATTCGATGACCAGCCGCGCCTGGCTGGCCATGGTCTGCGGCGTCATCGGCGTGGGAGCCCTGCTTACCGTGCCCGCCATCTTTACCGGGGCGCTGGCGCTGATGGAGCGGCAGCCCCTGTGGGCTCGGTTCGGGCAGTCCGGCGGGCAGGATTTTGCCGTTTTGCCCGCGCTGGGGCCGCACTGGCTGTTGCGTTATCTGCACGTTATCGGCGCGGCTCTTGTGCTTGGCGCGGCATTTCAGCTCTTTTTCTCCACAAGGAACAATCCGGAGAAAACCCCACGCCTGCGGAGCTGGATTTTCGGCGCAACCCTGGCGCAGATTCTCATAGGCATACCGCTGCTGTTCACAGTGGCCGCCGAGCTCACCTGGATCATCGTCGCGGCGCTTACGGTGGGCGCGACGGCCGCCCTGCTGGTTTTGTGGGTGCTGCGTCCCCGTCAGTCCGCTTTGGAACCGGCCCCAAGGCCCGTGCCGCTGCCCGCGCCGCGTAGTCTGCTCTGGTTGCTCCCGCTGGCCTTCGCGGCCATGCTGGTGGGCCGTCAGTTCATACAGGACGGGGCCATGAATCCCCTTCAGGCCGCCAATGACGCCTACCGCGCCGAGCGGGCCAAGACTATGGATCCCTTCCGCCAGCCTTCGCTGGACGCCTACGCCCTCAAACTCAAGACAGTGTATGACAATGGCGACGTCATTTACGATCAGGCCTGCGCGCCCTGTCATGGTCTGGAAGGCAAGGGCGACGGCCCCGCAGCAAGGCAGCTTATTGTGCCCGCCGAGCACGTAGCCGACATCCGGGCCAACAGGGACTATATCTATACCCTCGTGCGGGACGGGGTGCCCGGTTCCGGCATGCCGTATTTCCGCCTTTATGACCGAGAAAAGATTGAGATGGTGCTGGACGCCATGGGCAAGCGCTTTAACATGTTCGGCAAGACCGATGTGCCGACGGACCGCGAGCCGGAGAGCGACGCCATGATCGTATGGGCTGAAACCTGCTCGGTCTGCCACGGCGTCGAGGGCGAGATCACCGCGTTCGGGCATACCTTGCTGCCCCCGCCGCCGGATTTGCAGCAGTATACCATGACCCATTCCCGTGCGCTTGAGGTCATCACCAACGGCTACCCCGGCACGGTCATGCCGCCATTCCGCCACTTGCCGCAGGAAGTGCTGGAGGATCTGACCATCATCAGCAATACCTTCAGAGCGGTGAAGTAAGAGCTTGGAGTGCGTCAGGCCGTTGGCGGCTTTGCTGCCAACAGCCCGGAGAAGCAAGAGCGCAAGGACCGTGAATAGGCCAAGAGGCTGGTAACAGCCAACGCACGCGACTACGCGCAAAAAAGAAAAGAAAACTGCCCGAAGGCGTCATCCTTCGGGCAGTCTTTTTATGGCAATGGTTGGCGCATGCGCCAGCGGTTTGAGCATTTTTACTTTAACAGTGCTCTGGCGACTGCGTGAGCCGATGCCAGCAGGGCTTACGGCTGAAGACAGCACCTCTATTAATTTGCGCTGTTAGGCGTCGAAGCGAGGGTGCCTTAACCTTTGAGAATGTCCATCGCACCGTTACTATGCTCTATCCGACGGATCAGGATTCCAACCCCATGGCGTACTCGCGCTGTTCGCGGCGGCGTACCAGCCAGAAGACCAGCAACGAGCCCAGCAGTTTGCTTATGCTCATAGTTATGATGGACCAGGGCGTGGCAAGGCCGATGATGAGCAGAAAGACGACGCTGTCCAGAGGAGCGCCCACAAGGCTTGAAATAAGTATGCGCTGCGAGAACGGGCGGTTGGTAAACGTAAACAGCGCCCAGTCGCCCAGTTCGCCCATGGCGAAGGCGGCGGCGCTGGCCAGCGCGAGCTGCGGGGTGGCCATGTACCAGCTTATGACGCAGCCCGCCAGCATGGCCCACAGCACATGATGGCCCACGCGGCGCTGCGCATAGTCGCGCACCACGAAAATAAAGCCCACTATCAGCGACAGAGGAGCCCACATTTCGCCATTGGGCAGTTCAACCAGGGGCGTAACGGCAAAGGCGTAGTTCACGCCCACAATAAGTGCCATGTAGGTAAAGAGAGTAAACATGGGCGCGAGAGTAAGCGTTGGCGGCATGATCGTCAAGTGAGGCGCGGCCGCAAAACGGGCCAGCGCAGCGAAGAAAATGGTATAACCCCATGCTGTTTTTTGTTTTTTTAGAAGAAGGGGAGGCGCTGCCCACAGGGCGGCAGAGCCTGTAGGCCAGGCTTGCGGCTTGACCACAGCGCGCGGATATGGGACAGAAAAACAGTTTAGTATGTATCTAGAAAAATTCTGCGCCTTTTTGTGCGCAGCGTAGGCCGGATCTTCGGCCAGGAGATGTAATGACCGACCTGCAATACCGTTGCGGTTGGGTGGCGCTTATGGGGCCGCCCAATGCTGGCAAATCCACTTTGCTCAATTCCATTCTCGGGCAGAAGGTGACCATTGTCACGCCCAAACCGCAAACCACACGTAATCAGATCGTGGGCATCCACACCGATGAGGATTCCCAGATCATTTTTATGGATACTCCCGGCCTCACCCAGGTGCGCGGCCGTCTGAGCAAGACCATGATCCAGGCCGTATGGCAAAGTCTGGGGCAGGCTGACATCATCATGCCGGTGTTGGACGCCCACATGTACATCCGCCATCCCGAATTTCTCGATCGCGATCTGGCCCCGGTGGCCCAGGCTCTTGCCAGTGACGAGCGCCCGATGATCGTGGTGGTCAACAAGGTGGACCTCTTCAGCGACAAAAGCCGCATGCTGCCCCTGCTGACAAAGCTGCACGAAATGTGGCCAAAGGCTGAAATATTCCCCGTGTCCGCCCTGCGGCGCGACGGCCTGACCGAACTTGTGGCGCTTATCAATAAAAAGCTGCCCAAGGGGGTTGCCCAGTTCCCCGAAGACCAGATTTCCACCGCGCCCCTGCGCTTCATGACGGCGGAAATCATCCGCGAAAAGCTGTTTCTCCATCTGCGGCAGGAAGTTCCCTATTCCGTGGCTGTTGACGTGGAAAACTGGGAAGAAGACGAAGAACGCGGGCAAACGGTCATTCACGCCACCATTTACGTGGCCCGCCCCATGCATAAAGCAATGGTCATCGGCCGGGCCGGGCAGTCCATCAAGGTCATCGGCACCGAGGCCCGCAAGGACATTCAGACCCTTGTGGGCGGCAAGGTGCATCTGGAGCTCTGGGTCAAGGTGCGCGAGCACTGGACTGAAGACGCGGCCTTTTTGCGCGATCTCGGCATGATGGCGGAGTAGCTATGGATCTGCTGGAACGTTACGGTCATGTGTTGGACAGGTTGAATACGGCCTGCGCCGCCGCCGGGCGGCCCAGGCAGGATGTGACCCTCATCGCCGTCTCCAAACTGCACCCGGCAAGCGATGTGGCCGCCGTGGCCGCCGCCGGACAGGTGGACTTTGGCGAAAACTATGTGCAGGAAGCTCTGCAAAAGCGCGAGGATCTGGCGGCTGACGCCGGGTCCGCCGCGCTTGCCGCAGGCATACGCTGGCACATGATAGGGCATGTGCAGAGCCGCAAGGCCGCGCAGGTGGCGGGGGCCTTTGCCCTCATACACACGCTTGATTCCCGCAAACTGGCGGACGGCCTTGAAAAACGCATGGGTGACGCAGACGAGCGGCAACCCGTGCTTTTTGAGATAAATATCGCCTCCGAACCGCAAAAAAGCGGCCTTATGCCTGCAGATTTACCGGAATTGGCCGATTATGTACTTGAGAGTTGCCCGCACCTGGAAGTGCAGGGTCTCATGTGCCTGCCCCCGGTTTTTGACGCCGGTGATGCGGCGCGTCCCCATTTTGCCCATCTGCGCGAGCTGCGGGACGGTCTGCGCCAGCATACGGGCCTGCCCCTGCCCATCCTTTCTATGGGCATGAGCGGCGACTTTGAGGCCGCTGTGGCCGAAGGGGCAACTCTGGTACGCATAGGCACGGATATTTTTGGGCCGCGTCCGGCCAAAACGCCGCCTCTGGCATAGTGTCTGCAATAGTTTGCAACAGGCATTGAGGCCGGTTTTGCGGGCAGCGGCGTTTCGGGCCTCTTCGGGCTTTCCGAAGGAGCTCCCCTCCCGTGAACATGACGGCGGCGCGGCATGGCCGTGGCGCTGCAAAGGCCAACGGAGTTGATTATGGCGGCTAAGGAAAAAGAAGCCCCGGCCCTGCCCGAGGGTCAGGCTGAAATCCCCAAGAAAAAATCCCGGGTCAAGCGAATAGTCATTATTTTGGCGATCTTGCTCATGACCTTGAGCGGCGCTGGAATAGGCGGTTACTGGTGGCTCTATCTGCGTACGCCCTCCAACAGTTCGGGAGCTGCCGCGTCTGATGCCGCTGGCGCTCCTGCCGCAGCGGGCCAGCCTGCGGGTTCGTCCCAGGCAGGCGGCCAGGGCGGAGCGTCCGCGCAGGGTCAGTCTGGCGGTCAGAACGCGGCCGGAGGCGACGGGCGTATTGAACGACAAAGCGACCTGCCCCGCAGCGGCGGCATGGTGCTGCCCCTGCCTTCCATCACCGTCAATCTGTCCGATCCTACCGGGCGGCGTTATCTCAAGATGAGCATGGAGGTGGAGGTCAACGCCGATGTTTCGGCTGCCCTTCAGGCCAACAACGCCCGCATCCGCGACGCCATCATCATGCTGCTGGCTGGCAAGAATTATGCGGACATAGCCACCCCGGACGGCAAGGTGCTGCTCAAGGCCGAAGTGGCGGCGCGCCTTAACCAGATACTTGGGGCGCAGCGCGTTATCCGCGTGTACTTTACTGACTTTGTGGTCGAATAGTTTTTTTGCGCGGCTTCGCCGCAAGGCCAATGCCCCGGATGCGCACGCGCCCGGCGGCAGGAAGACAACGAGGTGACACATGTCGCAGGAAGATCAGGACAAACTGGCCGCCGAATGGGAAGCCGAACTCGCCAAGGAGTCTGATGCTGCCGGAGATTCCGGCGGCACGGCTGAAGCTGCCGCCCCCTCGGCAACGCCCCCCGCTGGCGACGACGCTCAGCGTCAGGCTGATGAGGCGCTTGCGGCCCAATGGGCCGCCAGTATGGCCCAGGAAGAGGAATCCCCTGCGCACCAGTCCTTTGGCGGGGCCGGGGCTGGCATGGGCGGCCATGCGTCCGAGGCCCATTTCAAAGATATGACGGAAATGGCCCGTCAGCCAGCCGACAACAAACTCAAGCGGGAACTGGACTTTATTCTGGACATTCCGCTGGACGTGTCGGCGGAGCTCGGGCGCACCCGGCTGCTCATCAACGAACTGCTGCAACTGGGTCAGGGGTCGGTGGTGGAGCTGAACAAGCTCGCTGGCGAGCCGCTGGAAGTCTACGTCAACGGCAAGCTCGTGGCGCGCGGCGAAGCTGTGGTCATCAACGAAAAGTTTGGCGTGCGCCTTACCGACATCATCAGTCCCATTGAAAGGGTGAAACAGCTTGGCTAGCCTTGTACATGCCGCAGAACATGCCGCAGCCTTGGCCGCTACGGGCGGCCCCGTCTCTTCTTCGCTGCCCGCAGAAGCGGGCAGGTCGGGGCAGGCGGTGCGCGGCGTGGTGGAACAGAGTGCGGCAGCGTTGCCGCACGGGCTGGATCGGGTGGTGGAAAACGCCGTCGAGCTGACGCGCCAGGGGCTTGGCGCTGCAGCACAGGCGGCGGGGCGCTTTGCGGACACGCTTGCTGACAACCTCGACGGAGGCTTGGCCGGGCAGGCCGCAGCCAAAGCGGCTGAACACGGCACGGGCCTTGGGAGCAGCTCCTTTTCCTGGGGCGGCTACGCGCAGGCTGTGGGCATACTGTTTTTGCTGGTTGCCCTGCTGTGGCTGGTGGTCTGGGTGGTGCGGCGTTTTGGCAAGTTCAATTTTCTGCCGCGTCCTGGGGCGCTGCCCAAGGGCGCGCTGGTTATGGAGGCGCAGTTGCCGCTGGGGCCCCGCAAGGGACTTATGGTGGTACGCTTCTTGAATAGAAGGCTGTTGCTGGGAGTGACCGACCAGCACATAACCCTTCTGACAGAGGAGCAGGCGCAGCATGAGCCGCAGGACAAAGATTTTCAACACATCATGGAAGAAGCCGCTCGCAGTACTGACAGCCGCTAGCATTCTTCTTTTGCTGCCCCATCTGGCCCATGCCGCCCAGGACATGGCCATGCCCACCTTGCAGCTCAGCCTTGCCGGCGGCGCGAAATCGCCGGAAAAAGTCTCGGTGCTGCTGGAAATTCTCTTTCTCCTCACTGTCCTTTCGGTGGCGCCCGCCATCATGCTCACGGTCACCAGCTTTACCCGCATCATCATCGTGTTCAGCTTTCTGCGTCAGGCCATGGGCGTGCAGCAACTGCCGCCCACCCAGATACTGGCAAGCCTCGCCATTTTTATGACGGTGGTCATCATGTATCCCGTGGGCAAGCAGATCAACGATGAAGCCCTGCAACCCTACCTCAGCGAACGTATGGACTATAAAGAGGCGCTGGACAAGGCGCAGGCCCCTCTGCGCACCTTTATGTTCAAGCACACGCGTGAAAAAGACCTCTCCATCTTTTATTCCATCAGCAAGATGGAAGCCCCGAGGAGCAAGGAAGAGGTTCCCACCACGCTGCTGGCGGCGGCCTATGTCATCAGCGAACTGAAAACGGCCTTTACCATCGGCTTTCTCATCTACATTCCCTTTCTCGTTCTGGACATGGTCATTTCCAGCGTGCTGCTGGCCATGGGCATGATGATGCTGCCCCCCATGATGGTTTCCATGCCGTTCAAACTGCTGCTTTTTGTCATGGTTGACGGCTGGAACCTGCTGGTGGGGTCGCTGGTCAACAGCTTCTTGCTCTGACGAAGGTCTGGCATCATTTTTGTAAGTACAGAGAGCCAGTTGCTGGCAGCGTCAAATTTTTCCGCGAGGGTAGATCCATGTCTCCTGATTTTGTCATCGGTTTTGGCCGTCAGGCTATTGAACTCTGCCTCATGATGGCCTTGCCCATGCTTGCGGTGGGCCTGGGCGTGGGTGTGCTTGTAAGCGTTATTCAGGCCGCTACCCAGATTCAGGAAATGACCCTGACCTTTATTCCCAAGATCGTCTGCATGTTTCTGGCCCTGCTGCTGGCCCTGCCTTGGCTCATGGAACGCATGATAACCTTCACGCGCGACGTGTTTATCAATATCCCCAATTATGTGCGGTAGACTGATGCGGTTCTTCTGCAATTTCATCATCAGAGGCAAGGAATTTTTCCATTGCCCAACGACGCGGACAATGCGCCATGTATCGGAACTGGTATAAACAGTATGATGTACAAAAAGATGTAATTGCAGCAGGAAATATAGAAGATCAGATCAAGTCTAGAGAAAATACAGAAAGATTCTGCTGTTCAATAAAAAAAGGAAATGTCGTGGACATTTCCTTTTTTTATTGTCTGCCGCCCCATCCTTGTGTAGGTTGGAGATCGTGCGCTTTGCCAAAGGGTAAGAAACTGTTCTGTTTTTTGCATGGGGCGCACGTCAGAGTCGTTGCGCCCAGCCATGCGGCAACCTCAGGGTCTGGTGCGTACAGATGCCGCCAGGCCCAGAAGGATGGCCCCGGCCTGAGCCACATTGAGCGAATCAAAAGTCCGCGCCAGGGGTATGCGCAGCATATGCGCGCACCGCTTGGCGACGCCTGGCCGCAATCCCTTGTCTTCATTGCCCAGCACCAGAATGGCGGGCAGAAGCATGGGTTCGGCAAAGGCGTCAAGGCTCCCGGATCCGGGGTGACCGCCTGCGCCGTAGATGGTCAGTCCGGCCTCTTCTGCGCTGTCCAGGGCATGCCCCAGGTTCGTCACGCGGGCCACGGGCAGGTGTTCAAGGGCTCCTGCGGCGGCTCGCCGCGCCGCCGGGCCAAGGTAGGCGCTGTTGTGGCGGGGCAGGATGATGCCCGCGCCCCCAAGGGCGTACAGGGTACGGCAGAGCGTTCCCACATTGCCGGGGTCCTGCACCTGATCAAGGGCCAGGACTATGGGCAGGGGAGCCTGCTCCACGCTCGCAAAAATGTCGTCAAGCTCGCAAAAGCTGGTGACAGAAAGGCGGGCCACCACGCCCTGATGGCCGACCGCATCCCGGCCCGACTCACGGCTGCCGCCGCTGGCAGGTCGGCACAGGCGGTCGAGGACGGGCTGGTCCACCAGCGTAAAACGCACGTCGTTTTTTCGGCAGAGGTCCTGCATTTCGCGGGCCTCGGGGCCGCGAAGCCCCTTCTTGCAGAATACGCAGTCAATGCGCTGCGGGTCGCTGGACAGCAGTTCCAGCACAGGTTTGAGCCCCGGCAGAAGAGGGGCGTCTTCAGATTGGGTATGCATACGCGCCTCCGCGCGGAGTGACACGGCCGCCACGGGCTGCCGAGGTAAAAATTATGAGGAAAAGGGCGTTCACAGTCATCGGCTGTGTACGCATCTTCCCGGCTCCTGGCAAGCCGGGCGGACGAGGAGTACGCCATGACGGAGTATAGTATGGACATTGCCGCTCAAGGACGCAAGGGTGTTACCGTGGGGCTGCGCCTGTGCGTGCTGGCGGTTGCGTGTTGCCTCATGCTGGCCGGGGGCTGCGCCTCGCGGCAGAATAGCGACTCTGGCGGTCGCGGCGTTTCCTTTACTGTTCCCGATGACGACCCCACCCCCTTGAGCAGCAAGGAAATGGCGGCGCTCCAGTCCACGGGTCAGGTGGACAAAAGCGTGCCCCCCGAGGCAATGGACGACGTAACCCGGCAGTACAAGTACTATCTGCACAAGGGGCGCAATTCTGTCTGCGTGTTTTCCAAAAGGGCCGAAGGATATCTGAACTATTCGCGCCAGGTTTTTCGTTCGCGCGGCATTCCTGAAGAGCTGGCCTACCTCGCCATTGTTGAAAGCGGCTACCGTGTTGACGCCCGCTCCCCTGTTGGGGCCGCAGGCGCGTGGCAATTCATGCCCGGCACGGGCGAACGCTTCGGCCTCACCCAGGACTGGTGGACAGACGAAAGGCTTGATCCCTATGAATCCGCTGAGGCCGCCGCGGACTATCTGCAGAAACTGCACGAATACTTTGGCGACTGGCCCACGGCCGTAGCTGCCTATAACGCTGGCGAGGGCAAGATCAGCCGGGCCAAGGAAGGCACGGGCGGCAAAAATTTCTACGAGATCAAGGCGCGCAACCACATGCTGGACGACAAGGCGCAGCTGCGCGATGAAACCAAGCAGTATGTGCCGCGCTTTCTGGCCATTACCAAGATCATGCGCAACCTGCCCGATCTGGGGTTCGAGCCCATCCGTCCTGAAAATGCGCCGGGCGTGCAGCGTCTTACGGCGCGCCCCGGCACGGATCTGAACGGGCTGGCCGAGGCCTGCGGCATGAGCTGGGGCGAGTTTACCGCCTATAACCGACATCACAAGCGCCGGATTACAGATACGGGACGTTCCACCTTTGTCTATGTGCCTGCCCAAAAAGAGCGTCAGGCCCAGGCTTTTCTGGGGTCGCCACGGTGCACCTCCTATGCCGGATGGGGCGCCATGCGGGTCGCCAGCAATGCCGACTCCTGGGAAAAAATCAGCCGCCGCTGCGGCGTGCCCGTGGCGCAACTGCGCGCGCTCAATCCTGGCGAAAGCCGCTTGAGCGCCGGGCAGACAGTGCTTGCGCCGCGCTCGGTGGATATGTCCGCCAAGGCTGTGGCGGCGCTGGACGGCAAGGCGCAGCCAAAGGCCGAGAGCGGCAAAAAGTCCGCCTCTTCGCCCAAGGCAGTGGCGCAAGCGCCAGTTCAGGCGCCGGGCCAGGCTCCGGGCCAGACTTCTGGCCAGAAGCCAGTTCAAGCATCGGCGCGGGCTGCGGCCCCATCGGGCAGCCATACCCTGCAGCCCAATGAAACCCTGTATGCCGTGGCCAAACAGCACAATGTCACGGTCAAGGATTTGCAGGATCATAATAATATAAACAATCCCAATACGCTTCAGGCCGGAACCGTTCTGCGCATCCCGGCAGGGACCAGCCCTGGGGCCGGGCCTGCGGCCAAGCCTGCGGGCGGGGGCGCGACCGGCGGGTCTGACGGCAGAGTGGGCGGCACGGCGAGCGCTACGGCGAACGCCAAGCCCGTCGCCAAGTCGTCCAAAACCACATATACGGTGCAGGCCAAGGACAGCCTGTGGAAGATCGCGCGCGAACACAAGGTCAGCGTTGAAGACCTCATGCGCTGGAATGGCGTGAACGAGAAAAATCTGCGCGCGGGCTCTGTGCTGGTGGTTGAGCAGTAGGCCGGCTGGCCTTATGACGGAAGCCCTTCGGTGGGGCGTTTGCGGTCTGAGCGAAGGCGTTTCGGCAAAAGCCGCGCCTGTGGCCGATAAACGCAAATACTCCCTCAGTCAGACTACAACAAACTGATAAAAAAAGAAGAAATCGGTTGACATCAGCCCCCTCTTTGGGGCAAATTCTCGTTTCGCGCAACGGCACTGACTTTGAAACGGCACGCAGGCGAAAGAAATTTCGTCAAGCCGAAAGAAAGTGATTGACGGGGTGCGAAAAGAGGTGCATAAGTCTCCTCCCGCTCATACAAAACTGAATAATGACTTTTAGTTGCGATGCCGAAATCATTTCAGCAAAGCGAAAATAAGTGATTGACAGTCTGGGCAAAGGGGAGCATAAGTCTCCCTCGCTCATACAAAACTGCATAATGACTTTAGTTCGCTGGCCCGGAAAGATTTTGGGAAAGCGAAAAAAAGTGATTGACAGATTGAGCGAAGTGGAGCATAAGTCTCTTCCGTTCTTACGAAAACTGAATACAGCTTGAAACAACGCCGCCGAAACAAATTCGGCGGGATTGAAAAAAAGTTGTTGACAGCGAGAACGAAAGGGGGCATAAACCTCCTTCGCGCCGCCCGAAAGGACGGCGGGCCGAATAGGCCGAGTGGTTCATTGACAAGTGAATAGCGAGTGGGAAGAAAGTCTTTGAGATTCCGATTTCTGCGAAAGCAGGGATCTTGTACAGATTTGAACTGGAGAGTTTGATTCTGGCTCAGATTGAACGCTGGCGGCGTGCTTAACACATGCAAGTCGAACGTGAAAGGGGCTTCGGCCCCAAGTAAAGTGGCGCACGGGTGAGTAACACGTGGATAATCTGCCCTTATGATCGGGATAACAGTCGGAAACGGCTGCTAATACCGGATACGCTCAAAATGAACTTTTTGAGGAAAGGTGACCTCTGCTTGCAAGTTACTGCATGAGGATGAGTCCGCGGCCCATTAGCTTGTTGGCGGGGTAACGGCCCACCAAGGCGACGATGGGTAGCCGATTTGAGAGGATGATCGGCCACACTGGGACTGAAACACGGCCCAGACTCCTACGGGAGGCAGCAGTGGGGAATATTGCGCAATGGGCGAAAGCCTGACGCAGCGACGCCGCGTGAGGGATGAAGGTTCTCGGATCGTAAACCTCTGTCAGAAGGGAAGAAACCGCACCGTGCTAATCAGCGGTGCATTGACGGTACCTTCAAAGGAAGCACCGGCTAACTCCGTGCCAGCAGCCGCGGTAATACGGAGGGTGCAAGCGTTAATCGGAATTACTGGGCGTAAAGCGCACGTAGGCTGCTTTGTAAGTCAGGGGTGAAATCCCACGGCTCAACCGTGGAACTGCCTTTGATACTGCTTAGCTTGAATCCGGGAGAGGGTGGCGGAATTCCAGGTGTAGGAGTGAAATCCGTAGATATCTGGAGGAACATCAGTGGCGAAGGCGGCCACCTGGACCGGTATTGACGCTGAGGTGCGAAAGCGTGGGGAGCC
>NZ_MJUZ01000013.1 GCF_002237645.1 Desulfovibrio sp. MES5
TTCCCTGGCAAGGTGTGCATAGCCCATACGCCCCTCAATCTTTGGTTGGATGGAGAGGCTAAAGGGCTATACCACCTTGCCTTTTCATTCAACTTTGAGGGTGTTGCACTTGCAAGTTGAATCCGCCAATCAAGACAACCATATATGACTGTGGCACAATGAATGCAAAAAACCTTGCAATTCCAGCATGTTACGAGACCGTATTAATTTCATATAACATACTGTTTTTATTGGCAAAAATTTCATGCTTCTTTTGCCATAGAACACCTTTCAGACGGCCGCCCCTTTTGCAACACCCGCCATCCTCGACTCTCTATTTAAAAACGCATATCATTTAGAGGCATGTTTGAGCAACACCCTTTGCTAACGCCTCGGCTTCAGACTTGTTTTGCAACATACCTCTTTCGTGATGCTTTTTCTTTTCCCGGCCTCTTGTGTTGCTGGACAGGGGCGGACTTTTTCAGGCGGCTTCATTGCACAACGACAAGCGCTGTTTCTGCATGCCGCAATGCCGAAAAAGGACCATGCGATTCAAACGAGGGCGTACCGGGGGGATCATTGAACCGGGCGTGCGCACCAGCAGACAAGGCATGGCGGACAAAGCCTGAGGGGCAAGACGCGACAGCCGAAGCATGGCGGGCCATGCTCTCTGCCTTTTACCGCCCAAAGGCTACGGCGGCGGGGCGGCGCTTCATTGCCGCTTCGGGAATCTTGAAAAAGCGCCTGTATGGCTGCCGCTGTGGACGCTTTGACCATGTTGCGCGCCGCCGACACTACACTGTTCGCTGCTCTTGATGAACTTGGCAGACTGCTGCGACCATGCGTCATGCGCCGCTCGGTCAGAGTGTCGTGAGCCGCCGTAAATGTCAAGAAAGAGGCCAGCACGGGTGTGGGGCGAACAAACGCCCCGCAGCTTGGAACCCCATCGCCCTGCCCGTGACTGTGCCCGTGATTGTGTTGTGATTGTGCCCGTGACAGCGCGCGGGCGGACGGAACGTTCGCGAAATGAGTGGTGAGTGCAGTTCCGTGACAGCGCGAGGGCGCGGGCGGCCCGCAGCCTGACGGCATTGAACCCTGGTCGGCGACAAAAGATCAACGCTCGGACGAGGGGTGACCGCCCGGCGCAAGGCTTTTCCCGTCCGGCGCGGGACTGAAAAACACCGCAGCCAGATCAGGCAAGCCACAGGGCGCAACGGCCCCGGCGGGGAAAAGGGGCTTTTCGCTCAGGTTCGCATCCCTCGTTCGCCCGCGCCTATCCTTCAAACTACAATTATTTCAGCGTACCGGCCCGCACGCCCTATTCTTCGAACCGCAGACGCTTCAGCGTGCCAGCCTGCACGGCCAGCAGTTCGGCCACAATGGACACGGCTATCTGCTGCGGGGTTTCAGCTTCAATGGTCAGCCCGATGGGGCAGCACACAGCGGCAAGTTCCGCGTCGGGCACGCCCTGAGAGCGCAGAATGGCATAGATCTGGTCGCGTTTGGTTTTGCTGCCTATCATCCCTATATATTGGGCATGGCTGGTCAGGGCCTGAGCCAGGGTTTCGCGGTCAAAACCGTGCCCGCGCGTGATGACGGCCACATAATGATGCCGCCCGATGCCGCAGGTTTCCACCAGATTTTCATAGTCGGGCAGCACATGGCAGCGCCGCGCCATGGGGAAGCGGTCCGGATTGGAAAACTCCGGCCTGTCGTCCGCCACGTCCACAATAAAGCCGCAGGCATGGGCCAGACGCGCCACCTCAAGGGATACATGCCCGCCCCCGCAAAGAAGCAGCACCGGCGGCGCAGCCAGCGGCTCAACATAGATACGGCATGCATCCGCCGTGACCAGACCGGGCTTGCCCTTGCGCTGCGCAAGCAAGGCGCGCACCGGGGCTATGTCCAGGCTGGCGTCCAGCGGCAGGGACGAATCCGCGGCCGGGTCAGCGTTTTCGGGCAGGCAGTCGAGATACAGTCGGCGCAGGGGCGGCTCGCGGTTCACGTCCACGACCCATACGCCCCCCACTCCGGCGCGCAGGGCACGGGCGGCAAGCGTGAACAGGGGGGCCGTGTCCGGCGTCAGAACTTCGCACAGCACGTCCATGCCGCCACCGCAAATCATGTCGCTGTCAGGGGTGAACCCGCTCATGTCGCAGGAAACCTGACTGGACTTGCCCATAAACAGGCTCTGGGCCGCAGCCTCAAAGGCGCGGGCCTCCAGAAGGCCGCCGCCCACGGTGCCTTCAGGCCCGTTTTGCGTGTACAGCGCGCGGGTGCCCGCATCACGCGGAGCCGAGCCTGTGCGGCTGATGACCGTCAAAAGCGTTACGCTTTCCCCACTGGCAAGCAACTGGGCCACGCGGGCTTCCAGAGTTTCCGCCCAGGGCGCGGCCATACCCCCTGAAGGGGCGGAAGGAGCGGAGGGCGCAAGAGGCGCGGAAGTCTTCATCGAGTCGGATGCGTCAGTTTTGCTCATCTCCGTCCTCCTTTACGTAGCCGCACCCCTTGACCGGGCACATGATCTTGGCGCCGGCCCGGCCCTTTTTTTCAACAAGGTATGGCGAATTACAGCGCGGGCAGGGGCCTGGCACGGGCCTGTCCCACAGGGCGAAATCACACTGGGGATACTGGTCGCACGAGTAGAATATCTTTCCGCGTTTGGTGCTCTTTTCCACCAGCTGGCCTTTCTGGCAGCGCGGGCAGGGAACGCCCGTGGACAGCGGGGCCGCATGCTTGCACTCGGGGTAGCCGGTGCAGGCGATAAAGCTGCTGCCAGTACGGGATTTTTTGATGACAAGGTCACGGCCGCACTGGGGGCACTGCCCCACTTTTTCATACTGCGGCTTTTCGGCGGCCACAGCTTCAACCCGACCTTCTTCGTTACGGGAAAAGTTGCTGGTGTAATTGCAGCCAGGATAGCCGGAACAGGCAAGAAAAGCCCCTGCCTTGCCGAATTTGATCATCAGCGGCTTGCCGCATTCCGGGCAGGGCAGGTCGGCGGGGATGCCGCCCTTGACGCTCTGCATATTTTTTGCAGCCGCCGCCAGCGTGGGATTAAAATCATCGGAAAAGGCGCGCAAAAGCTCTACCCAGTGGGCCTTGCCCTCGGCCACCTTGTCGAGCCCTTCTTCCATCTGGGCGGTAAAGCCCACATCCATGAGCCTGCCGAAGTGTTCGGTCAGCTGGCTGCAGACTACACGCCCAAGATCCGTGGGCACAAAGTGCCTGTCCACCAGACTGACGTACTCTCTGTCCTGAAGGGTGGAAATGATGGCCGCGTAGGTGGATGGCCGCCCAATGCCCCGCTCTTCCAGCTCGCGCACGAGGCTTGCTTCGCTGTAACGCGGCGGGGGCTGGGTGAACTTCTGCTCCTTGTCCAGCTTGTCCAGCTTGAGGGTCTGCCCGGCTTCAAGGGGCGGCAGCTCGGCGTCGGCGTCTTCCCCGGCGCGCGGCAGGGCCGCCAGAAAACCGGGAAAAAGCATCCGCTCGCCCTTGGCGCGCCACTGGCTGTGGGCACAGGCAATGGTTACGGTGGTGTCGTGAAAGCGCGCCCCGGCCATCTGCGAAGCCACAAAACGCGACCAGATGAGCCGGTACAGGTTGTACTGGTCCGGCGGCAGATGCTGCTTCACTTCATCGGGGGTGATGGTCACATCCACCGGGCGGACGGCTTCGTGGGCGTCCTGGGCGCTGCCCTTGGTCTTGTAGACGCGGGCGCGCTTGGGCAGATAGTCCTTGCCAAAGTGCTTGCCGATAAAATCCTTGGCGGCATCGCGCGCTTCATCGGCGATGCGCGTCGAGTCCGTACGCATATAGGTAATGAGGGCCGTAAGGCCACGGTCGCCAAGCTCCACGCCTTCATAGAGGCGCTGGGCGATATTCATCGTGCGCTTGGCCGAATAGGAAAGCCTCTGGTTGGCCGCCTGCTGCAAGGTGGAGGTGATGAAGGGCGGCTGCGGCGCGCGTTCGCGCTCCTTCTGCTCCACGCTCTCCACCACAAAGGGCTGGCCCCTGAGGGCGTCTTCCAGCGCCTGCGCCTCTTCGGCATTGGCGATGACCGCTTTTTTGCCGTTGATCTTGGCGAGGTCGGCCTTGAAGGGCGGCGGCGTTTCACCCGAAAGCAGCGCCTTGAACAGCCAGTATTCCTCAGGCTTGAACACCTCGCGCTCTTCCTCGCGCTCGGCGATGAGGCGCAGGGCCACGGACTGCACGCGCCCGGCGGATATGCCCCGCTTGATGGTCTTCCACAGCAGGGGAGAAATCTTGTAGCCCACCAGCCTGTCCAGAATGCGCCTGGCCTGCTGGGCGTCAAAAAGGTCTTCATTGAGGTCGCGCGGGTGCGCTAACGCTTCTTTGACAGCCTTGGCGGTAATTTCGTTGAACTGTATCCGCTTGATGTCCTTGGCCTTGTCGCGGATGAGCTCGGCCACATGCCACGCAATGGCCTCGCCCTCGCGGTCAGGGTCAGGGGCAAGGTAAACAGTGTCGGCCTTGGCGGCGGCGGCGCGCAGTTCGCTAACCACATTTTTTTTGTTATCTATGATTTCATACTGGGGCGCGAAGTTGTCCTCTTCATTCACACCGAGAGCCTTGGCGGGCAAATCACGGACATGGCCAACACTGGCCTGCACCATGTATGACGGCCCAAGAAACTTTTTGATGGTCTTAACTTTGGCCGGAGATTCCACTATTATCAACTGTTTGCCCATGCTGTCCTCGACTGCTTTCCGGCTGCGCCGGTACTGTCTGACGCGCCTTTTATGTAACGGCAAGATACGATAAAACCCACAGGCGTCAAGTGCGCATCGTCGTAATAATGCTGGTTGCCCCGTGCCTGCGGCCCCGATATGGCCCGGCTGCGTGCAGAGCGGCAAGCGTGACCAACACGACCGCACGGCAGTAAAAACTTTTAATTATTGGGGAGATGCCATATGTCTGCCATTCGTATGACAAAAGGTACGGCCAACTGGACAGGCATGTGTAACTTGCGGTAATCTTGTAGAAGATTTCAACCAAAATGAGAGCTATATGCGTATATGTTCAGTACTATACCGCCTTACGGCGGCACTGTGTCTTACCATGCTGTTCATGGCGGCGGCGGGTTGTTCCTCCCACCAGAACAGCGGCAATACGGAAGAATCGGGCTTTCCGCCCGGCTCGCCCGCTGACCCGCGCGCCAACCAGGCCCAGGCCAGCCCCGAGCCGCTGCCCACAATAAAGGCCAAACCGGGGCAAAGCGTCTTTGTGGACGTGAGCGGCGGCAGCGCCAGTTTCAATGCCGACCTTCAGTCCATGCTCACGGCCTACCTGCAGAGCGAGCGTGAACTTGTGCCCGCCGAATCGGCCAAGGAGGCAGACCTGACCCTGCGCGTGGTGGTGGAGGACGTCACCCCTCTGGGCTCGCGCAGCACGCCTGCCAGCCCGGGGCGGACCCTGGGCCACGCAGGCACGGGCGCCATGCTTGGCGCGCTTGTGGGCGGTTCCGCAGGCGGAGGGCGCGGCGCGGCCTGGGGCGTGGGCGGCGGCCTGCTGCTGGGCCTCGGGGTCAGCATGCTTGACGGCGGCACAAGCAACATGTGGGGCATGCGCGCCCAGGTGGGCGTCGGCAAAAAGGGCAAGCAGCCAGACGCCATGCACACGGTGGTTGTAAGCGCCGAGGGTGAAAACATGGGGCGCGACGCCATCCTCCCGGCCCTGGAAGACAAGCTGAGCAACGAGATCGTCAAGGCCGTGAAGCCCTGACAAAATAATAACCTGACAGGCCAGCCTGTCGGGACGCCGCAACGGGCGTTGCCAAGATTTTGTTCACGCCGCAACGCTCCCGGCCACCCCCCTGCCGGACGAATAACGCCCCGGAAAATTCGCGCTGCAATTCGGAAAAACCCGCGTGCTGCAGCCCTGAAAAAAACCCTGGCGAAAGTACGGATATTCCGAAAATTGCCCAACCCATAACACAGCGAGAACTCTTGGCCCTCGGGCACAGGATATTTCGCCATAAAACATACCGCATTTCATGGATTTGCAGCAGACCACCCCCTGCGGATGACAGTCCTGCCACGAAGAAATGTTGCTGCGGACGTGTTCATAGGCCCAAAAAATGCATGTATGGGGACATGCATGGCGAAAGCCACATGCTTTCGCTTTCAATACCAGCCGCGTTTGTGACGGCAAGGATCGAGGTTTTCTTATGATGTTTAAAGGACTGCGTTTTATTGCACTGCTGCTTTGCGTGAGCCTTGTGCCGCTTGCAGCCTGCGTGCGTCAGGCCGCTGACCCGGACAAGCTGGAAGTGCTGCGTTCAGGCAAGCTGCAGGAAGCACTGGATGATGATACAGTTGCGGACACTGTTTACGTAAATGTGCGCGACAACACCAACCGCGTTTTCGGGCTGCGCGCCCAGGCCGAATCCTGGCTGCAACGCAGCGGATTCACCATTGTGGGCAATCCCAGCGAGGCTGGAAACATCGTGCAGATCACGGTGCTGTCCGCCGGAAATACGGAGCCCACCCACCTCAGGCAGACGGTTGCGGCAGGCTACGACACGCCTTCCATCCTCAAGGGGGCTGGCGCCACAGCGGTAATGGCCGACGTATTGCTGGTGCAGCGGCGTGTTCCCAGCGCACAAAGGGAAAGCAAGGCCAAACTCAAGAACATATCCAGCCGCAACGCCCTTTCCAACAGCCAGATGCGCATAGCCGTGCTGTTGCCGGGGCAGATACGTATGGACGCCGGAGCGCCCACCCTGTTTACGGAAACGCTGGCCCGTGAAATCGGAACCGCCATTCATGCCACCAGCAAGGCCGCAGGCCAAAGCCCTGGCCAGACCTCAGCCCAAATCCCTGGCCAAAGCCCTGACCAAAGCCCTGGTCAGACCGCGCCCGCTGGAGCTGCAAGGCCGCAACAATAGAGCAGTTTACAAATGAAATGAGTTAACGGCTCTGCAAGGATTTTCTTGAAAATCCTTGCCGCGAAATGTGCGTACGGCAGGCTTTTGCCTGCCGTACGCGAGCATTTCAAGCGTTAACCGCTCCAGAGCGGGCACCTCTTGATTTGAAATGCTTTGTGGGGGAGGAGCCTTTGTAACAAGGGGGCTTCGCCCCCACGCCCCGCCCATAGATTTTTTATTGTCCTTGCGTGCGACGCCTCCGGCGGCTGCCGCCCGCCGCCGCAACCGGCAGCGCCCTCCGCTCCCTCAGCGCCCTGTCGCGCACTATTGCCTGAGGCAAAATGGACTGGCCGGATTTTCCTGATGTGTTTCAGGAGAATCCGGCCAGTTTTGTCTTGTTGCTCTCGTAATATCGGGGCTGAAGCGGGAGTGGCGGCACGTTGATTTTGCCGCGCGCCATCACGGCATGTCCGTCACGGAGCGTCAATCGCCACGCGCCAGACGCGGATCAGCACTCCCCGTTTGCGCTCGCGGCGCGTCAGCCTCGCTTCAGGGTATCGACCAGGGCGTCCAGGGCCTGCGCCTGCGCCGCCAGGTCAGCCACGGCCTTGGAGGCCTCGGCCATAGCTTCGGCGGTCTGCCGCGATACGGTATTGATATGCACTATGGTCTGGTTGATCTGCTCGCTGGCGGCAGACTGCTCCTCGCTGGCCGTGGCAATGGCATTTACCTGATCCGCCGTGGATTCCACAGTGCCGACGATCTCGCCCAGGGCCTGACCCGACTGCCCGGCATAGTTCGTGGCCTGTTCCACCTGCCGTACGGCCTCGTCCACGCTGGCCATGCTCTTTGTGGTGCTCTCCTGAATGGCCCTGATGGCATTGCCCACATCAGTGGTGGACGCCATGGTTTTTTCCGCCAGTTTGCGCACCTCGTCGGCCACCACGGCAAATCCGCGTCCGGCATCCCCTGCCCTTGCAGCCTCAATGGCCGCATTGAGCGCCAGAAGGTTGGTCTGGTCGGCAATGTCGGAAATAACGCTCATGATCCGGTTGATGTCCTGAGCATGCGTGTTCAGAAGCGCCATGTCGCGGCGCAGCGTTTCAGAAACCTCACGTACCTGCCGGATGCTCTGCAACGACTGCTCCACTATGCTTGCGCCCGCCAGCGCTCTTCGCTTGGTTTCCGTCGACGCTTCAGACGCCTGGCTGGCGTTGCGGGCAACTTCCTGCACCGTGGCGTTCATCTGGTTCATGGCCGTGGCAGCTTCGGCAAGCCGCTGTGAAGACTCCGCCGCGCTCCTGTCCGACTGCTCGATCTGGGCCGACAGCTCCGTGGAGGCCGACGAAACCACCGACACCACCGCTTCAAGCTGTTCCGCCGCAGCCAGCATGCCGTCCCTGCGGGCGCTTTCCGCAGCTTTGCGGGCGTCCTCAGCTTCCAGCATGGCATGGTGCGCCTTTTCCGACTCTTCGCGGGCCGCTTCGGTCAGGGTTTCCGCCCTGCTGATGCCGTCCAGCAACGCGGCGATCATTTTTTTCAGCGCTGCGGCGAGTTCCTTCATTTCACCGCCGAAGCCGCTGTCGTCAATATTCTGGTCCAGCTTGCCCCCGGCGATGACGCCGGCAGTCTCCGCCAGATAGTTGACCGGGCGCAGCGCGCCGCGAATGACGAGATAACTTATGCCAAGCAGCACCAACAGGGTTATGGCCGAGATAATGACCGTAATGCGGCTGATGTCCCTGGCCTGGGCCAGCACCTCGTGTTGCGGTACAGTCACGGCAAGATACCAGTGCTGTTTGCCGCCCCTGAAATCAACGGGATAAAAATAGTGCAGCAGTACGCCCTGCGCGCCGCTGACATCCTCGGTATAGGCCTTGCCAGCGGCAAAGGCCTTTGCGGCCGCCTCTTTCTGCCTGACAACGCCCAGATCAAAAATGTTTTTGCCGATCAGGGATGCGTCGTGATGCGCCAGAATATCGCCCTTCTCGCTGACAAGCGAGGCATAACCACTGCCGTACAGACTGATGGCCGAGACTATCTGCTGCAACCGTGCAAGGGAGATATCCACCAGCACCGCGCCGAGCAGGTCCTTGTCATGCAGTATGGGACAGGCCACCGTGGACATGAGCACGTCCTCGCCATTGACCTTGAAGGGAATGGGGTCGGAAACATAGGTCTGCCTGGTTTGCCTGGGGATGGCATAATAGGGCTGATCCACCTGCTCGCCCAACTCTACAAGCTCGGCCCCACGGGAGAGGTAGGGCATAAAGCGCCCCTTGGCGTCGCTGCCTGGCGCGCCCGCATACAGCATATCGCGGTTGTCAAACGCGTTCGGCTCCCAGATGATGCCCACGCCGAAAAAGTCGGCATTGCCCAAAAGCATGCCGCTGATCATGGCTATTACGCCCTGCCGGGTGGGAGCCTCATTTTGGGCTACGCTCTGCCCCAGAGCGCCAGCCAGGGCCGATGCCTCATCCACTGCCATGTTCAGGAACCGGGCCATGGAGTTTCCCTCAGCCGCGCCAAGAGCGGCCAGCTCACGGCGGGCGACGGCCTCTATGGCCACGCTGCTGCGCGCCTGAATCTGCCAGGTCAGCAGCCCCAGACACACCACAAGGGCAAGGGCCACGGGAATCACAATCTTGGGAGTCATGCGCAAGGATTGATACCAGGCGAACATAAAGGCTCCATTGGTTAACGGGACACCAGAACACGTCAGCTTTGCCAATGCATCCTGCCAGAACTGACAAAGCGCTCTCTTGGCCCTCAGGACCGTTTCATCCTGAAACCGCCCTGACGACTGAGGGATCAGCCTCATCGCGAAGGCACACGCGCCGTGCATCCACGCGGGTATGCGCGACGCGGACAATTTCAAGCGCCGAGAATAGATATTCTCACAGGTTGTCTGCCAGCCGCAAGCTGCCCGTGCCTACGCCTCCCCGTAGGGGGACGCTGCCCGCCAGCCATGGGAGCATTGGCACAGCAACGCCTTTTGGACTGCTTTTTGGAACCGCTGGCAGCACAAGCAACGCCACCGGCCATATCAGGCTTTTCGGTATTTTTTTTGACCAGCTTTAGCGGACGGGCAGGGTGCGAGAGCCCTTTTACATTGCAATATTCTGACGGCTGCGGAAAAAACGCCAGCTGTGGAAGAACAAACACTGCTTATCCACACGGTTACGCGCCGACGCCAACCATTCAGAAACACAGGATGCTATTGATAATTTTTTTACGCCCCCGCTGGGCAAGATACGTGTCAAAGACCGCGAGAAGGGCTTTATGCAGGGGAGGGCGTCAAAAACCGCGAGAAGGCGCTATACGCTGGCGGGGCTGCACTCTGTCGGGTGTGCCTGCGCCGCCGCGCGCTACGGTGACGCACAAAAGCACGCAGGAAGGCCGTGATGCGAATGGCAGTCACGCATCCGGCAGTGTCTGCCGGAATATTTTTCATCAATGCACATTTTCTTCATCTTTTCTCATAAAAACAATATTTTTGGCAGGTTACATTTAAAAATATCTCCTGGATCCGCAAACGGCCCACACCGCCCGCCATACCGACAACCACCTGAAATAAAAAAAGTTCCACAAGAAAAAAAATACAACGAAAACAGCTTTGTCAGTGCGCGAAACCCATAAAAAAATCAGCTCGGCATAAAACAGAGTAAAAAACTATGTATTTTTGGCGTGTTCTGAAAAATCTATAAATAGATATTAATTTTTGATCCATTATATGTGGACCTGGCCGTTATAAAATAATAATAAATTATATCAAACTACTATCTGGATGCACATCAAATAAAACCCACACAATAGAAGAAGTCTTGTTATAGGCCAGCCGCCGTTGACAAGGCTAATGACAGACATTATCAAATAATCGATGGGTTCTGCCCAGATCGTGAATCACACATCCACTGATTCACCCACATGCTTCCCAACAGTGCACTCTTCACCAGAGGCAGAGGGGTTCCCCCTCAGAGAAGCAAGCCACACGCTTGCCGATCTCTCCTTCCCAGCCTTTCGGAATGCTCGCAGAGCGTTACCGTAATATCAATAGATTAAAGCTCATTATGGAGGCTCCATGCCTACAGTCACTCTTTCACGTCCTGCCCAGGGGCAGGAAAAGATAATTATTGCATCCGACCAGAACGCCATGTTCGCTCTTGAGTTCTCGACCAACGACGTTACCCTGTCGCGCGATGGGGATTCACTGGTGTTTACCTTTGAAGATGGCGCAGTCATTCGTATAGATGATTTTTATGCCAGCTATAACGCTGATAATATTCCTGAATTTGAAGTGGCGGGCAAAGTTGTTTCCGGTGCGGATTTTTTCAGCGCTCTTGGCCCGGATCTCAGTCCTGCGGCTGGTCCGACCGCTGTGGAACGCTCTTCTCATTATACGGAGCACGGCGATTCCGCCCTTGCCTCGGGCCTTGACCATCTGGACAGTCTTGACTACCGCACTGAAAACGCGGCTTTTTCCGACGGTCCCCTACTTATGGTCGGTCCCGACATGGCGCGCGCGCCTTCGGTTGCCAATGGCGGCCCCGGCGGCGGTGGCGGAGGTGGCGATGACGGCGACAACGGACAAAACACGCATACTCCCTACCACACAAGGCTCATTGTCTCCGACACAAACGCCAACACCTTCAGCTTCTTTGCCGTGGACGAGGACGGAAACATCGTCAATGACGCCAGCAAGATCACCAATCTGGAATTTGATGGCGACAACACATATTTTACCATTACGGGCGTTGCCCCCGACGGCAGAATAACCGTGGAGCTTACCGCCGCCGGGCTTGACGCATTGAACGACGGCACGCTGGCGTCGGACATGCTGCTCATTACCGTTGACGGCGTGGAATATAAAATGCCGCTGCTGATCACCGGCGGCCCTGCGGGCCAAAGCTATGACGCCGCGGACGAAGAAGCTCGCGCCCAGATAGGCACTGACCTCAAGGCCGAATGGTATGCCACTGACTCCAAAACTGTGAGCAATGACACCATCACCCTTGGCGGCACGAGCTACAATCAGGTAGACATTGACCAGTCCAACAGTGACCCCGTCAACGACGTTGCGGGTGCAGTGAATTCAAATATTGACATCTCGGCCTCCTCAAAGGGAGAAGTCAATATCACAGCCATCACACCTGGTGACATCAACAACCCTACATACGGGGTAGCCACTCATGAGAGCGACAACGCCTCATCTTCTATTCGCGGAGGTGATGCCAGCTCCATAAATATCAATGCTCAAAGCAGCACGTCAGGTTTTGTCTATGGCGTGTATACAAAGGCTGACCAGAACTCCACCGCCGCAACAACGATTGAGGGCGGCAATGTTTCCATCACGGCGCAGGGAGGCGTAGGCTACGGCGTGTATGCGGGCGCAAACTCCAGCAACGTCATCAATGCCGCCCAGAATGTGGACATCAATATGCAGGCGTCTTCCGCCAAAGCCTGGGGCATATTCGCCTCCGCTGCCGACAACCAGCCTGCAACCAACATAATTACCGGGCATGACATCACGGTAAGCAGCAGCTCCGACATCGACGACGCCTACGGCATGCTGGCAAAAGAGGGTGGAACCAATAGCATTACCGGCAGTGGCGATGTGACTGTTACTGCCAACAGTGTTCTCCTCGGTTCTGGCATGAACGCGAGCAATTCCGGCAGCAATACCATCACTGCAAGCGGCGATGTGAACATCGCCGCCAACAGCGTAACCAATGCCAGCAGAGGCATGTTTGCCGATACCGACAGCAGCAACACCATCAACGCAAGCGGCAGCGTAAGCGTGTCGGCCACTGCCCCAGGCTCCAATTTCCAGGCATTTGCCAACAGCTACGGCATGTATGCCGCTGACGGCAGCAGCAACACCATCAACGCAAACGGCGATGTGGACGTCTCCGCCCACAGCATAACCCAGACCGGCACTGGCATATTGTCCTTTGCTTCAAGCAGCAACACCATCAACTCCCAGAGCGGCAATGTAACTGTCAGCGGCTCCAGCGACTCGCATCTTGCTTATGGCATTCAGAACTCTGGCGGCGCCACTACCATCAACGCAGAAAACGGCGATGTGAACGTCTCAGCCCACAGCGTAAACCAGGCTGGTTACGGCATGGAGGCATCTGGCGGCGATGCCGTTATTACCATTAACGCTAAAAACGGCAATGTGACCGTCAGCGGCACCAGCGATAACGCTTACGGTGTCGGCATGCAGGCCTACTCCGGTAGCGCCACCATTAACGCGAGTGGCGATGTAACCGTCTTGGCCGGCACCGAAACCAGCGGCAACAGCTACATCCTCATGGGAGCGAACTCAGGCGGCAGCAATGCCATCAACGCTGGCGGCAATGTGACCCTTGCCCACACCGGCGCCAGCCCCGGCAAGGGCGGCGGCATGTATGGCAGCGGTGCTCACAGCAGCAATACCATCAACGCTGGCGGCAACGTGACCCTTACCACCGGCAGCAGCAGCATGAGTGCCAGTTCTTCCGCCAGCAACGCCATCACCACTGACAGCGGCGATGTGGCCCTTACCGTCAAAAGCGACATCGGAAATTCAAATGCAACCATGTCCACCTATGCGTCCGGCAGCAACACCATCACCACTAAGAGCGGTAATGTGACCCTGACCAGCACCAACGGAATCATGGTTGCCGATTATGCCAGCAACGTTGGCCAAGACAATGGCAGCAATACCATCACCACCGACAGCGGCAAGGTGACCCTTACCGGCGGTGGCGCTGGCATGCAGACCAGGTCCGGCAACAACGCCATCACCACAAATAGTGGCGATGTGACCCTGACCACCGCCGGTGGCATCATGAATGCCAGTATATCAGGCAGCAATGCCATCACCACCGACAGCGGCGACGTGACCCTTACCGGCGGCGGGGCAGGCATGGTTGCCGAGGCATCCGGCAGCAATACCATCACCACAAAAAACGGCAATGTAGTCCTTACCAGCGGCGCACGCGGCTCAGACGCCGGCACTGGCATGCATGCGAACTCCGGCAGCAACAGTATCTCCACTACGGGGGGCACTGTGGAGGTTACCAGTACCACCAGCAACAGCAAGGTAGAGAACTACGGCATGTCTGCCGCGTATAAATCCAGCAATAACATCACCACAGAGAGCGGGGATATCAACGTTACAGCTACCGGACCCAGCACCAACACATACGGCATGTCTGCGAGAACTGCCAGCAGCAACGACATCAAATCTGACAGCGGCAATGTGACCGTTATCAGCAACGGTTCCATTGCCAGCAGTTACGGCATGTTTGCCGTGGGCGCCAGCAACACCGTCAACAGCAACTCCATCACCACAGTAAGCGGAGATGTGACCGTATCAGCCCTCGGCCACAAAGGGGTTGGCATGCATAGCGATATTGGTAAAAACACCATCATCACGGAAAGCGGAAATGTGAACGTGTCAGGCGCCGGCACGGGCACTGACAGATTCTCCGACTCCTCCGGCATGCACGCTTCCGGCTCTGGCCTCGGCGAAAACGCGATTACAACAGGCAGCGGCAAGGTGACTGTATCAGGCGTTGGCCACAACGCTTCCGGCATGTGGGCAGAATATTCTTCCGGCAACAGCAACATTATCACCACTGATAGCGGCGATGTAAGTGTATCCGGCATCGGCACAGGTTCCGGCTATGGCATGGTTACTGCCGTTGGCAACGGAAAAAACAGCATCACCACTGTAAGCGGGAACGTAAACATTGACGCCCAAGGTGTGAACGAATCCTCTGCCTTGCGGGCTGATTCGCAAGGCGGCAATACCATCACCACCGTAAGCGGCGATGTGAACGCTTCCGCCAGCGGCGGCATGACCAGCACCGGCATGGACGCAGCCGCCAACGCCAGCAATACCATCATTACCGAAAGCGGCAATGTAACCCTCAGCGCTCAGGGCAATAGCGCGAGCCAGGCCATGTATGCCGAGGCTTCAGGCAAAAATGCCATCACCACAAGGGACGGCGATGTGAACGTCTCCGCCCACAGTGCAAACGGCGACGGCAATGGCATGTATGCCACGAGTGGCGGCAGCAACACCATCAACGCTGATAACGGCAATGTGACGATCAGCGGCAGCAGTGATGCACAACTCGCCTACGGCATGTTTGCCTCGCTTTCGGGCGGCAATACCGTCAACGCTGGCGGCGACGTGACTATTATGGGCGATAGCAACACCGACAGCGCCGGCATGGCCGCGATCAGTTCCGGCAGCAATACCATCAATGCGGGCGGCAACGTGACTGTTACCGCCAACGGCAACGGCTCAGGCGTGTACGCCGGTGGTTATGCCCAAAGCACCATCAACACTGACAGCGGCAACGTGAATGTTACTGTCGACGGAAAGAATGCCGCCGGCACGACCCTTGGCATGGCCAGCTCAGACCACGCCAACAATACCATCAAGACTGGCAGCGGCGATGTCAGCGTTACCGCCATCGGCAACACCAACAATACCGCCTCGGCCATGTACGCCATCACTTCCGCCAACACTGTCATCACCACCAAAAGCGGCGACGTGACCCTTACCAGCAGCCACAACGGCATGTTTGCCGATACTTCCGGACGCAACACCATCACCACTGACAGCGGCAAGGTGGACATTACCGCCGGCAGCGGCTTCACCGATGGCTCCGGCATGTATGCCTCGCAATTCGGGCGCAACGACATCATCACCGCAGGCGGCGATGTGACGGTTACCGCCAGCGGCAGCAACAACAACCAGGGCATGTCCGCTGAATCCGGCTCCAACAGCATCACCACCTCCGCCGGCGGCAACGTAACCGTTACCGCTGGCGGCAGCGGCACGGGCTACGGCATGCGTGCCGATGGCGTCGGCGGCAATGTCATCAAGACTCAAGACGGCAACGTGCATGTTGCCGGTGGCGAGTTGGGCGTATCCGCCGCTGGTTACGGCATGTTTGCCGATAATAAAGCCACTAACACCATCACAACCAGTGGCGGCGATGTGAGCGTTATCGGCGGTGGCGACAGCGCCCACGGCATGGCGGCCGCCAACGGCGGCTCCAATATCATCAAGGCCATCGGCGGCGAGGTGGACGTTACTGCCCATGGCAGCAGCAACAGTTATGGCATGGCTGCCACAGACGGCGGCATCAATCTCATACAGCCTGGCAGCGGCCCGGTGACCGTCACCATTACCGCCACAGCGGACAGTGCCGAGAAGGCCATTGCCATGTGGGCCGATGGCGGAAACTCCGTAAACTACATCACTGGCAGCTCCACATCGGGAGGCCCGGGCGACAGCATCACCCTGAATGCCAATAACGGCCAGGGCATCGCCATGCAGGCCGAAAACGGCGGTCAAAACATTATCACCACCGGTGCGGGCAACGACAGCGTGACCATCAACGGCGCTGTCAAAGGCGCAGGCAATGAGATCAACTTGGGCCGTGGCGACAACACCCTCACCATCAACGGCGCGGTAGACCCCGGCAGCCTCAACGTCAAGACCGAGGGCATCGGCGCCAGCGCCGGCACCTACACGCTCATACTCCAGGCGCCCGATGCCGAAAGCTTTGTCAGCCACTATGGGGCCTGGCTCAACGACATCGGCTCAGATCCCCTCATTACAGGCGGCATGACGACCATACGCTTTGACGGGCTGGACGTCGCTACCCTGCCCCCGGACTTCCTGGCGGAATTTAACGACATTCTGTGGGACTTGCAGGCTGGCGGCGTTGCCATTGAGCCTGCGGAGCTTGCCGACCAGTTGCACGACCCCGCCGGTTCCTTCAGCGCTCCCCTGTCCGTCATGGCTGACGAGACCGGCGCGGAGCACCATACGCAGGACGCGCAGCATGCCGCCGGACACGACGACGCGCAGTCTTCGCTGCTGCCCGCGCATGACGGTCAGGACTCCGTGACTGACGACGGCCAGCACGCCGCCAACGAGCACAGCGACCCTGCGGGACATATAGGCATTCCCGGAGCGGGCATTCCTGAGACAGGCAATCCCGGGGCGGACTCTCCTGAGCATGACCCCACAGTAGCGGCGCACTTCAGCGCACAAGCGGACGAGCAGATTCAGCCGCTTTTCGCCTCCCTGAGCGGCCATGCCGACGACATGTCCGCAAACGCCTCGACAGACCTGCCCCTTGAAGGGGGGGATGACATCTTGCACAGCGGCCATCTGGGCAATGAGGCTGCCGACAGTGGCGCTCTTGCCGGGCTTCATGCCTCCATCACGCTGGCCTACGCCAATGAAAAATTCGACAGCCTGTTTGTAGCCACCACCGTGCAGGTTGCTGAACAGGACGAAACCGGGCCCGAAGCAACCGCCCTGCATGACGTGCCCCTGACCAACATGAACGCGGTTCTTGCTCAGAGCCACTTTGCCGGATCAGCTGCCCACGATGCCCCTGCCGTGGTTGCAGAAAGCACGATCACCGTAACGGGCGAAATCAGCAGCGTCTCCAGCTTGATGGACTCCTGCCAGGAAAACACGGACAACGCCGCAAGAGAAATGGCAAGCAGTTAGGGCATTTCAACTTCGAAAACGTGTGCATGCTCTAACTCTGCACGAAAGTGCAGCGCCCCACAACGTGGCGTGCATTCAGCCGAAAATCGTATTTTTCGACTGAATGAAAACTTTGAAATGTGAAGCATTTCAAAGTTAATCTGCCTAGGGCAGGTTCACTTTGAACTGTTTTGTGTGGGAGGAGACCCTTTTGCAAAAGGGTCTCCTCCCATGCCCACGCTCATTCATACCATTATTGCTTGCAGTACAACGAGCCTGCGAATCTGAACGGGGAGAGGCCAGAGGCCGCGTCTTCCGGGGCATCACACCATTGCAGCGTTTATTGCTCCAGGGCAATGCGTTGCGAATATACCCAGCGCCTCAAGGCGTTCGCGATAGCGCATGCAGCGCAAACAAGCGCAGCTGCATCCATTGGCCCCCAGGGCAAAGGATGCAGCTGCGCTTGTTTCTTTGCGGCGGACGTCTGCTCACGCAACCGCCAGAACAATCTTTAACTTATGAGGCTCTGATTCCTGTTTTTCAGCCTGTCGATAAGCTCCCGTAGTTCAGTCGCCATCTTGGCCACCGCCCGCACCTGATGGTCGGCTTCGCCCATGGCCGTTCGGCTGGACTCGGCAATGTCCTGCACGTTCTTCATGCCCTGCGTCACATGCACCACAGTGTCGCTCTGCTGCTGCGCAGCCACGGCCATGCCTGCGGCGTTCTCCACGTTGGAGGCGGCCAGATCAAGAATCTGCGTAAGCGCCTCCCCTGACTGCTGCGCAAGGTCATTGGACTCGTGCACGGCCTCGCTGGTCTGCCCCATAAAGGCCACGCTGGCATGGATGGATTCCTGAATGCCGGTGATCTTGGCCCCCACGGCCTGAGTGGCGGCAACCGTTTTTTCCGCCAGCTTCCGCACTTCATCGGCGACCACCGAAAAGCCGCGCCCCGCCTCGCCAGCCCTGGCTGCCTCAATGGCGGCGTTGAGAGCCAGCAGGTTGGTCTGGTCGGCTATGTCGGTAATAACACTCATAATGCCGGTAATACCCTGGGCCATCTCGCCCAGTTCGGCTATCTGCCCGTTCTGCTTGGACGCGAGGTCGTTGACCCGGCTGATGGCCTGGGCGCAACGGGTCACCACATCCACGCCGCTTCCGGCGTACTCCTTTGAACTGCGCGCCCCGTGGGCCGAATGCTCCGCATTGATGGCAATTTCGCTGGCCGCCGTTGCAAGCTGCTCCAGATCGTCAAGGCTGCCGCGCATAAGACTGTGCTGGTCTTCGCTGCCCTTGTAGACGGTTTCCACCCGCTCAGCCAGAGTGGTGGAATGCTCGGCCAGGTCACCGGCAATAGCATCAGCCTGAGCGGCTATGGCGTTCATATTTTCCAGCAACGCGGCAATGCGGGCCTCTTTTTCCTCCGCATCCTTGAGGGCGCGCTGGGCATGGTCGGCACTGGCCTGAGCCTCTTCAGACTTTTTCTGATTTTCTGTGAGCTTGAGCTTCAGGCTGTCCAGCAGTGAACCAAGCGCGCTCGACAGCGCGCCGATTTCATCCTTACGCTGCAGGCGCAGGTTCACATCCAGATTGCCTGCCACCACTTCGGAGGACTTGCTCACGAGCCAGCGCAAAGGGTTGCGGATGGAGCGCGTAATGGCCACGCCGGAGATTACCATACATCCCAACACGGCCAGCAGCAGGACAACAACCACGTATTTTTCGCGATCCATGATATGCTTGTAGGTTGCCTTGTCTGCATCGGCGGCGTGCAGCATCATAGTGCGCAGCTGCGCGAGCGTTTCCACAACAGCCGCCGATTTGCCCAGCGTAATGGAATTGAAATGCTGCCGGGCCCCTTCAAGGTCGCCAGCCTGCACCATGCGCTCAATATCCGCAGCGCTTTTGTGCAGTTCCAGGTGGGAAGCTTCCATCTGCTTGAAATAGGTGGCCGTGCCGGGCAAGATGGCCTCCACCTCTTCACGACCGCCATTGTAAAACCATTGGCCGAAAAGGCACTTGTGCCCGTCTTTCTGCACATCAAGCTTGCCGTCGGCAGGCGGCATGGCCACAAAGCTGCCGACACGCTCCTTCCAGTGCAGATGGTCGGCCTCACGCATGGCAAAAACAAGGGCGTTGCCCTGTTTTTGCAGTGCGCTGTCGGCCATGGTCATGACTTCATTGGAGGCCTCCCATGCAACCAGGGCATAACAGAGCATGCCCACCAGGCTGACGCCGAAGCCAAAACACAGCTTCTTTCCTATTGAAAGGTTTTTCCAAAACATGGTTCCTCTCTATATATTAACTGTGTATAATCACGAGAAACACGCTCAACTTTGCAAACATTGCCCCAAATTTTGACAGCAGTATGCCAGTGCCGAATAAATTCGGACACAAGCAGGCCCATGACAAGCTTGAACACGTCGCCCTGAGCCTGCCAGCTGCCTTACAAGAAAGAGCATCAATTATTATTTGTACTTTTTAAAATGATACCTAATGGGAGGACTTTTCATTGTCAAGCTGCCCAACCTCAATATTCCCGTTATTAATGCGCATTGCACAGCATGTTGTGCTCCGTCATGCCAGGCAGTTCTGGCCATGCCAGTATAATAATTATTATTATTCACGTCGGTTATCCGATTTTTTGGCGTAGCGTAAAACGACGTTCGCAGGGGCTGCAAAGGGCAAAAATATGTGCTATTAATCACGGACAAACCGGGCGGACGCGAATTGGCGGGGTTTCCCTCCTGCCGGACGCGCGGACGAATGGTGATGACGCCTTTTTGTATTTTTTTTTCGCCGCAAAGAGCCCCCTTGTGACCAGAATTTCGGGATCTAGCTGGAATATCAGACAAAATAATCCTCATCGCAGGCGAAAAAAATTTTTCCCCGACACGCTATTTAACTGTTCAAACAACCAGCTCTGTGGTATGGACACATTGCAACGACAACTGCGGCTTTTTTGCCGCGTTTTGGGGCTCCATAATCTTTTATGGACGCCCATGATTTGATGCGATAAATTTGACCAAACGCGTGACTCCAGAAACCCCCTAATGTTCCCAAAGTAAACCGCACCCCGCACAGCTCTTTGCATAGTGCGGGCTTTACCCCAGGCCGCACCGGCCACGCAGAAATTGGAAAAAATATTGCGCGCCTCAGGGCGCCAAGGAGGAACAGATGGCTCATATGAAAACCATGGATGGCAATAACGCGACAACGCATATTGCCTACGCTCTGTCGGAAACGGCGGCGATCTACCCCATCACGCCCTCGTCCGTCATGGGCGAAGTCATGGACCAGATGGCCGCCAAGGGAATGAAGAACCTGTTCGGCCAGAAAGTGATCGTCCGTGAAATGCAGTCTGAAGCAGGCGCCGCGGGCGCTGTGCACGGCATGCTTTCCGCCGGTGCTCTGACCTCTACTTACACGGCTTCTCAGGGCCTGCTGCTCATGATCCCCAACATGTACAAACTCGCCGGCGAACTGCTCCCCGGCGTTTTTCACGTGTCGGCCCGCGCCCTGGCTTCCCACGCCCTGTCCATCTTTGGCGACCATCAGGACGTCATGGCCGCCCGTCAGACGGGCTTCTGCTTCCTCGCCTCCGCCTCGGTGCAGGAATGTATGGACCTGGCCCTGGTCGCCCACCTGTCGGCCATCGACGCCAGCCTGCCCTTCTGCCACTTCTTTGACGGCTTCCGCACCTCGCACGAAGTGCAGAAGATCGAAACCATCGACTACGAAGACATCCGTAGCCTGGTGAACTGGGACAAGGTGGCCGAATTCCGCTCCACCGCTATGAATCCCGAGCATCCCCACATTCGCGGCACTGCCCAGAACCCCGACATTTACTTCCAGAACCGTGAGGCTGCCAACCTCTTCTACGACGCCGTGCCCGGCATCGTGATTGAAAACATGAAGAAGGTTGAATCCATCACGGGCCGCAAATATCGCCTGTTCGACTACGTGGGCCACCCCGAAGCCGACCGCATCATCGTCTCTATGGGTTCGTCCTGTGAAGTGGCGGAAGAAACAGTCAACTACCTGAACAACCAGGGCCAGCGCGTTGGTCTTGTGAAGGTGCGTCTGTTCCGTCCCTTCTCCACCGAGCACCTGCTGCGCGCCCTGCCCGCCACCACCGCCTGCATCACCGTGCTTGACCGCACCAAGGAAAGCGGCGCTCTGGGCGACCCCCTGTATCAGGACATCTGCACCGCCTTCCTCGAAAAGGGCGAAGCCCCCACCATCGTGGGCGGCCGCTACGGCCTGGGTTCCAAGGATTTCACCCCCGGCATGGCCAAGGCCGTGTACGACAACATGCTGGCCCTGCAGCCCAAAAACCACTTCACCGTGGGCATCAACGACGACGTCACCAACCTCTCCCTTGACGTGGACGAGGAAATCGACACCGTGCCCGCCGGCACCGTGCAGTGCAAGTTCTTCGGCCTCGGCGCCGACGGCACCGTGGGCGCCAACAAGCAGGCCATCAAGATCATCGGCGACAACACCGACCTCTACGCCCAGGCTTACTTTGCCTATGACTCCAAGAAATCCGGCGGCTTCACCGTGTCGCACCTGCGCTTCGGCTCCGCCCCCATCACGTCGTCCTACCTCATCACCAAGGCTGACTACGTTGCCTGCCACAAGGCCGCCTATGTGACCCAGTACGACATTCTTGAAGGCATCAAGGAAGGCGGCACC
This sequence comes from Desulfovibrio sp. MES5, assembly GCF_002237645.1. GTDB lineage: Bacteria > Desulfobacterota > Desulfovibrionia > Desulfovibrionales > Desulfovibrionaceae > Desulfovibrio. Next base: position 22,079 of record NZ_MJUZ01000013.1, read on the forward strand.
TTTGTGCTGAACTCCAACTGGTCGCTGGCTGACCTCGAAAAGCACCTGCCCGCCGAAATGAAGCGCACCATCGCCCGCAAGAAGCTCAAGTTCTACAACGTGGACGCCGTGAAGGTTGCCCAGGAAGTGGGCCTTGGCGGCCGCATCAACATGATCATGCAGACCGCCTTCTTCAAGCTGGCCAACGTGCTCGACTTTGACAAGGCCGTGGCCCTGCTTAAGGAATCCATCAAGAAAACCTACGGCAGCAAGGGCGACAAGATCGTCAACATGAACATCGCCGCCGTGGACAAGGGCATGGACGCCCTGGAAGAAATCAAGTACCCCGCCAGCTGGGCCAACACCACCGAAGGCGCTGAAGTGTGCCACTGCAACGATGATGACTACATCCGCGGCGTGGTGCGTCCCATTCTTGCCCAGCAGGGCGACAAGCTGCCCGTGTCCGCCATGGATCCGGCCGGTTTCATGCCCCTCGGCACCGCCGCCTGCGAAAAGCGCGGCGTGGCCATTGCCATTCCCGAATGGCAGGTCGAAAACTGCATCCAGTGCTGCCAGTGCTCCTTCGTGTGCCCCCACGCGGCCATCCGCCCCGTGCTGGCCACTCCCGAAGAACTGGAAGGCGCACCGGCCAGCTTTGTGACCAAGGACGCCATGGGCAAGGAACTCAAGGGTATGCAGTTCCGCATTCAGGTTTACCCTGAAGACTGCCTGGGCTGCGGCTCCTGCGCCGACGTGTGCCCCGCCAAGAACAAGGCCCTGGTCATGAAGCCGCTGGAAACCCAGATGGACGCCCAGAAGGTCAACCTCGAGTTTGCCGAAACCCACGTGACCCTCAAGGACAAACTGCTGGCTCGCGACACCGTCAAGGGTTCGCAGCTGCAGCAGCCCCTGCACGAGTTCTCCGGCGCGTGCGCCGGTTGCGGCGAAACCCCCTATGTCAAGGTGCTCACCCAGCTCTTCGGCGAACGTATGATCGTCGCCAACGCCACGGGCTGCTCCTCCATCTGGGGCGCTTCTTCGCCCACCACGCCTTACTGCACCAACAAGGAAGGCTTTGGTCCGGCCTGGGGCAACTCCCTGTTTGAAGACGCCGCCGAATACGGCTGCGGCATGGGCCTTGCCTACGAACAGCGCCGCAACCTGCTGGCCATGAAGATCGAAGAAGCCCTGAAGGAAGAAGGCATCAGCCCCGAACTCAAGGAAGCCATGGAAGGCTGGCTGGCCAACAAGGACGACGCCGAAGGCTCCCGCAAGTACGGCGACATGGTCATTGCCAACCTTGATTCCTTTGAAAGCCACCTTGCCCACGAAATCTGGCACATGGACGACCTCTTCACCAAGAAGAGCGTGTGGGTCTTCGGCGGCGACGGCTGGGGCTATGACATCGGTTACGGCGGCCTGGACCACGTGCTGGCCACCGGCGACGACATCAACGTCCTGCTGATGGATACCGAAGTGTACTCCAACACCGGCGGTCAGTCCTCCAAGGCCACCCCGCTTGGCGCTGTGGCGCAGTTCGCCGCCGCTGGCAAGCGCACCGGCAAAAAGGACCTTGGCCGCATGGCCATGACCTACGGTTATGTGTACGTGGCCTCCATCTCTATGGGCGCCGACAAGCAGCAGACCCTCAAGGCCTTCCGCGAAGCCGAAGCCTACAAGGGCCCTTCGCTCATCATCGCTTACGCTCCCTGCATCAACCAGGGCCTGCGCAAGGGCATGGGCAAGAGCCAGGAAGAATCCAAGCTGGCCGTGCAGACCGGCTACTGGCCCCTGTACCGCTACAACCCCGAACTGGCCAAGGAAAAGAAAAATCCCTTCCAGCTCGACTGCAAGGCCCCCAGCGTCGACATCCAGGAATTCCTGGGCGGCGAAACCCGCTTTGCCTCGCTGGAAAAGACCGATCCCGAAGCTTCAAAGACCTTGCGCGCGGAACTGGCTGCCGCCTACGCCGAACGCTACGCCATGCTGAAGCAGCTGGCTGACCTGCCCTACCCCGACGCCAGCGCAATCGCCAGCGAAGACAAGTAGGGACTGACGAATGAATACCGCATCCGCCACAAGGCTCCGCTATGGGCTCCAGGCGGCGGATGCGGTCATGCCATAGAACAATAGGCCGGGGCGCAGGTAATGGCCTGCGCCCCTTTTTCGCGTCATCCTGCCAGCCTGCCCGGCACAATCAGGGGAAGCATATGTATAACGGACTCTATATCACAGCCACCGGTCCCATGACGGGCAAAAGCGCTATCGCACTGGGAGCCATGCAGCTGCTCAGCCGCAGCATGCGCAACGTGGCGTTCTTCCGTCCCATCATCAATGAACCGGTATGGGACGACCGGGACCCGGACATCCATCTGATGATCGAGTACTTCAAGATCAAGATGGATTATGCCGACACCTTCGCCTACACCCAGCGTGAAGCACGCCAGATCATCAACCAGGGTTCGCGCAACCTGCTCATCGAGAACATTATCCAGAAGTATAAAAAACTGCTGGAAACTTTTGACTTTGTTCTCTGCGTGGGTACGGACTTTCTGGCCAAGGACCCGGTGTTCGAGTTCGACCTTAATGCCGAAATCGCCGCCAACCTGGGCACGCCCGTCATTCTTGTGACCAGCGGGCAAAAAGCCACGGCAGAAGACATTCGCGAGTCTCTCCAGATCACCATGGACAGCCTTGCCCCTTTTTCACTGGATGTGGTGGCCACCATCATCAACCGCCGCAACCTCACCCAGACCGAGCTTGACGAACTGCGCACCCATTTCAGCACGGACGAGCGCAAGGCTCTTATCTACGCCGTGCCCAACGAGCCCACCATCGGCCAGCCCACCATGGGCGACGTGAAAAAGGGCCTTGACGCGGAAGTGCTGTTTGGCGAGAACCGCCTGGACGCCCTGGTGGACGACTACCTCATCGCGGCCATGCATGTGAACAACGTGCTGCCCTACATCGCCAAGGACCAGCTTATCGTGACCCCCGGCGACCGCGCCGACGTGCTGCTGGCGGCCATTGCCTCGCGCCTTACCTCCTCCACGCCGGACATCGCGGGCGTGCTGCTCACCGGCGGCATCCGCCCGGCCGAGGAAGTCTGCAAATTTATTGAAGGCTGGACGGCCTCTCCCCTGCCCATCCTGCTGACCAAGGGCCACACCTACAATACCATGCTGGCCCTGCAGGAACTCATCGCTCCCATCGAGCCCGGCAATGTCCGCAAGATCAACACCGTGCTGGGCCTGTTTGAGCAGCACGTCAATGGCAAGGAGATCGCCAGCCGCATTGTGAGCAAACGCAGCGCGCGCATTACCCCAATGATGTTCGAGTTCGAGCTTATCGAACGGGCCAAGGCCAACAGAATGCGCATCGTTCTTGCCGAAGGCACTGAAGAACGCATCCTCCGCGCCACCGACATCCTGCTGCGCCGTGACGTGGCCCATATCACCCTGCTGGGCGATGTGGACGAAATACGCGCCAAGGCCAAAATTCTGGGTCTGGACATCGACAAGGCCACCCTTATCGATCCCATCAAATCCGAAAAGTTTGAAGAATACGCCAATACTTACTACGAACTGCGCAAGAAAAAGGGCATCACGCCGGAACAGGCCCGCGACACCATGGCGGACGCCACCTATTACGGCACAATGATGGTCAAGCTTGACGATGCCGACGGCATGGTGTCCGGCGCGGTCAACACCACGGCCCACACCATCCGCCCGGCTTTTGAGTTTGTGAAGACCAAGCCCAACTTCTCCGTTGTGTCCTCGGTCTTTCTCATGTGCCTCAAAGACCGCGTGCTGGTCTTTGGCGACTGCGCCGTCAATCCCAATCCCACAGCGCAGCAACTGGCTGAAATCGCCATTGCCTCAGCCCACACGGCCGCAGTTTTCGGCATTGAGCCCCGCGTGGCCATGCTTTCATACTCCACCGGCACGTCCGGCAAGGGCGCGGATGTGGACATTGTGGTGGAAGCCACCCGCATCGCCAAGGAAATGGCCCCCGAACTCGCGCTGGAAGGCCCCCTGCAGTACGACGCCGCCATCGACCCCAGCGTGGCCAAAACCAAAATGCCCGACAGCCAGGTGGCCGGAAAGGCGACCGTTTTCATCTTCCCCGATCTCAACACGGGCAACAATACCTACAAGGCCGTACAGCGCGCGGCTGGCGCGGTGGCCATCGGCCCCGTGCTTCAGGGCCTCAACAAGCCTGTGAATGACCTGTCGCGCGGCTGCACCGTGCCCGACATTGTAAATACTGTGGCCATTACGGCTGTTCAGGCCGCCGCCGAAAAAAAGGCGACGGGCCAGTAGCCGCCAACCGTGTTACTGCCGGGGGCGGGCCGCCGCCCCCCGGCGCTGCCAACAAGAAAAGGAATACACATGAAAATCCTGGTCATCAATGCGGGCTCCTCGTCCTGCAAGTACCAACTGCTGGAAATGGATACCCACGCCGTCCTCTGCTCCGGCATCGCCGAACGCATCGGACAGGATGGAGGCCGCCTGACCCACAAGATCGCCCCTGACACGGACAAGGAAGAAAAGATCGTCCGCACGGCGCATTTTCCCACCCACGTCGAGGCCATGGAGCTGGTCATCTCCCTCCTTACCGACGCTGAAAAAGGCGTTATCAAGGACAAGAGCGAGATTGCCGGTATCGGCCACCGTGTGCTGCACGGCGGCGAAGCCGTCAGCGACCCCGTGCTTGTGGACGAGCGCGTGAAAGAAATCGTGCGCGAATGCTCGGTGCTTGGCCCCCTGCACAACCCCGCCAACCTCATGGGCATTGAAGTTGCTGAAAAGCTCTTCCCCGGCGTGCCCAATGTGGGCGTGTTCGACACCGAGTTCGGCATGGGCATGCCCAAGGAAGCCTTCATGTACGCTCTGCCCTACGAGCTGTATGAAGACCTGCGCATCCGCCGCTACGGCTTCCACGGCACTTCGCACAAGTACATCGCTGGCGCCACTGCCAAGTACCTTGGCAAGCCCCTCAGCGAACTGCGCTCCATCACCATGCACCTTGGCAACGGTTCGTCCATGAGCTGCGTGAAAAACGGCAAGTGCTTCGACACCAGCATGGGCCTCACCCCCCTGGAAGGCCTCATCATGGGCACGCGCTGCGGCAGCATTGACCCCGCCATCGTGCCTTTTGTGATGGAAAAGAAGGGCCTTACCCCCGAGCAGATGGACACGCTCATGAACAAGCAGTCCGGCCTGCTGGGCCTGTGCGGCTTTACCGACATGCGCGACGTGCACGCCGAAGTGGAAAAGGGCAACGAGCGCGCCGCTCTGGCTCTTCATATGCTGACGCGCAGCATCAAGAAGATTCTTGGTTCCTACTACTTCCTGCTCGACGGCAACGTCGACGCGCTGGTCTTTACCGCCGGCATTGGCGAAAATGACGACATCGTGCGCGCCGGAGTGTGCGCCGGGCTCGAACACATGGGCATCAAGATCGACGCCAAGGAAAACGGCATCCGCAAACCCGGCGCGCGCGCCATCTCCACGCCGGACAGCACCGTGCCCGTTCTCATTATTCCCACCAATGAAGAACTGCAAATCGCCATGGCCACTGTGGAAGTGCTGGAAAAATAATTCCCGCACACCGGCTACGCCTGCTGTACCGGAGCAGACCAACTGAAGCGCTCCGGTCCCCATATATTGAAGGCCGCCCCAAAAGGGCGGCCTTTTTGCTGGGTACGCCGCAGAGGCAGCCCTTGCCGCGTCTGTCCGGCACGCGACGATTCACTTCCTCAAAAATATCTGCCATCAGGCTTTCTGGACAGCGCTCCCACAAGCGCATATTTACAGACAAAATCTATCACCAAAAAATGCGCTCACAGCGCAGGCATCCGCGCCCGCGCGCCGGGAGAACCAGATGAGACGATTGCACAGGGACTTTTCCACTACCGCCGCCGTGGCGGGCATGCTGGCGGTTATTGTGTCCTACGCGGGTTCGGCGGTGCTTATTTTTCAGGCGGCCAGGCTGGCGGGCCTTTCAGACGAACTGACGACCTCGTGGATATGGGCGGTATCCATCGGCAGCGGCCTTTCGGGTCTGCTGCTCAGCTGGAAGATGCGCATACCCGTCATCACGGCCTGGTCAACCCCGGGCGCGGCCCTGCTCATCACCATGCTGCCGGGCATCCCCTTTGCGCAGGCCGTGGGCGCTTACATCGTCAGCGCCGTCATCATCACCGTCATCGGGCTTACAGGCTCCCTGGACGTCATCATGCGGCGCATACCCATTGCCGTGAGTTCAGGCATGTTCGCCGGAATCCTGTTCAGCTTCGGGGCAAAGGTCTTCACGTCGGTTGCGGCGTCGCCGTTGCTTGGCCTGTCCATGCTGCTCTGCTTTATGCTGTTCCGCAGGATATGCCCCCGTTACGCCATTGCCGCGGTTCTTGTGTGCGGCACGGTCATTGCGGCCCTGACGGGGATGCTGCACGTGGACACGGTGCACTTTGCCCTGGCAAGGCCGGTGTTCACCATGCCGGAGTGGTCAGCCGCCGTCATTGTCAGCATAGGGCTGCCGCTGGCCCTGGTGACGCTGACAGGCCAGTATATATCGGGCATGGCCGTGCTGCATGCCTCGGGCTACCCGGTAGTGTCCAACGGCATCATGACCGTGACGGGTATTACCTCCCTGCTGCTGGCCCCCTTTGGCTCCCACGCCATCAACCTTTCGTCACTCACCGCCGCCATCTGCACGGGGAAAGAGTCGCATGAAGACCCCGCGCGCCGCTACATTGCCGGCATGGTCTGCGGCGGCCTCTACATACTTGTGGGCTTGTCCGGCACGGCGCTGACGTCGCTTTTCGCGGCATTGCCCAGCGTATTCATTGCCGTTCTGGCGGGCCTTGCCCTCATGAGCGCTTTTGCGACGGGGCTTTACGGCGTCTTCAAGGACAGCGACAATATGGACGCAGGAGTCATCGCCTTTCTGGCGACGGCGTCAGGCATGGAGTTTCTTGGTCTGGGCGCGCCCTTCTGGGGCCTGGCCTTCGGCACCCTCGCCTATTTTATCCTGAAAAAATAAAGGCCGCGTAGTGCGGCCTTGAACAGGTTCACAAGCAACCTGTGGTGATTCAGAGTCTGACAGAATGTGTCCAGCTAAATTTGCCTGGCAGGATTTGCTGGCAAGACTTGCCTGACAGGATTTATCCGAAAGGATTTGCCTGGCAGCGTCTCCATTTCGGCTCTTCTATTGCCAAAACGGTTCTTTTGCCAAAACTGGTTCCATTGCCCGGGTTTTTCCCTACCGGCGGCAACCCTGGCTATTTTTCCACCGGAAACCACAGAGGGTTAAGGAAGCGCAGATGGCAGGTTTCGCCCTCTTGCGGCCCGCTGGCATAACGCCCCTTCTGCACGCGCACCTCCTGATCACCCACCATAATCTGATAGTCGGTGACTTCACCCAGAAAGGTACGTCGCATCACTGTTCCCGGAATCCCGCCGTCGTCAGTAAAATCTATTTCATTGGGGCGGCTGGCGACCGTACCCTGTCCAGCACTGATGATTTCATTCGCGGGCGCGCGCCCTTCAGCAAAGGGAACAGATACGCCGTCCAATATCATAGCGTTTTCAGTCACATTCATGTTTGTGAAATTTGAAAGACCAATAAAGCTGAACACAAAACGGTTTGCCGGTTTCGTATACACTTCAAGCGGCGAGGCTATCTGCTGCACGACACCATTTTTCATAATCAGGATGCGGTCTGAAAGGGCCATGGCTTCAGATTGGTCATGCGTCACATACATGATGGAGAAGCCGTAGATTTTCTGCAATTCCTTGATCTCAAAGCGCATCTCTTCGCGCAGATGCGGGTCAAGGCTTGAGAGGGGCTCGTCCAGCAGCATCACCGAAGGGTTGATGGCCAAGGCCCGCGCCAGGGCGACACGCTGCTTGCCCCCGCCAGAAAGATCCGCAGGGCTTTGGGAGGCAACGTCAAGCAGGCTCGTATGCTTCAAGGCCTGCGTGGTTCGCTTGGCAATTTCGTCCGCATTGATTTTTTTGAGGCGCAGGGGAAAAGCCACGTTTTCAAACACGCTCATATGCGGCCACACGGCAAAGGCCTGAAAAACCATCCCGAAATTACGTTTCTCTGGCGGGAGATAATACTTCTTTTCGCTTGATGACAAGAGTACGTCGTTGACGCTGATCTCACCCTCATCAAGGTCCTCAAAGCCCGCGACCATGCGCAATGTGGTTGTTTTTCCGCAGCCGGAAGGCCCAAGCATTGAAAAGCACTCTCCATCGCCAATCTTGAAATTGAGAGATGAAACAGCTTTAACCTTGCCAAAGTACTTGGTTACGTTTGTAAGAGTTACTGACATGATCAGGCCTGCTTGGTTTTGGCAAAGTGGTTGATAATCGTCTGCCCGGTCACAATCAAAATCAGGGCTATGCCAGCCAGCGCCGCAGAAGTGACGGTTTCGCCATCTTCGTTGAGCGTATAGATGGCCACGCCTATGGTTCTGCTGGTTGTGCCGTACAGCATGACGGAAACCGTCAGTTCACGCAGGGCAGGCAAAAAGATAAGAAAGAACGCAGCGACCATGCCGGGGCGAACCAGAGGCAACACAATATCACGCAATGCCTGCCACATGGATGCGCCGCAAGCCCGTGCCGCCTCTACCAGAGAATCGTGCACCTGCTCCAGGGCGGCGGAGTTTGCCTTGAGCGAAAACGCCATATATCTGGCGATGTAGGCGATGAGGATAATCCAGATCGTGTTGTAAAGATTGATGCCAAAACGCCCGCTCCAGGCCAGGATAACGCCCAGCGCGATAACTGAGCCGGGCACCGAAAACGGCAGCATCCCGAGGAATTCCAAAATCCCCTTGCCCCGCACCTTCATCTTGACGATGACATAAGAAATCATCACGCCAGAAAACATGGTTATGGTTGCCGCGCCAAGGCCGAGCCCGATACTGTTTTTGATGGCCTGCTGCGTCTGGTCCCACTCAAAAAGAACGTACTTATAGTTATCCAGCGACAGGTTCTCCCACGTAATGGGGATCCCGTAGGTTTTAAGCCCGCCAACCAGAAAGATGGTCACTGTGGGCAGTACGATGGTCAGCCCGATATAGAGCAGGCAAAAAACAAACAGCGGCGTGCGCAGGCCGCGCAGTTTGAGCTCCATTGGGCGAAAGCTCTTGCCAGCAATGATCTGGTATTTTCCTGATCCAAGAATTTTTCTCTGCAACCAGATGATGAGCGCCGCCGTAACAACAAGAACCGATGCCAGCACTGTTCCTGTGCGGATGGAATCAAAGCTGCCCGCACTCTGGTGAATGCGCTCATAAATCAGCGTCGGGATGTTGTAGATGCCTACTTCAATGCCAAGAACAGCCACTGTGCCAAAGTGCGCCATGGAATACAGCATGATCAGCAATGCACCGGAAAGAATGCTGGGCATCACCAGGGGCAGCGTTATCTTGCGGGTAATGGTAAAGAGCCCGGCGCCGGAAATCCGTGCAGATTCTTCCAGCGTGGGGTCCATGCGTTCCAGTGCGCCACAGACCTGAATAAAGACAAAGGGGAAAAGATACATTGTTTCGATGCCGATAATGCCGCCAAAAGAAAAAATATTGAACAAGGCGTCTTCTGCACCGGTGACGTCGCGCCACAAGCGGTTGATGTAGCCAGCGCGGGGCGAAAGCAGCATCTTCCAGGCAAGAGCGCCGATAAATGAAGGCAGCATAAAGGGCACAAGAAACATGCCCTTCATAAAGCCTTTATAGGGAATGTCCGTTCGCGTCACCAGCCAGGCAAAAAAGGTGCCCACAGCCGTGGCGCACAGGGTCACGCCGCTGGCTATGAACAGCGAGTTCAGCAGCGCCTGGTAGGTTTCGCCCTCGCTCAGGGTTTTGACCAGGTCAGCAAGGTTAAACTGGCCGTCAACAAAAAAGGCGTTAAAAAAGATGAGTGCTACCGGCACCACAACCACAATCAAGAGGATGGCAATAGACAAAAGCAGAATGATCTCTGCCACGCCGAATGTGCGCTTTTGTTTGACTGCTTGCATAGTTTTATCCGATTTGATGCGCAGCATGCCCGAAAAATTTACACCGTAACTATCGGGGATTGTAACCAGGCAGGGCTGACGCCTTTACATTGGGATACGGGGAAAGCAACGGCAGAAGTGCTATTTGAACCAGTGGAAATTCCGCAGGGTAAAAACGCACTCCTCGCCCTCTTTGAGCAACAAATCATTGGCCAGGGCTTCATGCGTATCTACTGCCGTGCGCACGTGCTGGCCGTCCACCTCAAGCTGATAGTCCGTGATGGCCCCAAGAAAGCTTGCCCGATGCACGGTTGCCTTTATGCCCTCGCCGCTGCGGCGTAACACCACGTCAGACGGGCGAAAGCCAATACGGCCATTGCCGGAATGCTCGCTCCCCGAAGCCATAGGAAAGCCGTATCCCTGAAAACGCACCATTCCGCTTTCTGCCTGCACGTGCAAAAAGTTGCTCATGCCAAGAAACGAGAACACAAATTCATCGGCTGGTTCGGAAAAAAGTTCCGTCGGCGTTCCAATTTGCCGTATGACGCCGTGTTCATCCATAACAGCCATCCGGTCTGAAATGGCGAGGGCGATCTCCTGGTCGTGCGTGACATAAAGAATGGTAACGCCAAGATTTTTTTGCAGCCTCTTGATCTCAAAGCGCATTTCTTCGCGCAGATTCGCATCAAGATTGTTGAGCGGTTCATCCAGAAGCAGCAGGGTTGGTTCCGCAACAAGGGCGCGCGCCAAAGCCACCCGCTGCTGTTGGCCCCCGGACAGCTGTGAAGGCAGCCTGTCTTCCATGCCGGAAAGATTGACGTCATCAATGCTTTTTTGCACCAGCCTGGCCGCGTCCGCGGGGTTACGCTTTGCAATCTTGAGGGGGTAGCCGACATTCTGGCGTACGGTCATGTGCGGCCACACGGCATAGTCCTGAAAAACAACCCCAAGACTGCGCTGCTCCGGAGGCAAGGAATCGCCAGTGCCGGCATCGGCGACAACGTCGGAGCCAATAGACATGCTGCCCTGATCAAGCGACTCGAACCCGGCGATAATGCGCAGCAGCACCGTTTTGCCGCACCCGGAGGGGCCAATGAGGGTAAAGCATTCTCCATCCTTCACGGTAAGCGAAAGATTTTGCAAGACCGCGTGTTCGCCATATGATTTGGCAATATTATTAAGAGAAATTTCTGCCATAATGATCCCTGCTTGTGTCCACGCTTTGAAAAAAGCTGAACGCGAGCACTTTTTGAAGGAGAAACAGGCGCGCGCCGCGCCGACGTTCTTTATTGCAACGCCGACGCGGCTTACAACGCCTGCATTTGGCGATGTTGGCGCTATTTCGACATCATTATATCAGTAAATTTTTTAATGCTGGCTTCTTTTTCAGTCAGCACCTTCTGGTAATCAATTTTGATTCCGCGTTCAAAGGCTTCTTCACTGGTAGGAAGCTTGTATTCCTTGGGCGGAATGATCCCCTTGCGCACGGGCAATGTGCCCTGCTCTGCCAAAATCTTCTGCCCTTCCTCAGAGAGAAGATAGTCCACAAACTTCTTGGCGGCCTCAAGGTTGGGAGTGCCCTTGAAGATGGCCACGGGGCTGGGGATTACCAGCATTTCAGGGGGGTACGCCAGGGCAAGGCTTGCGCCTTTTTTGATTTTATCATTGACGATGTAGTCGACGCCTATGCAGGCAAGAAGGTCGCCCGAAGCGGTATCGTCCACAACCTGTCCGGAACCCTTGCCTATACGGCCGCCATTTTTGCTGATTTTTTCAATATACTCCCAGCCGAACTTGTCCACGAGCAGCTGAATGCTCATGTAGGCTGTGCCGGAAAGCGCGGGATTGGCAATGCCAAAGGCTTTTTTGTATTCGGGCTTGGTAACGTCGCTCCACTGGGTGGGCGCTTGTTTCACGAAGCGGGTATTGTACGCAATGCCAAGGGTTCCAAGCCTGACGGCAGTAAACGTGCCATCATAGTCGGGAAAAGGATTGATGAGGTATTGCAGTTCGGGGGATTCGTATTTTTCCAAAATCCCTTCCGCGCGCATGTTAAAAAAGTCCGGCACTTCGCTTGTCCAGATGACGTCGGCCATAATCTTGCCAGACTGACGCTCCGTGGCCACCTTGGCCATAAGTTTGCCAGCGCCCGCAGATTGATAGTCCATGGCGATGTCAGGATGCTTTTTTGTGAATCCTTCCTTGAGGGAACCAATGATGGATTCCTTCATCGAGGTATAGACAATAAGTTTTTCAGCCGCCATTGCTGAAAATGCCGAAGCAACCAACATGGTTGCCGCAAGAAGAAGGATACTGCATTTTTTCATCAGATATTCACTCCGATTGAGGATTTGCAAAAATGTTATCCCTAGGCCAATGTTTTCATTAATTTTTAAAAGTCCACAGTGGCAAATGCCAAGAGATTGCTCTTGAAGCTGATCATATGTTCAGTGATAACGTAATCCTTGCGGGTTCGCGCAGAAATATAGCAACCGCCTTAAGTAGCTGATCATATTAAAGCAGAAGTGATATCGGCAGGCGTTCAACGGAAAGATCACGTAGTAAAATGTATTCTTTATCGATTTACATTATTAACTAGCTAAAACAAAAAATTAAGTTCATCAAGTGCCAATAAACGCAGCAGCGGCAACTCGCAATATAGCGGCATTGAGAGGCTCAGGGGGCCAAGTATGGGCCCAATTTTATATGAAATAAATATGGATGGCTTTGATGTGATCTGACAGGCTGCCCCTGAAAGGAACGGAAAAGCCTTGTTGATAAAAGCGCAATGACGCCAGCAAGTCGCGCACCCTGCCCGCAAAAGCTCTCATGAAAAGGTTTACCCAAGGCGTCATAAGGCGCGCAGCCGGGTTCTGGATTTCGCCGCCAAATTCGGCACCATCTTCATGAATTGCAGTGGGTCATGCGTTTCACGACATACGCGTTACCAAGAGTCGACAGCGCAGGCCGCCGGGGTGGAGCGGCCAAACCTGCCTGATGCCAGTCTGCCTGATACCCGTCTGCCTGATACCCGTCTGCCTGATGCCCGTCTGCTGGATCTAAGTCTGCCTGATGCCTGCCTGTCTGCCTGATGCCAGTCTGCTGGATGCAAGCAGGCCAAAAAATGCTGATGTCGCGCTGCTGCCGCCCAGCTTACTCCGGCAGCAGTTTTTCCTCCAGGGTGGCGTCCACGGGCACCTCGCGCGAGGCCAGCACCTTGTCTATGCGTACGGTGCCCGCCGGGGCATTGCGCATGGGCTTGACGTGGCGCACCTCGGCATACTGGATGCGGGCATGGGCCGCGTCCCTTTGCCAGCTTTTGCTGGCCGCCAGCGAACCGGCCTCGTCCAGCGTTCGAACAGGCACGTCCTGGCCGCCGTGGGTTCGCCGTATGATGACGTGCGAGCCCGGCCCGTTTTCGGCATGCAGCCAGATATCGTGAGGGGCCGCCAGTTTACGGGCAGCCAGGTTGCCCTTGGCGTCACGCCCGCGCAGCAGGGCAAAACCGTCCGAGCTGACAAAAAGCTGTACATTCTTGGGCAGAGCCGCAGGCATGCCCGCAGCAGCGCCCGCGAGGGTTCCGCGCCCGCCTGCCTTGCCGCTTCCCGTTTTGCCAGAGATTGTCTGGCCGTTGCCCCCCTGACCGCCGCCTGCGCCAAGCAGACTGTCGCGGTGGGCGCGGGCTATGCCCGCCATTTCTTCCTCCAGCGCCATGCGGCGCTGCGCCAGATGCTCCAGGCCGCGCCAGCCGCGCCGGGCCGTATGGAAGAGCCGCGCCATTTCCTCGCGCACGTTGCGCCGTGGGTCCAGGCGGATCTCGCGGGCAGGGCTGTGCGCGCCCGCAGCCACCGTAACGCTGAGCGCCCGGTATTCCGCAGGCCATTGCCACAGGTTTTCCTGAAGCGCCAGCGCGTCGGCCTGCGCCTCGGTCATGGCCGTGAGGCGGCGCTCTTCTTCACGCAGCTTGTCCAGCAATTTTGCGAGCTTGCGCCCGCGCCTGTCCAACGGCAGGGCCGCCTCCTTTGCCTGCTCTCCAGCGAGTCGCGCCAGCACCATATCCTGCCCGGCTTTTTCCGTGAGGCGCAGCACGTCCGCACCGCACTCTTCACGCAGAACAAGGCCGGACGCCCGCTCATCCTCTGCCAGCAGGGCCGCGCACTGCTGCGGCGACAAAGGCCATGCGCTGATGGCCCGAATGGAACGGATGGAGCGGATGGAGCGGGGGGCGCGGCCAGCGAAAATACCCGTGGCAGCGGCGGTTGCGAAATCGTCGGCAATGGCCGCAATGGAAGGTATGGAAGGGCCGGAACCGCCGGGAGCCGCTGCATCCACGGCAGGGGGCAGCCCGCCCGGGAACTCGCCCTTCGAGAACTGCCTGTTCGGAAACTGATCGTCCGTGAGCCGCCTGTCAGCGCCCCCCACCGAGCTCTCCGCCGCTTGCGGCAGTGCCGGGCCGTAACAGAACACGTCGCCGCCTCCGGCCCGCAAGTCTTCCACCAGGGCCCACTGCTCCGGCTCTTCCAGACAGGCCAGGGTGCGCCGCAGCGCCGGAGTGAGCACGGGCCACGCGCGCCAGTCCTGCAGGGCCTGAGCCAGAGTGTCCGGCCCGGGCCAGTCGGGAGCTTCCTCTTCCGGCGCTTCGCCTTCGGTCAAAAAATGCAGGGACGGCCCTTCCCGCAGGTCCAGCAAAAGCCAGGCGAGCCGGGATGCCTCAGTGTCAGAACCCTTGCCGCCCTGATCCGCCATCAGCGCGCTGTCGCCTCCGGCCAGCAGAAGCCATATCTGCCGTGCGCAAAACCTGACCACGCAGGACGCGATGCGACGCCCGGACGCGTATTTTCGCAGGCGCATGATCTGGGCTGAAGGGGCCTTGCCCGCTGTGATGCGGCTGGAGCTCAAAAAGCAGAACGGCTCCTTGCGGGCGTGCCGCAGGCACAGCTGGCGCTTGCGACCGCCGCCGCCATACCAGGTGAGCACCAGAAGCCCCGGGGCCGGTTCCTGCAATTTTTCAATCCGCGCCCCGGTAAGCTGGGGCGTCAGGTCTTCACAAAAGCGGCGAAAAAGATGTGCGTCCATAGGTATGAAAAAACCCGCCTGAGGGCGGGAAAGTTATGCCTTCAGTCCTGAAGACGATCCGTACGCGCCCCGTAGCCGGGGCGTGGTGCAAGAGCGGGGCATAAAGAACAGCGCGGCGCCCCATAATAAGCCCGGGCCGCGCCTCACAACAGACGCGGCCCTTTGGGCGAAAACGGCATGGCGGAATGAGGGGGGCGCAAAGGCCGCTCCTGCTTCTTCAGCCGTGAATGCAAACCCGGTTTTGCCAGGCGTTCAGCCTCGCACATTGCCAGGTTTTTTGAAGAACCCCGGCAGTTGTTCCACAGGCCATCCGGAAATCCCGGCTGGGCCTCTGGCCCCGGTAGTACTCCGGCCCCGGTTGAGCCTCTGGCCCGGCCCCGGCTGTGAAGCGGGGTGGGAGCCGTCCGGCACAAAACAGGCGACGCCGTAACCCGCAGGCGACCATGGCCGCCGCGAACAGCGCCTCAGTCGCCTCTCAGGTGTTCGTCCTCTTCCTGTTTGGCTTTGCAGTTGATGCACAGCCGCGTCACAGGACGGGCCTTGAGACGCGGGATGCTGATGTCGTCGCCGCAATCCTCGCAGATGCCATACGTTCCGTCATCAATACGCGTCAACGCTGCCTGAATTTTGCGAATAAGGCGGCGCTCCCGGTCACGGATGCGCAGGGTAAAGGCGCGGTCAGACTCTGCTGTGGCCCTGTCGGCAGGGTCAGCAAATACTTCATTACTGTCGGTAAGTTCTTCAATGGTGCTGTCGCCCTTTTGCTGGGCTTCTTCAAGCATCTCTGAAAGAAGTTTGCGAAAATATTCCAGGTCCTTATGATCCATGTAATCCTCCGGCGGACGCCGCTGGGGGCGTAAACACAAACTATTAACGCAATGGATACATATATCTTCAAGCCCTATCTTTGTAAAGCAGACCCTGCGCCTTTATCGGCGTCTTTCGCAGTACGGTGGCAGACTATTCCGCATCTTCCGGCGCGGGCTTGTGTTTGCCATGCAGTGACATGGCGAGGCGATCCTTGGCTTCGGCCCTGATAACAGCCTTCACATCATCCCAGAGCGCTTCGCCCCAAGCCTCTCCCAGCCGTTGCGGCGTCACGTCCATCTCAAAGGCCGCGTCGCCCTCGGCCTGCCCCTGCCGCACGCGCACGGCCACAGGGCCGCCCGCAGCCACAGCCTTGGGCGCGTAGGAGGCCGCATGGGCCGCCGCGCTTTCCAGCACATGGCGGGGCCAGTCCGCGCCGCAGCGGGCCAGAGCCATAGGCCCAGCCAGGTCACGCAGGCGCAGCAGCATGTCGTCAGGCTGCATGGCGGCGGCCAGCTTGTCGTTGTCCGCGCTGTTGCGGCCAATGCAGAGCCAGTAATGGTTGTCGCCTTCATGATGCCAGAACTGACGGCCAAGATTGGCCAGGGTAAAATCCTTGTCGCCAGCTTCGGGCAGCAGGGTGAGCACGGTCCAGTAGCGTCGGGCGTTTTCTTTTTCCGTCAGGCGGCACCCGCCGCCGGGGGTGGGAATCTCCGTAATGCCCAGCTCCGCCGCCAGATCCAGCTGATCGCGGCGACCACGGCCAGAAAAGCTCAGCAGGCGGGCGCGGTCCACAAGGCCGCTTTCTTCCATTTGCGTCACCGGCAAATGCGTGGCGCAGAGGGGCCGCAGCAAAATGCCGCTGACTCCCGCGTCGCGCATGATAAGGTGCAGCGTGTCGCGCCTTTGCGACATGGGCCGCTGCCCAAGCACCTCGCCAGTGGCGAGCCCCTTGGCCCCAACTGACTCCATATAGAGGCGCGCCTTGCGCAACAGCAGAATCTTGCAGTCCACGCAGGGGTTCATGACCTTGCCGAAACCGTGTTCAGGCCGCTGACGCAGCATTTCTGCAAAGTCTTCGCCCACATCGCGGCTCACGATGTCCAGTCCATAGACCTTGCGCCAATAGGGCACGGCCTTGGCAGAGCCGAAAAAGGGCGTGATAAAATGGATACAGCGGACGGTAAGTCCCTGCCGTTCCAGTACCTTGGCCGCCAGGATGCTGTCCAGGCCGCCGGAAAAAAGCACGATGATGTCAGGCTGATTGCTCATGACCGCGCTTGTATGCCAGACACGCCGCACTGCGCAAGAGGCGGACAGGGGAAATTTCTTGCCAGACGCACTATCAATAATTATAGTCAATAAACTGAGTCAATCAGAAAACGCCACTATTGCGGCTACATGTTCTCAACGGGCACGGCACGCCCGTTACGGCGCGCCGCAACGCAGACGAGAAACCGGGCCGCAGGGGCAAGGGCATTTGCCTTGCGCCCGGGCCTTTGCTATAATGATGTGCTTGAAGATATCTTTACCCGGAGCAAAAAAGCTATGGCCAAAAAACCGGCCCTGAGCCCTGAAGACGCGCGCGCGGAAGCCCTGGGCACCGCCCTTGCCACCATTGAACGCAAATACGGCAAGGGCGCTGTCATGAAGCTTTCTGACGACGCTCACGTGAATATACCTGTTATCCCCACAGGTTCCATTGGCCTTGACCTGGCCTTGGGCGTGGGCGGCATACCGCGTGGCCGCATATCGGAAATTTTCGGGCCCGAATCTTCGGGCAAAACCACCCTTACCCTGCACATCATTGCCGAATGCCAGCGCATGGGCGGCACCTGCGCCTTTGTCGACGCCGAACACGCCCTTGACGTGACCTACGCCAAGCGCCTTGGCGTCAACACGGACGAACTGCTCATCTCGCAGCCCGACTACGGCGAACAGGCCCTGGACATTGCCGACATGCTGGTGCGCTCCGGCGCGGTGGACCTTGTGGTGGTCGACTCCGTGGCGGCCCTCATTCCGCAGGCCGAGCTTGAAGGCGATATGGGCGAAACGCAGGTAGGCGGCCATGCCCGCCTCATGTCGCACGCCATGCGCCGCCTCACGGGCACGATCCACAAGTCGCGCACCTCGGTCATCTTCATCAACCAGATACGTATGAAGATCGGCGTCACGGGCTACGGCAGCCCCGAGACCACCACGGGCGGCAACGCGCTGAAGTTCTACTCGTCCGTGCGTCTGGACATCCGCCGCATACAGACCCTCAAGGACAAGGAAGAATCCTTCGGCTCCCGCACCAGGGTCAAGGTGGTTAAAAACAAGGTTGCGCCGCCCTTCCGCAGCGCGATTTTCGACATTCTTTACGGCCAGGGCATCTCGCGCTCGGGCGAACTGCTCGATCTTGGCATTGAGGCCAAAATCATCGACCAGAGCGGCTCATGGTTTGCCTTTGGCTCTGAAAAACTGGGCCAGGGCCGTGAAAAAGTGCGCGCCCTGCTGGACGAGAACATCGACCTGCGCAACCAGATTGAATCCAAGGTTGTGGAATTTTTGGGTCTGCACCCCAAGGAATTCACCCCCACAGCCGAAGACCAGGATGAGGGGCTGGACCCCGTCTCCGTTGACGACTAGACCATTTTCACGTTGAAGTGCTTGCTTGGCGGACGAAGCATCCCTTGTCTTCATCCGCTTTTTGCGGCGCTTGTTGTCAAAGGAACCTGCGCATGGCGGCCCGGGTCGCAGTGAACACCTTGTGTTGCGACACACGCTGTTTTTCAGGCGCAGTTTCCCCAAGCACAACGGATGAGCCTTTGTCGCCATGGCGAAGCGTTTCAATGTCTTCGCCCGTAACGTGCTTCGTCGCATCGGACGAAGCACGTTCGCCCTGCAAGTATTTTCGTGGCGCGGATTTTTACAAAAATCCGCGCGGAGCGGACAGATATTTTACTATTAACCTGCTCTTCCAGAGCAAAGCACTTTTGCGATGCTTCACATTTCAAAAGTGAATACACGCTCGCTTCGGCGCTTAACCGCACAAATCAATTGCGCTTACGCCTTCGCAGCGGGCGACTGCTCACACAGTCGCCAGAGCAGTTTCAAAGAGAAAATGCTCTACAGTCCGGCAAGCCAGCCCGCGCCGTAGCGGGTGGAACGACCGCGACCGTGACCCTTTACGGCAATGACACGCCCCCCCTGTACGGCGGGGGTCACACCGAGCAGCCTTCATCAGGAGCCCCTATGCTCACCGCTAAAGAAATCCGCCGCCGCTATCTTGAATTTTTTCACCGTCATCAGCATGAAATCGTTCCTTCCGGGCCTATCATTCCGCCCAACGATCCTTCGCTGCTTTTTGCCAACTCAGGCATGGTGCAGTTCAAAAAGCTTTTTCTCGGTGAAGAAAAGCGCTCCTACTCACGCGCAACCACCTGCCAGAAATGCCTGCGCGTTTCGGGCAAGCATAACGACCTTGAAAACGTGGGCCGCACCGCGCGCCACCACACGTTCTTCGAGATGCTCGGCAACTTTTCCTTTGGCGACTATTTCAAGCGCGAAGCCATCACCTGGGCATGGGAATTCGTGACCAAGGAACTGGAACTCCCCAAGGACAAGCTGTGGGTCACGGTCTTTCGTGAAGACGATGACGCCGCCGACCTCTGGGCCGAAATTGCCCAGCTGCCCGCCGAACGCATCGTGCGCATGGGCGAGAAGGACAACTTCTGGACCATGGGCGATACCGGCCCCTGCGGCCCCTGCTCCGAAATTTACGTGGACCAGGGCGAAGACATGTCCTGCGGCCCCGACTGCGGCATCGGCGTTTGCGACTGCGACCGCTTCCTCGAAATCTGGAACCTCGTGTTCACCCAGTTCGACCAGAGCGCCGACGGCACCCGCACCCTTCTGGCCAATCCCAACATCGACACGGGCATGGGTCTTGAACGCATGGCCGCTGTGGCTCAGGGCAAACGCTCCAACTTTGACTGCGACCTGTTCCAGGACATTATCCAGTTCGCGGCCGGTCTTGCTGGCGTGAAATACAGCTTCAGCGCCCCTGACACCAATGATGTGGACACGGCCCTGCGCGTCATCGCCGACCACAGCCGTTCCGCCGCCTTCCTCATTGCGGGCGGCGTGCTGCCCTCCAATGAAAACCGGGGCTACGTGCTGCGCCGACTCATCCGCCGCGCCCTGCGTTTCGCCACCCTCATGGGCGTGAACGAACCCTTCATGCACAAGGTGGCCCGCAAGGTCACCGAGGTTATGGGCGACGCCTACCCCGAACTTGTGGAAAGCGCCGATTTCATCGACCGCGCCGTGTTCGAGGAAGAACAGCGCTTCTCCCTGACGCTCAAAAAAGGCCTGGACCTGCTTGATGAAGAGCTGGCCTCCCTCAAGGCGCAGGGCACAACGCTCATTCCCGGCGATTTCTGCTTCAAGCTGTACGACACCTACGGCTTCCCGCTGGACATCGTGACCGACGTGGCCGAAAAGCGCGGCTTCAGCGCAGACGCCCAGGGCTTTGAAAAATACATGCAGGAGCAGCGCCAGCGCGCCCGTGAACACCAGAAAAAAGGCGGGCTGCTCGGCCAGGGCGACAATGGGGACAATCCCCTTAAAGCTCTCGCCGACGGCGGCGCGCAAAGCCGCTTTGTGGGCTATGAAGGTTTGACGGCCCAAAGCGTCGTCACCGTGCTGCTCAACGCCTCAGGCCAGCCCGTTGACGTGCTCGGCGAGGGCGAGAGCGGCTATGCCGTTACCGAGGCCACGCCCTTCTACGGCGAAAGCGGCGGCCAGGCTGGCGACACGGGCCTCATGAGCGCCACCTCCGGCGAGGCCAGGGTCATTACCACTCACAAGCCCGCGCCGCAGCTGCTGGTGCATGAAATCGAGATCACCAGGGGCGAACTGCTGCAAGGCAAGGAAGTGCGCCTGTCGGTGGACCCCGATGAACGCAAGGCCACTGCCCGCAACCATACCTGCACCCATCTGCTGCACGCGGCCCTGCGCCGGGTGCTGGGCACGCACGTCAAGCAGGCCGGTTCTCTGGTGGACGGCAGCCGCCTGCGCTTTGACTTTTCACATATCGCGGCCCTGACGCCTGAAGAGCTTGCCGCTGTTGAGCGTCAGGTCAACGCCGCCATTCTGGCCGATCTTGAGGTTTCCGCCAAAGAAATGGCCATGGCCGACGCTGTGGCCTCCGGCGCCATGGCGCTGTTTAATGAAAAATATGGTGACACTGTGCGCGTGCTCACAGTTTCAGGCGCTGAAACGTGCGATCCTGAGTCCGTAGAACTGTGCGGCGGAACACATCTGTCCCGCACGGGCGAAGCCGGGGGCTTTCTCATTGTGAGCGAAAGCGGCGTTGCCGCCGGTACCCGCCGCATTGAGGCCGTCACAGGCTGGAACGCCTACGGGCACGCCGTGGAACAGCGCGCGGAACTGGACGGTCTTTCCGCCCTGCTCAAGGCAAGGCCCGGCCAGCTTGCCGAACGCGTGCAGGCCCTGTACGCCGAAGTGAAAAAACTGCGCAAAGCCTCGGAAAAAGCCTCGGCTGCTCCGGCTTCCGGCGCAGAACTGGCAGCCCGTGCCGAAGACGTCAACGGCGTGCGCCTGTTGGCTGCCCGGCTGGACAATGTGCCCGTCAAGGCCCTGCGTGAAGTTATGGACGACGTACGCTCGCGCCTTTCTGAAAATGCGGTGGCCTGCCTCGCCACGGTGGAAGAAGGCAAGGTGGGCATGCTTATCTATGTTTCCAAGGATCTGCACGGCAGATTTACGGCGCCCGCCCTTATCAAGCCTGTGGCCGCGCCCTGCGGCGGCGCTGGCGGCGGCAGACCGGATCTGGCTCAGGCGGGCGGCACTCAGCCCGAAGGTCTGGACGAGGCCTTTGCCATACTGAAAAAATGCATCGAACAATAAGGATCGTGTGATGATTGGCATTTCCAAGTTGTACTGCGACCAGGTGGAGCCTTCAGACGCGCTGCGTTATGGCCGTGAATCCGGCAAGCTGCCTTCGCACCTGCTGCAGTTTTCCAAGGATAAAAAGCCCGTGGTGGTCTGGAACATGACCCAGCGTTGCAACCTCAAGTGCGTGCACTGCTACGCTCACGCCATCGAGGTTGACGGATCGGACGACATCAGCACCGATCAGGCCAAGACCATGATCGATGATCTGGCCGCCTACGGCGCGCCCGTCATGCTTTTTTCCGGCGGCGAACCCCTGGTGCGCAAGGACCTTGTTGAACTGGCCAGCCATGCCACCTCCCGGGGCATGCGCGCGGTCATTTCCACCAACGGCACCCTTATCACCAAGGAAAAAGCGCGCGAACTCAAGGCCGTGGGCCTTTCGTACGTGGGCATCTCCCTGGACGGCATGGAAGAAATACACGACAAATTCCGCGCCGTACCCGGCGCTTTTCGCAAAGCGCTGGAAGGCATCGCCAACTGTCAGGCCGAAGGCCTCAAGGTGGGGCTGCGCCTCACCATCAACAAGCGCAATGCCAGTGAAATCCCCGGCATCTTCCGCCTGCTCAAGGATATGGAAATCCCCCGCGCCTGTTTTTACCACCTTGTCTACTCCGGCCGTGGCTCGGAGCTGATCAAGGAAGACCTGGACCACGCGGAAACCCGTCAGGTGCTGGACCTCATCATGGACGAGACCCGCGCCCTGTTCGACGCCGGCAAGGGCAAGGAAATCCTCACCGTGGACAACCACGCCGACGGCCCCTACGTGTGGATGCGCCTCAAACGCGAGAATCCCAAGCGCGCCGAAGAAGTGTTTGAACTGCTTCAGTACAACGAGGGCAACAGCTCGGGCCGTGGCATAGGCTGTATTTCCTGGGACGGCAAGGTGCACGCGGACCAGTTCTGGCGCAACCATGTGCTCGGCAATGTGCTTGAGCGCCCCTTCTCGCAGATTTGGGACGACCCCTCCATCGAGCTTCTGCACAAGCTCAAGGACAAGAAGGCCCACGTCACAGGGCGCTGCGCCAAGTGCCAGTTCCTGAACATCTGCGGCGGCAACTTCCGCGCCCGCGCCGAAGCCTATTATGACGACATATGGGCCCCGGACCCGGCCTGTTACCTGACTGATGAAGAAATCGGCATCAAGTAGCCTGCGGCGACGCATTCTGCTGACCGTATGAAACTTGGCGGCGCGCCACGGGTACGTAGACGCCTACGCTCCGTTCAGGCGCGCCGCCTGTTTATTTGACAGCAAAATTTCATGTTTGATACGGGCCGTGGCGTGCTGCACCACCAACAGCAGCAATAACGTTGCAGTCAAAACGGGCAGCCCGGTATTTGCGGCAGGCGAACACCCTGCTCCCACTTCAGTCACACTTGCGTGACTAGGACAGATTAACTTTGAAATGCTTCACATTTCAAAGTGTTCATTCAGCCGAAAAATGCGATTTTCGGCTGAATCCACGCCACGTTGTGGCGCGCTGCACTTTCGTGCAGCATTAGAGAATTTACACTTTTTCAAAGTTAAAATGCTCTAAGAAACACGACGCGCCCCGTCAAAGCCGCGCCGCAGCAATCCCTACAGGCTGGCACAGCAAAGGTCAGCACAAAGGACAACAGTCATGACAGCATTCCATCGCGGCCGCCGTTTACGTGCCACTCCCGAACTCCGCACCCTGGTGCGCGAAACCGCGCCCCTGCTTGTGGAAGACCTTATCCAGCCCTATTTTGTGGTTGAGACGCAAGATCGCAACTTTCGCAAAGAGATAGGCTCCATGCCCGGCCAGTTCCAGCTGAGCCTCGACGAGTTGGAAAAACAGGTGGAGCGGGCCGTGGATACGGGCCTGCATTCCGTCATTCTTTTCGGCATTCCCGCCGTCAAGGACGCAAAAGCCTGCGGCGCTTACGCTGACGACGGCATCGTGCAGGAGGCCGTGCGCCTGCTCAAGAAGCGCTGGCCCAAGCTTTTTGTCATTACCGATGTGTGCCTGTGCGAATACATGAGCCACGGCCACTGCGGCATCCTGACGCCCGACGGCGTGGTGCGCAACGACGCCACCCTGCCCCTGCTGGCGCAGACGGCGGTGAGCCATGTGCGGGCCGGGGCCGACATGGTGGCCCCCTCAGACATGATGGACGGCCGCGTGGCCGCCATCCGCGAAGCGCTGGACGACGCTGGCTTCACGGGCACGCCCCTCATGTCCTACGCCGTCAAATACGCTTCCGCCTATTACGGGCCGTTTCGCGAGGCCGCTGAAAGCGCGCCCTCCAGCGGGGACCGCAAGTCCTACCAGATGGACCCGGGCAATGCCCGCGAAGCCCTGCGCGAAGCCTATGCGGACCTTGATGAAGGCGCGGACGCCCTCATCGTCAAGCCCGCCGGGCCCTATGCCGACATCATACGCCTTGTGCGCGACCATGTGGACGTGCCGCTGTGCGCCTATCAGGTCAGCGGCGAATACTCGATGATCCGTGCCGCCGGAATCAACGGCTGGGTGGACGAACGCGCCGTCATGCTTGAATCCCTCACGGGCCTCAAACGCGCGGGCGCGGACACCATCATCACCTACTTTACCGAAACCCTGCTGGCGCAAAAGCTGGCACGGTAAGGCTGAAAAATAATGAGCAACCATTCGCACCACGCCGGGGGACATCCCGGCGGCATGCCCGGCAGCGCGGGCAACCCCATCAGCGGCCACCCCGGTCAGGCTGGCGAGCACGCCGGGGGACATCCTGGCGGACACCCCGGGGGACACCTGGGTCAGCCTAGCGGACATCCGGGTCAGCCTGGCGGACATCCGGGAGGACATCCGGGAGGCCAGGCGGGCATGAGCGCCCCCCTGCGCACGCTGGAAGACGGCAGCCCGGCCTGCCGCCTCATCGCCTGGGAAGTCACGCGCTCCTGTAACCTCGCCTGTCAGCACTGCCGTGCCGAAGCCCACCCGGAACCCTACCCCGGCGAGCTTTCCACGGCGGAAGCCAAGGCGCTTATCGACACCTTTCCCCAGGTGGGCAATCCCATCATCATCTTTACGGGCGGCGATCCCATGATGCGGCCCGACGTGTACGAACTTGTGGCCTACGCCCACAGCAAGGGGCTGCCCTGCGCCTTTTCGCCCAACGGCACCCTGATCACCCCGGAAACCGCGCAGAAGATCAAGGAAGCTGGCGTCAACCGCTGCTCCATCTCCATTGACGGCGCGGATGCGGCGAGCCACGACGAATTCCGCGGCGTGCCCGGCGCATTTGAAGCCTCCATGCGCGGCATCGAGTACCTCAAGGCCGCAGGCGTGCCTTTTCAGATCAACACCACGGTCACGCGCAATAACCTCACCAGTTTCAAAAAAATATTCGAACTGTGCGAGCGCATAGGCGCGGCGGCCTGGCATATCTTTTTGCTGGTGCCCATGGGCCGTGCGGCTGGCCTTGCCGATCAGGTCATCACCGCAGAAGAATATGAAGAAGTGCTGCACTGGCTGTACGACTTCCGCAAGACCACCAAGATGCACCTCAAGGCCACCTGCGCGCCGCACTACTACCGCATCATGCGCCAGCGCGCCAAGGAAGAGGGCATCAGCGTCACGCCCGACAACTTCGGCATGGACGCGGTCACGCGCGGCTGTCTTGGCGGCATAGGCTTTTGCTTCATCAGCCATGTGGGTCAGGTGCAGCCCTGCGGCTACCTTGAACTCAACTGCGGCAATGTGCGCGAAACGCCCTTCCCCCAGATATGGCGTGAGAGCAAGTACTTTCTGCAGTTCCGCGACCAGTCCTGCTATACGGGCAAATGCGGCGAATGCGAGTACCACAAGGTCTGCGGCGGCTGCCGCGCTCGGGCGCACAGCATGGACGGCGACCACATGGGCGAAGAACCGCTGTGTACCTATATTCCGGCCAAGACGCGCAAGAAGGAAAAGTCATGACCACCCAAGCCCACACCGCAGAGCCCCCGGTCAAGCACAAAGATTCGGCCGGGCATAAGGATTCGGCCTTGAAGGATTCAGCCATGATGGACAGCCTGGACAGACAGCTGCTCGACATCATACAGACGGATTTTCCCCTGTGCCCCCGGCCCTACGCCGAACTGGGCCAGCGCCTGGGCATTGATGAACAGGAGGCCTTCGACAGGGTGCGCGCCCTCAAGGGCCGCAAGATCATCAGGCGGCTCGGGGCCAACTTCCAGTCGGCCAAGCTCGGTTTCGTGTCCACGCTGTGCGCCGCCAAGGTGCCGCAGGACAAGATGGAAGCCTTTGTGGCCGACGTCAACGCCAAGCCCGGCGTGACCCACAACTACCTGCGCGAACACGACTACAACATCTGGTTCACGCTTATCAGCCCCTCGCGCGAAGAGGCGCAGGCCACCCTGGACGGCATAACCCAATGCACGGGCATACCCATTCTCAACCTGCCCGCCACCAAGCTGTTCAAAATCCGCGTGGACTTTCGCATGGACGGCGGCGACTAGCGCAATGCCGCTATGCGTGCTTTGTGCGGAGAGAGGGGAGAAATACTTCGTGGGGGAGGGACCCTTTTACAAAAGGGTCTCCTCCCCCCCACCCCCACCCCCTAAAACCTTTACTGAATTTACTGCGTAACTTTGAACAAGATTACATACTTTTAAGCCGCAAAATTTCTTCTTTTGTCCCATATGCGAAGAGCGCGCCCAACCGGCGCGCTCTTCCGCGTTTTTATGCACAGCCTTTGGCAAACCCTGTTTTCAAAGGACGTGGCAGGCCATTGTGATGCGCAAAAACCTGGAAGAGTTACCTCTTTTTATTCGTAGCTGCTCTAAAAACACAGCATAAACAAGCCCGGCAAAGCACCTGTGCGGGCATCTCACACACCCGCCATCACGGCCCGCGCCTTGCCCCACTACCGCCAGAACAGCAGCCACGGCATGGCAACACGAAAACGCGCCGGGCCGAAAGCGGATTTATCCATATGCTCCGGCCTATTGCCATGCCCGGCCAACTTTAGTACATCTGCAGGACGCACTGTTTAGCAATTATCTATACAAAATCCAGAATCAACTCCTTCGGATGCGTCCGTGAAAAGCCGTACCTTCCGGATGGGCCAAAACGGAAAAAAGCCAGGCAGCGCTTTGGCAAGCCCGCAAAGTCAGCCCGAGCGCCCCCCCGCCCTGCTAAAAAAATTGCTTTGCAGCGCCCGATGACTGAGGTATTCCCAAAGCTTCAGACATGCTCTTTACTTACAACCTGCGGGCCAAGGCCAGTTTGGCCTTGCCCGTTTACCTGAAGTCTGTTCCTGCGCCACAGCCCAAGGATTGCCCATGATCTGCTTCTTCCGTCGCCTGAAGTACAGCGCGCCTTCGTCCAGCCTGCCACTTTTTTTCATTGCCCTGTGCATGGTGCTGCTGCGCCCCGGCGTGGCCTTCAGCGCCCCGGCGATCCCCCAGCACGGCTCCCTTGAAACCTGCTCGGCCATTCTGTACGACCTGGACCACGACGCCATACTTTTTGAGCAGAATGCTGATCAGCACATCCCCCCGGCCTCGCTGACAAAGGTGCTTTCAATGTTCCTGGCCATGGACCAGATCCGCCAGGGGACGGTCAATCTGAACAGCCCCGTCATCGTCAGCCGGGCTGCCGCGCGCACGGGCGGTTCACGCATGGGCCTTAGCGAAAAAGACAACGTGACCCTTGAGCAGTTGCTCATGGGCATGGCCGTGTCTTCCGGCAACGACGCCAGCGCGGCCGTGGCGGAATTTGTGGGAGGTTCCACCCCGGCATTCGTGAGCATGATGAACGCCAAGGCCCAGTCCCTCGGCATGCGCGACAGCCAGTTTCGTAATCCCCACGGGCTGCCCGCCGCCGGACAGTACACGACAGCCCGCGATATGCTGACCCTGGCCCGCGCCTACCTGCAGGCCTACCCCGACGCCCTGCGCTTCCACAATACCCACGTCATTAACCACAAAGGCCGGGTCACCTGGAACAAGAACCCCCTGCTCGGCCAGTACCCCGGCGCGGACGGTCTTAAAACAGGATGGGTCAACGCCTCGGGCTACAACATCATCTTTACTGCCAGCCACGGTTCCAGACGCCTGCTGGCTGTCATTATGGGCGCGCCGGATTCCCGCACACGCGGCGTAGAAGCATTTCGCCTGCTGGACGCCGGGTTCCAGGTTTGCGACAACCGCGCAGCCTCGGTTGTGGCGGCGCTGGACTGCCTGCCCGCCGATCAGTACAGGTTCGACATGCACAAAACCGCCCGTGAAGCCCGCCTCACCTACGCCAGCGCCGACGATGCGCCCGTCAAAAAGCTCGGCAAGGGCAAAAACGCCCAGGTCAGCAAGTCCAAGCAGACGGCCAAGAGCAAAAGCCAACCCAAAAAGAAAGAAGCCGCCAAGGCTGGCGTCAAACAAAAACGCACCTCGGATCAGGCCGCAAGGCGTGCGGCGGACAGTGCGAGCTAACGCACAGCATTGTCACATTGAAATACTTTGTGAGGTAGGGCCCTTTTTGCAAAAAGGGCTCCTCCCCACGCCCCCACCCCCTAAAATCTTTATCGCCCTTTAGTGTACTGGCGGCTGCTGTCGTAACAAGGGATTTCGCTTAAGAACAAAAACGGCCCTTTGCATTCCGGCAGAACAGAAACAATTCTGCCGGAATGCAAAGGGCCGTTTGGCGTGACATTCAAGAAAGATCGCAGTGAGCAGCCCTGAAACAGGGGAAAACTCTATGCCTCACGTTCGCCCGCCTGCCCTGGAATGTGTTCTGTGGCGTGTTCTGTGGCGTGTTCTGTGGCGTGTTCGGCAGCGTGTTGCGGAGTGCCCGGCGCGTACCCGGCGGCGTGTTTGGGGACTTTTGACAGAGGCTCTTCGATGCGGGGCAAAAACAGACTATCCCCTGTCCAGAACCCGCAGGGATACAGCCTCCGCCAGATGGGCGGCGTCTATGCGCTGCCGCCCCTCCATATCCGCAATGGTGCGCGCCATGCGCAGCACCCGCGCGCAGGCGCGGGCCGACAGGGCAAGGCGGTTCACGGCCGCTTCCATCAAATCATGGCCTGCGGCGTCGAGCGCGCAGTGCTCATCCAGCAGCGCGCCTGAAAGCTCCGCGTTACAGTGCGGGCCGTCAGCGCCATAGCGCTGCCGCTGCACCGCACGGGCCGCAAGCACCCTTTCACGCATGGCGGCCGAACCTTCACCGGCGCGGCCCTGACGCAGATCCGCATAGGGCACGGCGGGAACTTCCACATGCACATCGATGCGATCCAGCATGGGGCCGGACACGCGCGCCTGATAGCGGGCCCGCTGGTCGGGGCGGCAACTGCACTCATGCGTGGGATCGCCGTGATAGCCGCAGGGACAGGGATTCATGGCCGCCACCAGCATGCAGGCAGCGGGAAAAATCACGCTGTGCGCGGATCTGGCAATGTGAACAACGCCGCCTTCCAGCGGCTGACGCAGGGATTCCAGCGCGCTCTTCTGAAATTCCGGCAGTTCATCCAGAAAAAGCACGCCCCTGTGGGCAAGGCTGACCTCGCCGGGGCGCGGGTAGGCTCCCCCACCCACCAGGGCCACGTCCGAAATGGTGTGGTGCGGCGCGCGAAACGGCCTCTGACGCATCAGCCCCTGATGGTCGGACAGTTTGCCAGCGACGCTGTAAATCTTGGTGACTTCGAGCGATTCCTCAAAGTCCAGCGGCGGCAGAATGGTGGGCAGGCGCTGCGCAAGCATGGTCTTGCCGCTGCCGGGCGGGCCGAGCAACAAGACGTTGTGCCCGCCAGCCGCGGCTATTTCCAGCGCGCGCTTGGCGGCCTCCTGCCCTTTGACTTCGGCAAAATCAAGGCCGTGGCCCAGAGGCGGCAGATCGTCCATTTCCGGCTCCGGCAGAGGCTCAAGAGGCTCCGCACCTGCCAGAAAGGCCGCGCACTGCGCGATATTACGGGGAGTATAGACGCAAAGGCCTCGAACAACAGCGGCTTCAGCCCCATTGCCCGGCGGCACGATAATGCCCGCCGCCCCGCGCTCGCGGGCCAGCAGGGCCAGCGGCAAAACGCCGCTCACCGGGCGCAGGTCGCCGCTTAAGGAGAGTTCCCCGGCCATGAAGAACTGCTGCAGACTCGCGGCGGGAATGCCCCCGGAGGCGGCCAGCAGGCCAACGGCAAGAGGCAGGTCATAGCTGGCCCCGCTTTTACGCCGCCAGGCAGGAGCCAGATTGACGGTGATCCGCGCGGGCGGCAGCTTGAAGTCGGCAGCCCTCAGGGCAGCAAACACCCTGTCCTTGGCCTCGCGCACCGCCGTTTCAGCCAGCCCCACCATAGTGAAGCCCGGCAGGCCCTGGCGCACGAAGTCCACTTCCAGTTCCACGGGATAGGCGTCAACGCCTTCCACGCCGCCGCTGTTCAGCCGGACTACCACCGGGCCTCCTTGCAACGCTTCAACCATCGCAACGGTGGGCGTCCGCTCGCGCGGACGCCTGGGCTACACCATAAAAAATCTATTCTACCTTTTTGCCCATACGGTCCCAGCGCATGTCGCCAAGGCCGCCCCAGGACCAGTAGATGCGCCATGCCTTGGCGCGAATGGCGCTACGGTCCACAAATCCCCAGAAGCGCGAATCCAGCGAATTGTCGCGGTTGTCGCCCATGACGAAATACTTGCCTTCCGGCACTGTCACCGGCCCGAAATTGTCGCGCACCGGCTCTATACGGTCGGGCTGGGTAAAGCGGATGTAGCCTTCCTTGACGGCCTCGCCGTTGCGGAACAGCTGCTTGTTGCGCACCTCGATAACATCGCCGGGCACGCCCACAATGCGCTTGATGTAGTCCACGCTAGGGTCGTTGGGATATTCAAAAATGATGATCTCGCCGCGCTGCGGGTCACTGCCCTTATAGACGTAGTAATTTGTAAAGGGGACCTTGACGCCGTAGGAGAACTTGCTGGCAAGCAGATGGTCGCCCACAAGCAGGGTTTGTAACATGGATTCCGATGGTATTTTAAATGCTTGCACGACGAATGTACGAATTACGAGAGCAAGCAGCAAGGCCACTAAAAGGGCTTCGCCATATTCGCGCCACAGGGGCTTCTTGGGAGGCGCAGATCTCAAAAGCGTGGTCATACGGTGCTGTTCCTTATTCTTTATGGCCCTTACGGCCCAATTAGAGCATTTAAAACACTTGAAATGCTCGCCTACGGCAGGCAAGAGAGTCTGCCCACTCGCATTTCGCGGCAAGGATTTTCTTGTAAAATCCTTGCAGAGCAGTCAACTCATTTCATTCGTGAACTGGTCCAAATGCAGGCGGCAAAGTATGCACTTATGCGCGCCCAAAGGCAAGGCGGGTTGCGGATTCTTCGCCAGAGCTTTTGCGACGAACAAGCACTTTGGCGGCTGCATGGGTAGCCGTTCGCCCCGAGTGTGCAAGCCGGTGACGGGCAGTGCGCGCTTTCGCCCCTATACGTTGGGATGCTGTGCTGCCCGGGAGCCGCTGCCTTGAAATGCCCGCCTCGGAGCAGAAAGCTCGCAGAAAACTCTTAGTGCTTTACGACCATACAATTAGAATTTTAGAGGGTGGGGGCGTGGGGGAGGAGACCCTTTTGCAAAAGGGTCCCGCCCCCGCAAAGCATCTCAGCATAAAGCCGCTTTAAAACAATACCTTCACAACGGCTGTCTGCTCAAAAACAAAGCCCCGGTTTGATCCGGGGCTTTGAACACGTGTGCTGGCCGCTCAAGCCTAGGGCAGGCGCAGGGCAAAGTTGATCACAAAGCACAGGGCAATGCAGAGCATGACGAGGTTGAGGTCCTTGAAGCGCCCGGCCAGAGCCTTGATGCCCACCCAGCTCACAAAGCCGAAGCCGAAGCCCGTGGCGATGTTGAAAGTCAGGGGCATGCTGATGATGGTCAGAAAGGCGGGCAGCGCCACGGTAAAGTCCTTGAAGCTGATGCGCCCCACTTCCTGCATCATCATGGCGCCCACGATGATGAGCACGGGCGCTGTGGCATAGGCGGGCACCATTCCCACCAGGGGGGAGAAAAAGAGCGCCAGAAAGAAAAGAGCGGCAATGGTGACGGCAGTGAGGCCCGTGCGGCCGCCCTCGGCCACGCCTGCGGCGCTTTCAAGATAGCTGGTGGCGGTGGTCGCGCCCATGACGGCGCTGGCCATGGTGGCCATAGAGTCTGTGATAAGGGCTTTGTCGAGGTTCTCGATGTGGCCGTCTTCACGAATGAAGCCCGCCTTCTGCGAGAGGCCGATGAGCACGCCCATATTGTCGAAAAGGTCGACCATGGTCAGGGTAAAGATGATGGAAATAAGGCCGTGGTGCAGCGCGCCCTTGATGTCCATCTGCATGAAGGTTTCAGTGGGCATGGGCAGGCTGGCGGAAAAAATCGGCCCTTGCGGCAGGGGCGACACGCCAAGGGCGATGCCCGCCACGGTGATGGCCAGAATGCCGATGATCATGGCCCCGCGCACGCGCAGCGACAGCAGGCCGCCAATAAGAAAAATGCCCGCCACGGAAAGCAGGGTCTTGGGGTTGCCAAGATTGCCCAGGGTCACGAAGGTGGCCGGATCTGCCGCGATGATGCCGCAGCTCTTCATGCCGATAAAGGCAATAAAGGCCCCGATGCCCACCACGATGGCGAACTTGAGATCCATAGGCACGGCATTGATGATGAGCTGGCGGATGCGCGTGACGGTGAGCAGCAGAAAAACTATGCCCGATATGAACACGGCCCCGAGGCCCGTCTGCCAGGAATAGCCCGCAGGGCCGCAGACGTAGTAGGCGAAAAAGGCCGTGATGCCCAGCCCCGGAGCGACGCCCACGGGAAACTTGGCCCAAAAGCCCATAACAAAGGTCGCGAGAATGGTCACCCATATGGTGGACGCCACGGCGGAATCCCTAGGCATGCCCGCGTCGGCCAGCATGCTGGGCACCACAAAGATGAGGTAGCACATGGCCATAAAGCTGGTGAGACCGGCCAGCATTTCCCTTTTGACCGTGCTGCCTCTTGCGGCGGGATTGAACAGTTTTTCCAGCACACTCATGGCGTTTCCTCCTTGCTGTGCGACGCCAGACGGGATGCGAGCATCAAGGCCCGTCCCAGAAAAAAACAATAAACCCAAACGCCGCCCGCAGGATGCGCCGTCTTCAGTGGCGAGATGCTGTCTTTGCAATTCAGACAACAACCACCGGACGGGGCAGGGGCATATGGACTCAACAAACTGTATGGATATGAAACGAAAGTACAGGCATGTTTCCGCCTGCGTAATGAAGGCGGGAGCATGCCACATACGGCCCGTTATGTCCACAGGCTTTTATCCGCGCCACGCCTGAAAAAACGAAGACTCCCCGGCTGCCGTTCGCTGCCGGGGAGTGTGAATTATTTTGAAAAAAGGAAACCAGTTTCGCGCCGGGCACAAGGCGCACGCGGGGGCAAACGGGGGCGTGCACTATCACCTTGCGGCCACATTCTACCGGGCCGGGCACACGAGGAGCGACACTCAGGACGCTAGGGGCATCTGCCCCTCTGCGGCCAGATATCTCCCGGCAGATATGCCGCGCCCAGCGCTGCGGCAGATATGCTGCACTCAGCGCTATAGCATGCCATGAGGCGTGCCTGCCACTGCGTGTACTGGCCGCAATGCCAGCCTTCATGACGGGTCCCGCCAACGCGGCCGCCAGAGCCGTGCAAACTGAAAAGACGCTTACTACGGGCCTAACGGCCCACACCTATGCTCGTCTGCACCTGCCCCTTGGGCTGCACGCGCACGCCCTGCCCGCAGCCGAAAAGCAGCAGAGACGCCAGCAGGGCCACCAGCAAAAAGCGTAGCGAAACCCGGCGGCCAGGCCGCCGCAAACCCGCATCAGGCACGCGGGCGCTCCTGAAGAATGCGCGCGCCGTCGGGCACATCCTGGGTAATCCACACATTGCCGCCAATAACAGCGCCCTTACCTATGGTCACGCGCCCAAGAATGGTGGCCCCAGCGTACACAGTCACATTATCGCTGAGTATGGGGTGCCTCGGGATGCCCTTGGTCAGGGTGCCGTCCGCGTTTTTGGGAAAGGACAAAGCCCCCAGAGTAACACCCTGGTACAGACGGCAGTTGCGCCCGATAATGCAGGTTTCGCCAATGACCACGCCCGTGCCGTGGTCAATGAAGAATTCTTCGCCGATGCTCGCGCCGGGGTGCAGGTCAATGCCCGTTGCCGAGTGCGACATCTCCGAAATGATGCGCGGAATCACCGGAACCTTGAGGTTGTAAAGCTCGTGGGCGATGCGGTGGTGCAGCATGGCCTGCATGGACGGATAGCAGAAAATGGTCTCGCCGGGACTTGTGGCGGCAGGGTCGCCCTCGTAGGCGGCCTTGGCGTCACTGGCCAGCAGGCGGCGAATCTCCGGCAGGCGGTCCATAAAGGCTCCGGCGGCTTTTTCGCCATCCGACTCGCAGGTCGTACAGGGGTTGCTCTCGCCTGCGCAGCCAAAGCAGAACCCGCGCACTATCTGTTCGCACAGCATGCGGTAAATGGTATCGAGATTGGCCGAAAGGTGGTAGCGCATGGACTCGCGCCATACCCGCGCGGAACCGAAATACCCCGGAAAAATGGCCGCCCGCAGGCGTTCCATAATTTCGGTAAGGTCCTTCAGCGAAGGCATGGCCGCGCCCTGAGCCGGACGATGCCACACCGCGTCCAGTGAGGAGGGGTGGCAAAGGCGCTCAACCACGCTATCCAGCAGGGGCATGGTCGTAGCCTTGAGGTCACGCATTTCACTCATAGTAGCATCCTGTGTTTTTCTTTCTTGTATACTGAACGGCATGCTCAAGCAACACCGTTGCCATGCGGCGCGGCGGCGGCCCGGCGGACGGAGCGGAGGGTGGCAGTGTCCGCTGATTCTGTGCTGGTAGGCGGCGCTGAATTGCCCGGCAGTTCGCCGGGTCTGAGTCAGCCGGCAGCGGCGCGGCGGCTCTGTGCACGGTGGCGGTACTGTGCTGCCGGACGGCGTTGCTCTGCCCTACGGCTGTACTGCGCTGTCCGGTGGCGGGCGACAGCGGCGCGGGGGACGCCGGGTAAGTTTTTTCGCCAGCCAGCCGATAAGACTGTTGCGGCAGGTACGTTCCCGCCGCAAAGGAGCATGCCATGAATGACGTGCAGATGGGCATGAGTGTTACCATCAGTCGTGAAGCTCTGGATTTTCAGGCCAGCATGTCTGCCGCTGTGATCAACGGCAGCATCAACAAGGGGCAGGAAATGCAGATGCGCATGGACAAGGATGCCGGTTTGGCGGCTCAGGGCATTGGCGGCAAGATCAACATTGAAGTCTGATCGCCGCCGACGCGCCAGCATACGGGCCACGGGGATTTGGAGCGATGTTCCGAGGCCCCGTGGCCCGCACGCGTTCTGGCGGCGCCGCGCCTCGTTGACAATTTCCGGTCTTGGGGTAAGCCTGTACGCCAGCCGCCCCGGATGTTTTTACGGGTTCAGGGAAACGCTGATTTATTCCGTTTGGCGTCGTTGCTTCACTTTTTTGAAACAGTCGAGGACGGAAGAGTCCACTCCTGCTTCAAAAAAAGATCGCGCCTAGCCAAACTAGAGCAGATTAACTTTGAAATGCTTCACATTTCAAAGTTTTCATTCAGCCGAAAAATGCGATTTGCGACAGCCATCAGCAGGTGGCTCATTCTATTAACCAATTGCTGTCTTTGCGGCAGCCGTTGCCCGCAGGGCTTGCCTGAACCGTTGGCGGGAACCGCCTTACGGGGCAGGACAGCAGCGCTACGGATGGCGACAGCGATTGCATGGGACAAGCCGTGTCGTTACGCATGCCGTCTTCAAGCGTAGTTTCCTGCGTCACAACGCTTGAAGCATCCGTAGCTTCCTTCGTCGCAACGGCTAAAGCTCGGCTGAATCCACGCCACGTTGTGGCGCGCTGTACTTTCGCACTACGTTAGAACATTTACACTTTTTCAAAGGTAAAATGCTCTAAACAACTGTGCGTTTCCAAGAGGCTCTTTAATCAGTGCTTTCTTAACCCCATTCGCACGGCCCACTCCGCCCCAACGAGGTATCACTGTGAAAATTCTTGTTACTCCCCGCTCTTTTGGCAAAACCAATCCCGAACTGTTCGACCGTCTGGCGCAGGCCGGGCTTGAAGTCGTGCGCAACGACACGGGCGGCATCCTTTCCGCCGACCAGATGCGTGAAAAACTGGCTTCGTGCCAGGGCGTCATTCTGGGCGTTGACCCTATGGACGCTTCTGTGCTGGCCGCCGCGCCGGAACTTAAAGCCATCGCCAAATACGGCGTCGGTCTGGACAATATTGATCTTGAGGCCTGCAAGCAGCGCGGCATCACGGTGTCGCGCACGGTTGGGGCCAACAGCAACGCCGTGGCCGACTACGCCCTGACGCTCATGCTGATGGTGGCGCGCAAGGCCGGGCTTATTGACCGCCGCTGCCGCGAAAAAGACTGGGGCAAGATCACCAGCATCGACCTTTACGGCAAAACCCTGGGCATCATTGGCCTGGGAGCCATCGGCCGCTGCGTGGTCAAACGCGCTCAGGGCTTTGGCATGAAAATTCTGGCCCACGACATCGCCTGGGACGAAGCCTGGGCAAAAAGCGAAGGCGTTGAACGCGCGGATGTGGACCGCATCTGCCGCGAGGCGGACTTTATCACCCTGCACACGGTGCTGACGGACGAAACCCGCAACTGCATCAATGCCGGGCGCATCGCCACCATGAAGAAAACGGCCGTCATCATCAATACCGCGCGTGGCGGGCTTATTGACGAAGCCGCCCTGCTGGCCGCCCTTCAGGCTGGCAGCATCTACGGCGCGGGGCTTGACGTATTCGAGCAGGAACCCCCGACCGATCCGGCGTGGTATGCGCTGGACAACCTTGTCATGGGGTCGCACTGCTCCTCCTCCACTGCCGGAGCCACGGAAACTATGGGCCACATGGCTGTGGACAATCTTTTGCGGGATTTGGGGCTGTAGCCCTCTGGACCAGATTAACTTTGAAATGCTCCACATTTCGATTTGTCATTCTGTCGAAAGATGCGATTGGCGTTAGCCATTAGCGGGTCTTTGCCGCTTACGTATAGCGACAGCCATCAGCAGGCTGTCCGTTCAATTAACCAATTGCTGTCTTTGCGGCAGCCGTTGCCCGCAGGACTGCCTGAACCGTTGACGGAACCGTCTTACGGGGCAGGACAACATCACTACGAATGGCGACAGCGATTGCATGGGACAAGTCGTGTCGTTACGCATGCAGGCTTCAAGCGTAGTTTCTTGCGTCACAGCGCTTGAAGCCTGCGTCACAACGGCTAAAGCTCAGCTGAATCCACGCCACGCTGCGGCGCGCGCACTCGTGTGCAGCGTTAGAGTATTTTAACTTATTTCAACGTTAAAACTCCCTGACACGCCGTTGCCCCGGCTGGAAGGATCCCAGCCGGGGCACAATACTGCGAGATGCTTAACCTGCGAGGACGTGTCCCACAGACGACGGGTGTCGGCACGCCTGGCCGCCCTCACTCACCCGACAGGCTTTGCGGCCTGAGAAGACAAACTTCTGACAATGGCCCACCCCTTAATTCCGGGGCGGGCCTTGTTTATTGTTTGTTCTCACCTATGACGAATGCGTCATGACGAATTTGGCCACTTCGTTGTTGTCGTCGGCTCCACTGTTCGTAAGCGTGGTGCTCAGGGTCAACGCGGCCGATGCGTTGGTATACGTGCCGTCGACATTGTGGGTCCAGGCATCGCTCAGGGTCATGGTGGTATGCCCGCCGTCCGTGCTGTCAACCACATGAATGCCCACATCCGCCAACTTGCCCAGGTCGGTAAGGCCGAGGTCCGCAGCAGCCTTGCCGTCGGCGCCCTTGATAGCCACTTCAACCTCCTTGGCAACGTTCAGCAGGGCGTTCATGTCTTCCGTGGAATCCACGAGCATGAAGTCAAGACCGGCCCCGCCGTTCAGGCTGTCGCCCTCATGGAAGACCATGATATCGTTGCCAGAGCCGCCGTAGAGGTGATCACTGCCGCCGTGACCGTCCAGGTAGTCGCTGCCGGAGCCGCCGTAGAGGATCTCGCTGACGCCAGAGCCGCCATAGAGGTGGTCGTCGCCAGAGCCGCCGAAGAGCAGGTGGCTGATCCCGCTGCCGTTGCTGATATCCACGCTGTGCAGGCCTGAGCCGAGGTCTTTGATATCGGCATCCAGGTTCAGGCTGGCAGTGGCGCTGTCGAACGCGCCGTGACTGTCCGTGGCCGTGAACATGAAGGAATCACTGAGGCCGACGGACGCACCCCAACCGCTACTGCTCAGGTGCTGTTGCAGATCGGCCAGCCCCTGCTCGGTGTGGATGTTCAGGTCATAGTGGTAGGTGCCGTTGCTATCCACGGTAACATGGCCGTACTCGGCGTCATTGCTCAGACTGAAGATCAGGCTGTCCTTGTCGTTCTGGTCCACATCTGTGGCCAATAACGTGCCGGTCAGGGTGGTATAATGGTCATCATGGGCCACGGGTGCGTCATTGATGCCGTTGACCGTCACGGTAACCACCTTATCCACCGTGCCGCCATGCTGGTCGTCCACACGGATGGTAAAGGTTTCCGCTGCCGACTCGCCCGCGCCAAGGTAGGCAATCAGGTCATGGCTGGCCTGATAGGTATAGCCGCCATGCGCGTCGATGGTGAAGGTGCCGTATGTGCCTGTAACGGATGTGCCATGCCCGGCTGCATCATACGTGTCGCCATGCGAAGCCGTGTACATCAGCACGTCTGTTGTATCCGCGTCCGAGGCTGTGATATGACCGCCTACGGCGGCGGGTATGGCCGCGTCCGTGGCCGTCAAAGCGGCGTCATAAACGCTGACCACGGGGGCGTCGTTGACGCCGTGCAGGGTGATGTCCAGTGCTTTTTCGCTGGACACTGCCCCGTAGGTGTCCACGGCAACAATGGCAAACGTGCCGCCTAAAACGCTTCCCTCAGCGCCCAGAGCCTTGAGGCTGGCGGCGTAGTCCGCGTCCATCGTGAAGGTGTACTTACCGGTGGCGGAATCCAGCGCCAGAGTGCCGTGCTCGTTATGCAGGGTGGTCACAAAGCCGCTGCCTGTCTTGATGTAGTAGGTCAGCTTGTCGCCGTCCACGTCAGAGGCATTGACCGCGCCGCTGATGGCCTGGCTGGGGGCGCCATTGTCCGTGAGCGTGGTGTCCCCGGTGAAACCATGGACCACAGGGGCATCGTTGCTGCCCAGCACATTGACCTGCAAGGGCATATCGTTCGTGCCGCCGTGCCCGTCGTCCACAGACACTGTGGCATTGATGGTGAAGGTTTCACCCTGACCCAAATGGGCAATACCGTCCTTGTCGCTGGTAAAGGCATAGTCCGCACGGCCATCGCTGCCCTTAACAATGCTGAACGCCCCCAGATGTACGACAGCCTTGTCGGTGGACGACCCGTCCCACAGGCTCCACTTGCCGTCCGCGCCCTTGACCACAAAGACATCCAGAGCCGTCAGATCGCGGGGAATCTCGGTGGTTTCGGCAACGCGCAACTGCCCCTGATCCAGCACAAAGCCCGTCTTATCTGCCCAGTCTGCATCCTTGGCGACGATGCT
This sequence comes from Desulfovibrio sp. MES5, assembly GCF_002237645.1. Taxonomy (GTDB): domain Bacteria; phylum Desulfobacterota; class Desulfovibrionia; order Desulfovibrionales; family Desulfovibrionaceae; genus Desulfovibrio. The sequence continues at coordinate 61,499 of NZ_MJUZ01000013.1, forward strand.
GTAGGTCAGAGTGTCCTTGACATCCACATCAATACCCAGGGCCGTACCTTCCACCTTATCCCCGGCGGCCGTAAGATACAGGGACGCGCCCGTGCCGGAAGCGCTGGAAAGATCGTCATAGGTGTGCAGACTCAGACTGGGCACATCGTTGGTTCCTTGAATGGTCACATCAATGACCTGGCTGGCCGCCTTTCCACCGGCGTCCGTCACTGTAATGGTAAAAGTGTCGTGGGCCTTTTCGGTCCCACCCAATTGCTGCACCTTGATCGAGTCGTTGTTGACGCGGTACTCGTACTGGCCCGTGGTGGTGTTGAGCAACAGCGTGCCGTACTGGCCTTGCACAATACCGGGCAGGCCGCTGGAAGCCACCGTGCCAAGGGCCGTGCCGTCGGCACCCTGCGCGCCGCTATGCGCTGCCGTATAGGTCAGCGTATTGCCGGTATTGAGGAAGCCCGTATCCGTATCCGTACCGTGTGCAGCGCCGGTAACCGCAGCCGTGCCGTCTTCCGTGGCCGTAAGGTTTTCGGCACTGAGCGTGGGCGCGTCATTTTCCGCCGAGAGCTTCACGGACAGCGTATAGTCCGTTGTACCGCCATGCCCGTCGGCTATGGTGATTTTCACTTCGTCGCTGGCGTTGCCTACATAGTTCACCCCACTATTGGGAGTGTATGTATAGGTGAAGGTGCGGGTGCCGCTGGCGGCACCGACAGAGCCGGGCGTAATGACGTAGGAGCCGTACTTGCCGCCCACAGTAAAGGTGCCGTCGCTATTCTCTGTCGCGCCAGCGATGGTCAGATGGTCGGCGTCGCCGTGGTCAATGTCTTTAATCGTGAAGCTGCCGGAGACAGAATTTGCGTCCCAAATGCCCCCTTCGGCCTGATGCAGGCCACCGGCCTTAACGTCACTCAGCACATAGGGGTTATCATTGGCGCCGCTGATGGTGATAGTGATGGTGCTCTCATCACCATGGCCGTTCACCACGTTAAAGGTCTGCACCAGTTTTTCACCCTGTGCCAGACCCTGCACCTTGGGGTTGTCGTTGTTGAGGGTATAGGTATAGGAACCGTTGGGCATAAGCACCAGGGTGCCGTAATCGGTGCAAATGACGCTGTTTTTGGGCACGGCATGGTCTGTGGCGGACGCATCCTCTTCTGCCTTTTCCGTATACGTGCCGGTGAGGAACAGGCCGCTGTCGTTGCTGACGGGGCTGCCGTCGGCCTTGACGGAACCAGTGGCTGTGGTGTCCGTATCTTCAATGACAGCATCGTGGACATTGCTGTCATCCTTGATGGTCATGTAGTCGGAACCGCCAGTACCTCCGGTCCCGGAGCCGTCTTCTGCCTTGGTTACGGTGATGATGATGGGAATGGCCTTCTCGGCCACGGCATAGTGCTCGTCGCGTACATAGACAGTGAAGCTCTCCGTGCCGCTTGCGCCCTTGGCAAGGTTCAGATAGTCCGCGTCAGCTCTGTTGAGCACATAGCTGTAAGTGCCGTCGGGCTGGATGATAAGCGTGCCGTACTTGCCCGCAACGGCCTGGGCCACAGAACCATCGACAATGCCGTTGTCGGTCGTGTCCTGCACAACAAAAAAGCTCAGCTTGGCTCCCTTGTCCACATCGCTGACATAGCCCGCAAGGGTGCCGTGCGTCTCAATGCCGGTACCGCTCACACTGCCGGATACGGCCTCAATGGTCGTGCCGCTTGTGTGCAATGCCAAGTAATCTCTAACAGTTTCAGCACCTTCGGATGATTTGAGGTAATTGAATATGGACTCAAACCTGACCCAACCGAGATTGTTATACGCCGTACTATAATTGTTGACGTCCGCGAGTTTCGTGAAGACACTCCAGTCGTTTGTGTTCAGCCCTGAAGTAAAAACAGCTTTGAACAGCCAACTATTCGTGTCCCCCCAGCTTATCTTACCTGCATCGTGCAGGGCCACAACTCTTGCAGCCTCAGCGGCAACGATCTGCCTAAATTCGAGACTTGATGCATCCTTCAAAAAGTTCTCAGTGGCCACCCACTCGCTAGCATTAACACTACTGAACGTTGCTACGCAGGCTGTAACCTCGGCATCGGTGACCACTCCTTCCACAGTCACATGGGGCAGCCCGCTCACCACCGGCGCGTCATTGGTGCCGTGGAGGGTGATTGACAGGTCGCCATGAACGGTTTCCTGAGCAGCGGCGGCAGTGTTGCCATTCTCAGTGGATGTGGAGGTGGAGTCCACACCAAGTTTGAGCGTCAGGGCATCGTTCGTGTTCAGGTGATTCAGCGCAGTCTGATCGGGCGTGAAACTGTAGGTGCCGTTAGCATTGAGAGTCAGAACGCCATAGCCCGCAAGTGTGTTATCACCGACATGCATACCATCGAACGTAGCTACAGTCTTGCCCTCGCCGTCGGTGATGGTCAGGGTCGTTTCATAGATAAATGTGTCGTAACCCTTGTTATCGACATCATTCACCTTGAGGGTTCCGCTGTACGTCGCCTTCACGTCCGCGCTGTTGGAATCGTTGGCGCCAAGGAACTTGCCTGAAGTAAAGTGCAGTTCATTGCTGTGGAAGTCACTGCCCTGCACAACGCCCTGTTCGACCACGTCCTGATGGTTGCCCACAAGAACGCCTTTGTCATTGGCGCCTTCAAGGGTGATCTCAATGGGCTTGATCTGCGAGTAGGCCCCCTGCGCATCCCTGACGCGCACATAGAAGGTGTCGGTGACGGAGTCGCCGGCATTGAGGCCATTAAGGTCTTTGTAATCCGACGAGCCCACGGCATAGCGGTGGTATTCGTAATTGCCGCTCTGGTCGATGACCAGATAGCCGTACTGGCCCTTGACCACCATGTCGCTGCTGCCAAGGTTGAAGTACGTGTCCAGACTGGCCTCGGCGGGGTTGTCTTTGGCTATGGCCGTGTTGAGGGCGGCCATGTCCACAGAATTCTTGGCCGTGACCAGTGAGTAGGTGAAGGAACCGCCGTGGTCGCTGTCCGGATCGGCCGCAACTATCTTGCCGGAGGCCGCGAGAGAGTCTTCGGTATAGGTGATGATGTTGTGGCTGCTGTCCTCAGCGGGGTGCACCGCGATGGTGGGCCTGTCGTTGACGCCATGTATGGTAATGGCCACCACTGCCGAAGATACCGGCGTGCTTTCGCCGCTATGCACCACATTGACCGTAAACGTGTCGGCCAGGCTCTCCTTGCTGGTCAAGGCATTGACGACAGCATCCGCAGTGTTGACGTTGTAGTCATATTTGAACAGCGCGCCGTCCGTAGCCACACTGGTATTGAGGCTCACTTCCAGAGTACCGTGGGGCATAGTTATTCTGAAGCTGCCCTTGCCCGCGTTCTTGGCTTCGAGCATCAATTCATTGAGGTTGTATTCGGCGCCGTTCACCACAATGACATATTGCAAGGTAGTGGAATTAACGTCTTTGAGTGCCGCGGCATCTGTGTTGTCGGCGTCCGAAGCGCCTATCTTGCCGCTGACTGTAGTATTGCCGGGCTCGTTATCTTTGTAGTGCTGCGCATCCGCAAGCGTCGTGCCCCTGGTGCCGGGGTCTGTCACCGCGCCGTTTGGGGTCAGCATGCTCGCATTGATATACGTGGGGTCGTCGTGCCCGTTGACAGTCACGGAGACCGTCTGGGTGCTGTAGGCCCCGTACTTGTCCACCACGGCTACGGTGAAGGTTTCGGTGAGGGCTTCGCCCTTGCCCAGAGCAATGACAGCGGCATTATTCTTGGCAATGGTATACGTATACTGCCCCGTGGTGGGGTCAATGCTGAATGTGCCGTAGTTGCCCGCCATAGACGTGCTTGTAGCGGGAGTGGCGGCTGCGTCGGCCGCGACGGTATTGGACATGATGCCGAAGGTCTTGGTATCGCCCGCGTCGGGATCAACCACATGAGCATTGCCCACAAGGGAAGAAGCAATGACGTTGGTCTGGTCAGTGACGCTCAGGTCATGGCTATCCAGAGTGAGTACGGGCTTGTCGTTGGTGCCGTAGATGACGATGGGCACGTTGACCGCTGTGGAGGAAGCGTTGTGCGTGTCCACGGCCACGGCCTGGAAGTTCAGGGTGAGCTTGTCGCCGGAGCCAAGGCTGTTGACCGCAGCGCTGTTCGTATCAAGCGTAAAGGTATACTTGCCCGTGCTCTCGTTGAGGTAGAGGGTGCCGTAGTGGTAGCCCGCTTCGCCGGAATGCCCGGCGGCGTAAACTTCCACCACAGTGGCCGTGCCGCCTCCGGCGCCGGGATACGTCTCCCCTTCATTGGTAACCACAAAGGTCGCCGAAATGCTTTGGGAAGAGCCGCCGTTGGGCGCCAAGGTACCGGATATGGCCCCCGTGCTCAGGTCACCCTTCCCTGTCTCTGTGCCCAGATGCTTGTAGGCGTTCGCGCCGCTGGTGGTCTCAATAAGACCGTATGTCAGCCTTGCGTCATGATCCCCATCCGTGCCTGTCAGGTGGCCTTCCATGGCAGCAGTGGCCGCCATAACCGCATTGCCGTTGTCCCTCACGCCGTCGTCCTTGAGGGTCAGGGTCTCGGCGGTGACCGTCGGGGCGTCGTTGGTGCCCTGCACGGTGATGCTGATATTGTGCACCACGGGCGTACCCGTACCGTCCGTGACGGAGATGTGGTAATCCAGAGTTTTGGTTTCGCCTTCAGCCAGAGAATTCGCTTTGGACTGGTTAATTTCGTACGTGTAGGTATAGGTGATGGATTCCGAACCATCGGTGTCACTGACGCTGCGGGCGCCAGTGATCGTAAGGGTGCCGTAGGCATCGTTGACTAACCATGTGCCTGCACCACTCATGACGGGAGTAGTGATGGTGGTGGAGTTGCTGGTCAGGGTGGCCGTAAGGGTGTCGTGAGTGTCCATATCCTTCACGGTGAAGGAACCCGTGGCCGTGGCTATGCCGGCCTCCGCCTGGTTGGCGTAGCCGGGAATGGTGGTACCCGCGCCGGAAGTCACGCCTTTTTCTTTGAGCGTCAGAGCGCCGCTGGTCTCGCCACTAATGGTGGGCGCATCGTTAGTGCCCTGGATGGTGAACGAGACGGTTTGCGTGTCAAAAGAACCGTGCAGGTCTGTGACCGTGACGTTGAAGGTCTCCACATGCGTCTCGGTGGCGCCGAGGTTCTGCACCTTGTTGGAGGCGTTGTTCAGCGTATACGCATAGGTGCCGTCGGGATTGACGGTCAGGGAGCCGTAGTCGGTGGTGTAGGTGGCCACGCCCGTGGTGGAAACAACGGCCGTACCTGTAGTGCCGCTGCCGGGAGCAATGCTGTAGGTCTGGTTGGCCGCGCCGTTGGTAAGGCCCTTGAATGCGCCGTCAACGTCATGGTCCTCCACGGTGAAAGTGCCGGTAGAGGTATACGCGCCACTGTCTTCCCGAAGTGTGGAGGCGCTGGGCGCTGAAAGGGAGAGCGTGGGCTTGTCGTTGGCGCCCGTGATGTTCACGGTGATTTCCTGCGAGGCCGAGCCGCCGTGGCCATCCTTGACCATCACGGTGAAGGTTTCCTTAACCTTCTGCCCTTCATTGAGGCTGTCGGCCTTGGTATTGTCCAGTACATATGTATACTGGCCCGTCGTCTCGTCAATGGTCAGGGTACCGTATGTGCCTTGGCCATTTGCCACGCTGAATTTCAACAACCCTGCATCATCACCGTCCACGTCTGTGGCCACAATCAGGCCCGTGGCACTGGGCGTACCGGCATAGGGCGCATTGGGAAGCGCACTGTTATGGCTGCCCTGCACGCCTGCCTCCTCAACGGAGACGGATGTGGTCGAACTGTTGCCAATAACAGGATCATCGTTGATGCCCTGGATGACAACGGTGATGGTTTGGCTGTCGTGTGCTCCGTGAGCGTCCGTGGTGGTGACAGTGAAGGTTTCCGTATGGCTCTGGCTGGCCCCCAAGGCCTGCACGGCGGGCTTGCTGTTGTCCAGCGCATAGATATAGGTGCCGTCGGAGTTCAGGGTCAGGGTGCCGTAGTCCGTTGCAACCTTCACTGGATCGCCCGTCTGGGCGTTTGTATCCATTAAGCCGCTGGCGTCCTTGCCCATGCCAGAGACAGAGATGGTCTGGCTGTTGCCGTCGTGGTCGGGATCAGCCACGGCCCAGGTGCCCGTGGATGTGCGGGTGGCCGCGTCTTCCGTCAGATGGCCGCTGTCGGCAGGGGTGATGGTCAGCACGGGCAGGTCGTTGGCCCCCGTGATGGTCAGACTGATGGCCTGACTGACAACTGCGCTCTGGCTATCCGTGATGGTGACCGTGAAGATATAGCTGCGGCTTTCATCCTCACTGAGGCTGTTGGCAGCGGCATTGTCAATGGCGTAGGAATAGGTATAGGTCTGGCTGCTGCCGGAATCGCCGGCAACGGGCGCGCCCGCCTTCAGGGTAAATGTGCCCTCGGGCGTGGTCACGGTATAGTTGCCCTGGCCGTCATTCGTGACTGGCAGGGAGACGGGGTTGCCGTGACTGTCAGTCACGGTGATGCTGACGCTCTGCGTGTCGCTGTTGTCCACGTCCGTCACGGTGAAGCTGTGCTTCGGGTCAACATCCTCGGGCGTACCGGCAAAAGCGGCATTGGGCTCGCCTCCCGCAGTTCTGACGCCCGCTTCCACCACATGCAGGTCGGTCAGCAGGGGAGCCGTGGTGATGACGGGCGTGTCATTGGCCCCCTTGACGGTGACGCTGATGTTCTCTTGCACATAGGCCCCAAAACTGTCGCGCGCGGTCAGCACCACAGACACGTCCTGGCTGTCGCCGTTCTGCATGCCTTGCACGGCGGGCGACTCGTTATACAGCGTGAATTCGTAGTTCGCGCCCTTGGCCGGGGTTGCGGCGTCAAAAGTCAGGTGAAATTCGCCCACATAATTGTTCTTCGTGGCGTCTGTGGGAACCTCGGCCGTGGTGGTGAAGGTCTTGCCGTCACTGTTCAGCACCACATAGACCGTGTCATGCATAACAAGATCGCCGGAACCGTCGTTGCGCACCAGGCCGTAGGCCAGATGGTCGCCATTGTCCACATCAGAGGCCACAAAGGTACCTATGACGGTGTTGTGGGCAGTGATGTCAACGGCTTCGCGCACGGTGACGGAATGGGTGATATTGTCCGCATCGGACGGATCAGACGGGGCCCAGAAATCCTGGGCGATGACAGGCGCGTCGTTGGTACCCTCAATGACGACATTGATGGTGTTGCCTAAAACCGTACCGTCGCGCAGGGTGCTCACGTTGCTGTCCACAGCGCCGTGTTCGTCACGCACGTAGGGTTCAAAACTGAGTTTCACGGTCTGGCCTTCGGCCAGCTTGTTTGTTGCGCCTTCGCCCGTGGTATTGGTCAGGGTAAAGGTATAGGTGGCGCTCTCTTCGCCGGTCTTTTCCAGCACAAGGTCGCCGTAATCGGTATTGATGGTGATCTTGCCGTCGTGCTCGCTGATTCCCGTCACCGTGACGTCAGACGTGCTGTTGTCGGGATTGTTCACCGTGCCGATGACAAAAACGCCCTTGAGACTGCCGTCGGCATTGACGTTGGACATGTCCAGCAGGTTGCCGTTGGCATCCGTAAGGCCGAAGTAGAGTTGCGCGCCGTGGTCCGGGTCATGGGCCGTAATAAGGCCGGACAGAGTGGCGGTTCCGGCAACAGCATTATTTTCATCAGCATTGAGAGGAGTATCGCTCACGGGCTTGCCGTCGGCGTACACGCCACCTTCCTTGAGGGTCAGCGTGCTGGTCACATGCGTGATATCCGGCGCGTCATTGCTGCCCGTGATGACCACGTTGATGGGCTGATTGACCATATGCCCCATACCGTCATTAACCGATATGACGATGCCGTCGGTGACCTGCTCGCCTTGCGCCAGTTGGTCTGTCTTGCTGTTCGGCTCTTCCTTGAGAGTATACTCGAAATTAAAGGTGGCGGATTCAACTTGCAAGTGCAACACCCTCAAAGTTGAATGAAAAGGCAAGGTGGTATAGCCCTTTAGCCTCTCCATCCAACCAAAGATTGAGGGGCGTATGGGCTATGCACACCTTGCCAGGGAA
>NZ_MJUZ01000014.1 GCF_002237645.1 Desulfovibrio sp. MES5
TGCTCGGTTACAGCAATTTTGCGGCAAGCCAGGGCAATACTTTCGCCTTGTCCCACAAGAACTTCAACCTCGCGAAGCTTGAAAATGATTTGCTCTGGAGTAAATGCTTTGCGACCCATTTGATGCCCTCCATGGCTCCACCTTATACTAACTTTTTAGGCGGACCAGTTTTTTGGGGGCAGGTCAGCCACCGCCACAGCCGCAGATGTAAAAAGCCCCACACCCCCGACAGATGAAGCTTGTCATGCAGGCGTGATCGGCTTTCCTATCTTCTCGGTGGGACATGCAGGCCATTGCCGCGTACCGTTGTTTTTCGGCATTGCGCTGAGATGACATATTTTTATTCGATTTTTTATCTATCCTTTTGACTCCGGCTATAATGCATTTTATAGTCTTCCCTAAATAATTATCCCTCCCCAATAATGCGATGTTTAAAAACGCCCCGCATTAGAGCAATTCTTGATTCTGGCAAATTTCGTCTGTATTATTGCATGGTTGCAATTTTTTCACACACAGACTTTACTAAGGAGTCGCCTTTGTAACAATTCTATTCTGCTGCATGTATCTCCAGCGTGTTTTTATTGAGGCAATGACATAATTTCAATATGCCGCAAGCATGAGGAGTGGCAGATGCGTTTGAGCCTTACCCACAAATATGTCGGATCCCTGTTTTCAGCTCTCATTACCTGTTGCGCCATTGTTTTGTTTGTATCCATCTATTACATGAAGAAGCCGATACATGAAGAAATGCGCAACAGCATACACCGCATGCAGAATATTGTTCACTCCGCCAATGAAATGACCATCCAGCGGTTTGCTCAAAGTGCCGCCTTTATTGCCGATAACGAGCGCCTGGCCCGCGCGATGGCCTCCAGTGATCATGATGAAGTGTTTACCCTTTCTGAAAAAGCCATGAAGATGGCCAACTCAGACTTTATGTCTGTGACGGATGCCCAGGGTATCGTTATTGCGCGGGGGCATGCCAAGGACAAATACGGCGACAGCATCGCCAAGCAGGAAACCGTCGCCAAAGCCATGATGGGTGTGCCTGCACAGGCTGTGGTGACAGGCCCGCTCAATCCCTTCACGTTGCGCGCATCACAGCCGGTTCTTTACGAAGGGCGGCTGGTGGGAACCATATCCATCGGCGTATCGCTCACCACCCCTGTCTATCTGGACTGGCTCAGTCAGCTTGCCGGGGCCGCAGTCACCATTTTCAAGGGTGATACGCGCGTCATGACAACCATTCTTTTTGAGAACAAACGCGCCGTGGGTACAAAGCTTGATGCCCCGAACATTATTGACGCAGTGCTCGAGCGTGGCGAAACGGTTTTTGTGCATGACAGCATTCTTGGTGTCCCGTATCAGTCAGCGTATTGGCCGGTGAAGGCTGCCGATGGAAAAATTGTTGGCATGTGGTCTACCGGAGCGCCCATCAGCGAACTGAAAAAACTTGAAAACGAGGCGATGTTTACGGCCATCAGTGTGGCCGCCGCTTTGCTGCTGGTGCAGTTGGGCATTTCGGTCTTTGTCGGCTTGCGTGTGAGCGCGCCGGTACGAAAAATAACCAGGTATGCCCTTGATGTGGCCGATGGCAAACAGGATAGCGCGCTGACGGTGCGCGGTTCGGATGATATGGGCATGCTGGCCGATGCCTTGCGCGGTATGGAAAAAAACTTGCGCACACTGGTGTTGGAAACCACTGAAAAGGCCCGAGAAGCCGAAAAGAGCGGTGAAGCCTGTAGAAAGGCAATGCAGGAGGCAGAGTTGGCCAAGGCAAAGGCGGAGCAAGCCAGATGTGATGGCATGTCAAGCGCGGCGGCGCATATTGAAGAAGTTGCCGCCAAGCTCAGCGATTCGGTTTCAGACATTGGCGAGCAGGTGGAAAATACTGATCTCGCTCTGAACCGCGCTGTGTCCAAGCTGGCCGAAATAGCTTCAGCCATGGAAGAAATGAACTCCACAGTGCTTGCGGTCGCCACCAATGCGAGCGGCGCTGCGGATATTTCAGATGCGGCGCGCAAGCTGGCGGAATCTGGCTCCGGCGTGGTTTCTCAGGCCGTATCCAGCATCCAGCAGGTGCAGCAGCAATCGCTGGGCCTCAAGGGCGGCATGACCCAGCTTGACGAACATGCAAGGGCCATCAGCCGCATCATGAACGTCATTTCCGATATTGCCGACCAGACAAACCTGCTGGCCCTTAATGCAGCCATTGAAGCTGCCCGCGCTGGCGACGCTGGCCGGGGATTTGCCGTTGTGGCTGACGAGGTTCGCAAGCTGGCGGAAAAAACTATGACATCCACCACGGATGTGGGCGAGGCCATCCGGGCTATCCAGTCCAGTGCGGCGCAAAGCATTCAGCAGGTTGATGACGCCGTGAACAATATCTCTGTAGCCACGGATTATTCCAATAAATCCGGTCAGGCGCTGCAAGAGATCGTGGGCATGGTGGATAAAACTGCTGACGAGGTGCGCGCCATCGCCACAGCCAGTGAGCAGCAGTCAACCGTAAGTGACGAGATCAGCAAGTCCATTAACGATGTGAACTATCTGACCCACAATACTTCAGAATCTATGAAAGTGGCCCTGCATGAGCTTGATGCGCTACGCCAGCAGACGCAGAGCCTTATGGATCTGGTGGAAAATCTAAAAAAATCCTGACCAGCTGCCTGATTGCGACGCCTTAAAAGAGAAAAGGCCGCGATCGGGTCAAGCCCTGATATGCCCCCATCGGAGCAGACAACGGTATAAAGGCCAGCCCGGCTGAACGTTGTCCCCGATGGGGGCATTTTATGATTAGCAGAAAAAGGCTTTTACAACATTGCGTTCACGCAGAAAACGGCCGGCGATACCCTGAAGAAGACATTCTGGGCAGGGGCGGGCAATGAGAAGTCACGTCCATTGTCGCTAACGTGGCTTGCTTACAAAGCCCCAAATAGCAGTACAGTCGCGCATGAGCGCCTCCACTACGGAACAGGAAAACTTGTAACAAAAATGTTTTGTTGGTGAAGGCGTAAAACAATAATGTATTACGTGACAGCATTAAAACTATTCAACACGTTAATATAAAACACTATTTAAAGTGGAACAAGTAATGCAATTGTTCGAGGCAGTTATACGTCATAAACATCCCGTTCAATAAGGAGTACCTGATGTTCATGAGTTTTCTGTCTCTGGCAAAACGCAAGACATTGCCGGTCATGGTGGCCTGTGGCCTGCTCGTGCCCACCACGGCAAGCCCGGCGCAAGACGCGCCCCAGTATACGGCAACCATCTCTGCCGCCACGAACCCCTTAAGCACACGGGGCATTGTCACCTCGCCCAACTACCTTGCCTCGCAGGCCGGGCTTGAGATTCTGCGCAAAGGCGGAACCGCCGTGGACGCGGCCATTGCCACGGCCTCCACTCTGGCGGTGGTGTATCCGCAGATGTGCACACTGGGCGGCGACAACTTCTGGTTGATCTACAATGCCAAAACCGGCGAATTGAAGGCCCTGAACGCCAGTGGGCGCTCTGGCGAAAAAGCCACCATAGATTTTTACAAATCCAGGGGCGTCTCCAAAATACCTTCGCGCGGCTATCTGGCGGCCAATACTGTTCCGGGCGTCGTCTCGGGCTGGGGAGCGGCGTACGAGTTCAGCAAGGACGGCATGAAGAGCCCCCTGCGCTGGAAAGACCTGCTGGCCTCGGCCATCGACTATGCCGACAAGGGCTTTCCTGTCAGCACCTCGCTGGCTTTCTGGAGCAAGATCAACACCAACCCTGCAGACTCTGAATTCCGCAACCTGCAACGGTTTGACGCCTTCCGCAAAACCTATCTGCACCCTGACGGCAGCCCGTACACAGTGGGTCAGGTCATGCGCCTGCCAGAACTGGCAGCCACACTGCGCCAACTTGCCGATAAAGGCTCCAAGGAATTTTATACAGGCGACATTGCCAAGCGTATTGTGGCCGATTTGCAGGCCAACGGCGGCCTGCTGACGCTCAGCGACTTTGCGGCGCATAAGGCGGACTGGGTAAAGCCCATCTACGCCGACTACCGGGGCTACAAGGCGGCGAACTTTCCCCCCAACACCCAGGGCATGGCTTCGCTGGAAATCCTGAACGTCCTTAACAATTTCGACATCAAGGCCATGGGCGAAGGCACGGCAGACTATTACCATGCCCTGATTGAAGCCACAAAAGAAGCCTTTGCCGACCGCGACAAATACCTTTCTGACCCCGACTTTGTAAAAATCCCTCTGGATTATCTGCTTTCTGCGCAGCATGGCAAAGAGCAGGCCGCACGCATACGCATGGACAAGGCGGCTGAAAAGGTGACTCCCCTTGACCCCAAGGGCGACACCATCTGGCTTGGCGTCGTGGACTCTGAAGGCAATGCCGTTTCACTGATCCAGAGCATCTATCACGACTTCGGCTCGGGCATCGTTGCGGGCGGCACAGGCGTGCTGCTGCAGAACCGGGGCAGCTTCTTTTCGCTTGACCCAAGCCATGTTAACCATCTTGAGCCCCGCAAGCGTACGTTCCATACGCTCAACCCCGCCATGCTGCTCAAAGACGGCAAACCTTTTCTGGTATACGGCACAATGGGCGGCGAAGGCCAACCCCAGACCCAGGCCGCCATTGTCACGCGCGTGGTTGATTTTGGCATGACGCCGCAAGAGGCCATCTCCGCGCCTCGCTGGCTCTATGGCCGCACCTGGGGCGCTGCTTCCAATGACCTCAAGCTCGAAGGGCGAATCCCCCAAAATGTCGTGGATGAACTGCAGCGTCGCGGGCATCCTGTGCGCTCGGTCGAGGACTACACCGATACTATGGGGCATGCCGGGGCCATTCTTGTGGATCAGACCAGCGGCGTGCTCCAGGGGGCGACCGACCCCCGTGGCGACGGCCTCGCCGCTGCGTATTAGAGCGGAGTACCTTTGAAACCCTTGTGGGGGAGGGACCCTTTTGCAAAAGGGTCCCTCCCCCACGTCCCCACCCCCTAAAACTCTTGGCGTATTCCAGCAGTGCGCAAAGAGTTTTCTGATCTGAAGCAGAGGTTGCAGAGACAAGAATGCTCCGCGCCCCCCTGGTCACAACACTCGCCCGGGTACAATCCGCAGTTGCGCCTGTGCAGCAAGCCTTCGTACGACACCCCCTGTACGCTCACACGTCTGAAATGCCTTGTGGGGCTCCCCCCCACACGCATTAACCAATGGCAAAACTGATGCGAGTGCCCGTTGATTCTTTCGACACAACTATACGTTTATCCGACAGCGTGCGATGGCGCGTGAATAATTCTTCAACGACATGCGTAAAATTTCAGCCCGGCTTTGCGCCATAAAGGGAAGAGTTACACGCCCGACATTATCAGCAGTATCACTATCAGCTTTTAATTTGCCTGCCTCCATCAAAGCCATTTTCTCCGTGTAGCATTGCCGACCCCTTGGTGCTAACGTATTCATAAGCATTGCCGCGCCACAACGGTGCGACAAGCATTCACGCCTAATCCCATCATAAAGAGGCTCCTTTTTCCAAAAAACACATATCAGCCAGGAGGCAGATTATGACGCGCCGCGATCTTATCAAACTCCTCAGCATATTGGGCGTCGGCAGCATGCTGCCCTTCGGCCCCAGCGCTTTTGCCGCCCCCCAACCCTCATTGCCCATTCCACCCCTGCTCAAGCCAGACGCCAGTGGCCGTATCCGTTTGAAAATACAACAAGGGCAAAGCCAATGGGGTCATCACCCCACAACCACCTGGGGCTATAACGGCCCCTTGCTAGGCCCGGCCCTGTCCCTCCAGCGCGGACAGAAAGTACAGATGGAAGTGGAGAATGCCCTGAACGAAGACACCGTCGTACACTGGCATGGGCTCAAAATTCCCGGCATGGTCGATGGCGGGCCGCAGACCTCCATTGCCCCCGGCGCACTATGGAAACCGGAACTTGTCATCGACCAGCCCGCAGCGACGTGCTGGTTCCATCCGCATCCGCACGCCAAAACGGGCCGCCAGGTGGCTATGGGCCTTGCGGGACTGGTCCTCATCAACGACGAAGAAAGCCAACGTCTGCCCCTGCCTAAAACCTGGGGCGTGGACGACATTCCGGTAATCCTTCAGGACAAGCGCCTGAACGCCACCGGGCAGATCGACTACACAATGGACGACATCAACGCCGCCATTGGCTGGTTTGGCGATCTTATGCTGACCAACGGCAGCCTGTACCCGCAACACGCCGCCCCACGCGGCTGGCTGCGCCTGCGACTGCTCAACGGCAGCAACGCCCGATCCATGCGGCTGGCCGCCAGCGATGGCCGCCCCCTGTACGTCATTGCCAGCGACGGAGGTTTTCTTGCAGAACCTGTAAAACTCACGGAACTGCCTATCCTCATGGCCGAACGTTTCGAAGTGCTTGTTGACCTGCGCGACGGCAAAGCCTTTGACCTTGTAACCCTGCCAGTCAGGCAAATGGGCATGACCCTGCCGCCATTTGACCGCTCCCTGCCCGTGCTGCGCATACAACCTACTGAAAACAAAGGCCATGCAGCGATGCCAGACCAGCTTGCCGCGCTGCCGCCCTTGCCGGGACTTGAAGGCCTGCCCGTCAGAACGCTGAAACTCTCTATGGACCCCAGACTCGACCAGCGGGGTATGGAGCAGTTGATGCAGCGGTACGGTCACGCGGCAATGGCCGGAATGAGCATGGACATGCACGGCGGAGCAATGGCTGCCTCTGATCCGCATGCGGGGCACGGATCAATGAACATGCCCGCCTCCGGGCAGGGCATGGGACACAACACGGCCCAAAGTATGGATCAGGGCATGAATCACGGCATGAATGGCGGTATGGGACACAGCATGGGGCAAGGCCAGGATGCCGGCATGGGCCACGGCATGTCCGACATGCCCAATCAGGGGATGAACCATGGCGCTATGAATATGGGCGCATCACAGCAAGCCTCCGGCCCCTTTGACCTCTGGCGCAGCAATTACATCAACGGTCAGGCCTTCATGATGAACAAGCCCATGTTTGACGCCAAAAAGGGCCAGTACGAACGCTGGATTATCTCTGGCGTCGGCGACATGATGCTGCATCCCTTCCATATTCACGGCACGCAGTTCCGCATTTTGTCAGAAGATGGAGCGCCGCCGCAAAAGCACCGCAGCGGATTCAAGGATGTCGTCCGCGTTGAGGGCAAGGTGAGCGAGGTGCTGGTGCGCTTTGACCACCTTGCCCCCAAGGAACACGCCTACATGGCCCACTGCCATTTGCTTGAGCATGAAGACACCGGCATGATGCTGGCATTCACGGTGAGCGGCTAGGAAAACGCTGATTTATTCCGTTTGGCGGCGTTGCTTCACTTTTTTTGAAACAGTCGAGGACGGAAGAGTCCACTCCTGCTTCAAAAAATGATCGCGCCTTGCCAAACGAAACAACTGCGCGTTTCCAATAGCTCTTTAATCAGTGCTTTCCTAAATTTGCAGGTTGTGCTGTCCTGCGTGGTGACATTGCATTGCAGGTAATACGATAAAGGGAGGCTATTGCCTCCCTTTATCGTCCAGAACGTATCTCTCGGCCGTAGTGATAAAAATCTATACGTGCATCCGTCAGCAGCGAGGCAGCGCCGTTACCCCATTGTGCTGCTACCCCATTGTACTACTGCTCAAACTCGCGCAGCAGGCTTTCCATAAAGGCATCCAGCTTGTCCTGCGCGGCCTGATCCAGGCCCAGCACAGTGGCTGAATGCAGCTGCTTTTCGCTCAACTGATCAATCACGGGCAGGGGCACACAACGGCCCGGCAAATGGTCCAGAGCGGGAAGATTGGCGGCCTGTTCGGCGCTGGCCCGGTTAAGAATCAGCGTCTGCCTGTTCAGCCCAAGATCCGCAGCCATGCGCGACACTTGCCCCGCTGTTTGCAGCGAACGCATGCTCGGCTCCGAAACCACAAGCAGGTGATCCACATGCGCCACCGTGCCGCGACCAAGGTGCTCTACCCCGGCTTCCATATCCACCAGAACCCAGTCGTTGCGCTCAAGCACCAGATGCGCCAGCAAGGCCTTGAGCAAGGCGCTGGCTTCACAGGCGCAGCCTCCATTGGCCGAGGTAAGCGCCCCCATAACCAGCAGGCGTTTTTCGCCCACGGGTCTCTCGCCCAGCGGCGGCCCGCAGACCTTCAAGGGGGCGGAAAGTATTTCAGGCAAATCACTGACATGCGGGTTCAGCATCATCATGCCGCCCTGCCCCGCTGGCCGTATGCGTTCCTGCACAAGCTCGGGCCGCTGGCTCAGGGCAATGGGCATTGCAGCCATGTCCAGCCCGCAGGCCTGACCAAGGGACAAAGCCGTGTCCGCATCCACCAGCCACACGTTATGCCCCTGGCGTGCGAGGTAGTCGCCAAGCCAGGCCGTCATGGTGGTTTTGCCCACGCCCCCCTTGCCGGAAACAGCAATCTTCATAACAACTCCTGAAACAGTTTGGCGTGAAAGAACCCGGGCGCATCGTAAACAGACATTCTGACCGTGGCGGCGAAAGTTCGCCGCCTCCGCCGCCACGGCGGAATGCCGGATTGCAGCGTCTTACGCGTTCAGGCCAAGCGCCAGACGCTTGCTTGTGATGCGCTTGTTCAGCAGCTCTGCCGCCTTCACCGGGTCTGGCTCCACCACAAAGGATGCGCCCACCAGACCTTCCAGACCGTTCAGGGCTATATCCGTCACCAACTGCGAGCCCAGAATATTGGGCGGCAGGCCCAGGTGCGTGTATACGCCGCTGGCCACGGCATACATGCCAATGGCCGCGGCCTTTTCCGAGTACCATTCCGGCGCGGAAGCAACCACAGGCAGATCAGAAATATCCACGCCAAGGCTGTTGGCGATCAGCGCGCACAACTGCATGATACGGGCGTTGTCCACGCAGCTGCCCATATGCAGCACTGGCGGTATGCCCAGCGCGCCGCACAGACTGCGCAGCCCCGGACCGGCCATTTCGGCCCCCTCGGGCATCAGCAGCCCGGCCTTGCCCGCCGCCGTCGTCACGCAGCCCGTAACAAGCACCATGATATCGTTCTTGATGAGCTCCTTGATGATGCCCACATTGGACGAATCCTGCTTGATCTTGGGATTGTTGCAGCCCACCACCGCCGCAAAGCCGCGCACTGTTCCCCCCTTGACGGCGTCCAGCAGAGGCTCGAGCGAACCGCCCAAGGCTTCAAGAATGGCCTCGTTGGAAAATCCGGTCATGATGTCCACCGGCTCAACGGGAATGTCCACCCGGCCGGGATCGCGCTCGACAAAGGCGTCAATGGCCATGTGCAGGATTTTGTGCGCCTCTTCGCGCGCGTTTTCTGGCGTAAAATTCATGTGAATGGCCCCGGTAAAGCGGGCCTTGGCGGCAGTATCAATGAAGCGGGTGTGGTAACAGGCCGAAATCTGCACAAGGCTTGGCATGATGCACTGGTAGTCCACCACTACGGCTTCCACCGCGCCGGTCACAATGGCCAGTTCGGTCATCAGGTGGTTGCCCGCCATAGGAATGCCCTGGCGCATGAGCAGTTCATTGCCCGTACAGCACAGCCCGGCCACGGTGATGCCCTGGGCTCCGGCCTTTTTGGCGCGTTCGACCATTTCCGGCTCACGGGCGGCCATAAGTATCATTTCGGAAACAACAGGATTGTGCCCGTGTACCAGAATGTTGACGGTTTCCTTTTTAATGACGCCCAGGTTCACTGTGGATTTGCGTGGGGTGGGAGTGCCGAAAAGGATGTCGCACAGCTCGGTGGCGATCATTGACCCGGCCCAGCCGTCGGACAAGGCGCAACGGGCGGCGTGCAGCAGTGTGTTGGGAGCGTCGTTGTCGCAGCCCATATGGGTGCGGTGCATCATTTCGGCAATTTCACGGTCAACGCCGCGCGGCATAATATTCAGCTTCTTCCAGATTTCCTTGCGCTTGGCAGGAACACGCGACACAAAGTTCACTGCTTTGCGTCTGCTGCCGAAGTCACTGTAACAGGCGTCCACCACATCGGCGGCCACGTCGTTCATGGCGCGGCCTTCAACGGCTATGCCCAGTTCCGCCGCGATGCGCAGCAGTTTGGCCGCATCACGGATCTGATAGTCTGCGGCCTTGCCTTCCACCACAGCCTCAAGGGTTTCAATAACGTCCCGCCCGTGATCGGAATGCCCGGCAGAACCCCCGGCAATAAAGCGCCCGAAGTTGCGCGCCACAATGACATCCGCATCTGCCCCGCACACCCCGCGTGAAAGTTTGCCGCCGGGTTCGGCCTTGGCGCTGATGCGGCACGGCCCCATGACGCAGTTACGGCAGGTTGTGCCGAGTTCGCAAAAACGGCAGTGCGGCGTCTGCTGCGCCAGCCTGTCCCATGCGGTTTCGACGCCGTCTTTGCGCGCCTTTTCCAGCATACGTTTGGCGTCATCCCAAATGGACATTTCGTTAATGTCTAACAGCTTGTCGTTCATAATGCCCTCGCTCGCGCTGAGTGTTGCTGCCCTCAGGCAGGGCACGCAGATGCATGCCTTTGATACCAACATAGCATTCCGCAAGGAATTCGTCTGTCAGCTACCCGACAAAGGGAGCAATCCTTTTCAAGGGGCCGTCACGCCGCATCAATGACAAAAAATGATCTGGCTGACGCAGGGCTGCGCGGTAGAAAACCAGGCGGCAATATATACGCGGGTTTATGGCGGTTGCGCGGGACTGCGGGCCGCTGTCAGGCTGATACGTTCAGGGTCAGAAAGGTTCAAGGAAGCACTGATTAAAGAGCCTCTTGGAAACGCGCAGTTGTTTCGTTTGGCAAGGCGCGATCTTTTTTTGAAGCAGGAGTGGACTCTTCCGTCCTCGACTCTTGCATCCTCGACTGTTTCAAAAAAGTGGAGCAACACCGCCAAACGGAATAAACCAGCGCTTCCCTAATGCAGCAGTTCGCGCAAACGGTCTTCGTCCAGAATGCGGTACAGGCCGCGCTGCTCTTTTTGCAGGATGCCCAGACGGGTAAAGTCGGTAAGCAGGGTGGAGATGGTCTGGCGTGACGTGCCGAGCGTCTGCGCCAGCATTTCGCCGGAGAGGGGCAGCCGGATAAGCCGCTCCTGCGAGTTGCCTTCATTTTCGTGGGCAAGGTCGATGAGCAGCCGTGCCAACCGCACGGTCACGTCACGCAGGGCAAGGCCGTCGATAATGCTGAAACAGCTTTTCAGCATGCCGCCCAGCACCCGCACAATAGGTACGGTAAACTCGGGTATGGTCATCATACACCGGTTGAACGTCGGCGTATCAAGCAACAGAAGAACGGCGTCTTCCAGCACCTGCACAAAGGCGTTTGAGTGGCTCACATAGAGGTCGCCGGGCTTGAGAAAGGCAATGGTGAACTCCCGGTCGCCATAGGAAAGATAGATGCGCACCAGGCCGGATTTGACTATGAAGACAAAATTGCCCTTCTGCTGTTTCTCCTGCTCCTGCTCCGCAAGGTCGTCATCATATTGGGGGGCGAAAATAATGGCCTGCCGGGCATAGCGTTTTTCATGAAAAGCAGACAGCAGGGGGGCCAGCTCCGGCCGGGCAAGTTCGTCCAGTAGATTGATATTACTGAATTTCATGCAGCCCCCTTTTTTCATGGCCCTTGCTTGCCGCAAATCGGCACTGCCACGGTTTTCATATCTTTCCTGACCCGGAGCAGTTTGCCGCCCCCGCTCGCAACCAGAGGCGAGCAGACAACCCATGCAGGCATCAAAAGAGAGCGGACACCAAGAGAATAGACGCTGCACGAAGAGTGTCAACACAAAGGGGCATGCTGGCTTCTCTATGCCAACATGCCCCTTTGCGAATGAATCCGGCCGCGCGCCTGCGGACGGGAATATTGCCCCAGAGCAGTCAACGTAGGAAACGGGTTAACTGCCCTGCAAGGATTTTCAGAAAAATCCCAGCCTCGAAACGTGAGCAGGCAGGCTTTTCAGCCGTATGCGAGTATTTCAAGCGTTACCTGCTTTAAGGTTTTTCCGGCGCCATGCCTGTAAAACAGCCATCCGGCAATAATCCGCCCTGCCGCTACGAAGCGCCGCGCGCCTCTGATCCTGGCGTCATCACTACCGTTCTTGAACCCATTACGCTCGAGGGCAGATATTTTTTGAAATCAATATCGTATTTTTTCATTTTATAATAAATAATACGATATGTTATATTCAAATCTCGCGCGGCCTGGTGTATGTTGCCTCCGGCCTTGGCCAGAGCGCTGACAATGAGTTCACGCTCCACATTGGCCACGGTTTCCGTCAGGCCCAGAGCGCCCGTCGTCCAGATGGGCGTGCCGCTCTTTTCACCCTGGAGCATGCCCGGCAAATGGTGCGAGCGCAGCACGGCGTCGTCGCAGATAAGCACCGCCCTTTCCAGCACGTTGCGCAGCTCGCGCACGTTGCCGGGCCAGTGGTAGGCAAGCAGGATATCAATGGCCGGGGTTGAGACGCGCCGCACAGGCCTCCCGTATTCCTTGCTGAACATCTCTATAAAGTGCTCAACCATAGGCAGTATGTCTTCCGGCCGCTCCCTCAGAGGCGGAATGAACACGGGAAAAACATTGATGCGGTAGTACAGGTCTTCACGAAACAGCCCCTGCTCCACCAGTTCTTCCAGCGGGCGGTTGGTGGCGCAGACCAGACGCACGTCGACCTTGATTCGCCGCTCATCGCCCAGAGGCTGAATCTCGCCCTCCTGCAGGGCCCGCAGCACCTTGGCCTGGGCTATGGCCGACAGATCGCCCACTTCATCCAGAAAAAGCGTGCCCCCATCCGCCTGACGGAACAGGCCCGCCCTGTTCTGCACGGCCCCGGTAAAGGCCCCCTTGCGCCAGCCGAACAGCTCGCCCTCGATAAGCTCTGAGGGCAGGGCCGCGCAGTTGAGCATCACCAACGGATTATTACGCCGGGGGCTGGCCGCGTGCAGGGCCTGCGCCATAAGCTCCTTGCCCACGCCCGACTCGCCCCGCAGCAGCACCGTGGCCTTGCCCGCCCCGGCCTGCGTCAGACGTCGCAATACATGATGCATGCTTTTGGACCGCGCGATGATGGAGGATGGCAGCCCGCTGGCCACGGGTTCGTCAGCCAGTATGCAGGCGTGCCTTCTGCTCAGCTCTTCCTGCAGCCAGGCCACCTGCCTGCCCACCAGCGTGGCCACGGTCTGTAAAAAATGGCGGCGCAGGTCCAGTTCGTCCTGGGGCGCTGTGGGCGTATCGGCGCTGAGAATGCCCACCACCTCGGACTTGTCGCCGTTTTCCACATGCACAGGCACGCAGATAAAGGCCAGGCGGGCCATTTCTTCTTCACTGCGGCCGAACAGACGGTTCTTGAAATCCGCCCGCCCGCGCATACAGGACACAATAATGGGACGCCCCTCGGCAAAGACCTGCCCCGTGATGCCCGACCCCGGCGCATAGGCCGCCTCCGGCGCGTCGGCCTGATCGTAGGACAAAGACAGCCGCAACTCGCCGCTGTCAGGATCCTGCACCACGATGTGCGGCCTGTCGAAATGCATGTCTTCAGCAAGGGCCGCCAGAAGTTCCTGCAAGGATTCTTGAAAGGAATGGCCGGGCGAAAGGGCCGTCAGCACCCGGTCAAGGGTATCGAGACATTGCCCCGCATTCATAAATAACAGGGAGGGTGACGCATCGCACTGCACGGTGGCCTCGCTTCCAGGATTGAACCGGAATTCCCGGTACGGGCGATATCCGCACAAAAGGCGGAAACGGCATGGCCGCCGACTGGCGGAGCATGCGACGCACGGCAACAGGCATACCCGCCTGCCGTTGCCTGACTGAAACCTGGGGGGAGGTGGAGCCGAAAGACTCCATAGGTACAGCGACATCTCGGAATTGCAGCATGGCCCTTGCGGCCAGCCGGAGCCGACCCGAAGGCTGGTCTCCTTGTTCGCCTGAAATATATCCACAGGCCGACCTGACGTCAAAAAGAATCCGCATGCCCAATCCGGGGGGCGTGCGGCCTCCCGCGTACCCGGCGCACAGGCCCGCATGCCGCGCCTTACCCGCCCCTTTCAGCCCTCTGCATACAAAAATGTACCGTTACAGCCCGAGCAGGTTCATTTTTTGCCTTTTAAGCAAATAAATGCAGCTTATTGACAAAATTATCCTCCCCGTGGAGCACACAGCCCGCATAGCACAAATTGGTACCGCACACCCTCCACCATTATAAATAATACAAAGTAAATAAACATCTTATGTGAAGGGCACACTTTCTGCACAAAGCGTGACAAGCGCATAGGCGCGCAACCATCAAAGCAAGAGGGGATCTCATGCGCCAGGTAGCAATTTACGGCAAGGGCGGCATCGGCAAGTCCACCACCACACAGAACCTCAATGCCGGTCTCGGCGAAATGGGCAAGCACATCATGATCGTGGGCTGTGACCCCAAGGCGGACTCGACCCGTCTCATCCTCGGCGGCCTTGCCCAGCAGAGCGTGCTCGACACACTGCGTGAGGAAGGCGAGGACATCGACCTTGATCTGGTGCTCAAAGAAGGCTTCAAGGGCATCCGCTGCGTGGAATCCGGCGGCCCAGAACCGGGCGTGGGCTGCGCCGGGCGCGGCATCATCACTTCCATCGGCCTTCTGGAACGCCTCGGCGCGTACACCGAGGACCTTGACTACGTGTTCTACGACGTCCTCGGCGACGTTGTCTGCGGCGGCTTTGCCATGCCCATCCGTGAAGGCAAGGCCCAGGAAATCTACATCGTGGCTTCTGGCGAAATGATGGCGCTCTACGCCGCCAACAACATCTGCAAGGGTGTAAAAAAATACGCCAATACCGGCGGCGTGCGCCTTGGCGGCATCATCTGCAACAGCCGCAAGGTTGACGGCGAGGCCGAGCTTGTGGCCGCCGTTGCCAAGGAAATCGGCAGCCAGATGATCCACTTCGTCCCGCGCGACAACATGGTGCAAAGGGCTGAAATCAACAAGCAGACGGTCATCGAGTTTGATCCCTCCTGCGGACAGGCCGACGAATACCGCACCCTGGCCCAAAAGATCGACGGCAACGACATGTTCGTCATTCCCAAGCCTCTGAGCCAGGAAAGGCTTGAAGAACTGCTGATGGAACACGGCATCCTGGACGCATAGAGATTTTGCGAAAGAAATTGTGCGACGGAACCACGCATTCCACAGGCAACCGTCCCTCAGAAATGGCGCAACGCAAACAGACCGCGCCTGAACAACAGGGACGGCTTCCCCAACTGCCGGAACAGCTCTGCTGCTTCAGGCGACGCAAGACAAGGGAGAACACACATGCAGATGATCCGCACCATCATTCGCCCCGAAAAAACCACTGAAGTGCTTTCCGAGCTCATGTCCGCCGGGTTTCCCGCGGTCACCAAGCTGGATGTGGTGGGCCGGGGCAAGCAGAAAGGCATCATGGTCGGCGATGTGCAGTACGACGAAATTCCCAAGCAGATGCTCATGCTTGTGGTCAACGATGAAGATAAGGACGACGCCATCCGCGTTATCCTGCACGTAGCCCGCACAGGCGAAAACGGGCACTACGGCGACGGACGCGTCTTTGTGTCCTCCGTCAGCGAGGCCTGGACCATCAGCACCGGCAAGGCCGGTTTGTAGGAGGCCGCCATGCAGGAGATTGTCGCCATTGTGCGGTCCAATATGGTCGGCCCCACAAAAAAAGCCCTGACCAAGGCGGGCTGCCCCTCATTCAGCTGCGCCAAATGTCTTGGCCGGGGTAAAAAAGGTATGGATAACGCTACCCTGCGTATGGTTATGGAAAACGGCGAACTGCCGCGCACCCCCACGGGGGAATCGCTGACCGAGGTGGGCCGGCTCATCCCCAAGCGCCTGTTCAACATCTGCGTGCCCGACGACAAGGCCGAAGCCGTGGTTAAGGCCATCATTGAAGCCAACGGCACAAGCCACCCCGGCGACGGCAAGATATTCGTCATGCCGGTGGAAGAATCCTACGTGGTCCGCACGGGCGAGCGCGTTGACGCATAAGGAAGGTAGTTATGACTATGGACGCCAGCGCCAAAGTGCTTGAGCGCTATAACGCCAAGGTATTCAAGAACCGCAAGGAGCACATGCTCCGCATCAATCCGGAAGAGGCGCAGCAGATTACGGCCAACACCCGCGCCATCCCCGGCATAATGACCAACCGCGGCTGCTGTTACGCAGGCTGCAAGGGCGTGGTGCTCGGCCCCATCAAGGATATGGTGCTCATAACCCATGGCCCCGTGGGCTGCGGCTTTTACAGCTGGGGCACACGCCGCAACAAGGCCAGGGCTGAAGAAGGCGAACCCAACTTCATCCAGTACTGCTTCACCACCGATCTGCAGGAGCCGGACATCGTTTTTGGCGGCACCAAAAAACTCAAGACCGCCATTGACGAAATCATGCAGCTCATGAGCCCCAAGACCATCATGATAGCGGCCACCTGCCCCGTGGGCCTCATCGGCGACGACATCCAGGCCGTGGCCGCCGAGGCCGAAGAGCAGTACGGCATCCGCTGCGTGGCCTACAACTGCGAAGGCTACAAGGGCGTCAGCCAGTCCGCCGGGCACCATATCGCCAACAACGGCCTCATGAAGCGAGTCATCGGCACGGGCAGCTACGAGCCAGCTACCAAGTATTCCGTCAACATTCTTGGCGAATACAACATCGGCGGCGACGGATGGGAGCAGGAACGCATACTGCAAAAGATTGGCTATGAAGTGGTCTCCGTCTTCACGGGCAACGGCGAGATCGAGCGCATCGCCAGTTCCCACAAGGCCAACCTAAACCTTGTGCAGTGCCACCGCTCCATCAACTACATCGCCGAAATGATGAAGACCAAGTACGGCGTTGACTGGCTCAAGGTCAACTTCATCGGTCTTGAAGGCACCATCGAAAGCCTGCGCCACATGGCCGCCTACTTTGGCGACCCTGCCCTCATCCAGCGCACGGAAGAGGTCATTGCCGAGGAACTGGCCGAGGTTCAGGACGAAATGGCCGCCGCCAAGGCCCGCCTCAACGGCCTTACCGCCGCGCTCTTCGTGGGCGGCAGCCGCTCGCACCACTACCAGGGGCTGCTCAAGGAACTGGGCGTGCGCACCGTGCTGGCGGGCTATGAATTCGGCCACCGCGATGACTATGAAGGCCGCGAAGTCATCCCCGACATCAAGGACGACGCCGACAGCAAGAACATCGAACACATCACCGTCGAAAAGGACGAAAAGAAGTACCACGCCTATCTCACCCAGGAAGAGTACGACAAGCTAGCCGCGCTGATTCCTCTGGAAAAATACGACGGCATGATCCGCGACATGGACGCGGGAACCTTTGTGGTGGACGACCTCAACATGTACGAGGCCGACAAGTTTATGGAAGTTCTCAAACCGGACATGTTTTTCTCCGGCATCAAGGACAAGTACGCCCTGCAAAAGGCCGGCACGCTCTCCCGTCAGTTGCACAGCTATGACTACAGCGGCCCCTACGCTGGCTTCAAGGGCGCTGTGCAGTTCGCCAAAGACGTCTGCCTTGGCTACTTCACCCCGGCGTGGCGCATGGTCACTCCGCCCTGGAAGACCCGCGCCACCCTGCAAGGCACAGTGGGAGAATAGTAATGCTCGACCTCACACCCAAGACCCACATCAATCGTACGGGCGCGCTCATCAACCCCTGCAAGACCTGTCAGCCCGTGGGCGCGCTGTTTGCCGCCCTTGGCGTGCGCAACTGCATGCCTTACAGCCACGGGTCGCAAGGGTGCGTATCCTATCACCGCACCTATCTGAGCCGCCATTTCAAGGAACCGGCCATCGCCTGCACAAGCTCCTTCACCGAAGGCGCGTGCGTGTTCGGCGGCGGCCCCAACATCCGCCAGGGCGCCAAGAACGTCTTTGACGTGTACGATCCAGACATCATTGCCGTGCACACCACCTGCCTTTCCGAAACCATCGGCGACGACCTCAATACCTATATTGAGGAAATGGACATCCCCGACGGCAAGCTTGTGGTGCACTGCAACACGCCAAGCTACGTGGGTTCGCACGTCACGGGTTTTGCCAACATGATGGCGGGCTTCATCAAGTATCTGGCCGCCAGGGGCACGGGCACGGAGACGGTGGGAGTGTTCCCCGGATTTGTGAACCCCGGCGACATCCGCGAATACAAGCACATGCTCAAGCGCATGAAGATCAGAAACATCATGTTCCCCGACTGCTCCAACGTTATGGACGCCCCCATGACCGGCGAATACAAGATGTATCCTGACGGCGGCACCACCATTGATGAAATCCGCGCGCTGGGTTCCTGCCGCAAGGTGGTGGCCCTGGGCCGCCTCACCAGCGAGGAGCCGGCCAGCCAGCTCAAGCGCAAGTGCGGCGTGGACTACGACCTGCTGCCCCTGCCCCTCGGCCTGGCGGACACCGACACCTTCATCATGGCTCTGGCCTCGCTCAACGGCGGCGAGGTGGACTCCTACCTTGAGGAAGAGCGCGGCCGCCTGCTGGATCTCATGCTGGACGCCAACCCCTACTTCTACGGCAAAAAAGTGGCTGTGTACGGCGATCCGGACACGGTGCTCGGTCTGGCCCGTTTCTGCCTCGAACTGGGCATGATTCCAAGCTACGTGCTCACGGGCACGCCCGGCGAAGCCTTTGTGAGGCTGGCCGGAGCCCTGTTCAAGGAATACGGCAAGGAATCGCAGTGCCAGGCCTTTGCCGCCAAGGACCTCTTTGATCTGCACCAGTTCATCAAGAATGAACCCGTGGATCTTCTGCTGGGCAACTCGCACGGCAAGCAGATAGCCAAGGCCGAAAACATCCCTCTGGTGCGGGCGGGCTTTCCCGTGCTCGACCGCTACGGGCACGGCTCCCAAGCCATCGTGGGCTACCGTGGGGCCTTCAATCTGGCCGCCAAAATCGCGGACGCCCTTATGGACGAATACGACCGCCACTGCGCGGATGAAGATCTGGAACTTGTTATGTAGGGCCGCAAGGCCGCAATCGGGCGGGGCCGTGACGGCCCCGCCCCGCGAGGGGGTTCCCCATGTCTGCTGAAATACTTGAAGAACGTCGCCAATCCATCCACACCAAGGAAGAAAAGGGCGCGAAAAACACGAAGGGGAACAGTGGCGGCTGCGGCGGCAACGGCATGCGTTGCGACACGGCCAGCGTAGCCGGGGCCGTGAGCCAGAGGGCCTGCGTATACTGCGGCGCGCGCGTGGTGCTCAACCCCATTACCGACGCCTTTCATATCGTGCACGGCCCCATCGGCTGCGCCAGCTATACCTGGGACATTCGCGGCAGTCTGACCAGCGGGTCTGAACTGTACCGCAACAGTTTTTCCACTGACCTTCAGGAAAAGGACATCGTCTTCGGCGGCGCGGAAAAGCTCGCCGCCGCCATTGACGAAGCCGTGGCCAACTACGCGCCCAAACTCATTTTTGTATACGCCACCTGCATCGTGGGCGTTATAGGCGACGATATTGAGGCCGTGTGCAGCCAGGCCGAAAAAAAGCATGGCATCCGCGTTATCGCGGTCAAGGCTCCGGGTTTTTCGGGTACCAAGTCCACAGGCTACCGCATGGCCTGCAACGCCCTCATGCAGCTCATGCTGCCGCACGCGGGCCAGCCCAAGGTACAGGGCGTCAACATCCTTGGCGATTACAACCTGGCCGGGGAAATGTGGATCATCAAAAACTACCTGCGCGCCATGGGCATTCCCGTTGTCGCCGCCATCACCGGCGACGCGGCCTATGAGGCGCTTATCAAGGCTCCGGCTGCCCAGCTCAATATCGTGCAGTGCGCAGGTTCCATGATGTACCTCGCCCGCCGCATGGAAGATGAACTGGGCGTGCCCTGGATGCGCGCCAGCTTCTTCGGCGTTGAAGACACCTCAACGGCCCTGCGGCAGGTGGCCGAGCGCCTGGGCAACGCGCAGGCCCTGCACCACGCAGAGGCCATTATCGGCAAGCGCGCCGTTGAAGCCACGGATTTTCTTGACCGCTACAAGCCCCACTTTGTGGGCAAAAAGGCCGCCATCTTTGTGGGCGGCGGCTTCAAGGCCATTTCGCTCATCCGTCAGTTCAACGAAATGGGCATCGAGACCGTGCTTGTGGGCACCCAGACCGGCAAGCCCGAAGATTATGAAATCATCGCGGGCCTGGTGAATCCCGGCACCGTCATTCTGGACGACGCCAACCCGGCGGAACTGGAAGCTTTCATGAAGGAAAAGGGCGCGGACATTCTGGTGGGCGGCGTCAAGGAGCGCCCGCTGGCGTACAAACTGGGCATCGCCTTCTGCGACCACAACCACGAGCGCAAGCACGCTCTGGGCGGTTTTGAAGGCGTGGAGAACTTCACCCGCGAGGTGAACCTCTCCCTCAGCAGCCCCGTTTGGAAACACACGCGAGGGGCCGATTCCTACGCGGCCACGGCCGCCATACAGGCAGACCTGGTGCGCCAGGCCCTGTCAGCCACCCCCGCATAGCCAATCGGCAATGTCTGGCAGCAATGCCAGGCGACAATGCCAAGCCGCATTGCCAAGCCGTACAGCCCTGACGTGCAGCAAAACCGCGCCGCTTCCGCCCGCGTAAACAAGGAGACCACGATGAGCGCCAACCTGGTAAACCTGAACACCAACCCCTGCAAGATGTGCATGCCCCTGGGCGCGGCCACCGCTTTTTACGGCATCAGAAAGTGCATGACCATTCTGCACGGTTCGCAGGGGTGCAGCACCTATATACGGCGGCACATGGCCACCCACTACAATGAACCCGTGGATATCGCCTCCTCCTCCCTGACAGAAGAGGGTACGGTGTTCGGCGGCGCAAAAAACCTCATCAAGGGGCTGGAAAACCTCATCCGGCTGTATCAGCCAGAGGTCATAGGCGTGGCCACCACCTGCCTGGCCGAAACCATTGGCGAGGACGTGCCCGCCATCATCAGGGATTTTTATGAAAGCCACCCGGACGTGAAGGCCGCCATCATATCCGTGCCCTCGCCCGGCTACGGCGGTTCGCAGTACGAAGGATTTTTTCGCGCGCTGCACGCCGTGGTGCGCCAGGTTTCAATGAACCCCGCGCCCAACGGCCGCGTCAACATCATCACCGGGCATCTTTCCGCCGCCGACACGCGGGCGCTCAAGGCCCTGCTGGACGCAAGCGATCTCGGCTACGTGCTGCTGCCCGACCTTTCGCAGAATCTGGACGGCGGTCATGAGGAAACCTACAACCGCCTGCCCCAGCACGGCACGACCCTTGAAGACATCGCCCTCATGGCCGGAGCGCGCATAACGCTGGAACTGGCCCCCTTCTGCCCTGAAGAATACTCCCCCGGCGCATACCTGCGCGAAGCTTACGGCGTGCCCCTGCTGCGCATGGGTCTGCCGGTGGGCCTGAATCTTACCGACGCCTTTGTGTCCACCCTTGAAGCCCTGGGCGGGCATATCCCCGCCAGCGTGCGGGAAGACCGCGCCCGGCACCTGGACGCCATGATAGACGCCCACAAGTACAATGCCCAATGCCGCGCCGCCATCTTTGGTGAGCCGGACATGGCCCACGCCCTTACGCGCGCCTGCTGTGAAAACGGCGTGACGCTGCTGGTCGTGGCCACGGGCGCGCGCTGCTCCGGTCTGGATGCGGCCCTGCGCCCGTCCTTGACCAGGGCCGCTGAAACCCAGTTTGTGGACGGCTTCGACATTCTGGATTTTGCCGATTTTACGGCCATTGAAAACGCCCTGCTGCGCCACGACGTGAACCTCATGATAGGCAATGGCGATGGCCGCCGCATTGAGGAGCGCCGCCACATCCCCCTGCTGCGCTACGGCTTTCCCATTCACGACAGGATGGGCGGCCAGCGCACGCGCCTTCTTTTGTACGACGGGGCGACCTCATTGATGGAGGCCACCGCCAACGCCATGCTGGCGCGTACAGAGGTCAGCTTTCGCGAAGAACTGTTCCACAAGTACTACAGGGATGAAGAGGAAAACACCGCCAGCGCCCCCGCCTGTGGCCCCTCCTGTGGCCCCGTCAGCGCCCCAACCAGCGCCCCCTCCTGTGGCCCTTCCTGTAGCCAGGTGGATCCGCAGGCCGTGCCGCACACGGCACGGCCTGCGCCATCGCCTGCTGTTCCCAGCGTCAGCGAGCGCACGGCGTCCCACCCCTGCTTTAGCTGCGGCGCCTGCGCCACGTCCGCCCGGCTGCACCTGCCCATTGCTCCCCTGTGCAACCTGAGCTGCAACTACTGCCTGCGCAGGTACGACTGCGCTAACGAAAGCCGCCCTGGCGTGACCACCGCCGTGCTTTCGCC
Source organism: Desulfovibrio sp. MES5 (assembly GCF_002237645.1). Lineage (GTDB taxonomy): Bacteria > Desulfobacterota > Desulfovibrionia > Desulfovibrionales > Desulfovibrionaceae > Desulfovibrio. The sequence continues at coordinate 22,284 of NZ_MJUZ01000014.1, forward strand.
CGAACAGGCCTTCGCGCGCTTCATCGAGGTGCGGCGCGACATGCCCAATCTTACCGTGGTGGGCATAGCCGGGCCTGGCGACTCCCTTGCCAATGCCGAGGCCACCTTTCGCACGCTGGAAATGATCCGTGCAGAAGATCCGGCCATCACTTTCTGCATGTCCACCAACGGCCTGGCCCTGCCCCAGTATGTCGAAGACATGAAGCGCGTGGGCGTGAGCCACGCCACCGTGACCATCAATGCCGTGGACCCTGCCATCGGGGCGCGCATCTACCGCTACGCCGAATTCAACGGCACGCGGTACACGGGCGAAACCGCCGCTGCCCTGCTTCTGGCAAACCAGCTGGCGGGCCTGCGGGCGCTCACGGCGGCAGGCATTGTCTGCAAGGTCAACACGGTGCTGCTCAAGGGCATCAACGACCACCATATCCCCGCAGTTGTGGAGACCGTGCGCGACCTTGGCGCGCATATGACCAACATCATGCAGCTTATTCCCGTCAAGGGCAGCGCCTTTGAACACATGCCCCTCGTGAGCAACAGGGAACTTACGGACATGCGCAAGCGCTGCGAGCCTACCCTCAAGCAGATGTACCACTGCAAGCAGTGCCGGGCTGACGCCATTGGCCTGCTGGGTGACGACCGCTCCATAGACTACCGGCCCGTCAAAATTGACGCGGGGCTTGACGCGGGGCTTGTCACGGTTCCTGCCCCAGTCCCGGCCCCTGCGGCAGCCCATGCGGCAGATCATGCGGCGGCCCCGACAGCGGCTCCAGTGGCGGATCCAGCAGCCAGCCCCGCGCCCATTGCCCGGCGCATACGCATTGCTGTGGCTTCCAAGACGGGCGGCACCGTGGACCAGCACTTTGGCCAGACAGACCAGTTCTTCATCTATGAAAGCGACGGACGGCAAGCCAGCTTTGTGGAAACGCGCAGCGTGTCCCGCTACTGCAAGGGCATGGATGACTGCGGCGAAAAGACGGAGCGTATGGACGGCATCCTGGCCGCCGTGCAGGACTGCGAAGGCGTGGTGGCCCTGCGCATCGGCGCAAGCCCACTGGAAAAACTGCAAAACAGGGGCATCAGCGTATTTACACGTTACGAGAAGGTAGACAAGGCCGTTAATGAGGCAGCCAGGGCCCTTTGCGGCTGAGTTCATCCTTCTCGCGACGCGGCCCGAGGCTTGGCGGGCCGCGTCGCCCTCAGGGGCACTACCAGCCAAAGGCAGGCATGCCACATGCATACGTTTCAACTGCTGGACACCACGCTCAGCCTCTTCAGCACTGCCATGGGCCCAGGTTCGAACCGCCGCAGGCCCCGGCTTTCGCGCGAGGAATTTACCCCCTGGGCCGTGAAATGGTTGGCGCTTTTACAGGACATGGGCTTTTTTGTGGAAATCCCGCCCGACCTGCCGGAATCGCTCCATGCCGACGCGGCCACCGTGCATATCGCGCCCACCATACCCACCGTGCCTACCGTGAGACAGGGCACGTTTTATGCCAATCAGTACGAACCGCTGCCAGATGCCGACGCTGGCGGCGAATACATAACAGACACCCCGGGAATGGACGCGGGCATGACTTCAGACGGTCAGGCATCCTGGCTGCGTCTGCGTGGCTGCGACTACGCCCTCCCCTACACGGAATGCGGCTTCTTTGACAGGCTCATGCCCCTGCGCGACGTGCTGGAATTCTGCCCAGGCGATCAGGCGGGCTGCGCCACCGCTCTGGCGGTTTTATGGCTTTTGCGTGGCGGCAGGCGGGTGGCGGGCAGCATAGGCGGGGCAGCCCTGCACGGGGCATCCTCTGGCCCGGCGCTGGAAGAAGTGGCCCTGTGCCTTGAAAATCATGAGGCGCCTACGGGCCTGCGCAACCTGCACCGCCTGCCCGAGGCAGCGGCCCTGCTGCACAAGGTGGGCTTTACCGTCTCACCCCACAAGCCTGTGCTGGGCAGCCAGATATTCGCCGTGGAATCGGGCATTCATGTGGACGGCATTGCCAAAAATCCCGCCCTTTATGAAGCCTATGCGCCCGAAAGCGTCGGGCTTGAACGCAGCATTGTGGTGGGCAAGCACTCCGGCAGGGCCGCCCTGCGCCTCAAGGCCGCCCAGTTGGGCATTGATCTGCCCGAAGCGCGCGAAGGCCGCCTGCTGGCTGTTGTGCAAAAAATGGCCGTGCGCCAGCAGCACAGCCTCAACGACAGGCAGTTTGCCACGCTCTGCGAGTCCATCGCCCTGCCCCTCGGCAGAAAACAGCGTGCCGTCACTGCGGGCGCGCCCACCGCAACTGCCGCGACCGCCGCAAAGGGCGCAAAAGGCGCAACAGCCCAGCCGGAGAAAAGGCATGGCTGACATCATCCTTGTGGACACCACGCTGCGGGACGGAGAGCAGGCCCCCGGCTTCGCGTTTTCGCGCGGTCTCAAGGTGCGTCTGGCGGCTCTGCTGGACGCTGCGGGCGTGGGCCAGATAGAGGCTGGCATCCCGGCCATGGGGCCTGGCGAAAGAAAAACCCTGTGCAAGATTATGGACGTCTGCTTTCAGGCCCGCGTTTCAACCTGGAACCGGCTTTGCGAGGCTGACATCAAAAACTCCCTTGCCTGCGCGCCGCATGTCATCCACGTATGCTGCCCTCTTTCTGACCGGCAGATATTCTGCAAGCTCAGGAGCGACAGGGACAAGGTCATGGCCGCCCTGCGCCGGTGCATTGAACTGGCCGCTTCCGGCGGGGCCGAGGTCAGCGTGGGTTTTGAGGACGTATCGCACGTTACGGCCCAACAACTGGCGCAGGCGGCAGCCGCGGCAGCCCAGGCCGGGGCCCGGCGCATACGCCTCAGCGATACGGTAGGCAGATACACGCCGGATGCCGTGGCCAAGGCCGTGCGCCTTGTGCTCCGGCAGGGGCTGGAGGCCGAGATACACGCTCACAATGACTTTGGCATGGCTGTGGCCAATTCGCTCATGGCCGCATGCGCGGGAGCGCGCTATGTGGACACCACCCTGTGGGGCATTGGCGAAAGGGCGGGAAACTGCGGCATGGGGGCATTTACGGCGGCTCTGGACCGCCTTGAACATCACATCTGTGCAGTCAGTGGTCAGGGCGCGGCCCACCTTGAAAAAAAGGCCGCTCCCTTTATTCCGCGCGCTCTTCTCGAAGCGTGGAATGTGCCCGCCGCCCGCGCGGCGCGGTGCGCATTTCCCGCTTCATGAAGAACGCGTTGTACCTGAAACCGGTTCCGCCCAAACGGAGCCCTGCCAGTGAGGCTCATATGGAATGCACTTGCATTGCCCTTCTGGAAGACGATCAGGAATGCCTGACCACGACCAAAAAGTGTACACGGCTTGCGGTATGGCAACGGCCCCCCGCCGGACACGGCGGCGAATCCGGCCCGCCTCCCCCCGGGCATGGCGGCGAAACCGGCCGGCCTCCCGCAGGCGCGTGGCGGCGGCTGAAAATCATCCCCTTCACTCTTGCAGGCTGTTATGAGCTGGTGGAAATGCGCCACCGGCTGAGGATGATCAAACAGCACCTGCCCCAGGGGGCCGTCATCGCCGGAACCGCCATTTCTGGCCTGGCCTACAGCGAACTGAATCATATGGGCTTCTGCCTGTGTGAACTGGAACGCTTCAGCCCCGAAATTCTTGACGCCCTGGCGGCAGAAGTGGCGGCCTCTGCCGAGCCCGTCGCGCAGGTCCCGGCAGAGCCGGTGGCTGGCGACAGTCCTGGGGCGTACACAATCAATCTTGTGGAGGTGCAGATGGCGCACCCTGAAGTTTCCTCCAAAAAAGCCCTGCGTCCTTTTCTGGCGGCAACGCCCTTTGTGGAGCTTGAGATCATCTGCTCCCACATGCCGCCCTGGCTGGAAGGGCATATGAAGGACCACAATCTGACCTGCTCCCGTTCGCGGACGCAGGATGGCCGCCTGCGCCTGCGCATTTCGCACGCCCTGTGCGATGCCGGGCGCAACAGCGCCGCTGGAGAAAGATCATGAGCATGGCCACAAGGCTTGAACCCGTCATGACGCCCTATGGCTGCATGCACAATGTGCATGTCCTTTCCCGCTGGGAGAATGGCGCGCCACGCGCCTGCCGCTGCCTTGCGGCGGACATGGCCCCCACGCCCCAGGGCTGGCTCATGCCCCTGTATGATGTCTCGGACATACGTCGCGGCTGCGAGAGCAGCTTTACCCTTTACCCCAACGGCATGTGGCGCAGCCTGGAGCTGCAGAACCAGACGCCCGTGGCCACGCCCCTGGGCCTCTTGCCCGCCGAATGGCTGTCCTGGCATCCCGGCGGCGCGCTCAAGCGCATTCTGACCCGCAAGGGCAGGCTGAGCGGCTACTGGACGGAAAAGGACGAAGCAGCGCTGGCCCCGAACCTTACCCTGCTTCTGCCTCCTGGCCGTTTTACGGGCAAGGTGCAGGGTCTGCGCTTTTATCCCGGCGGACAGTGCGCCAGCGTCACGCTCTGGCCGGGCGAAGTATGGAACATCTCCACCCCTGTGGGGCCGCTGCCCATACGGTATGGTTGCGCGTTTTATGAGGACGGTTCCGTGAAGAACTGCGAACCGGCCTGGCCGGTCAGCGTTCCCACGGCTCTGGGGGACATCCGCGCCTTTGACCCGGAGGCTCAGGGCGTTTGCGGCGACGTCAACTCACTGAAGTTCGCCCGACCCGAAACGCTTGAGGCACACCCCGATGCCGACGGGCTTTCTGACATGGCAGACGCGTGCGAGGCGTTCGCGCCGGGGCAGGCACAGGGCAATGCCAGCCCGGTACTGGCCCTCAGCACGGTCAACGCGGCGCTGCACTGCACCAGTGAAGGCCGTACGCTGATTGTACATCCCCGTACGGAAACAGATCAGCTGACAGGCCTGGGCACAGTCATTGTGCCCTTGCGCCTCGGCTTTGGCCCTGACGGTCTGCTCACTATTGACGATGGTCTTGAAGAATATGCGTTTGCAGTGGAGGAGGTGCGGGTTCGGCCCCATATTAGCCTGCCGGACATGCGCGCCATACCGACAGGCGACCCTGCCGATGCCCGGCGGTAGAATGGCCTTGAGGACGACGCGAATGCCTGCTTTTACGCCTGCCCGCGCGCCAGCGCGACTACATCAAACCCTTCCGGGGTCAGATATACTGCCAGTCCTCCTCAGGCTCTTCAACCTCATACTGCCTGAGGTACGTGCGCAGGCGCGACGACCCGCTGGCTGCTATATTATTCCAGTTGAGGCGGCTTGAAGAATTTTCACAATCCAGCTCATACACAAAGCTTACGCGCACAGCCAGGGAGTTTGCCTGCGTCTCGCGCATGTACCCCAGTTTTTGGCCTAAAAATACATAGGGCAGATCGTTGAACGAATCCGACGCCGCGATCATGTACAGCAGAATATCCGGCTCGCCCGATATGCTCTTGATTTCCGGCTCATCGGGAATCCACAGGCATGCGCCGCTGGCTGAAATGTTGACGATGGGCGTTCCGGAAACCGCCGCGCAACGGTGCTCTTGCAGCAGGTTTTTCAGGTCGCAGCCATACTCCGGCGTTCTGGGCACACGCAATGCTCCGGACATCCGGCAGTAGCCTTCGTCCCAGTCTATTCGCTTGTCGCGGCGCATGCGTCTGACAACGCATTTGCTGGCCAGAAGCAGATGCAGCTGACTGACCTCGCCCCGAGAGTTCTTGCTTACGCCGAGTACCCGGCCCTCACCCTTGTAGCCCAGTCTTTCAAAGCCATTTTTGGGGTCTTTTCTGTCCAGGCAGAAAAAGAACTCGCACACATACTGGTGGATCTTGCAACGTCGGGACAGTTCCTCCGCCTGCACCACCACCAGCGTTACCTCTCTGCCGGAGACATTGCGCAAGCGACCGTAAAGGTACACGTCCCTAAGTTTGCCTTTCCAGGGTATACAGCAGAGCACTTTGACAAAAGCCCTGCGTCTTTGGGCTGTTGCAAAAGCTTCATGATTGTCCGCGCTCCAGATACAGCAGGTATCGTCTATCGCTAACCGCATGGCTGACCGAGCTTTTTTGTTTATGCGTTGCATAACCACCAGAACAACATTCTATACGTTATCATAGCCGTATTTGGTGCGGCATATATCCCCGTAGCCATGCCGTGATGATTGCTGATCGCTAACGGCAGGCTCACAACATTTCCTTTTCTGATTGATCATCCAACAGCGTTAAAAACAGCATTTCACATTGCGCAAGCATCAGGCTGCAACATGGTCACATACGCCAACATGTGAGCGCGCATAAACGCATTTTACCTTTGAAAAAAGTTAAACGCTCTCACGCTGCGCAAAAGTGCAGCGCCGCGACATCGCGTGGATTCTGCCAAAAATCGCTTCCTTTGGCAGAATGGCACATTGAACTATGAAGTATCTCAGCGTTATTCTGATCTGGAAATATACATTCTTAAATACTGCAGCGCGCGGTTACTGCGCGCTGCCATGCGGCCAGAACACGCTTGCGCCTAAACGGCGAGCGCGTGCCGCTGCCAGAACCTTGCCCATGCAAAGCGGATATACTGCGCCTGCAGCAGCGTTCTGATCAAAGCCCATACCCATGCGCAACGTCAAAACGCCGACTTTTTTCTTTATGGCAACCATCTAATAATACAAAAAACACTCTGACGTCTAAATTTATGACAGGCTCTATAATACTCAAAAACACTTTGCACGTACTTACGAAAAACTTGTCACATAAAAGACAGGCAGTAAAATTGATACTGCTCTGAATCACCCTGCATTTTGCGTGTTCTTTGTTTAATTTTTAATGCCAACATCAATTTACGTCAATGATAAAACATCACGCCTCTCATTTGTCAATCCAATCAGACCTCTGAACACAAAACCAGTTCCTCCTGTATTTTCTCTGATACAGTATTTCGGATTTCCGGCTTTGGGGCCGCAGGCATGATCTACGAGAACCACGCGTGAATCATGACTTTTTTCCTTAATCCCCTCTATCAATACAAAAATAAGTGATCGCATAGACGCAGAAAATGCGATTAAAAATAATTATCAAATTTATATGCCTATTTTTTAAATCATTGCGCGGCAACATGCGCATTTTCACATAATTATCCAGCTAAAAGCAGTATTGCCGCCATATTGAAAATTTTAATGTGGTGCAGTGAGACTGTACAAACAACGCACTTCAAAAATCTTCGCACTCCCCGTGCAACAGCAAAACATTGCAGGCCTGACGATGGTTTACAACCTTTGTACAAGTACATATATAGACCATTCTACCAATTTATCGAAAGACAAAATTGTTTGACTTAAAATGGATGATACCTTTATCATTTTTTTAAATAGTTTTTCCGAGACTATTTTACCATAGCATTACCTATTTTATGCATGCTACGGTTCCATTTTAAGCAGAAATTTCATCACTTATGGTTAAAAATAGACATATCCAAAAGCGGTTATATATTTATATATTAATTAACTTGTGCGAAAGCGCAGTTTATGCCCGCTCTTGCTACGCCCTTTGTTTCAGAAAGAAATTTCACCTCGCATTTCTGCTCCCCCTTGGGAGGCTCCGGGCTGCCGCCACGGCAGGGCCGCACGCCGGAGTTACTTTGCCCTGCCAAACATCACTCCTCAGGGAGTATCCATATAGCATACAAAAGTGTTTGACTTTATGGGGGAGACGCCTTGAGCGCTTCTGGTCAGAACACTTTTGCCGAAGAAAGCACTCACGCCACGAAACAGTGACGTAAGATCAGGAGCAACAATGATGGACAATAATTTTTTTGACTATTCACTTGCGATGGAGCGCATAAAATCTGTCACAGGGTGCAAGACGCAGCAAGATTTGGCAAAATTTCTTGGTGTGTCGCAGTCATGCATTTCTGACGCCAAGAAGCGCATGGCAATACCTGCGGAATGGCTGCTAAAGCTGCTGAAAAAGCAGGGGATCAATCCGGACTGGGTACGCAGCGGCATGGGAGCCCAATACCTGCACCCCAGCGAGGACAACGTAAATATCCTGCCAAACAGCATGCCCAAGCCATCATCAAGCTGTTTAATGCAAGAATTCTTTTTTGCGCTTGTTAGAAGAGCGATGGACGGCAAAAAGCTGACGTAGTTTAAGGCCGTTGCGTGCTGTTACAGCATGCTGCTCTTCCCGGTCGGGCAATTTGACCGTGTGGAGCAGCACGCCGCAGCAAGGATTCAACCGCTGGCAGGCGCACGCCTGCTGGCGGTTTTTTTATGCAGCCGGGCTTTTGGCCCGGCTGCGCGCTTGCGGCCCGCACGGCAGGCAATTACACCGTACGGGGAAAAACCTTCCCTATCTTGAGCATTTTTCCAAACTCGCGCGCAGGCATGGGCCTGGCGTAATAGAAACCCTGCGCACTGTAGCACCCATGCCGCATAAGGATATTCGCCTGTTCTTCAGTCTCCACGCCTTCACAGATGGCGCTCATGCCCAGTTGCCTAGTCAGTGTGATCATGTTGCCCAATACAATCTGCGCCCTTTCCCCCGAAATGTTCCGCTTCAAGAAGCTTCGGTCGAACTTTATGACGTCAGCGGCAAAAAGCTGCAGCAGACCGAGAGATGAGTAGCCTGAGCCAAAGTCGTCAATGGTTGTTCTGAAGCCAAGACTCTTCAACTGCCGGATCTGTATGTTGGCCGCTTCGGGATTACGCAGCATGGTGCTTTCGGTTATTTCCACTTCCAGCAGACCGTGCGCAATGTTGTACCGTGACGCAATCTCAACGAGCTTGCGGCTGAATTCCGGCCGCTCCAAATGCTGGCTGGAAAAATTGCACGACACGGTGGAAACGTCGATGCCGGATTTTTGCCAGTGTCGCAGGGCGTTGCACACCTGCTCGAAAATGCAGAAATCAACCTGCAGCACATCCCCGCTGCGCTCAAAAAGCGGCATGAACACTCCGGGCAAAAGCAGCCCGCGTGTAGGATGATACCAGCGCACCAGGGCTTCGCTGCCGATAATGGCGTTGGTGAGCATGTCAACCTTGGGCTGAAACCAGACCTGCAGCTCGCCCTTTTCCAGCGCGGCGCAGATGCCGCCCTCCAGATCCTGATGCAGCAGCGAAACCTTGCGCATGCTTTCGTCATACACCACCAGGCGGCTCTTGCCCTGGCGCTTGGCCGCCTGCAAGGCGTATCCCGCCAAGTCCAGCGCCTGCTGGATGTCGTGGACGCTCTCGCTGTCCCCTTCAAAAATATAAACGCCGCAGTGTATGTCTATCCTGCCGGGCAGATTGCTTGCTGCCCGCCATTGCTCCATTATGCCAATAATGTGCCGCACACGCGATTTCAGGGCATCCAGTCCGTCATACTGCACAAGGGCTGCGAACTGGTCGGCAAAGCACCTTGCGCAGATTTCTGAATCTGTAAGGTTGGATTGCAGGGCCGCGCCACATGTTTGCAGCAGCTTGTCCCCTGTGGCGAAGCCGAACTTGTCATTGATTATTTTAAACTTGCTTATATCAAACTGAATAATGGCGTGCGCGTGCCCGCTCTCCTCCTCGAGGTGAGCGGCGCATTCTTCCTTGAATTTTTCAAGGGTGCTCAAGCCCGTGAGCGAATCGCAGTTCAAGATGCCCTGGACCTTGGTCTTGATTTTCTTCTGGCTGGCGCAATAGCAGCCCGCAAACAGAATGCCGGCGGTCAAACCGAGCACGGCCACCTCTTTGCGGGAAAAAAACCCGCCTGCCATAATTCTCTGGCCAATGTCCTCCATTGTGCTGCCGTCGCTTCCAAGCACAGCGTCGAGCCTTGCGGAAAATCCGGTAAGCGACGCCCCGCCGCCGCCCAAAAAGCTCTTGGCCCAGCGGGAATAAGCGCCAGCCGCGCCCATCCAGCGATCCGCAGGGGCACGGCAACGCTGGCCAAGCCACCAGTCATCAGATACGGGGAACAGGTCTTCTTCAAAGGCATGAAGCGGCCCCTGATCACCACCTGAAAAAGCCGGTTCACGACTGGGCGTAAATCTTATCCCGCCAGCGACCCCGCGTGCGTCTTCATCCGGCAGACCTTCCCCCTCAGCCGCCGTGGGCTGCCCACTGCGGCCTGAAGACGCTTCAGAAGAGCGCGACTCAAAATCCCCCCAGCCAGCAGCATGGGCTTCAGCCCCGGATATGGCTCCCACAAAAGCGCCCGACGCAACGGCGGCCAGGTCAGCAAGAACCATGTCGCCTGACACGGAAGAAAATGTTGTCCTGCCCTCATCCTCGGCAACGACAAGAACCGGGGCGCAAGCTAGTAAACACAAAGCGCCCAGCACTGGTAAAATGTACTTCATCTGGCTTCCCGCGATATTTCGGACTGATGCATTGCCCACAGTCAGATACTGTCGCCTTTGCCCAACCAAAACTTGCACATATTCTTTTGTAAAAGGGTTGCTTTTATATGCGCCATGGCAAGGCGTGGCGAATGCAGATCTATTCAGCAATCTTTGCGCGCCCCCCTGTTTTAGAGCCCAAACAGGGGGAAAATTTATTCCACCACCATAGCTAGTATAAATAACTCAAAAAAGTAAACCAGTTCTGCCTGGCGATAAAATCATCTTAGTTATCGACCCCATTATGTGTTGACATCATTTAATGCAGTACTTTATTTTTATATACGAGCCTTTACTCAAGAATAAAATCTGGACAAAACTGACGCTGCAAGCGCATGAACATATCTACGGCATCCTTTTCGTAATCTGCCCAGGCTGTTTTTGCATACTGCGCGCAGCGGCGGTAGTCAGTGCGGAGCGCCATTGAGCATTGCGCCCAGGGCTGTGCGTTTCTACGGCCAGGCCGCCCCAATGGCGCGTAACCGCGCAGGCAGCCTGCTGCGCGGCGTTGGCGTGCATGCGCGTCTTACTGATGGCGGCAATGGGCACAGGGCACACTTGGCATTATTGACAAACGGTCTTTTTTCGCGGCTTCCTGCGCTGTAAAGGCTGAGGCTTTTACAACGCGGCTGCCCTGCCCCCACGGCGACGTCATAAGGGGCAGGCTGGTCCTGCGGTCAAATCCTGAAGTTGCGCCAAAGCCTTTGCGGCTGGCGTCTGCCAAGGCAACCGCGCGGGCGTGCACGATAAAAAATCTCTGAACAAGGGCGGCGCCATGCCTGTCGCCCCCCATTACAGCACTGCAAGAATTGTTGTCGCGTAGTACCAGCGGAGAAACAGCCCATGCCTCAAGACCCCACTACTCATTTCTCTGTGCGCGATGGCGATTCGCAGGCGGAAGAAGTCATAAACTACGTGCAGGCGGTACTGAGCCGCAGCACCGTGGAATGTGTCGGCATACCGGACGCCATCCGCGACCTTCCCGGCATTGAACAGCTGAGTTCACTGCTCTTCGGCATACGCCACATGACAAACGCCCTGAGCCGGGGAGAGCTGGAGTACAGCTGTTCCGAGAGGGGCTACGTCATCGGTTCGCTGAAATCCCTTCAGGCGGATTTACGACACCTGACATGGCAGGCGCGCTGCATCGCCAGGGGCGACTATCAACACCGCGTGAATTTTCTTGGCGACTTTTCCACAGCCTTCAACACCATGGCCGAAGAGTTGGACAAAAGCGTTTCCAGGCTTACCACCCAGTCGACCGAGTACAAGGAGATGTCCAACCGTGACGCGCTGACGGGCCTGCTGAACCGCCGGGCGTTCACCAATCTGGCTCTCGATGCTCTGCAGGCGCATGCGGAAAAGGGCTCGCAGGCCGTTATCATCATGATGGATCTTGATTCATTTAAAAGAATCAACGACACATGGGGCCATGCCTGCGGCGATGAAGTGCTGCGCCATACGGCCCGTCTCCTGCAATCACGGCTGCGCAAGGATGACCTTTGCTGTAGGTACGGCGGCGAGGAGTTTATCCTGCTGCTGCCGCATACTGGCATACAGCAGGGAATTCACGTGGCCGAACAGTTGCGGCAGAGCCTCTGCCAGACCGGCGTTGTTTACGAGGGGCATAAGGTGAACGTGACGGCCAGCTTTGGCGTGAAGAGCGTCAACCTGGACAATCGACATAAAAACCTGAACGCTACTTTTGATAACGCGGTGAAGCTGGTGGACAAAAACCTGTATGCCGCCAAAAAGAGCGGCAGAAACAAGGTCGTCAGCAATGAAAAGCCCTTTGTCAAAGCCTGAGCTGGCCCCCTTCACCTGGCTGGCGGAGTACGCGCGCGCCAGAGCAGCTTCACGGTAAAATTGCCCTGCCACTGCGGCAGCGGACGCTGACCGTGAAGAAGCAAACGCCGTTTATCTGAGCTGTTACACGCCAAAGCGGGCATTCCCAATACTTGGGAATGCCCGCTTTGGCGTGAGCGCTAATAACCTTTAAATCTTAACTTTGGAATGCTGGACAATTCCATTTGTCATTCTGCCCAAAATTGCGACCTTCGGCAGAACAAACGTCACGTTGTGGCGCGCTGCATTCGCAAGCAGCGTTAGAGCACAGTAAGAATTTTAGGGGATGGGGGCGTGCGGGAGGAAACCCTTGTGCAAAAGGCCTCTGCCCCACAAGACTCTTTAAAATTAAAATGCTCTAGTCTGCCCCTGCGGCAGCGAGCGCTTTTTCAAGGCAGTCAGCGGCATAGTCCAGATCCTCGCGGGTATGGGCGGCCATGACCGTGAGCCGCAACCGCGCCATCCCCTTGGGCACCGTAGGATACCGTATGCACGGGGCAAAAACCCCCAGGGCCAGCAAGGCCTCGGCGGCGCGGGCGGCCCTTTCCTCATCCCCTACCATGATGGGAATAATGGGACTTTGCCCGTGGACGCCCAAACCTCTCCGGGCAAGACTTTGCGCAAACCAGGCCACATTGTCCTGAAGCTGGCGCACCAGTTCGGGGTGCGCGGCTATATACTCGATGCCCGCCGCAGCCGTGGCTGCAGTGGAGGGCGAAGGGGCCGTGGTGAAAATGAAGGAGCGGGCCGTATTGCGGATCAGGTCGCAAAGGCTTGCACTGCCGCAGACAAAGCCGCCCTCACTGGGCACTGCCTTGCTGAGCGTCCCCGTGACGACGGGCACGTCTTCGTGACTCAGGCCGAAGTGTTCCAGCGAGCCGCGCCCCGTGGCCCCCAGCACGCCTGTGGCGTGCGCGTCGTCAACCATAAGCGTCAGGCCATATTCCCTGGCTATGGCTGCCAGATCTGGCAGGCGTGCGATGTCTCCGTCCATGCTGAATACGCTGTCGGTGACAATAAAGCCCTGCCGGGGCCGAAAATGGCGCACCTTCTTCAGCAGGTCGTCCAAGTCGTTATGCGCGTAAACTGCGGTGAGCCCTCGCGCCAGGCGGCAGCCGTCAATGATGCTGGCATGGTTCAGCGCATCGCTGAAAATCACGGTATCCTTGTGGCACAGGGCGCTGATGACGCCCACATTGGCCGTATACCCGCTGGTAAAAGCCAGGGCGGCCTCACTGCCCTTGAATTGGGCCAGCGCGGCCTCAAGACGCATGTGCGGCGTCATGTTGCCGGTCACAAGGCGCGAGCCGCCGGAGCCCACGCCGAACTCCTCTATGGCGCGTACGGCCTCACGGCAGATGTGGCCGTTGGTGTTAAGCCCAAGATAGCTGTTGGACGAAAAAAGCAGCACGCGCTGGCCGTCAATGACCACTTCCCTGCCCTGTGACGTTGAAAGGGTGCGCAGCACCCGGTACAGGTGGGCGGCCTTGATCACGCTGATACGTGAGGCAAAGTTGTCGTCCATGCCTACTCCATACAAACCATGACGGGCTGGTTCTCAAGATAATCCATGCATTGCTCCACGCTGTCGGGGCTTCCCCTGAACAGAAAAATGCGCCCGCCCATCTGCATGCCGCAGGACTTGATGTGGTGAATGCGCACATAACCCTTGTCACGGGAAGCAAAGTAGCCTGTCGTATAATCCGGATCGTCGGAAATGCACAGCTCACCGATAATCTGCGGGCAATGGGCCACCTTGCTGGAAAGGCAGAGCGCTTCCTTGAAATGGTTTTTGCCCTCGCCTCTGTTGCCCGTATAGTCCATACATGTGGCCCGCACCCCGCGCCGCTGATCCGGCTCCAGCCTCTGCAGACTGTCCGCGTCCAGCAGCACGGCCCCGCGCATGGGTTCACGCAATCCGTACAGCAGGGAGAGCACGGGGGCAGATTGCAGCCCCATGGCGCAAAGCTCCGCATCCAGCGCCTGACGGGCCTCTTCAAGGTTGCGCACCCTGGGTTCGATGACGGGCAGGGCCTGTATGGTCACAAGGGGCCGTGTGATGGGCCTCACGGTCACGGTCACGCTTTCCGCCGGGCCATTGGGATGCTCCATGCCACGACGGGTCAGGGCGTCCATGGCCTGGGACAGCTCATGCCGCTCCACAATGCGCTCCGCGCCCGAAATATGGCGGGAACCGCTTTCCGCCCGCATCTTGATACTGTATAACATGCCCTTGGCTTCCTCATTTACTGAAGCATCACTGAAGCACCATTGCTCCGCGCTGCCCGCATGGGCGGCGTCGGTTGCGCCCCGCCTCCAGCAGAGACTGATGGCAGTCAGTAGGCGGCGCGGTCCAAAACCGGCACTCTGCGCGCTGGCACTGACGGACGCGATCTTTGTGAAACTGACTTTTTCCCAAAGCGGCTTCCCGGTCAAGAGCGCGGACGGCTGGCTGAAAATTCGCGCGCGGGCTGACCATGCAAATATGCAGGCGCTTTTCACACCGCAACTGCACAAGCAAATCGGGGCGGACCTTAATGGTAAACGCCTGTGCACCCGGCCCCAGAGCGGATTCAAGGCGAATGCGCCAGATTTGCCTTTGCTCGGTCAGACGTCTATGCTGCAGCCGTCAATCAGTAAAGCCTGCACCCCGTCAGGACAAACCCCAACGCAAGGATGCACGACATGGGAGCACTGAGTATACAACATCTGCTTGTTGTGCTGGTAGTCGTTATTTTATTGTTTGGCGCCAAAAAACTGCCTGAAATCGGCAGCGGACTTGGCAAGGCCATTAAAAACTTCAAGCAGTCCGTCAGTGAGCAGGAAGCCAACGACGCGGCCTCCCGCAACAAGGATAAAGACGGCAACAAGCCGGAATGACGCGCTGCGGCTCATAACGGCTTTCCGCCGCCCATAGATTCAGGCTGCGTCTTTTGGCATGCCCGCCCGGAGCGGGCCGGGCTTTACGCGCCGGGCCAGCCTTTCATGCCCTCGCCGCCGGAAGACGCCGCAGAAGCAGCCCCCAATGCGCACTTTTGCGCAAGTCCCCTGCCCGCAGGCTGAAGCTGCTTTTTTGCAGATGGGGCTGCGCACGTTCGAATCTTGCCCGCCTTGGGGCTGCGCCTCACCCTGTTGGCCTGACGGGTCTGTTCGCCATGCAAAGCCCGATGCCCTGCGGCAAGCCGCACGCTTTCCCCCTCCTCACGGCTTCTGAGCCAGAGCGCCTGCCCTGCCGGAAGCCGCGTTTGTATCTTTTTTCATACTCCGCCAAAAACAGCGTGCCGCATGTATGCATACAGAGCCTTGCCTGCCGCTGGACAAAGACGTTGTCAATGTATTTGCGACACGGAAATGGCATTCCACAAAGCATGACGCTCTTATGCAGAGTCAGGGCATTTACAATTTTTAAAAAAGTAAAATATCCCGACAAACTTTATCTGTCTATTGCGGCTGCTTTCATTGATGTCTCCCACGCGAGGTGGTAAAAAAGAGTCACAACCCCAATTCAGGAGGCCAAAGATGAAATACGGCGTACGTAACTCAATGAAAGCCACGGTAACGAAGGTCAAGAAAGGCGATATCATGTCGCAAATCTCATGCAAACTTGCCGAACCGGGGACAATGACGTCCATCCTGAGCACCGAGTCCCTTGAGGAGTTGAACCTGAAGGAAGGGGATCAGGTGGTACTGCTGGTCAAGGCAATCCACGTCATTCCCGCAAAGGAATAACACGCCTCACGGCGAGCACAGCTCGCGCGGCCCCAGAACACTGCAATAAATTGGCCTGGCCCAAATGCCTGGACCAAATGCCTGGACCAGATCTTGGCCCTGATGCTCCGCATTCAGAGCAGAGTATCTTTGAGCGTGTGCGACGCCTGAAAGGCGTTGCCTGTGAAAACCCCGCTCCAGGTCAGGGTAGCCCCTGTGACAGGCTGAAACATCAATGGAAGTTTAGAACAGTTAACGAATGAAGTGAGTTAACTGCTCTGCAAGGATTTTCAGGAAAATCCTTGCAACGAAATGCGAGTAGGCAGGCTTTGCCTGCCGTACACGAGTATTTCAAGTGTTAACTGCTCAAGGCGGTTGTGGGGGGGTGACCCTTTTACAAAAGGGTCACTCCCCCACAAAGCATTTCAAAGCAAAGCTGCCCCGATAAAGTAGTTCCAGCAATCGGGCACCGCGTCTCACGCCCGTCCGCACTGTTCGCGGCATCAGATGTCCATTTCCAACAAGGCCATGCCCAGGGTTTTGCCGTGCTTGTCCACGGCAAGACTGCGGGTCACGCCGCCACCGAGCGCAT
The DNA here is from genome assembly GCF_002237645.1 of Desulfovibrio sp. MES5. Classification (GTDB taxonomy): domain Bacteria; phylum Desulfobacterota; class Desulfovibrionia; order Desulfovibrionales; family Desulfovibrionaceae; genus Desulfovibrio. The sequence goes on from NZ_MJUZ01000014.1 coordinate 38,743, forward strand.
TTTTCAGCACAAAATTCAGGCTGCTCACGGCATCGGCCTCATAGCGGATGACTTCACCCATACATATGTCGCTGAAGAACTCCCGTACCCTGTCAACTGTCAGCTTTTCCTTCAGCAGCGGATACTGCGCCTCGTCATAGGGTACGACGCAGATATTACAGGTGTTGCCCTTGTCTCCTGCCCTGGCGTGCGCGATTTCTCTCAGTTTCATTTCAGATCTCGAACAGTTCCACGGTCGGGGTAACGTCCGCCCGGGGGATGAGGATATTTTCAACGGAGATCACAGGCCCGAATTCGGAACGGATGCCGCCCCCGCCCGCAGGGCCGTTGATATAGAGGCAATCCACCTCGCGCGTCATGCGGGCCACGGGCTCCGGCGTGGAGGAGCGCCCCGCCACGCGCATGCGCACCTCGGCCGGAGCCTGCGGCGCAATGCCGGAGGAAATGGCGTCACGGTACAGAGAATTACAGCCTATGTAGTCCACCCGGAACTCGTCCAGGGCCACGCCCATAAGTTCCAGGCGCTTTTTCACAATTTCCGCCGCAAGCCGTGCTCTGGCCCGGGCGTTTTTTCCGCCATAGCTGATGCTGCCCTCGCCGGTGTAGCAGTCTTTGTAGCCGATATTCACCTTGTAGGTGTCGGGGGCGGGCAGGGCTCGGCCGTGGCGTGCCACTACCCTGTCTTCTCCCGCCTGCTCGAAGGTCACCTGCGAAAAGTCCGCTATGCCGTCAGGCGTGATATAGGCCGAAGGATCGCCGATTTCATATAACAGCTGTTCCTTGCAGATATCCACACAGACGCGGCCGCCGGAACCTTCGACTTTTGTGATGGAAAGTACGCCGCTTTCGTCGATCTCGGCGATGGGGAAACCGAGGCGGTGCATATCCGGCACATCCTTGTAGCCGGGATCGGCGTAATATCCCCCGGTGAGCTGGTTGGCGCATTCCATAAGGTGCCCCAGCAAAATGGCCTGGCCGAGATGGTCGGGGGATTGCTCATCCCAGCCGAATTCGTGCTTGAGCGGGCCCACGAACAGCGAGGCGTCGGCCACGCGCCCGGTAATGACGATATCCGCCCCCAGGTCCAGCGCCTGCCTGATGGGATCGCCGGAAAGATAGATGTTGGCCGAAACGATACTGCTGGCAAGCGTGCGCAAAGGCTGGCCGGAATCCCATAGCGGCACGTCATAATAACGTGGCGTCATGGCGGTAATGTCGTCGCCGCGCACCATGGCCACTTTCAGCCCACGCACGCTCTTCTCCGCCGCTATTTCCAGAATTTTCGCCACTGCGCCCGGCGTGTTGGCTCCGCCCATGTTGGAAATGATCTTTACGCCTTTTTCGGCAGCCAGGGGCAGAATGGCCCGCATCCGCTCCTCAAGCATGGGATTGTAGCCCTTGGAGGGGTCTTTCAGTTTTTCCATCTGCGCGTTGGCGATGGTTCTTTCCGCCAGGCACTCGAAGACGATGTAATCGAGGTCGCCCTTTTCCAGCACTTCAATGGCCGGCTCCATACGCTCATAGGTGCATCCGCCGGAGGCGCAGCTCATTCGGATTTTTTTCATGATTTCTTCCTTACGACACGGGGGCGGCCCTTTGGCTCGCTATCCCGGCGGGGCGGCTCGGCCTGAAGCCTTTTCAGGATGCCTGCAGGGCGCAGCCACAGGGCGGTCGCGCAAAAACCGCTTTCCGGTTATCTGCCCCTGGCGCCGTACAACATCCAGAAAAGCGTTTTACGTTTAATGTATTCATACACCAGCATGATGCACACAAAGACAACGGCGGTAAAAAAGAGGCCCGCCAGCACGCGCGCGTAATCGGAAAAATCGGCGTAGTACTGGATGAAATGCCCCAGGCCGGAATCTGTGGCGAACATTTCGGCCACGGTCAGAAGAATGAAGGAAAAGGTCAATGCCGTTCCCGCGCCGGACAAGATATGGGGCGCGGCTGCCGGAAGGATGACGAAAAACAGCTTTCGCGCGCCCTTCAGTTGCAGGATCTCCGCATTATCCAGGTATTTCTTGTCAATCAAACCTATGCCGGTGATGGTGCCAACAAGATACGGCCAGAACACGCCAAGAAAGATGATGGCGACGGATGAGGCGTAAAACGTGGGCAGCACGGCGATGAGATAGGGCGTCAACATGGACGGGGGCACGGGGCTGAGGGCGAAAATGAGGGGCCGTACCGCCCGCTGCAACCAGGGGTGCATGGCCACAAACACCCCAAGAACAATGCCGCTCAAGGCTCCGATGATATAGCCGGGAACAAGCAGGCTCATGGAACTTACGCAGGATTCAAAAAGCTGCGGCAAAGAACGCACGAGCGCCGCGCCAATCTTGCCGAGCCCCGGAAAGAGCATGGCGTCCAGAAGGCCGAAAACATCGGTGCAGAGTTCGTACACCAGCAGGATTATCCCCACCAGGAGCGCCGTCCCGGCGGCGGCGCTCCAACGGGCGAAAAACCCCTGCCCTTGCGGGGCGGCGGCTTTTTTGCCGCCAGCCCGCGAGCGCAAGTCCTGATTGTCAATAATGGCGCTCATCATGCATACCTATTTGTTGTACTTGACGTAGCGTTCCTTGAACATGGCGTAAACTTTATCATTGGGGTTTTCCGCCGCGAGGGAGTTCAGGGCCTGCTCGTACAAGGCGGAATTCAGATGCTTTTCAATATCAATACCGCCAGTTTGCGCATAGTTGAGGTCACCCAGCAGCTTCCACATATAGCGCACGCCGTTGGTTTTCGGGTCCGATTCGAACACCTGGTTGGTTTCAAGCAGCATCTGCCGCGCCTGCGTTTGGTCGAGCTTCAGGTAGTTGGCATTGATGGGCACGCAGTCTTCAGGATTGGTGATCAAAAAGTGCTCGGCCTTGATCCAGGCGCGGAGGAAGGAAACCACGAGGGCCGGGTTGTCGGCCAGCAAGGATGTTTTGCTCACAGGGCGGCAGCAGACGTGCATGGGGTCAAGGTCATTTGTCCAGGTCACGATCTTGAGCCCGGCGGCAACGGCCTGTAAATAGGTGGAGTTCGTGCCGATGCCCACATCGACTTTTCCTGACTTGACGGCTTCCAGAACTTCCGTGGGTTTTTTGAATTCCAGAATCGTGCACTGCGAGTTGGGGTCCAGGCCCGCCTTGGCCATGGCTCCACGCCAGACGATTTCCGGCGTGTACATACGGGGAACGGCGACGCTGTGTCCCACAAAGGACTGCATGCCCTTGTATTCAAAGTCGGGCTTGGCATAGACAGGCATGCCGCCGGAAACATAGCCGCCGTAAATGGTGAAGTCCGCGCCCTTGGTGACGAAGGTCAGCGGGGCCGTGGTGCCGAAAGAAACGGCAACGTCAACTTTGCCCGATTGCAGCGCGTTCAGCGCATCCGTTGAATTGGAGAAGGGGACCAGTTCGATCTTGATGTTTTCTTCAGCGTCATAGCCTTTTTCCAGGGCTATAAAACCAAGAATATTGCCGGTCTGCGGATTGTACGCCACCTTGAATGTCTGCGGGGCGTCCGCCGCAACAGCCGCAAAGGCACACAAGGACAGCAGCAGGAAAAAAACAATGACACGTGACACATTTTTCATACTGGGGTCTCCACGGTAGTTTGGGTAAAAGGAAATTCATAAGTTCACGCAAGTTGCAACACAAAAGAACATATCCCCTATCAATGGAAGGGCGAACAATATTGGGCCACAAACGGGTCATACCCGCTTCATGATATCCTTGTTCAGATTCCGGATCAGTTCATTGCGCAGGGCAAGGATGGAGTGATCCTCAAACATGTCGTCCAGGGGAGGTTTGCTGTCTTTCTCAAAGCTGTGCGTATAGATGATGCCGCTGGGGCTTGAACCGAACAGCAGAATCTTGTTCGCGAGCAGCAAGGCCTCGTCAACGTCGTGTGTGACAAAAATGATGGTTTTTCTGCTGCCCTCATCCTTCTGCCACAGCGAGAGAATCAGGCGCTGCAACTTGACTCTGGTGATGGCGTCAAGCGCGCCGAAGGGCTCATCCATCAGGAGTACGGGCGGGTCCAGGGCAAAGGCGCGGCAAATGGCGCACCGCTGCCGCATGCCGCCGGAAAGCTCAAAGGGGTATTTGTTGAAGACGCTGGCTTCAAGCCCCACATTCACGAGCCCCTCATACACGATCTTTTTCAGCTCGTTTTCCGTTTTTTCAGGGAACCGCCCCTTCAGGGCCAGCACGATATTTTTGCCATTGGTCAGCCAGGGAAACAGGCTGTAATCCTGAAACACCACGCCCCTGTCCATCCCGGCGCCGGTGACTTCCTTGTCGCCAATAAGAATCCGGCCCTGCGTGGGCCGCGCCAGGCCTGCCAGAATGCGCAAAAGCGTGCTTTTGCCGCATCCGGATTCCCCCAGGATGCAAACGAAGTCCCCGGAGGCAATATTAACGGAGAGATCCTGCAAAACCGGCTCGGAATCGTAGGCAAATGCCACATTTTCAATGGTAATGGCGGACATACTGCTCCACAGCATTGTGCCGTGCGGCACAATGCAAAGACCCCGGCGGCAATGAGCGCCGGGGTGCCATATGGTACAGGCAACATTTTTGCCTGGGTGATCTCAGAACAAACAGGGAATCGTGGACAAGACGATGTGCAAAGGAGCACAGAGAGAAAAGGCGTGAATTAAAGACTGCCGTGTGCAGACGCCGCGCCGCCCGAACGTCAGAGCGTAACGCTGCGCAGAGAAAAGACTTTACTCGAAAGCGTTCCCGACAACCTGCCGGGAGAAAGCGCAGGTTCACGAATCACCCCATCCCGGTTTTTTTCGGACAAGGGGTGAACGTCTTACAGAAGCGTCGCCTCTGGCAAGGAAGAATGCCTTTTGGCTTCTTTCATTATGCAATGGCATGACGTAACTTAAAAAATTACATCTGCCAGGTCAACATCCTTACCCCGACACCCCATGCCTGGGCGGAATCCTCGCAGCGAGTGCCGTGACCGTATGCTCCAGCACCATTGAAAACAACGCGCGGTGCGGCTCTGAGCGGCAAATCTGCGCACTGAAATTTGTCCTGCGATTTCCGCATGTTGATTCCATCAAGATCGATGAAAACCTTGTCCTGTTGTCAGGCAGCGACAATGCCAGGGCTTTGTTGTTCAGAAATACCTTTGCCGTTATGATCCCCAAGGGATATCCCTGCCTTTACGATGCCAGAACATAAAGGGAGGCACAGGTGAGGCGCGTCCACGCTGAACGCAATCTGCTTTTGACGCTGCGGGATTTGAGCCGACGCTTGCTGACGGCAAGGGTGCGCAGCATCCTGACGCCGTCGAAAAACGTGCTTTTTTTACGTTGGTCCAGGGGGTTGTAATGGCGAGAGGCATCAAACAGTCTGCCGCAGTGCTGCGTGCGCAAATGCTGGGCATCGCATCACAGGCATGGCAGCCGGCTCCAGGAAAATTTTCTCATAATGAGGCCATGGTGGAGTTTATTGAAGGCCCATTTTCCACAGCGTTGCTTGAAAGCATCCGTGAGGCCGTCGCTCTTTTATGCCAGCAACAATACGCTGATCTGTTTTCATATGTCTTTATGCCACCAAGCGGCATTTCAAGCCTGTTCGGTCCCGATTGGCCCGGCCACGCCTTGCGCCACCAGCCTGTTTTCTGGCACAGGCCATTAACCGAAGCGGATATTACCAAGCTGACTGTTGCGACATTGCAGGATGACATGCCAAGTGCGCGCGCTTTTTTACGTGCTCTGTATCAAGCCAGTGAATTACCAAAGGACGAAGTGGAAAAGTTTTTGCCCTCAGGCACTGATATTACAATCCGTGCAGAGGATACGTCACAAGAAAATAAAAGGATCGACATCCTTTTTGAATGGGGACGCGCGAAAACCGCAAGGGTTGTTGTGCTGGAAGTAAAGTTTGGCGCAAGCGCTGACAACCCTTTTGCCAGCTATGAAAAACTCGCGAAATCCCGGCTGAAAGAGAGAACAGGAGGGGATCTCCAAAACAATATCAACTATTTTTTTGTCATACAGCACGCATCCAGTGAGAGAGATGTCACTGACAAAGAAAATTTTACACGTAATGCAAACCCATGGCGTATTGTATATTGGCAAGATTTGTTGAAATTGTGGGAGGCGCACTTGAAACAGTGCCATGTAACGTCCATCCCCAATAGTACGGGCGCATCAGTACGTCACAGCATATTTAATAAAGTCTACGGAGGCGTTTGATGTGTCCCGCTATAAACACCGTTACAATTCCTGAAAGCGTACGTTTCTTTTTTTTAGACAACAACCGTACTCTTATTACCGAGTTTGATTTAAGCAACAGTCCCCCACCGCCATTTAATTTAGAAGAAGTAGTAAGCTTTTTCCAGGCAAAACGAAATGCCGCACTGTGTAAAATGGATTTGTTTCAATTTATGGCGGAGGCCTATCAAAAAACATGGTTGCCTGCTTTGGGCGACTGGTTTTCTCCAAAAAAAGTCAAAGATCTCAGTTTTGAAACTGCTGATGAGATTTTCAGCCACGCCGCCGTATGGAAGGACAAGTTTCATGCGCTTTCCTGGGATTTCGCTTCAACTACGGTAACGGGCGCTCAGGTACGCGCAAGCTGCTATATCGCCAGCGTTGAAAGTGATCTCAAACTTTGCGCCTGCTTTTACGTGTGCATTCCTGATAACGAGTGGATAAATGAAGCACCCAACAGTATGCATCTGGATAACTGCTGGGAACAAAATGCCCATGATGACACAGAGTATTGCCTGAAAAAAGAATTTTGCCCCTCGATCAGAGGAAAAGCCTCTCTGGACCTTTCAGGATTTACAAAAAAAACGATGCAGGCCCTCAACGCCGTTAATGGGTATCTCAGAGCCCACTCAGGATAATTCTTGGTCGTTACAACGTCCATTCATGACCGCCATAGAGCCAGCATGTGACGTACAAGCCATGCGGGTCTATGGCGCTGGCCTTGCTGCCGAGACCCCATAACCAGGCCGCCGCCTCCATATCACTGTGGGCGTAAAGGCCCGCTCGATACCGGCCTCCACTTTTTCGATCCTTTGGTCCCCTGCTGGAACGGCGTTCACGGATATACGTTTCCAACAGGCGCAGAGCATATTTTTCTTTATTTTCGCGCTACGGCAGGCAAAAACGGGCTTGGCAATATCCGTTCAAGTTGGATACAACGATGTCACAGAGTATTTATTTCATGATAGCCGCGCAGACGCGGCAAAGCCTGGGAATCGCATGAGTAAAACCCTTTCCTGCTTCAAAGCCTATGATGTTCGGGGCCGTGTGCCCGATGTTCTCAACGCCCCCCTGGCGCATGCCCTGGGCCGGGCTGTGGTGGAAGTGCTTGGCGCGCGCCATGTGGTGCTGGGCCGGGACGCCCGCCTTTCCGGGCCTGCTCTGCGCGACGCGCTTGCCGACGGTCTGCGCCAGGCCGGGGCCAATGTTACGGATATCGGCCTCTGCGGCACGGAAGAAATTTATTATGCCGCCGCCAACAGGCCCTTTGACGCAGGCGTCATGATTACCGGCAGCCATAACCCGGCGGATGAAAACGGCTTCAAGCTCGTTCGCGGCGGGGCCATTCCCGTGAGCGGCGATTCCGGCCTGTTTGCCCTGCGCGACCGTGTGGCCGAACTGCTGGCGGACGATGCCCGCCCCCCCGAAGGGGACGCGGCTCCTTCTGCCCTGCACGGGGACTCCTTCAGGGCCGAATACGTGCGCTGGCTGCTCGACTACAGCGGCGCTGGCCAGAGCGCGTCCGCGCCGGGCCGCAGGCCTCTCAAAATCGTGGCCGATGCGGGCAATGGCTGTGCGGGCCTTGTGCTGCAGGGACTGGCAAAAAATCTGCCCTTTGATTTCACCTGCCTGCACATGGAGCCTGACGGCTCGTTTCCCAATGGCGTGCCGAACCCCCTTTTGCCGGAACGCCGCGCCGCCACCGCCGCCGCCGTGCGCGAAGCCGGAGCAGATATGGGCATTGCCTGGGACGGAGATTTTGACCGCTGCTTTTTTTATGACGGCGACGGCAACTTCATTGAAGGCTACTACTGCATAGGTCTGCTGGCGCAGGAACTGCTGCGGCGCGCTCCGGGCGGCAAGGTCGTGCATGACACGAGGGTTTACTGGAACACCCGTGAAGTGGTGCTGGCCGCAGGCGGCCAGCCTGTCATGGGCAAAACCGGCCATGCCTTCATGAAGGAACGCATGCGCGCCGAAGACGCCGTATACGGCGGCGAAATGAGCGCCCACCATTATTTTCGGGATTTTGCCTATTGCGATTCCGGCATGCTTCCGTGGCTGCTGACGGCGGCATTGCTGCAGCGCACCGGGCGCCCGCTGGCGGAACTTGTGGCCGAGCGCATGGACGCCTATCCGTGCAGCGGCGAAATCAACCGTCGCGTGCAGGACGCGCCCGCCCTCATGCGACTGGTGCATGACAACTATGCGCCCCAGGCCGTCCACGAGGACAGCATTGACGGCGTGAATCTGGAGTTTGCGGACTGGCGTTTCAATTTGCGCATGTCCAACACCGAACCGCTCCTGCGCCTCAATGTGGAAACCCGCGGCAACCTCCCTCTGTTGGAAGACAAAACCGCCGAACTTCTGCACCTGCTGGAAGAACGGGGCGGGGCTGTTCCTGCATAGACGGGGGGCGGGCCGCCGCTCCCCTGCGGCAACCTTGTTCTGTATACGCGAATCGTGTACCTTCAGGCCAACCATCACAGCGAATATGCATGAGATCTGCTGTGTGAAACGTCCACCTGAACACATATGAGTAACTCCATGCAAAACATTGCTCCCGTCATACTTTGCGGCGGCAGCGGCACACGTTTGTGGCCGCTTTCACGCGAAACCTATCCCAAGCAGTTTGTGGATCTGGGCGAGGGACGCACCCTGTTCAAGGACACGCTCCTGCGGGCGCATGGCACGCCGGCAAGCCTGGAGCCTGTCGTCGTCTGCAATGAAGACCACCGCTTTTACGTGACAGCGGCGCTGTACGAATGTGATGTTCGCGCCACCATCCTTTTGGAGCCTGCACCGCGCAACACCGCGCCGGCTATCGCTCTTGCGGCTTTTGCCCTTGCCTGCGACGGGACGGACCCCCTGATGCTGGTGCTGCCCTCCGACCATGCCATCAATGATGAAGACGTATTCTTTAAAGGGGTCGAATCTGCCGCTGCTCTGGCGGAGCAAGGGCATATCGTCACCTTTGGCATCACGCCCACAAGCCCCGAGACGGGCTTTGGCTATATTGAGCAGGGCGAAATTTTGGGCGACGGGTACCGCGTGGCCCGCTTTGTGGAAAAGCCCGATGCGGCAACCGCGCGAACCATGCTGGATCAGGGCGGCTTTTTGTGGAACAGCGGCATGTTCCTGCTGCGCGCCTCCGTGTACCTGAAAGAGCTTGAGCGTTTCGCCCCCGAAATACACGCAGCCTGCCGCGCCGCCTGGGATAGGCGCACGACGGACGGCGCGTTCTGCCGCCCGGACGCCGCCGCATTTCTGGCTTCGCCATCCGATTCCATTGACTATGCGGTGATGGAGCAGACGGACCTTACGACTGTTATCCCTCTGACCACAGGCTGGAGCGACCTTGGCTCGTGGGAGGCGTTTTACCAGGCAGAACAGGGCGATGACTGCGGCAATGTCTGCCACGGCGACATCCTGACCCAGGATGCGGAAAACTGCTATTTCAACGCCCAGCACCGTCTCCTTACCGCCATTGGCGTGCGCGACCTTGTGGTTGTGGAGACGAGCGACGCCGTTCTGGTGGCCCCGCGCGAACGGGTCCAGGACGTCAAAGCCATTGTGGGACGCCTGCGTGCAGCCCAGCGGGCCGAATGCAGACAGCATCCACGGGTCTACCGCCCCTGGGGCAGCTATGAAACCCTCGTTATGGATGGCCGCTTTCAGGTCAAACGCATCCTTGTCAATCCCGGCGCGGAGCTTTCCCTCCAGATGCACCATCACCGCGCCGAACACTGGGTGGTTGTCAGCGGCACTGCTGAGGTGACCAACGGCGACGAAACCCGACTGTATTCAGAAAACCAGTCCACCTACATCCCGGTGGGAACGCGGCACCGGCTGAAAAATCCCGGCGTCATCCCCCTGGTGCTTATTGAAATCCAGTCCGGCGCGTACCTGGGCGAAGACGATATTGTACGATTTGCCGATGTGTACGGGCGGGAAGAGAAAACAAGGGAATCATGAGCGGACCCACAGATTAACGAGTAGACAATGGTTACAACAATGAGTATTCTTATTCGTTTGATTCTTTGACAATCAATCCAACCACACAAAACTATACGTAATTACAACATAGAACTATGAAAAAAGCGCTTATAACGGGCATCACTGGTCAGGACGGAGCCTATCTGGCTGAATTTCTGCTGCACAAAGGCTATGAGGTGCACGGCATCAAACGCCGCGCCTCACTCTTTAACACAGACCGCATTGACCATCTCTACCAGGACCCGCACACCAATGCGCGACATTTTATACTGCATTATGGCGACCTGAGCGATTCCAGCAATCTTATCCGCATCATGCAGGAAGTGCAGCCGGACGAGGTGTACAATCTGGCGGCGCAAAGCCATGTGCAGGTGTCTTTTGAGTCGCCGGAATACACGGCAGATGTGGACGCCCTTGGCACTCTGCGCCTGCTGGAGGCCATTCGTGTTGCCGGGCTGACAACAAAGGCCAAATTCTACCAGGCGTCCACCTCTGAACTTTTCGGCCTGGTGCAAGAAGTGCCTCAAACCGAAAAAACGCCCTTCTACCCCCGGTCCCCGTACGCCTGCGCCAAACTCTATGCCTACTGGATTACGGTCAATTACCGTGAAGCCTATGGCATGTATGCCTGCAATGGCATCCTTTTCAATCACGAATCGCCCATCCGCGGCGAAACCTTTGTGACGCGCAAGATCACTCGCGCTCTTTCCCGTATGGTGCTGGGGCTTCAGGATTGTCTCTATCTCGGCAATATGGATGCCAAGCGCGACTGGGGCCACGCCCGCGACTACGTGGAGATGCAATGGCTCATGCTGCAGCAGGAAAAGCCGGAGGATTTTGTCATTGCCACGGGGCGGCAGTTTTCTGTGCGGGACTTTGTCAATACGGCAGCGGCTGAAATGGGCCTGACGCTCACATGGCAGGGTGAGGGCGTGAACGAGACCGGCACGGTCGCCAGCGTGGACGTGGCCAGACTGCAACAGGCGGCAGGCAACCGGCAGGGCTTGGAGTGTCGTGTCAAGCCCGGCGATGTCATCGTGCGGGTAGACCCACGCTACTTCCGCCCCACCGAAGTGGAAACCCTGCTGGGCAATCCGGCCAGAGCCAAAGAAAAGCTGGACTGGGAACCGCGCACAACCTTTGAAGACATGGTGGCCGAAATGGCTCGCGAAGACCTGGCCCTCAGCATGCGCGATGCCGTGTGCAAGGTGGCCGGGTTCAAGACGTTCTGCCATAACGAGTAGCCCCGCATGGACAAAAGTTCGCTTATCTATGTAGCTGGACATCGCGGCCTTGTGGGCAGCGCCATATGTCGCGCCCTTGCCCGGGCTGGCTATAACAATCTGCTTACGCGCACCCATGCGGAGCTTGATCTGTGCGATCAGGCCGCCGTAAGTGACTTTTTTGTGCAGCACAGGCCCGATATTGTGGTTCTTGCTGCCGCCAAGGTAGGCGGCATCCATGCCAATGCCACCTATCCGGCGGAGTTTATCTACGAGAACCTGCAGATACAGAATAACGTCATTGACAGCGCCTACCGCAATAGCTGCAAAAAGCTGCTGTTTCTTGGCTCGTCATGTATCTACCCCAAGATGTGCCCCCAGCCCATCAAGGAGGAGTATCTGCTCACCGGGGCTCTGGAACCCACCAACGACGCTTACGCCCTGGCGAAAATCGCGGGAATCAAGATGTGCCAGGCCTATCGCAGGCAGTACGGCTTTGACGCCATCAGCGCCATGCCCACCAACCTGTACGGTCCCGGCGACAATTACCATCCTGAAAACAGCCATGTGATACCGGCGCTCATCCGGCGGTTTCATGAAGCCAAGATCTCTGAAGCCGAGAAAGTGATCATATGGGGCACGGGCAACGCTCTGCGTGAATTCCTGTATGTGGACGACATGGCAGAAGCCTGCGTATTCCTGCTGAAAAACTACTCGGATTTTGAACACGTCAACGTAGGCTGCGGCTCTGACATCAGCATCATTGAGGCCGCCCGTCTTATCGCCAGGGTTGTGGGCTTTGCAGGCAAGATTGACACTGACCCCACAAAGCCCGATGGCACGCCGCGCAAACTTATGGATTGCAGCAAACTTTTCAGTATGGGCTGGAAGCCGCGTGTGGGTTTGGAAGAAGGCATGCAAGCTGCGTACAGCGACTTTTTGCAACACCAGCATAAACGAGGTTATTAGCGCCCATGGCTCACGAGCTTGTTATTGAGGCCGGTCACGCCGAACGGCAATACTGGAAAGATCTGTGGCGCTACCGGGAACTTTTTCTCATCTTAACATGGCGCGATGTGGCCGTGCAGTATAAACAGACTGCGGTGGGCATTTTGTGGGCCGTGCTGCGTCCATTACTGACCATGGCGGCCTTTACCTTCGTGTTTGCCAAGGTAGCAAAGCTACCCTCGGAGGGGGTTGCGCCCTATCCGCTGATGGTTTTTGCGGCCATGCTCCCGTGGCAGCTGTTTGCCACCGCCATTGCGGCTACGGCCAATAGCCTTGTTGTTAACAGCAACCTTGTTTCAAAAGTGTATTTTCCTCGAATTATCGTTCCCGCCGCCACCATTGGCGTGGCTGTGGTGGACTTTGTAATATCCCTTGTGCTGCTGGCATTAATGATGGTCGCTTATCAGTACGTGCCCCCCATACAGGCACTGGCTGTTCTGCCCCTGACCTTGCTTGCCGCCCTTGTGGCCTTGGGGCCAGGCCTTATACTCTGCGCGCTTAATGTCACGTACCGCGACTTCCGCATTATTGTTCCCTTTATCACCCAGTTTGGCCTCTATCTTTCACCCGTCGGCTTCTCATCAAGCATAGTCCCCGAAAAATGGCGTCTACTTTATGAATGCAACCCAATGGTTGGCGTTATCGACGGGTTTCGCTGGGCGGTGTTGGGCTCCATCGAATTTCCGCAGCGAGCCTTATACATAAGCATCTTCTGCGCGTTTATTTTTTTGTTTTTGGGCATCAAAATCTTTCGTAAGACCGAGCGCACCTTCGCGGACGTGATTTAGGATAGACATATGAAACCCATTATCTCCGTTGAAGGGCTCGGCAAGAGCTATACCATCCGACATGAAGGGCAGACGCCCTACAAATCGCTGCGCGAAGAGATTTTTAAACTGCCCAAGCGTTTGTTGCACAAGGGCAGCCAGAGCCAGGAAGAATTCTGGGCATTGAAAGATGTGAATTTCGACATCATGCCCGGCGACCGCGTGGGCATTATCGGACGTAACGGCGCGGGTAAATCTACCCTGCTCAAACTGCTTTCGCGCATTACGGAGCCCACGACCGGGCGCATCACGCTTCGGGGCCGCGTTGCAAGCCTGCTTGAAGTTGGTACGGGCTTTCACCCGGAGCTCACTGGCCGGGAAAATATTTTCCTCAATGGCGCTATCTTGGGCATGAGTCGGGCAGAAGTTCGCCGTAAGTTTGATGAAATTGTGGATTTTGCGGGGGTGGAAAAATTTTTGGATACCCCAGTGAAGCGCTATTCGTCAGGCATGTATGTGCGTCTTGCCTTTGCCGTGGCGGCCCATCTTGAACCCGAAATTCTGATCGTGGATGAAGTGCTCGCCGTGGGCGATATCGATTTCCAGAAAAAATGTCTCGGCAAAATGGAAGGGATCGGCAAGGAAGGACGTACCGTTCTATTCGTCAGTCACAATTTAAGTTCAGTGCAGCAATTGTGTAATAGGGCTGTTCTTCTGCGCAATGGATTAGTTGTGATGGACGATTCCGATGTTCTTTCGGTGATCTCAAAGTACACCAACGATGGGAGCGCAATGCTTACTGCCTGGAAGAATACTGGGATGTTTCAAAATGCTGAAGTCGTTCCAATGGAAATGTGTCTAAAATTTCCATCTGGGAATATTGTTGATCGGCCAATAGAGTATGATGAAGAAGTTTACATTGAAATTTTGGCAGAAATCAGGCAAGCTCCTGTTTTTTTCGATATCGCATATTCTGTTTTCTCTGAAGATGGAACGCAACTTTATTCAAATAATTTTTGCGAGCTTACCGAGCAAAGTAGTACAGAATATGAGCAAGGTCTCTGGAAATTTAGAACACAGCTTCTTCGTGGAGTTTTGAATGAAGGCAGATACCGCATCGAATACGCAAGTTCTTTATGCAACCAAAAGTGGTTAGTGCCGCCAGGCGTTGGGCCTTTTTTGACAGTTGATATAAAATATAAAAATAAATTCAATAGATATTGGCCACATGGTCGTTTCGGACTTCTTGCCCCATACCTACCATGGGAAATTAGTCGACATGAACAATTAAAATAAATTCACAGCGAATATTTTGTTGTTATTCTGGACAATTACTCACCAAGAACGACATTGATTTCTTCCGGAGGGCACATGCCTGGTGGCGAATACGCTCCTATTGCAGTTTTTGCCTTTAACCGCCCTGACCATTTGCGGCAAACATTACAAGCCCTAAGTCAGAATGATCTAGCGGAGCTCAGCCATGTGACGGTGTTTTGTGATGGGCCTCGGCATGAAGGAGAGAGGGATGCCACAGAATCCGTGCGACAAGTGGCACGGACAGCGCGGGGCTTTGCCTCATTGCGGGTGGTGGAGCGCAAAGAAAATATGGGGTGTGGCCCATCAATCATTGCTGGCTTGCAAGAAATGTTTGTAGAGCATGAGTCTTTAATTATCATTGAAGACGATATCGTATTAGCAAAAAATGGGCTAAAATGGTTCAATGTTTGCCTTGAAAAGTATAAGAATACGCCAGAAGTACTTGCCATTGCGGCTTGGTCGTATCCTGAACGTTTTATGTCCTTCCCTACCGACTATGCTTATGATGCATACTTTTTGCCACGCTTCCAATGCTGGGGATGGGCCGCGTGGCGAGATCGCATTCAAGGTATAGACTGGATGGTGTCTGACAGTGATTCGTTTTTTGCCTCTCCGGAGCAAATGGCGAGATTTGCACAGGGCGGGGAGGATCTTGTGCCCACCTTGAAAGCTCAAGTAGCTAAGCAAATTAACACATGGGATATCCAGGTTGCATACAGCGCTTTTAAGCGCGGACTGTATACCTTAGCTCCGAGATATCCGTACTCCACGAATATAGGAACCCAAGGCGAAGGGACACATGTGGGGAATAGCAAGGATAGACATCCATCACTCTATATTGATCTATCCCAAGCCCTGGACATGCCCCATTTACCAGATCAGTGCATTATCGATGAAAGAATCTTAGCTAACTTCAGGGAATCACTGCACAAGTATACTCCCCGCGCACCTTTGTGGCAACGTGTGCGGGAGCGGATTAAAAAAATTGGAAGAAAATATGGTAAAAAAAATTTTTAAAAAAGTTTTGCCCCCTACAATACGCTCGTATTTAAGGTCTTTTTTACGTCACCTAGAGCGGACTTTCATAAAAGATTATTTCCATACCGGCCGAGATAAAAAAGTATTAATATCTTATATCGTTGCTCCCTTTATAACCTCTGGATTGAACTCTCACACTAATTTTCAAGAATGCTTCGGAATTGCAAAAATTTTTGATGAGATGGGTTATTCCATTGATATCATAGATTATAACAGTTCATATGTCCCTGATTATTCCAAATACAGTTGTGTTTTTGGCTTTGGAGACCCTTTTTGCGCCAGTTTTTATCATCATGTTCCTGGCATGGTGCGCATTCATTATGCAACGGGGGCTCATGTGCATGTGCAAAACCCAGAAACACTTAAACGCGCCATAGATACATACAAAAAAAAGGGACAATGGCTGCTAAGCTCTTGCCGAATTGTAAAACCAACATGGAGTGAGCAGACAACGCTTTCTAATGCTATGATCGTCCTAGGAAACGACTGGACGCGCAATACTTATGCACCATACTTCGACGGACATATATATAATCTTCCCACATCATATAATGCAGCATTGCCACAGTCAATTCTTGATGTGAAAGATTTTGACCGAGTCAGAAAGCACTATTTATGGTTTGGAAGTGCGGGCGCTATTCATAAAGGCTTAGATTTGGTGCTTGATGTTTTTTCTCAACATACAGACAAAACTTTGCATGTTGCAGGATTGAACAATTCAGAAAAAGAGTTTATGAACAGCTTTCACAAAGAATTATCCTTACCCAATATTATTATGCACGGCTTTGTAGACGTCTCATCTCCGCAATATGCCGATTTAATAAACAATTGTGCATTTGTCATCATGCCTTCATGTGCAGAAGCAGGCTGTACATCTTTGGTTAATAGTATGTGCAACGGACTAATTCCTGTTTTTACCCGCCAGTGCGGTGTGGATATAAAAAACTATACTTTGGAAATACAAGATTTGAGCAGTAGCGCCGTGGAGGACGCCGTAGCACGTTGCGACGCCCTGGACATTGCCACTTTGAGACAAATGTCGAATGCATGTCGACAGGACATCAGAGCAACATGCTCTTTTGAGGCCTTCCAAAACAATATAAATACCATTCTACAGAAAATACTAAGTTAAAGCCTGGGAATCATATGTCCACATCAAAGCCGCATATTGCTGCTATAACATGCCCGATTTGTACAAATCCTATGCCGTTTGTCTTTTACAAAGAGTTGCTAGGGCGTCATATAGTTGCTTATTATCGTTGCCCAAAGTGCGAGTTGCTCAAAACAGAAGAACCCTATTGGTTGGAAGAAGCCTATTCGACCGCCATTGCGGACACGGATGTGGGCCTTGTTGCAAGAAATATGGCAATGCGCGCGAGTTTGCCTGGGATTTTGCACTCCTTGTTTGATCCAAAAGGTTGTTTCCTGGACTATGCAGGTGGGTACGGAATGCTTTGCAGAATGATGCGTGATGTTGGCTTTAATTTCTACTGGCAGGACAAGCATTGCCAGAATCTGCTGGCTAAAGGTTGCGACCTACCGCCCAATCATGGTGCTATCGAAGGAATTACCGCGTTTGAAGTGATGGAGCACTTGCCAGATCCATCTATTTTTATACAAGAAATTTTTTCAAAACATAAACCACAAGCACTCATCGTAACGACAACTCTATACCAGGGAGAAACCCCTGGGTTGGACTGGTGGTACTACAGTTTTGAAACGGGTCAGCATATCAGTTTTTTTACCCTCCGAACCCTCAAAGCGTTGTGTCTTCAGTTTGGACTTTTTCTAAGCAGCATTGGCAGTATACATATATTTTCAAAAAAACCTTTACCAAGATGGAAGCTACGGCTACTCAATTCAGAAAGGCTATTGTCACTATCGACTAGACTCGCGGAACGGCATATGCGCTCACTACTAGAGAGTGACTATGAACACGCAAAAAAGTCTTTAACTATTGTGCAAGGTACCAGTTCCAAGACAAATTCGGTGGAGGGCGAAATGCTTCTGCGCCATGAACACTGTGTAAAACAGTAATCCGGATGGGGCAATACTTTGGCTCATATCGCATACGTTGACCATTCCTTCCATCAAAAAAGCTGTTCTTCGGCTTTTTTGCCGGAAATACTGCGCCGACACGGCCACACCGTGGATGTCTATTGGGATCATGGCTGGGAAAGGGGAGAGCAAGTGCCTCTCCATACGCTTGTAGATTACGATGCGCTCATTCTTTTTCAGATTACAGGCTCTTTCTTGGGCCTTTTATGTGATCTTAACACAAATATTACCTTTGTCCCTATGCTTGACGGATATGGAATCACCACGGGGCATGCATTGCCACGCACATACTGGCGCAAATTCGCAGGTGTAAAAATATTAAATTTTTCGAGAACATTGCACTACATCGCCATAGAGAACTCATTGGTCAGCCAATGCTACCAATACTATCAACCTCCGCTATTTGAATCCCGAGCCCCACAAACCGGGCTACATGGTTTTTTCTGGTGCAGAAGGCCTGAGGATATTTCCTGGAAGCACATACGCATCTTGATTGGTGAAACCACGTTCGACTCCTTTCACCTACATCTGGTGCCTGACCCTGGGCAACCGGAGCCAGAGCGTCCTACAAAAGATGAAATCATGCAACACCACATGACCATTTCCACGGGCTGGTTTGAAACCAAGGATGAAATCCTGCAATTGCAAAAGAAAGCAAACGTTTTTTTTGCGCCCCGGCTTGAGGAAGGGATTGGACAGGCTATGCTGGAGGCTTTTTCTCTAGGTCAATGCATTGTCTCCCCTGATACGGGTACTATGAATGAATATATTGTCCACGGCGTCAACGGTCTTCTCTATAACCCTGCCGACCTGAGGGCTCTATCATTTGAAAATGCTGTGAACCTGGGGCAATGGGGACGCGAATCAGCAATCACAGGGCGCTCGCATTGGCAGGAATTGGAGCAAAAACTCGTAGAGTATATTCTTACTCCTTCCCGACTGTGCTATGAGCAAGCGTTACTCCCAACCCGACCTCCGTGGATTGAACGTGTTTGCAGCCATCCCATCACGCAGAACTGTAAGTCGAAATTGCGGCCTTTTGTTCGCCGGTTGAAGCAACTCACTTAATCCGGGAATTTTACACCTTAAGCGATTTCGCTTTGTCACCAACCATACTGCATGTCTCACACTGCTAGTTTTTGTTGTTATGCTTTCCGCTGGGTCCAAAAATGAATTGAAGCAAATTTTTCAAAGAACTGATTATTGGTATCTCATATGCAAGTAGCACATACGGCGTTTTCTGTAGTCATAGCTGTATATAATGCGGGCAAAGTCTTGCCTCGCCTTCTCGATTCGCTTGCCCAGCAAACCTGTCGTGATTTTAATGTGATCATTCAGGATGGAGCATCAAAAGATAATAGCCTGGCTATTGCAGAAAGTTTTGCCTCGCGTCTGCCCGCCCTTCATTTGCGTAGCGAAAAAGATTCCGGCATTTATGATGCATGGAACAAGGCTCTTGATACGCATAAAGAGCTGTTGGGAGAGTGGATCATATTCTTGGGGGCAGATGATATTCTGGCCGCCCCGGACGTACTCAAGCGCGTGCATGAAAAGCTGACGGACTGCCCCGCGACGTTAAAATACGCATGCGGCGATATAGAATTTTTTTCGGAAGATGGCTTCGAGACGCGCCTTCGCAAGGCTGAGGCTGAAAAAGCGTACAGGTTTCTTCCTCTGGGAATGAGTTTTGCCCACTCAGCCCTGTTTCATCGCAAATGTGTTTTTGCGGTCGAGCGATTTGATTCCTCATACAAAATTGTTGGCGATTACGATTTTTTGATCCGCACCTGGGATGCGCAGGATGCTGGCGTGAATCTGGACATTCTTGTTACGCGCATGTCCACCGGGGGGTGTAGTAACAATGCCGCCAACGCTGAACTTTTGAAAAATGAAGTTGATCGTATCCGCAGAAAGCATTTTCCCGTCCGCCAGGTTTTATATAAAATTGAAGAAAAATTAAGCCCCGTGAAGGCCTGCGTAAAATCCGTTTCCAGCAAAAATGCTTTTATGACAGCCATCTGCGCTCGACTGCGCAAGTGGAAACAGATGTTCTTTTATCAGCGTTGATATGAATCACATCACTACCTACCTCTGTGGCGGGCTCGGCAACCAGATGTTTCAATATGCCGCAGGACGAGCCCTGGCGCTGCGTTGCAGAAGCGATCTGTTGCTGAATATCGCCTGGTATGATGCTCCACGGGATGACGCAACGCCCCGGCAATTTTGCCTTGATGCATTCCCTGCTCTTTACGGGCGGCAAGTCAGCGAAGCCTGGCCAGAGCCGGGAGGGCTTTGCTCCCGAGTGATGCGGCGCGTACTTTTTGCCCTGCCAATTGCGATCCATGGCTATATTGCCGAACCGTCGTTCAACTACTGGTCGGGGATTGAGCGGGTTCAAGCCCCTGCCCAACTTTCGGGTTTTTGGCAGACGGAAAGATATTTTACGCATGAAGCGCGGCAGATACGCACTGACTTTGCTTTTCCGGCTTTGCCGGAACATATCGCATTTGGCTTGCAGAGCAAAATTGCTGCCGTACAGCATTCCATTTCTGTGCATGTCCGCATGGGGGATTATATAAATAATCCCGCCGCTGCCATGCATAATGTTATCACACCCCAATATTATGCACGGGCGCTGCAGTATTTTTATAAAAAATACGGTGCATGCTCCTTGTTTCTGTTTAGTGATGAACCTGATAACGCAGCTTCTTCTTTTGACCCCCAAGGGCATGAACTGACCATAGTTGATACAAAAACAGAAGCTCATCACGACATGCACCTTATGTCGCTATGCAGGCATCATATTATCGCCAACTCCAGCTTTTCGTGGTGGGGGGCATGGCTGGGCGGTGAAGGCGGGGTTACCATCGCCCCTTCCCGTTGGTTCACCACGTCAAACATAAACGCGGTGGATGTTTGCCCTGCTGCGTGGTTACGGGTGGAACCTTAACTATGCCAAGCGCAACGCAACAACCTGGGCTTCCCCACCCCGCTCCCCGTTTTTCAACAGCCGAACTTACGGTGCTTCTGCCTGTATTCAACGGTGCGCAGCATGTTGCTGAAGCGGTAGAATCCATTCTGGCACAGACGTTCACAAATTTCGAACTGCTCGTTATTAATGATGGTTCTACAGACAACACATTGACGATTCTTGAGCAATTTGCGGCGCAAGATGCCCGCGTGAGGATCGTTTCGCGTGAAAACAGGGGGCTCATTGCCTCGCTGAACCAAGGGCTGGCGTTAAGCAGCACAGATATTATTGTGCGCATGGACGCAGACGATATTGCTTTGCCCCACAGGCTGGAACGCCAGCTCGCATTCATGAAAGCGCATCCAGATGTCGACGTGTGTGGCACAGGGCTAGTTTTTTTTGAAACAGGCCAAGAAAAGCGTTTGCCAGAAAATCACGATGCCCTGCTGGTGCTGACCCTTTTCAATACGCCGGTTTTTCACCCTACAGTCATAATGCGCAAATCGAGCGTTCTGACGGTGGGAGGATACTCCAGCAACGCGCCGTGCGCGGAAGATTACGACCTTTGGGAGCGCATGCTGCATTCTGGCAGCAGATTTGCCAATCTGGACGAAGTACTGCTGCGATACAGGGTGCACCCGAATGTAAACCGCTCAAAATATTATGTGAAGATGACCGCGACATCACTGGACATTTGCGGGCGGCAACTTGAGCGGCTCCACTTGCCGGTCAATGCAGCATCATTGGCGCTCCACCGTATCTGCTGCGCACCCTGCCCCGAAACACCCGCTATTCATGCTCAGCTGATCGACTGGTTGCACCGTATTGAAAAAGCAAACGCTGCGAGTCCCCTGTACCCGAAAGAGGCTCTGGCGCGTGAGCTTGCCCGCAGAGAACATGCCTTTACCGAGCTTTCGCCCTTTCAACAGCCCGCTGGCTGGATTGCCCGCCATCTTCGGCATTGCGCTCACCGTATGCTCTCTTTGGCGGGACATAACCGTCCGGCTCTGGAAGGATGGCTTGCATCCTGCTGGTGGCATGCAAAAAAATTCATGAAAAAACTGCGGTAAAATTGGCGATACTGGGGCATGGGCATGTATTCGAAGGTATTTACGTATTGCAACTGCCAGCGTACCCTTTCTTGATCACATACCGCTGCAATAATTCGTCATGGAAGCCATGAAAAAACTCATTGCCTATTCGCTTTGGGGCGACAACCCCAAGTACACCGAGGGCGCGGTCATTAATGCGCTGCAGCTCCCTGAGGTTTACCCCGGATGGGTCGCGCGTTTTTATTGTGGGCACACTGTGCCCGACAATATCGCAGCCCGCCTGCAGCAGGCTGACGCTGAGGTTATTTGGGTCGACGGCCGCAACGACAACCGTGGCATGTTCTGGCGTTTTTGGGCGCTGGCAGACGAAGATATTGAGCGCGTCATCATGCGCGATACAGACTCACGCCTGACGCCACGAGAAAAGGCTGCTGTTGACGAATGGGAGCGCAGCGGTCTTGCAGGACACATTATGCGTGATCACCCCTACCACGGTATGCCTGTAATGGGAGGAATGTGGGGCTGCAAGGGCGGGTTGTTTCGAGATGTCAAAACAATGATACAGAGCTTTTCGCCCACAAGCGCGCATAACCAGGATCAGCTTTTTCTTGAAAAAGTCATCTATCCGCAGCTGATTGCAGCTGGCTGCTGCGTTCATGATCCTTTTTTTCGCTATGAAAGCACAGCCCGTCCGTTTCCCACGCCCCGACAGGATTATACCTTTGTTGGCGAAGCCATAGGCAGCGACGGGCAGAGGGAAGACCATTGGCAGATTTTGCGCGAGTATGAGCAAAACCCCTTGCGCAGGCTGCGCTTTGCCTGTAAGCGGCAAATACTTGCAATGCAATTGCGCCTCTTTGGCAGAATAGGATGATGCTCCTGAATACTTATGTACGCTGGACACAATATTGAGCCCCATGATGAATGAATACGCGCTGGAACTCTCTGTAATCATTGCCGTGTGCAATGCAGCCAAGCCCTTTGATGCCACGTTGGGCGGCTTCTCTGCCCGCTCCCCTTTTTCCTACGAAATTGTCGTCCAGGATGCCATGTCTGCTGATGACACAGAACAGGTTGTTCTGAATCATGCAGACCTGCCGATCTCATATGAGCGCGCCCCAGACAGTGGCATTTATGACGCCTGGAACAAAGCCCTTCTCCGAACGCGTGGCAAGTGGGTCTGTTTTATGGGCGCCGGTGACAGCATTGACTGGCCCGCTCTGGCGCAGTGCATATCTGAGCTTAAGCAGTTGCCCGATTCTGTGGAGTATTATTCCACACCTGTGAGGCTTGTTACCCCCAGCGGTGCCGCCCTGGAGCTGATGTGCCCCTCAACCGCGCCAGTGCGCGATCTGCCGCAGGGCATGAGCCTGCCGCATCCGGGGCTGTTCCATCGCAGCACCCTTTTCACAAGGCACAAATTTGATGCCACTTGTCGCATTGCAGGAGATTATGATTTCCTGTGCCGCACCCTGCGTGAAGATAATGTCCGCATAGGCGGCATCACCTATGTCTCCATGCTGACAGGGGGCATAAGCGGTAGCATGGGTTCCATGTGCACCAGCGAAAAGGAATTGTTGCGGCTCTCACGAAAATATTTTCCGAAGGCAGTTCCGCTCAAACCTCTGCTGCGCCTTGCCCGAAGCAACGGTTATTTGGGCGTACGCTGGCTTTGCGGCAAACGTGTTGCCGGATATTTTGCGGACCTGCCGCGCCTGGCTCAGGGAAAGCCCCGACTGTGGAGCCTTCCAGAGCAGAGGGCTCTTGCCACGCCCCTTCCAGCGCTGGAGCAACCGTCAATTGATCTGCTTGTGGCGACACTGGGGCGACTTAATGAACTTGATCGGCTGCTCACGTCTCTTGAAAAGCAGACATACAAAAACTTTCGCGTCCTGCTGGCCGACCAAAATCCGCCAGGCTATCTGGACGACATGTTAGCACGTCATGCCAGCTTGCCCATAAATCGGACGGAACTTTCTCCACAGGGCGTTTCCAGTGCCCGTAACGCCATACAGGCACAATCCACCGCAGATATTGTCGCCTTCCCTGATGACGACTGCTGGTACGCGTCCGATACGTTGGAGCGCGTGGTGGAGCTTTTTAGGGTTTATCCTTCATGCGGCGCCTTGCTGGGAGTGTGGACGGCATCGCCCCAAACACCTGCACCCAAGATTTCGGAAGGCATAGTGAGCCGTACAGGACTTTTTCGGCTTGCGGGAACGTGCGTGCAATTTTACCGCAAGGAAGTCATCACTGACATACAGTTTGATCCTCAGCTTGGCCCCGGCACAGGGTTGCCCTACGGCTGCGGCGAGGACACGGACTATCTGCTGCATGTGCATGCGCTGACTGAAGTGCGGCGATACAAAAGAATTCGCGTTTTTCACCCTGCGCCTGAAACAAACTTGCCTCCTCCTGAAAAGGTGGCAAGTTATGCCGCAGGACGTATCTATTTGCTCAAAAAACACAAATTCCCATTGTGGTTTATTTTTGCCAATATACTGTTCCCTGTTCTTGCATTGCCATTCGGTATGGTCGTGCATGGAAGAGGCTGGGCAAAATACCGATGGCAAATGTTCAAGGCAAGGCTGCGAGCCTGGAGATGCGGATAGCCTGCCACAGCAAAACATTTTCCATAAAATGCAAGGGAAAAGGCAGTAAAAAGGCACGGCGATTTGGGGAGTTGTAAAGAGCAAGTGTACTGCCCGCATAAGTCAAACGGTCTTTAAGGGAATCTTTCCGTTTTTTACCAGTCTGATATCAGCATTGCGGGGTTTTACAGCCAGGCTCCGGGTGCAGGCAGGTGGCGTTAACGTTCTGTCAAGCCAGAGAGCGCGTTGTCCAGGTGCTCCAGGCTGCGCTATTGGCACGGCCAGAAGAATTTTTCCTTAATCGTGCGCATGGTGCGTTCAGCATCGGCGTTGCCTAGGGGATTCCTTAGCTGGTGGATGCCTGTGCGATGCCGAGTGGTGACATTGACGCGCAAAAATCTTTCTTGCTGTTCGCATCGGGTATTCCACACGGTTGGCGTTGACGGCCATGCCGGTTTTATGCTGGAGGATAGCTCCGATGCAACACCAGACCCCAAAAAGATGATCTATTTTGAGGGCCTCAACCAATGGCAAGAGCTCGGCATCGCGCCGAAGCTGAACCTGGCCGATTTGGCTCTGCCACTTACCAGTCTTTTTTAATTCCAGCCTCAATTCACCAACAGCCTGTTTAAGCATTTTATTCTTTGCCGTAAGCCGTCCCTCCCGATGATTTGCCGTGCCGCTTTGAAGGCCTGGGCGACATTGGCTCAAAACGTATCCCGCCAGCGTACACATGCTCCGAGCGATTTGATATTCACGGCAAAAGCTTGCCGTAGCGCGCCCGGCAATCCTCAAGCACAATGCGAGCTTTACCTTTACTGCCTCAGGCATATCTTTTTGCTTACCCACAAAATAAAGGATACGGTTGTGAATTTTCCGTATCCTTTGGTTCAATAGCCGTTTCTCACTCAAGATCGTCAAGGTACTTGCAGAAAAGCAACCACGAGGTCTGTCCTGTGCAGTTCAGTTCTGCTGAGCAGCCCACTCCGTTACGAAACAGGTATCCATGCGATTGAAGCCTCACGAGAACATGCGAGGAGGCTACTTCAGGTATTGATCCGTACGAATCAGCACTGGGAAGCATGGCCAAATATAGGATATTAGACCATACTCTACCAAAACCTGGAGAGTGCCCCTCCGAGTCTCTAAGCTCTCGATTGATACGGAGCCAGCCATTGAAGTTGCAGTGGGCATATCGTTTTTCTTTACATGAACTTGCGTTTAAAATAATAGATATATAGGATTTGCAGATGGTTCATTCCGTGAGTCTTTTGTGCCACTGCACTGTAGTTTTTCGTTCGACAAGCTGTATGTCATTTAAAAGTGTTCGAGTCGCCAGGTATCATTATTTGTAGTGTGTTATAAATATCAAGCAAGAGGCTATCACAATGAGCGATTTTTCTGCACAGTATGCACTTTGGGATAAGTTTCTCGTTACCTGGCCTATCAAGCAACTGCCTTCCATGACTCTAGATGAATACACCCGTGCTGGCTCCAAAGACAGCTTCACCTACTGGATCGAGTCTCGCCTGGATAAAATGGGTAGCATATGGGGTGGATCTGCATTCAAATTTGGCGTCTATTCCCGCAAAGACACCAAGGAAGTAAAATCTGATTCAACGCACAGCTACTCTGATACTCATGGCTGGTACACTTCATTGGGCGCCACGGCAGAACAGGCTTTTGAAAAGGTGCGGGATTTTATTGTCCAGGTGGCAACCTGGGCCAACCAAGGCAATATAGATGCCATCGACGCCTACCCGCACTTGGGTGAGTCTTTTAAGTGGAAGATAGCTTTTCACTATCAGAGCCGGCAACGACCTAATATCGTAAATGTTTTTAAGCAAACGCCATTGGCTGTTTATGTGGGGGGCAGCGCAAAACAGACCATGGGGGTACTGCAAAAAACAACGCTGGCCAGCCAGCCGACTGGCATGGGGATACTCGAATATGGGCATCAGGTGTGGGAATCGTGGAGCCAGAAAAATCTGGTGATCTGGAAGCTTTCTCATGGCGATAGAGACTTCGGAAAAGATGAAAGACAACAGTATCTTGATGAAAATTTAGCTGTCATACACCGTGACACTGCTCTAAGACAAGGTGAAAAATTTATCAATGCCCCATGTGGAACAGTATTTTATCTTTGTCATGGCAATAGTCCACAGCGCCTTTGTCAATTTACATCTCGTGAGTCACCGTGCCCTAATAGCCCTGAAGGTTGGGTACAGCGCAGCTACCGTGTTCTTAAACCCGCGCTGCGAACTGACCGATATACTAAGAACTCCAAGAAGTGGTCACCAATGGGCAATTCAACCTTCTGGAAGGTGGACTCCGACGATCTGGCCCTTTTTGAATCAACCTTGCTCAAACCCTATTTTGGCACAGATCTGGCGGAACTGGCGGCATTGGCGGGAGAATTCGACGAGCTTGACGGTGAAGAGGCTGCGGCGGCGCCTGCAAGCAACGGCCCAGCTAAAATTGTTGCCAGCAAACCCATAGCACAATGTTTTAATCGCATCTATTACGGCCCACCTGGAACAGGAAAAACATATACCTTGATGCAATTTTTAAAGCAAAATTATGTTTCAGATATTGTATCCATTACAGACGCAGAATGGCGTAGCCAGTTTATAGCCGACAAGATTTCCAGCTTGAAGTGGTGGGAAGGCATTGTGGCCGCACTGTATGATCTTGGAAAAAGGGCAAAAGTTTTTGATATTGCGCAACATCCATTTATTCAGGCCATTGCATCGACAAAAAACCGCACCAGAGGAATAAAACAAACGCTATGGGGAACGCTGCAATCTCATACTGTTGAATCGTCAGAAACTGTGAACACCAAAAACAGAATGAACCCGGCTGTTTTTGACAAAGTTGCAGGTTCAGAATGGAGACTTGTAGGTGATTGGCAAGATATCTGCTCTGACGTGATAGCCCTGGTGGACCAACTCAACGCCAAGCCCGCAAATGCGGACACCGTGCAGCAATACAGCCTTGTGACCTTTCATCAGTCATATGGCTACGAAGAATTTGTTGAAGGGCTGCGCCCCGTTTTGAGCGGCGAAGGCGAAACAGATGATATTGCGTATGAAATCCGTGCCGGTGCGTTCAAGGATCTGTGCAACAAAGCACGGCAAGCCCCAGACCAACGCTTTGCCATGGTGATTGACGAAATAAACCGGGGTAATATCAGCAAAATATTTGGGGAACTCATCACACTAATTGAGCCAGACAAGCGCGACCCTTTAAACGGAAATGCTCCACCCTTGGAACTTACCCTAGCCTATTCTGGGGAAAAATTTTCCGTTCCCGCAAACATAGATATTATCGGCACAATGAACACCGCAGATAGGTCACTGGCGTTGCTTGATACTGCCTTGCGACGCCGATTTGATTTTGTTCCGCTTCTGCCTGATGTGCGCGAGCAAGAAGTGGAAGGCGAACCACACAGTGCGCCACTTGCTGGCGTGGTTGTTAACACAAAAGACGGCGCCATTGACATACGCCAAATGCTGATGCGGATGAATGAACGCATTGAGGCGCTTTACGATCGAGACCACTGCATTGGTCACGCGTATTTTACGAAGCTTAAAGATGTGGACGATGGGAGCAACCGCTTTTCCATGCTGAAAGAAATCTTCCGTAACCGCATTATCCCGCTGCTGGAAGAATATTTCTTTGAAGATTGGCAAAAAATTCGTCTTGTGTTGGGAGACAACCAGAAAAATGACGTGAATGCCCAATTTATCGCTGAAAGCGATCATCAAAAAGACCTGAATGCTTTGTTTGGGAACAATCATGGCATTGAAAGCTACATGACAAAATGTCGCTATGTTGTGAACCCCTCGGCCTTTGGCAATCCTCAGGCCTACATGGGTATTTATCAGCCATTGGAGTAATGGGCTGCGAATGACAAAATGCACGGTTTATGAATTTGATGCGCTGACAGCCGAAAAGCCGAGTGATCCAAATATCGCGGGCCTACATTCGGTGCCAAAGCGGGTATTTGCCTGGCTGGCAGCCGAGGCGTTACGCCTCGCCGAGCAGGACGGGGCGGCTTGGCTGCGCCTTTCTCAGGCCCACGGGCGGCCTGCGGTACGGGTGAACAGCTTTGTCGGCGTAGTACGCACCCCTTGCGGTTATCAAATCGAGGTGCTGCCCAAAGTCGCCGAGGTCATAGGCGGGGGCGCTGCCGAGGCCCGCATCTTGCTCATAGAAATGCTGCGCTGCCTGCAAGAGTTTCCCCATATACAGACTGCCAATGCCAACTTGGCTGCCACGAACATGCCCCTTCTGGAGATATTTATTGGCGAATTTTTGCATGCTGTTGAGCGCATTGTAAAACGCGGATTACAGAACGACTACAGGCAAAAACAAGAAAACCTCTTTGCTTTGCGTGGTAAGCTGCAAATGGCTTCACATCTGCGCCAAAATCTGTGCCGACGAGATCGTTTCTTTACCGAAACAGACGAGTTTTCGTCCAACCGCCCAGAAAACCGTTTGCTGCATACGGCGCTTCATCGAGTTCTCGCCTGGACGCACTCGCAAGCCAATCATCAGCTGGCACGGGAATTGAGCTTTGTTTTTGCCGAGGTGCCCATTTCAACTGCGTCAATGGTAGATTTTAGCCTTGTACGCCACGATCGGTGTATGGTGCATTATGAGGCGGCATTGGACTGGGCTCGTTTGATCTTACAGGAGAAATCACCGCTTACGGGCGATGGCCAACATTGTGCGCCGTCCCTGCTCTTCCCCATGGAAAAGGTGTTTGAAGCATTTGTTGCAAAGTGCCTTGCCAAGCAGCTAATGCCTGCATTTTATTTGCGCGAGCAGGCGCAAAATCTGTGTTTGGTCAGGCACCTTGCACAGGATTGGTTTCGACTTAAACCTGATCTGCTCGTGCTGGAATCAAAGAAAAACCGCTTAGTTCTGGATACAAAGTGGAAGCTGATTGATGCCAGCAAGGGAAACAGTGATAAAAAATATGGGCTGGCCCAACAGGATTTTTATCAGCTAAGCGCATACGGCCAAAATTATCTGGAGGGCCAGGGCAGTGTTGTGCTAATTTATCCAAAGACAGACGCACTCGATCAAGCGCTGCCGAAATTTGAGTTTATCCGGTCATCAAGTCTTTGCCTTTGGGTTTTGCCGTTTTGCCTGCGAGAGAAGCGCTTGCTGTTGCCTCAATGTGGCAGCCTTGATGAGTTCTTTGCACAGCATCCACAGTAGGGGAACCAGTTCATTTTTCTCCAGATAAACCAGCCGTGAACAACCGAGCTTCCTTAAGACTCGAAACACGCTGCTCCGGCAGATACCCAGGGATATCTCATCTCTGGCTTTCCGTGCCTTATACAACTAGTACAATTAACAGAAATCCTACTCTGACAGTTTACGTGACATCACTTGGGTCGTGAGCTGTGATCTGCAAGTCCCTCTTGCCCGCCATGAGCATGGCGGGTTTTTCATTTTCTGAAGTGCCCAGGCTCACCCCGTATCCAGGGTATGCTGCTTTTACCACACGATTTTTTCTCGACTGTGAACAGTCAGTTGTCATTTTTATGGATGTATCACCCACTCACGTGGTTTGCCGTAGTGTGGCAACTCAAGTTTTGCTGTTTTGGGGGAAGGTGAACAGCCTTTTGGAGCATCATACACCAAGGCGGACTTTCCTTGAGTATTTTACATGCAGAAAGCCCGCCAAGCTGTTAGCTTAGCGGGCTTCTTTAAACTCTCTTGGAGTTCAAGATGGTGCCGAAGGGGAGACTCGAACTCCCACTCCCTTGCGAGAACTAGACCCTGAACCTAGCGTGTCTACCAATTCCACCACTTCGGCGCGAAGATTGATTTACCCGAACGGGCAGTGCTTGGC
>NZ_MJUZ01000015.1 GCF_002237645.1 Desulfovibrio sp. MES5
ATGTGCGTCATTTCAAAGATTATCTGGTCTGAGTACCGGTAACTTTGAAAAAGTTACCGGGCTCTAACGCTGTACGAGAGTGCAGCGCGCCACAGCGTGGCGTGTATTCTGCCGGAAATCGCATTTTCGGCAGAATGACACTTTGAACTGTGCATCATTTCAAAGATTATCTGGTCTGAGTACCGGTAACTTTGAAAAAGTTACCGGGCTCTAACGCTGCACGAGAGTGCAGCGCGCCACAGCGTGGCGTGTATTCTGCCGGAAATCGCATTTTCGGCCGAATGAGACTTTGAACTGTGCATCATTTCAAAGATTATCTGGTCTGAGTACCGGTATACGTAAAAAGGGTACACGCTCTATGGCCGCCGCCATCGCATATGCAGCAGCGGGTACGGGCGACCCTGCCCGTCCACGGGAGAACGCCCCGTCACCACAAAACCCATGTGTTCATAAAAAGCCAGGGCGGCGGGGTTCTGCTCATTGACGTCAAGGGTCAGTGTCGCGCCTTCCGCCATGGCTCGCTGCCGCGCATGACCAAGAAGCCTCTTGCCGATGCCGAGGCCGAAATATTCCGGCTCCACAAACAGCATTTCTATCTGCGGCCAGTTGCAGCCCATAAATCCGACCGGACGGAACGCATCCGCGCGAGGCACATCTGGTCCAAGCACATCTGGACCAAGCACATATGGGCCGGGTGTATCCGGGGGAAAGGCATTGCGCCGGGGCTGGTTCACCGCGCCTTCAGGTTTTGCGCCCGTGTTGTCAGGGATACCGGCCTCTGGCGCTTTTGGGCTGGAATGGCCGTATTCCGCCACCCACAGTTCTTCCACGCCAGGCAGATATTCCTGCAAGATGGCAGCGTACAATTCGTCCACGGCCTGCGGCGTGAGAAAGTGGTGTGTTGCGACAACGCTGCGCTTCCAAAGGTCGGCCAGGGCGGCATGGTCAGCGGTCACGGCGCGGCGCAAGTGCGGCACTGCACCGGCAGTGGGCGTATGGGGGTGCTGTTGCATGTGTGTTGTCCTGAAGTCTTGAGAAAAAACAGCCTGCCGCCGCGTTGTGACCATTTTTGTTCTGATCATTCCCATTCCGGCCATGGCCTCACGGTTACTCATGAGGGCGCAGACTCTCGCCAGGTGCAAGGCCTACCGCAGCGCCGTATGAGGCGTCAAGCCGCGCTGTGGCAACAGCGCGCCGTAGCTGCGCGCGGCGTTACGCCGCCGCGTGTCAGGACTGTCAAGTTGGGCAGATACCCATTGCGGTGGTGTGCTGTGTGGAAGGCGCTGTATCCCTTCCCGCAGATCCGAAACCTCGCCCTGGTACACTAAAAAACAGTAAAAGTTTTGGGGGGAGGGGGTGTGGGGGAGGAGACCCTTTTACAAAAGGGTCCCTCCCCCACAAAGCCTTTCAATTCTACCAGCTCTAATAATTGTACTTCCAGCGTATGCCGCCCCAGGTGCTCTGCTGTTCGGAGCGCAGTTCCAGGCTGGTGCGAGGCGTGATTTCAAGCTGTATGATAAAGGCCGTGCTGCCCTGCTTCATGCCCTGCTGTACGCCTACGTAGATGATGTCAGTGATGTATTTGCCCATTTCCACCGACGTGCCGGCGCCCATGCCCTCATCTTCGGACTGGCCGCCAGAGGCAGTGCCTGGGGTGGAGTTCAGCCGCAGCACATCTACGCCCAGCGCCTTGCGGGTCAGGTCAAAGATGCCGCCGCCACCGGAGCCAAAGCCCGCGAGCTGGGCCACCGCTCCGGCAAGCCGCAGGTTTTCCAACCGCCCAAGTTCGTTGGTGCTTTTGCCAAAAAGAATCTGGGCCAGGATTTCGTCTCTGGGCATTTCCGGTTCACTGCTCAAGGTCAGTTTCATCTTGCGCACTGTGCCAGATATGGTCACATAGGACGTAAGGTTGGGCGTTTCGTTGGAAAGCTTGATGTCCAGCAGGGGGTTGCTCAGGGCTCCCCCGGCAAAGGTGATGGTGCCGCGCGAGAGCTTGAAAACCTTGGTCAGGAAATCAAAGGTCCCTTTGACCGCCGTGATTTGCCCCGTGATCTGCGGGTCTTCAGGGGTGCCGGTTACCAGCAGGTCGGCTTTCCATTCACTGGTAAGCCCGTGCCCTTCCACAAAGAAGCGGCCCGGAATCACAATATTCAGGTTCAGGCTGCCCTGGGCGGCGGGTTTTTCAGCGGCGGCTTGCTGCGCAACCTGTGAAGGGTCGGGCGCTTCCGTGATGGGCAGGGTGGTGACGCTGCCGCCCACGGCCAGCTTGTTAAGCAGTATAAGCCCCTGGTTGACGATGATCTTGCCAGCCACCTGCGGGGCGGCGGCACTGCCGGTCACGCCCGCTTCGCCTGAAAGTTCGATGCGTATGTCGCGGCGGCTCAGGGGTCGCAGATGGTCGATTGTGGTCTTGATGTCCAGCCTGCTGCCGTCAAGGCTGGCGAATCCGGCCACGCGCAATTTGCCGCCAAGACCGCCGGAGGCGTCGAGTTCCAGTCGGGCCACGCCGGGCAAGCCACCCTGTTTTTTGCCGGAACCGCCGCCGCGCCCTTCCTCAAGGTTGAGGCGCAGGTTGATATTGGTCAGCAGCACGCCCTGGAGCAGGTTTTCATACTTGCCCTTATCCACCAGAACGGCTCCCTTGGCGGAAGGGGCAGCCAGGGTGCCGTCCAGATCAACGTTTACGGCCACGTTGCCAGCAAAGCGCTGATCCGCGATGGGCAGCAGGGACCAGAGCGGCCCGGCGGCTCCTTTCCAGCGAACCTGCCCGCGCAGGGGGCCCTGCATGTTGGGCTGGGGCAGGCCGTCCTTGCCGAAAAGCAGGGGCAGGCGCACTTCAAGCCGGGCTTCACTGCCGCCCAACGCCTGAACGCTTTCCTTGTCCATATCCAGTCGGGCCACAAGGCTGCCGCTGGAGCCGCCGCTTGCCTCAATGCGGCCAGTGAGCCCCACATTGAGGGGCTTCAACGGGCTACTGGGGATGCGCAACTGCCGGACGCCAAGGCGGAAATTGCCGCCGGGCTGCGAGGGGCTGCCCGTAAGGCGGGCCTGCGCTTCTACCGTGCCTTCGGGCAGGGCGGGCACAAATTTTTTCCACGGGGTGAGGGCGAGCCCTTCAAGGTCAAGACGCACGTCCATCTTGTTCTGCCCAAGAAATGCCTGGGCGCGCAGCCTGCCGCCGGGAACAAGGCGGATGTCCAGTCCTTTCAGGTCAAGCCCGGCATCGCCGTAGCGCAGGGCAGCTCCCGGCGCTGCGCGGAAGCCGAGGTCGCGTCCGCTCACATGGGCCTCAAGCCTTTGCACCTGCACAAGGCCCGGCTGCCAGCGCGCGTTGACGTTGGCGGCCACTGAGCCGCTCGTTTCAACACTGGCGTCCAGAGGGCCGCTGAGAGCACCATTGGCACGCACCTTGACGCCGAGGGACAGATCACCCTGACGAACATTGCCTAGGTCTATGCGCGCGGCCAGACTGCCCGGCCCGAAAACGTCCTTGAGCGCAAGCTCGCCAGCAAGATTGCGCAGGGTAAGGGGGGCGCTGGCCCCGGCGCTGTAGCTCAGGCGGGGCACGTTGAAGCGCAGTTCGGCCTTCTGGCTGTAGCGCTGCGCCGGTTCCGCCGTGGCGGACGCGGGCGCGGCAGGGCTGCCGGAAACAGCAGGCGTTGCGGGCGGGTTTTCGCTGGCAGACTGCGAGGGCTTGGCGGCCTGGACGGCGCTGTGCCCGTTCTGGTCATTGGGGGCGGCGGTGTTGCTGGCTGCAGTGGTCACGGCTACTCGGTCGGCCCGCAGTTCAAGGCTCAGGGCAGCTTCGCCGTCAAGGCGCGCGCCCGGCACAAGAGTGGAAAGCGCCGCCCAGTCGGCCACGCGCACATCTATCTTGCCGTCGCAGGCGGGCATGGAGCCTGGGGGCAGACTGGCCGTCACCTGACCGGCGGCTGCAAGCCCAAGGGCGTTGAGGCGTAGATTGCGCAGGCCAGCCTGCAACATGTCTTCCTCACCCCGGCCCGCAAAAATCTGGCTTTCCAGGCTCAGGGGCTGACCGTCCCATCGGCCGCTCACGTCCAGTTGCACCGTGAGTTCTGGTCTTTTGGCCGAGGCGGCTTTTGGGGGCGCATCTTCGGCCTGTGTGGCAGTTTTATTGGGCGCGGCGTCTGCACGCTGTGCGGTACTTTCACCCGGCGCGGCGTCGGGGGCTTTGGTGGGCGCGGCTGCCGGGGCGGTCGGAGCGGCATTTGGGGCGGCAATGTCCTGTTTGTGGTCCTGAACCACCATGAGAGCTTCCTGCCAGTTCAGCGGGGCCGCGCCAAGGTGCACAACTGCCTGTTCAAGCTTGTGCGTGCCCATGCGCAGGTCGGCGCATTCCACACGCAGGGTAAGGTCAGGGGCGGCCAAGGGCCCGGCGGCGGTGAGGCGCACTGTGGCAGGGGCGGCCAGCATGTCCAGCGGATCAGCGCTTTCTTTGGTAGTGGCGGCCTGGGCAGCGGTCTGAGCGGGAGGCTGGACGGCAGCCTGCGCAGCGGTTGCGGGCGTGCTTTTGGAGGGAGCAATGCTGATCTGCAAGTCCACATCCAGAGGGCCTGAAAGCCACGATGATCCCTGCGGGGAAGTTTTTTGCGACGGTGCGGTTTGCAATGGCGCAGCGTGTGAAGGCACGGCCTGCGTGGGTGCGGACTGTAGGGCTGCGGTCTGTGAAGGCGCATCTTGCGGTGATGCGGCCTGTTGTGCTGTTGCGGCCTGCGGGGGCGTACTCTGCTGTGTTGTTGCGGCCTGTGAAGATGGCGCTTGCGGGGTAGCGGTTTGCGCAGGGGCAGTCGACGGAGTTCCGGCCTGAGCAGGCTTCGCCAATGGTGACGCGGCCCGTGAAACTGCGCCGTGCTGTACAGCGCCCCCGGCAGGCGCGGCGGGCGTGCTTTGCCAAAAGGCATGCCCTGCCGTGGACAGCGGGCCAGCCTGAATGGAGAATTTGTTCAGGCCCACACGGGCGACGGTGGCCATGGCCTCCGGCGAACCCGGAGCGCCGGGTTTTTCGGGGGCTTCCACCTCCGCACCCAAAGCCAGCGAAATTCTGGCTCCACCGCCGAGCAACGTTGCCAGAGGGCCGGAGGCGGCATTTGCAGAGGTGTTGTCCACGCCCTGCGCGGGGGCTGCGGTGGTCACGGCAGTGGCGGGCGTGGGGGGCGTAGCGGCTGTGCCAGAAGCGGTGTTGGCCGTCGCGGGTGTGCTGCTGGCGGTTGCGCTTGTGGCGGCAGGGGTGGGTACAGTGGCTGTGGAGGCCGACGTAGCCTGACCAGCCTGTGCGTCCGCTCCGGCGGACGGGGCTGTGCGGGCGGCGTCCCCGGCATGTCCGGCAGGCAGTACCGTGGCTTCAAGCGTGCTGTCCACGGTCAGCGCCAGAGTTGAGGGCGAAACTGTTCCCGATCGGCGCGGGGTGAAATTCATTTCAAGGCGCGCTTCAAGGCCACCGCTGGGTACGCCGGTCAGGGGCAGAGGGGCGTCGTTTACGCCGTGGGCTGTCAGCAGGACTGTGAGATTGCCCCCCGTGCTTCCGGCCTTGAGGCTGGCTGCAACATTGGCCAGAAAATAACTGTCTGTGCGGAGGCTGGCATCGGGCAAACTGGCATCGGGCAAACTGGCTGCGGGCAGAGCCGCAGTGGGCGACGCTTCACCCTTGGCCACATCAGGAGTACTGGTGGCATCAGGAATTACGGCGGTTGCAGCAGTTCCGGCAGCATTAGGGGTTCCGGGGGCGGGTGCGCCCGACATGTCCTGCCGGGCGGCGCTTTTGGCCGCGCCATGTTCTGCCGCGCCCGCGTTCTGGCCCTCAGCCGCACTGTTTCCGCTCCCGGCCGCCAGAGTATTGGTCGGAGTTTTGGCCGGGGTATTGGCAGAGGCGTCTGCCGAGGCATTGGCCGAAACATCGGGTTTGGCGTCTGCCGAGGCATCGGGCTTGGCGTCTGCCTTCGCATCTGTCCTGACATTGGCTGTGGTCCCGGCTGGCGGCAGTGCGCCAAGCAGGCTTGCAGGAAGCTGCGCATCCACAACGGCCACCCTGTCCAGAAGCACATCGGGCAGCCAGCCCGGCAAGGCGCTGATGGTACGCACGGTCTCGCCAAGCATTTCACGCAGCGACGCTTCCGTGAGCGGCGGCGAAGGGGGCTCGGGGGCAGACGGAGGCAGCTCGGGCAGGCGCAAGAGGCGTGCTCCGTTGCTGGTCAGTTCGGCAATGCGCATACGCCCCGGCAGGGCGGCCCAGTCCCAGACAAAGGTGTTCTGCGGCGCTTCAAGCCACAGGCCGTAGGCGTCGGCGAGTTCCACGCCCGCCTGCACTCTGAAGGGCAGAGCGCCCGAAAGGCTCGTCAAGCGGATATGCAGGCCGCTTTTTTCCGCAGAAGCGGCCAGAACGGCATTGACCTCATCCTTGATCCAGGCCTGGACGTTTTCATTGCGCAAGGCCAGCAGCACGCCAGCCAGAAAGAACAGCAGCAAAAGCAGCAGAAAGACCAGCCCGCGCCAGACCGCAGCCCAGATGCGGGCCGCCAGGCCCCGGTGTTTATCGTTCCCGCCGGGGCCCTGAGGCGTGCCCGTGCCAGCGCCAGCCACGCCAGAGGCGGCCGCGTCGGACGCCGTTACGCTGGATGGCGTTACGTCGGAAGCCCCGGTCCCGGCCCTGGAGCCGTCCGCCGTGGCGTCAGTCTGCGCGGGATGTGTGGGTGCGCTCGTCATCAGAAGGACTGCCCTATGCTCACGTAGATTTGTATGGGGGGATCGCCGTCCCTTGGTTGCAGGGGCGTGGCCACGTCCAGCCGCAGCGGTCCGATGGGCGTGAAATAGCGCAGACCAATGCCCGCGCCCCAGTCCATATCGCCCAGGATGCGGGGCACTTCGTCCCTGTAGACCATGCCGCCGTCCAGAAAGGGAACAATGCCCACATCATCGGTAATCTTGTAGCGCGCCTCCAGGCTGATTTCCTGAAAAGACCGCCCGCCCAGGGGATCGCCGTTTTTGTCCTCCGGCCCCACAGACTGGTAGGGATAGCCGCGCACCGACCCCGCGCCGCCAGCGTAGTAGCGCAGGCTGCCGGGAATATTGCGCAGGGCCGCGCCGGACATGGCCCCTGCCTCAACCCTGCCCGCCATGATCAGCTTGTCGTCGGGCCGCCCGTCTTTGTGGAAGGGCGCGTAGTAGCCGCTGGCTTCCAGCGAACCGGCCATGACAGTAAAGCTTTCGCCGTAAAAACCTGTGTAGGGATTGGCTTTGACGGTGATTTCCGAACCGCGCGTGGGATTGAGAATATTATTGCGGCTGTCGCGCCGCACGCTGGCCTTGGGGCCAATGTAGCCGTAAAACTGTTCGGAGTTGTCGTTTTCCTTGATGGAGCCGCTCTGGCCCCCGGCCCCGAGGCTGGCCCACCAGAAGCGCGAGACGCGCCGCTCCAGCGCCGCAGAAACGCTGCCTGCCGTGCTTTTGTATGCCTCTGTATTTTCGCGCAGGGCCGAGGCGGACGCCAGCAAACGCTGTTCGCGCACAAGAAAGGCGGGTTTTTCAAATGCCGCCTTGATGCCTTGAACCTGTGTGGCGATGGGGGCGCTGACCACGAGCTTTTCCCCATTGTCGAAAAGGTTGCGGTGTTCCCAGAAGCCTTCCACGCCGAGGCCCGTATCCGTGTCATACCGGGCGCTGCCGCCAACGGAACGGAAGGGCAGTTCGGCCACGGTCACTTCCAGAGGCAGCACGGGCACGCCGTCCTTGCTTCTGGTGGGAGCGCCGTTGGCAGCGGCGTCATTCTTGGCCAGCAGCTCTTCCTGCGGGCGTATCTCCACAGAGCGGAAGAGTCCCAGCCCGCGCAGGTTGTTGGCGTAATCGTCCATCAGCTCGGCGTCCCACGGCTCCTCGCCGGGAACCCAGGGGGCGAGCCTTTGCAGGTAGGCTGCGTTGACGCCCTCGTTGCCCTTCACGTCAATGCGCCCCATGAGGGCAGGCGGGCCGGGATCAATGGTGATGTCGGCGTTGACCTCGCGTTTTTCGCGGTCAAGGGTGTAGCGCGACTGGGTCACTGAGGCCAGGGGGTAGCCCTGTGTGCGCAGTTTTTCCGGCAGATCTTCAACGGCGCTCAGCAGGGAGTCGGCCACCACGGGTTTGCCTACGGCGACCCCCGGCAGGGTTGCAGGAAAGGACGGCGGCGGCAGGGTTACTGTTTCCAGACCCCAAAACCCCACTTCACGCTCACGGGTCTTGAAATAGCCGGGCACATCGGGCGGCGGGTCGTAACTTACGTTGGCGCGGCCCAGCGTGTAGCGCGGCCCGGCCGTAAGGGTGAGGGTCACGCGCACGGGCTTGGCTTCTTCGTCCAAGCTGAAGTCCGCTGTGCCCTCATAGTAGCATTGGGAGTGCAGAAGTTTGACCGCTGTTTCCACATCGGCGCGGGCGCGGCGTTCCAGGGCCAGCATGCTGTCGGGCGGCTCCTTGGCAAGCTGCTCCAGCTGACTCACGGACTTCATCTTGCCTTCAAGGGAGGATGGCCCGTTCTTGACCTTGATGCGAAGGGCATAGGGCACAGGATCCCCACGCCATGCGGCTTCAAGGGATTCCTGCTCTTTTTGCTCGTGGGGATCCTCAGTCTTTGCCGAAAGCAGGCCGCAGCCGGAAAGCTGCAGTAAGAGCAGCAGCGCGCAAAGAGCGCGTAGCGGCGCTAGCCAGGGGTCTGCGTGTTCGCCGGAGGGGTTTGGAGCATGGTGGGGCCGTGCGGGCCGCAGGATTTTTATGCTGAATACACTGCACATGCGTAACGATACGCTGTATGGTTTTTCTTAGCAAGAAACATTCGCATATTGTGGTCTTTTTATGAGCAATATTGCTTGGCTACAGGATCCCCCCCTGAGCCTTGCTTGGCAAAATGTCAGCCCCCTGCTACTACTTGTATCGTGCCCGGCGTTGTGTGGCCGCGCCGTTGTCACTCACGTTTCGGCTGCAATTTTTATGGAGAACAAACATGAACTACGATCTTTGTCTGCACATAGACAGCAAGGAATCTGCCATCCTGAAGCTGGTTCTGATGAACGCGGCCAACTACATCAAGGCCTTGCCCAATGAACGCTATCAGCTGGTGGTGGTGGCCAATGGCCCTTCCGCAGCCCAGTTTCACAAGAGTAATGAAGAATTCCGCGCCATAGCCGCGCCGCTTCAGGAACAGGGTTTGCGCATTCGGGTTTGCGCCAATGCCCTGGCCAACAGCAACATGACGCCCGAAGACCTCTGGCCCGGCTGCGACGTCGTGCCTGCCGGACTGGTCGAAATAGTACGCCTGCAACGTGAAGGCTTTGCCTACATCAAGCCCTAGAGGGCGGATGCGGGAGCAGACGTCCGCCGAGGAGGCGTAAGCGCAATTTATTTGTGCTGTTAAGCGCCGGAGCGGGCGTCTTGAAAGCATTGAGAATGGATATTCTCAATGCGAAAATGCTCTGGACAGGGTCGCCTCCGTAGTCGGCGGCAGAGCGCGCTCAGGGCAGCCCGTGGCGTTTTTCGCCCCTGTGCGGCGTATGTCTGCGCACGGGGGGCCGGCTGTGCCGGAAGGAGAAGTGCATGAGATTCTTTGCGGATATTCTGGATACCGTGCGGCGGCGCGGCCCTGTGGTGCACTGCATTACAAACTACGTCACCGTGAACGACTGCGCCAACATAATCCTGGCCGCTGGCGGGTCGCCCATAATGGCTGACGACATTGCTGAAGTGGAAGATGTGGCGACTCTGGCGCAGGCTCTGGTCATCAATATCGGCACGCTCAACAGCCGCACCGTTGAGGCTATGATTGTTGCGGGCAGGCGCGCCAACAGTCTGGGACGGCCAGTGGTGCTTGATCCTGTGGGCGCGGGCGCTACGGCCCTGCGTAACAGCTCTTTGCAAAGCCTGTTGCGTGAAGTGCGTTTTGCGGCCATCAGGGGCAATGCTTCAGAAATTGGTTTTCTGGCTGGAGAGGACGCCAGAGCCAGAGGCGTGGACGCCGAGGACGCCTCTCTTGTCACCGAGGGCAACCTCACGGGCGCGTGCGACATGGCCCGGCGGCTGAGCGACCGTACGGGGGCCGTGGTGGTGATCAGCGGAGCCATAGATATTGTGGCCCATGCCCAGGGGGTATGGACGGTACGCAACGGACACCCGCTCATGGCGCGCATCACGGGCTCGGGCTGCATGTCGGCAGCCATCATCGGCTGCTGTCTTGGGGCTGCGCCCGACGAAGCGCCCCAGGCGTGTCTGTGCGCTGTAAGCAGCATGGGCGTGGCAGGAGAAATTGCCGCTGAAACTATGGTGGTTGGCGTCGGGGGCGGCACAGGCAGCTACCGCGCTCTGCTGATGGACGCCATGAGCATGCTTGACGGGCCAACGCTCACCTGCCGTGCCAACGTGAAAAACGTGTAGCCGCAGCGGGCGGCATTGACAATGCCGGTCTGCCCCTGTTGCT
The DNA here is from genome assembly GCF_002237645.1 of Desulfovibrio sp. MES5. GTDB lineage: Bacteria > Desulfobacterota > Desulfovibrionia > Desulfovibrionales > Desulfovibrionaceae > Desulfovibrio. The sequence goes on from NZ_MJUZ01000015.1 coordinate 10,454, forward strand.
TTCTGTGCCCGTATGTCTCAGACGAACAATCTTTTGAAGCAGCATGCTTCAAGCCTTTCAACATAATGATGCTGCAGCGACGTCGTAAGAAAAGTCGTAACACGCTGCAATGAAAGCGGGCCGCCTTTGGGCGGCCCGCTTTCTGTCAGAAGGGTTTTAACGCAGCATAAGCCACTACTATTATGGCGGGTAGTTACGCAGCCGCTATACCAAGATAGAATTAAGAGTGTTAGACAGTGCCATCACCCCGCCGACATGCCGGTCGGCTGTGCCCGCCTGTGACCGCCTGTGACCGCGACCTATGCCCACAGGACGAGGCCCGTTTCAAGCGGCGAGGCCAGGTCTTTATGGAAGGGCATGACGCGAATGCCATAGCGGTACTGTCCGCTGTGCGTCGGTATGTAGGTGGCCGCATAGGTTTTGCCGCCATTGCCATTGTCTGAGTTGCGAGGCTCAAGCCGCAGTATTTCGGGTTTGTCGATGAAGTTGCCGTCAATAAGCGCGCGGCCAATAACAAGCTGGGCCAGGATTTCTTCGGGCTGCATTTCGCCAATGTGGATATGCAGACGGACGCTCACGGGGTCGCCGCAGATCATTGTATTGTTTTCCACGCCGCTGATGAGCATCTCCTCCACCTTGACGGTGCCGAACCGGGCGGGCAGGTCTTTTGCCCAGGCGGCCAGCTGGCGGCAGGCGGCCCAGTCGTTTTCAGCCAGCATGTTGCGGCGGCGCGCCGCCCGCAGGTAGTACTGGCGGATGTAGTCGTTGAGCATGCGGTTGCTGCTGTACATGGCGGTAAGGCTTTTGAGGGAGCGCTTGGCCATGGCGATCCACTGGGCGGGCAGGCCGTTCTGGTTGCGTTCAAAGTACAGGGGCAGCACGGCATTTTCCAGCAGGCCGTACAGGGATTCCGCGTCAATGTAGTCGTTCTGCTCGCTGCTGGGCAGTTCATTGGTGACTACGGGGCCGATGGTCCAGCCGTTTTGCCTGTTGTAGCCCTCGCACCACCAGCCGTCCGAGATGCTCAGGTTCACGCCGCCGTTGACGGGCAGTTTCATGCCGCTGGTGCCCGAAGCCTCGTGGGGACGGCGGGGCGTGTTGAGCCAGACGTCGCAGCCCTGCGACATGAGCCTCGACACGGCCAGACTGTAGTTTTCAAGAAAGAAGATGCGCCCCAGAAAACGTTCGTCCTGGCACATGCGCATGACTTCCTGGATGAGGTTTATGCCTGCCTCATCCGCAGGATGCGCCTTGCCGGAAAAGACCAGAACCACAGGGCGGTCGGGATTGTTGAGAATGCGCGCCAGACGGTCGGGATCGGCAAAGAGCAGGGTGGCGCGCTTGTAGGGCGCAAACCGCCGGGCAAAGCCGATAATGAGTGTTTCGGGCTTGAGCAGAGCTTCCATATTCTTGCGGGTGACGGGGTCCAGCTTGAAGCGCTGGGCAAAGACGGGAACCCGCTTGCGCAGGGCGTCAAGCAGCGCCTCCTTCTGGTTCTGGCGGGCGGCCCAAAAGGCGTCGTCGGGGATTTCGTCCACCTTGTCCCATGTGCCGGCGCCGGGCTGGGACTGCATCCAGCCGGAGCCAAGGTATTTGAGCAGCAGTTCATGCATCCAGCTGCCCACGTAGGAGGGGGTGTGCACGCCGTTGGTGACGTGTCCTATGGGCGTTTCCGCCGTGGGCAGGCCCTTCCACAACTTGTTCCACATGTGGCGCGAAACAACGCCGTGCAGGCGACTGACGCCGTTGGCCCAGCAGGAAAGGCGCAGGGCCAGCACGGTCATTTCAAAGGCCTGGCTGTCGCCGCCCTCGATCTGCCCCAGTGCGGTGAACTGCTGCCATGAAAGGTTGAGGCTTTGCGCCATGCCGGTGAAATAGCGGCCCATAAGTTCGAGAGAGAAGGATTCGTTGCCCGCCGATACGGGGGTGTGGGTGGTAAAGAGCGTGTTGGAGCGCACGCGCGTCATTGCTTCGTCATAGTCCATGCCCTGGGTCATGCAGTCGCGCACCCTTTCAAGAGCCATAAAGGCCGAATGCCCTTCATTCATGTGATACACGCTGGGGATGATGTCCAGGGTACGCAGAAGGCGCATGCCGCCCTGACCCAGCAGGATTTCCTGCAGCAGCCGTGTTTCGCGGTTGGCTTCATAGAGGCGGTCTGTGATGCGGCGGTCTTCATCGGTATTGCGGGGAGTGTCCGTATCCATAAGGTAGAGCGCCACCCGGCCTACCTGCAGCCGCCACACACGGGCAAAGAGAATGCGCCCTGGCAGTTCCAGCTGCACATAAATGTCTTCTCCGAAGGCATCGTGCACCTGCTTTATGGGCATCTGGGCAAAGTTGTTGACGGGATACTGCGCCACCTGGCGGCCATTGGAGTCGATCTCCTGCATGAAGTAGCCGCTCTTGTAGAGCAGGCCTATGCCCACCAGAGGCAGGGCCATGTCCGAAGCGGACTTGAGATGGTCGCCTGAAAGAACGCCAAGGCCGCCGGAATAGATGGGTATGGACTCGCTGAGCCCGTATTCCGTAGAAAAGTAGACAATGGGGTGTTCTGGCGTCACGTCCTGGCTGAGGGAGCGGATGGGTTCGGCCATATAGGCGTCAAAGCTCTCCATTACCTTGTGGTACATGTCCATGTATTCTTCGTTGGCCATGAGCTCCTTGAAGCGGGCGGGCCATGCCTCTTCAAGCATCCTCAGCGGATTGCGGCAGGCTTCCCACAACTGGGGGTTCAGGGCCATGAAAAGGGCCTTGGCGTAGTCGTGCCAGCACCACCAGATGTTCTGGGCAAGTTCGCGCAGGCGGGCAAGCTCGCGGGGCACTTCGGCCACAGCCATGATGGGCCGCAGAAAGGGCGTGGCCGAGCAGGAGGCCGTGAGCACCCGCGTGAGCGCGCCGTGGCCTGCGTCGTGATCGGCGCGGGTTTCAGATTTGGTAAGAGCGATATGAAAAGCCTTCAGGTAGTTATCGAAAAAATAACTCCAGGATGTTTTTTCGGCCAGGGCGCGGGCGTAGCCGCGCCAGGTGTGCAGGTCTTCGGCAGGGCAGGCGGCGGCAACAAGTACTTTTTCGTGCAGCACATTGGCGCTCTGCTCAAAGTTCATGCCGCGCCGGGGCATGACGTACACGCCCCTGTGATCCATGCCCGCTTGCTTCATCTGTTCCCTGGCCCACATGCCGAAGCCCGAAAGGTCGGTAGTGAGAGTGGGCACGGCCCAGGCAGCGCTTTCCTGCGGCGTATAGCCCCAGGGCTCGTACCAGGAGGGGAAGAAACCCACGTCGCAGGCAGCAAGGATTTCTTCGTAGGGCATATTCAAAAAGCCGTCGTGCCCGTCGAGCATGGCGGGCACAAAGATTACCTTGATGCGCCGTTCCGGCCTGTTGTTGAGCCCGAGACGGCGGCAGGCGTTGATAATGGGATCCTGCGGGGCATTCCACACATAGTGGGTGCAGATGAAGGGCTGGCCGTTGTCCGTGTCTGCCGGGTCGCCGGACACAGCCGCTGGGTTGACGCCCGTGTGGCCGCCCATAACCATGCAGAGAACAAGAATGGAAGTGTCCGTGCCGGACAGGTTGCGGTCGGCCTGGGCCAGGGCGTCCAGAAAAATGTCCACGCCCTTGTTGTGCATCTCGTAGCGGCCTGAAATGATGAAAATGCGGGTGTGCTCCGGCAGGGGGCCGCGCAAGAAGCGCCCTGCGGCTTCCATTATCTTTGCCCTCGTGGCCGAAGGCACGCTGCGGTCTTCGGAATAATCGGGTATGACGCGCAGATCCAGACCGTTGGTGGTGATGACGTCGGGCTGGCGGCCCAGAAATACCGTGGATTCCTCGCCGGTGATGGGGCTCACGGTGGTAAAGGCGTCGGCCTCGCGCGCGGCTGTGCTCTCCATGGACCATTTGGCCGTGATGTTCAGCGCCGCCGCCTCGTTGGCCGGGTTGATGTTGCGCATGTTGGTGTAGATGTCGCGGCCAGTGGCGGCCAGGGCGCGGCCAAGCATGGTGGCGTGGGTGGTAAAGACCGTGCCCACCCCCGGCGCGAGCTTTTTGACAGTGAGCAGGCCTGCCGCGCACATCCATTCGTGAAAAAGGGCCACGCTGTGCCCCTGCATGGGCTCCACCCGTCTTTCGTGCACGGCGGCGATGACTTCACCGCAGGTGGCGGCGAACATGACGGGCTCAATATAGTCCCACCCGCCGGAAAGGGAGTCCACGCCGTAGTTTTTCCACATTTCAAAAAGCAGCTGGTTGCTGGCATAGCGCTTGTCAAACTCCACCAGTATGACCTTGGGGCGTCCGGGGATGTTCCAGCGGCCCAGACGGCATTTGAGGTCGCGGGTGGCAAGGCCTATGCGCAGTGAATCCCAGGCGTGCTCGTCGGTTTCTTCAAAGCCGGGGTTCTCTTTCAGGGCCGGGCCCAGAAGAAAGTAGTCTTCACCGAAATGTTCCACGGCCTGAAGCGCCTTGCTGGTGACGACAGAGTGAATGCCGCCCACCTTGTTGCATACTTCCCAGCTCACTTCAAACAGGGTTACCAGGGAGGAATTGAAGTCCATGTCATCTCCTTGCTCAAGATATCAGTAAGGGCCGTAACTGTGGGGAGTGGCCCCATCGTGTTGGAGTATCCGCTTCAGGGCAGTTTCGCAGATCATGCTGCGGCCAGCCGTAAGGCTTATCCGTCGCCCGACGGCTGCCGCGTGAAAGCGCCCTGGCGGGGGGCGTGCAGACGCTCGCCGTGAAGGCGCAACTGCGGGGCAGATGCGCGGCTACGCGCCCTTGCAGGCGCGCCGTCGCCCTGGCGAGAGCGTGTTATCAAGGCTGATCCGCTCCTGCGGGCGAAGCGGCGGGCTTTTTTTCTTTTGTGGCGGCCCCGGCCTTTGCGCTGGCTTTATTGCCCGGCGTTTGTTTTTTGTCAGCCACTGTTTTCTCGCCTGGCGCAGCTTTTTTGCCTGGCGCAGTTTTCTTGACGGGGGCTTTTTCCGCAGTTTTGGGCTGCGCCTTGCGGCTTTGGCCTGTACGGCGTTTTGCAGGAGCGTCTTTCGCCGGGGCTGCCTTCGCCGGGGCAGGAATCTTTTGCGGTTCTTCAACGACCTTGAGGCGCATTTCAAAGTCCGCCAGCACGTTCATGAACGTGATGTAGGCGTCATAGGGGCTGCCGAACGGGCTTGGCCTGTCCGGGGCTTCGCTGGAGAACCACTTGGTGGACATGTGGCGGAAGTGGTCGGCGGTCTGCAACCTGTCGAAATCATGGCGCAGTTCTGCCGATCCGCTGCGATCCACCCGAGAGGCCAGGGCGTAGAGGGCGTGTATGGCGTCTTTTTGCATGTCGTTGCCAAGCCACGCGGTGAGATCGCCGCTCTCGTCTTCCCAGGATATGAACTGGGGAATATCCATATTTCCGACAGGATTGAACTTTTTTACCGCCATGGCGGGCGTGGCGAAGTGAAAATCCTTGCGGGCCAGCAGGGCCTCCGGCAGGGCTTCCATAAAGTCAAAGATGCCCGAGTCCTTGCTGTGTCGCAGACCAAAGACGTGATAGTCATTGATAATATTGATGATGTCGGCTGCATCGGCCAAGCCGTGGCACCAGGAAGCGAAGGTGTCGGCCGTGAGGGGCCATGCGGGCCATGCCGTGTCGGAAAAGCGCAGGCCTATATCGTTGGAAAGGCTGGTGTTGCGCAGCAGCAGGCCAAGCCCCGGCGCGCTGGCAGGCTGGTACAGGTAGTTGGCGCTGCGCCAGCCCAGCACCTGATCCGTGCCCTCGGCCAGCACGGCCTTGAAGCCGAGTTCTGCCACCGCGACGGCGAGATCGTTGTTGTACACGCATTCCGTATGCTTGAAGGTCACGGGCTTGACGCCGAAGAGCTTTTTCAGGCGGGCCGTCTGTGCCTGCACCTGACGGTCAAACTCCTGGCGGGAATAGAGAAAGGCCAGGGAATGCGGCGCGGTCTCGGCCACAAATTCCACGCAGCCTGTTTGCGCCAGGGCCGTAAAGCTTTCAAGCACTTCAGGAACGTACTGTTCAAAGAGGTCAAGAGCCGTGCCCGAAATGGCGTAGGACACGCGAAAGTCCTTGCCGTAGCGGCGGATGAGCTTGAGCATGAGCTCATTGGCGGGCAGGTAGCACAGACGGGCCGCGCGCAGCATGGCGTCGCAGTTGTGGTCGTCGTCTTCATAGATGGAATTCTGGCCCATATCAAAAACCGTATAGCGGCGTAGCTGATAAGGTTCGTGAACCTCATAGCACAGGCATATGGCTGTCATTGGCGACCTCCGTGTACGTTGTGGTAAATGGCCAGCAACTGGTCGGCGGCATTTTCCCAACGGATGGACTTCATTTCTTCGCGGCAGTTTTTAACAAGTTCCGCCGCGAGGCAGGGATAGCGCAGGACGGCGCAGATTTTGTCCGCCATGTCGCGGGTATCCCAGAAATCGGCTTTAAGGGCGTGATCCAGCACTTCGGATACGCCCGATTGGCGTGAGAGCAGCACGGGAACGTCGTAGAGCATGGCCTCAAGAGGCGTTATGCCGAACGGCTCGGAAACGGACGGCATGACGTACAGATCGCTGAGGGCAAACATGCGGTCCACTTCTTCGCCCTGCAGAAAACCGGCAAAGTGAAAGCGGCTGCCCATGCGCAACTGGCCAGCCCGGCGGATGAGACGTGGCAGCATGTCGCCGCTGCCAGCCATGAAAAACCGCACGTTGGGGATTTTTTGCAGCACCAGCCGTGCGGCTTCCATGAAATATTCCGGCCCTTTCTGAAAGGTGACGCGGCCCAGAAAAAGCACGCGCTTTTCGTGCCGGATGCGCGGCGGGATGGGATAATGGCGCTGGGCCTCGTGACGGGCCACGGCGTTGTGCACGACCATGACCTTTTCAGGGGGTATGCCGTAACGTTCGACGACGGTTCTGCGGGTCAGGCGGCTCACGGCCACCACAACATCGGCGGCCAGCATCCCCGCCCGTTCGATGCCCGCCACCTGCTCGTTGATGTCGCTTCCACTGCGGTCGTATTCGGTGGCGTGAATGTGGACGACAAGGGGTTTGCCCGTGAGGGTTTTGGCCAGCATGCCCGCGGGATAGGTCATCCAGTCATGGGCGTGGATGACGTCGAAGTCTTCCTGAACAGCCAGAGCTGCGGAGAGGCGGCTGTAGCGCAGCACCTCGTCCATAAGGCTGGGGCCGTATCCGCCTTGCAGCGAATAGGTGAATGTTTGGGATTGACGGAATTCTTCCTCTCCCGCCTGACGTTGCGCCAGGCAATACGGCGCTTCCGCGCAGGCGCGGCCGCTGAGACGGCCCAGCGCGCCAACGTAATCCTGCGGGGTAAGATAGGGCATGAGCGGACTGTCCACTGGCAGGCAGCGTATGCCGTTGCGCCAGACTTCCTGTTGCGCCCAGTCCATGCGCTGTATCAGGTCTTCAGTGATGGGAGTTCCGGATGCCGAACGCAGGCGCAGAAATTCTCCCCGTCCCTTGCTGTCGTCGATACGGGGCAGTACAAAGATTATTTCCGCTCCCCTGCGGGCCAGGGCCTGGGTCATGCCAAAGCAGGCTGTGCCCAGACCTCCGCTGATGTGAGGCGGGAACTCCCAGCCGAACATAAGCACTCGCATGTATTCTCCCTCATGCGGCGGGGTCCTCCCGCCGGATTCAGCGACCGTTCACACCGGCCGCACAACTTTTTCCTCCGCTCCTGTTTGGACTTTTCACTTTGATATTCGTGCCTGACGGCGAAGCAGGGGGCGGCCGCGCAGGCATGGTTTTGCTGGCTGTTTATTCGGGCCGCGTGGCAACCTGCGGTACTGCCCGGCTTGCCGGGCACGCCTTGGGCAGTTTTGCGGCGCGAACCATTATAAAAATCTGCTATAACAATCCGGCATAACAGCTCAGGCTGGCAGAAACACAGTTTCAACGGCTCTCTGCCACGGCGAAAACCTGTTCCCGTAGCCAGGCACGTTCAGGCGGCAGCCCTTAGGCCATGTGGCCTGACGGTTTGCCGCAGCATTGCCAGTGAAGCTGCCCTAGCCGGACGATCCTTCCTCCGGTGTGGCGACCGGCGCGCACGAGTGATGTTTTTTGCAGCCTTCCAAATTCATGCTCACGCGGCAGACCCCCGCCGTATCGCCAATGACGGGGTGGGCCATGCGGTGGGCCGCCAGTTTCTGCCAGCGCTCGTAGACTGCGGGCGCGGCTTTTTGCAGCCGCAGCAAAAGACGCAGGCACTCGGCCACACTCCAGGCCTGGGCGATGCAGCCATTGGGTTTGTACGGGGGCGATCCGTCAAAAACTTCAGAAATGCTGCCCAGACCCGCCTGGGAAATATGGTCGCAGTAGAGCGGCGTGAGCGTGTCCAGAAGCGCCATGGCAGCGCCGTCCACATCCCAGGCCGTGCGCAGCAGGGCGTCCGCGTAGTGCCCGAGAAGCCAGGGCCAGACCGTACCCTGGTGGTAGGCCGCGTCCCGGCTGGCCGGGCCGCCGTCGTACCGTCCCTTGTAGTGCAGGTCGTCCGGGGCCAGAGTGCGCAGCCCATAAGGCGTGAGCAGTTTGTTGCGCACGCACTCCACCACCTGGGGCTGATAGTCTTCAGACAGCACGGGATGGGGCAGGGAGACCGCGAAAATCTGGTTGGGCCGCACGCTGGCGTCGAGTTTGCCGTTCTGCCAGACGTCGCCAAGGTAGCCCCCGCCGCCGTAAACCCAGAAGCGCTGGAAAAATGCCGTGCGCATGCGGCGCAAAAGCATGTCGCCCGCAAGGGGCTCTTCGCCAAAGCGCGCGGCGAGCTGGTCCGCAAAGGCCAGGGTGTTGTACCAGAGGGCATTGATTTCAACAGGGCAGCCCTGCCGGGGCGTCACAGGGGCATTGTCGGCCTGCGCGTCCATCCATGTGAGCTGGCTGTGGGCGTTGCCTGCGTGCAGCAGGCCCTCTGCGTCCACGTGTATGTCCAGCTGTCTGGCCCTGCCCGCGCCCGCGCGGTAGCCCGAAATGACCGCCTTCAGCGCGGGCCAGGCATTTTCACGCACCCAGGCGAGATGCCCGGCGTCAACCTCAAGGCAGCTTTGCAGCGCAAAGGCGTACCACAGGGCGGCGTCCACGGAATTGTATGCATGGTTGCCCTGCGGCGAAAACATATTGGGGATAAGCCCGTCTTCGACATGTCTGCCCATTTCGGCCAGAACGCGCAGGCCAAAATCCGTACGGCCAGCATGAAAGGTCAGGCCCGGCAGGCTGATGAGCGTGTCGCGGCCCCAGGCGTCAAACCAGTGGTAGCCCGCCAGCACCTCGGGCCTCCCCGACGGGGATTCGATGCAGAACTGACGCCCGACCTGGCCGAGGTGCCCCGTGAGTCCGATGCTGGCCTTGTGGGCCTTGGCGCGTTCGCGGCTGGCGGCATCCCACATCTGGTGCAGGTCCTGCCTGCAGGGATGCGTCCCCGCTGCCAGATAGACGCAGCTTTCCGCGCCGTCGGCAAGGGGGGGCATGCCCACGTCCAGCACGCCCGGCATAAAGAGGTCTTCGCTGTAGGGAAAGCCGCGCTCGCGTTCTTCAAGGTATTCCACATTGCGGCACCAGTCTGGGCGGGGCGTGAAAGAATGACGCTGGCTTGTCTGGCACTGTATGTAGAGCGTGGGCAGGCCTTCATAGGGGGTGATGCTGAAGCCGTCTGACAATGGGGTGGTTTCTGAGCGCAGGTCGGGATTGGCGTGGGTAAGCTTATGAAAATTGCGGTAGGCCAGCAGGGGGCGCAGGCGTAGCGTCAGCGGCGGCACGGGAGTTGGCCCGCGCACGCTGAAGCGCATCAGGAGCAGGCTTTCACCCCGGACAAGCTGGACTTCACGGCACAGGCGCACGTCGCCGACGCGGTAAACGCACTGGGGCCACTGGTCCAGGCGGAAGGCCTCAAGGTAGTCGTGCCCGTGGGGATAGAGCGTGCCGGGATGCTGGCGTGTGGAAAGCGTAAATTCCTTGCCGCCGCCCATGATGGACTCTTCAAGGGCGGAGAGCAGCACGTGGCGGCCATAGGGCGTATTGACCGTAAGCAGGCCATGGTATTTCCGCGTATTGCAGCAAAGGATGGTGCTGCTGGCGTAGTCGCCAAGGCCATTGGTGAGCAGCCATTCCTTGCGCAACGCTCTGCGGGTGTTCTGGCAGGCGGCTTTGTCAAAGCTGAACCGCATACAGCCTCCCTGGCGGTACGGGTGCTTATGGGAAGAGCGCTGCGTGAGGCGAGGAGGGGTGGTGAGGTCGCAGCGGGCCTGTGTGAGACTGCTGAAGGTGTGGAACCGGGAGGCAAAGAGAACCGCGCGGGCCGGGCGGAAAGAATGCTTGCGGCAGCGCTCCGTCATGCGGCGCCTTTGAATCGCCATAAGCAAGTTTCTGCCCGAAGCACGGTTGCGGCGCACGCCGCGTACAGGGCGACTGCACCTTTCCTGCCTCTTTGGCATTTATCGTACCGCATGTTTTTATATCTGTCGAGTTTTACAGCTTTGCTTCAGAATTGTGGCAGAGTGCATACAGGCGGGATCGCCAGTGCGTGGCCGTTTATTTGCGCTATTTTTCGTCCGGAGCGGACAGGGTTTGCGCATATACATTTGCAACGCTTAAGCCGCGTCTTTGTGGCGCGCAGCAGCCCAAATTGATTGGGTTTATGTCGTATTCAGGGGGCGATTGCCCGAGGGTCGGCCTGCGTGCTGCAAAATGAAAGGCCCGTCAGGGCGGATTGCCGGAAGAACAGGCATCTCCCAAGAGTTGCGCCGTCGGGATTGTTACGGCTGGGTGTGCCATGGCTGTTGCGGCGCACAGTTTCGTGGCAAGGGGCCGCGCATTGCGGCCTGCGCGTTTTTACCACGCAACAAAGGCTACGATGCCCGTTTCGCCTGCCTCGCCTGCCGTGTCCCTCTCCTCCGTGCTGATCAGGGCTCCGCGCCCGTCACGCTGTCACGTCCGTTACTCCCGTCATGTTGGCGCGCGCAGCAGGGGACGCCCCCAAAAGCGCCGTCCGTGTTCTCTGAGACATCCCGGAAGGGCATTCCCGATTGTATCAGCAGGGATTACGGGCAAAAAATCTGGGCTTTTTCTTTTTGGCGTTTTAGGGTATGCTATTTCGTTACTATCATCATCGCACAACGGACGGGGGATTTTTTATGAAAGCACTTGGTCGTTTGCTTGGGGCTCTGACCCTCACCTTGCTGGTGCCTGTGGCGGCTCTTGCCGGGGACGTCAAAATCGGCCTCATGTGCCCGCTTACGGGTAAATGGGCCTCTGAAGGGCAGGACATGAAGAACATCGTCAGTCTGCTGGCTGACGAGGTGAATGCCAAGGGCGGCATTAATGGCCGCCAGGTCAAGATTGTGGTGGAAGACGACGCGGGCGACCCGCGTACCGCCGCGCTGGCCGCGCAAAAACTGGCTTCGGCCGGAGTGGTGGCCGTTATCGGCACCTATGGCTCCGCTGTTACCGAAGCAAGCCAGAACATTCTGGATGAAGCCCAGCTGGTGCAGATAGGCACGGGCTCCACCAGCGTGCGCCTGACGGAAAAGGGCCTGCCCCTTTTCTTCCGCACCTGTCCTCGTGACGACGCGCAGGGCCGCGCTGCCGCTGCCGCCATTGTGAAGGGCGGCTACAAGGCTGTGGCGCTGCTGCACGACAACTCCTCCTATGCCAAGGGTCTGGCCGAAGAAACCAAGGCCGCTCTGGACAAGGACGGCGTCAAGGTGGTCTTTTATGACGCTCTTACCCCCGGAGAGCGCGATTACACGGCCATTCTGACCAAGCTCAAGTCTGCCAAGCCCGACCTCGTGTTCTTTACCGGCTACTATCCTGAAACGGGCATGCTGCTGCGCCAGAAAAAGGAAATGGGCTGGCCCGTGCCCATGATGGGTGGCGATGCCGCCAACCATCAGGATCTCGTAAAGATTGCGGGCAATGAGGCGGCGGAAGGTTATTTCTTCATCAGCCCGCCCCTGCCGCAGGATATGGACACCGCCGAGGCCAAGGCTTTTCTTGACGCCTTCAAGGCCAAGTACAACACCGTGCCCGTTTCTGTGTGGGCCGTGCTGGCTGGCGACGCCTTCAAGGTTATCGAAGCGGCCCTTGCCGCCGGCAATGACAAGCCTGAAGCCATCGCCGCATGGCTGAAAAACCTCAAGGGCATGCCCGGCCTTTCCGGCAGCCTTGGGTTTGACGCCAAGGGCGACCGCGTGGGCGAGTTCTACCGCACCTATGTGGTTGACGGTAAGGGCGTATTTATCTTGCAGCCCAAGTAAACTGGCCGTACAGTGTGCCCCGCGCCTGCGTTTCAGCGGCGCGAAAGCAGTTAATACGTAATCAACGCCCGTGGCGGCGGCCCGGTTTTTCCGGCCCGCCGCCCGGATGCGCAAATGGGAGCCGACCTGTGCGGCTCCAGCGGCGGAATCGCGCTCTTACCGGCGAGCCTCCCCGGCTGCCGGAGCGTGGCAAGGGTACAACGCTTTATGGAACAGTTTTTACAACAGCTTTTGAACGGTCTTGCCGTGGGCGGTATCTATGCCCTGGTGGCCCTGGGATACACGATGGTGTACGGCGTGCTGAAGCTTATCAACTTCGCGCACGGCGACCTGTTCACCATTGGGGCCTACCTTGGTCTGACCCTGCTTGTGAGCTGCAATTTTTCAGGCATGCTCAGCCCCATGCTGGCTGTGCTGGCCGTCTTTGTCATGGTCGCCCTGCTGGTCGCCATTATCGGCTTTCTTCTGGAGCGTACGGCTTACCGTCCCTTGCGGAAGGCAAACCGCCTTTCCGCCGTGGTTTCGGCCCTTGGGGCCTCCATATTTTTTCAGAACGCCATCATGCTCATCTATGGCGCGCGCTTTTACGTCTACCCCGACTACCTCAGGCCCGACTTTACGGTGCACCTGTTCGGCCTGGCCGTTCCCGGGGTGCGCCTGCTGGTCATTGCGGCCAGCGTCATCCTCATGCTTGGCCTCTGGGCCTTTATCCAGCGTTCGCGCACCGGCGCGGCCATTCGCGCTGTGGCCATTGACCCCGGCGCGGCGCAGCTTATGGGCATCAACGTGGACCGCATCATCAGCCTGGTCTTTCTTATTGGGCCGGGGCTTGGCGGCGCGGCCGGGCTTATGGTGGGCATCTACTACGGGCAGATCGACTTTACCATGGGCTGGACTTACGGCCTCAAGGCCTTTACCGCCGCCATCCTGGGCGGCATAGGCAATATTCCCGGAGCCATGATAGGCGGGCTTTTGCTGGGCGTTATCGAAGCCCTGGCAGCAGGCTATATAGCCATTGCATGGAAGGACGCCATTGCCTTTTTTGTGCTTATTCTCATTCTTATCATCCGCCCCACGGGCATTCTGGGCGAGCGCACGGCGGACAAGCTATGAGAACAGAGCCCATCCGCATTGCCGTCAGGGTCGCTCTGGCGGCTGTCATCTGCGCGCTGCCCCTCTTCAGCAACGCCTACTGGACAGACGTGTGCGTGAGCATCGGCCTTTACGCGCTGCTTTCGCTGTCGCTCAACGTCATTCTTGGGCAGGCGGGCATCTTTCATATGGGGCACGCGGCCTTTTTTGCCGTGGGCGCGTACGTTACCGCCATACTGAACACCCTCTGCCACTGGCCCATATTCTGGACCATGCCCATTGCCGGGGCAGCGGCGGCCCTCTTTGCCCTGCTGGTGGCGCGGCCCATCATCCACCTGCGCGGCGACTATCTGCTGATCGTCACCATAGGCATTGTGGAAATTGTGCGCATAGCCCTTATCAACGACGTTTTCGGCCTCACGGGCGGGGCCAACGGCATTTTCGGCATCAGCCGCCCCAGCTTTTTCGGCTTCAAGATAGTCAAGGGCATACAGTTTTACTATCTGGTGTGGGGCATGGTGGCCGTAAGCCTACTGCTTTTCTACGGCCTGTGGCATTCACGCTTTGGCCGCGCGCTGAACTACATCAAGGAAGACGACGTGGCCGCCGAAGGCTGCGGGGTGAACGTCACCCACTACAAGCTCATGGCCTTTGTGCTGGGCGCGTTCTGGGCGGGCATGGCTGGTACGCTCTATGCCGCGAAAATGACGACCATTTCGCCGGAATCTTTCAGCTTTATGGAATCCGTCATTATTTTTGCGGTGGTCATCCTTTCGGGCGGGAGCCAGATTGGCGTGCTCATCAGCGCCTTTCTCTTCATCGGCCTGCCGGAGCTGCTGCGTGAGTTTTCCAATGCGCGCATGCTTATTTTCGGCCTGGCCATGATGATCATGATGGTGTGGCGTCCCCAGGGGCTGCTGCCCCCGCGCCGCCGCCGCTACCCTGTGAAATCACTGGCGGAAAACGGAACCGACGACGGTTCCGGGTCTGGCCCCGGCAGCCCGGAGGCTGGATCTGCCGTTGCTGCTGAAGGCGGCGTACAGGCCGCTGGCGGGAGGCCCGCATGAGTCTTTTGCGCTTGCAGGAACTTACCAAAATTTTCGGCGGTCTGGTGGCTGTCAACGACCTGACCTTCAGCGTGGAGGCGGGCAGCGTGGTGGGGCTCATCGGCCCCAACGGCGCGGGCAAGACCACGGTATTCAACTGCATCACGGGCAACTACACGCCCGAGAAAGGCCGCATCTTTTTTGACGGCGAGCCCGTGGCCGGGCTGCGCCCCCACAAGGTTGTGGAGTTGGGCATAGCCCGCACATTTCAGAGCATCCGCCTGTTCGGCAAGCTGTCAGTGCTGGAAAACGTCCTGGCCGGGCGGCATTGCCGCATGAAGTCGGGCATGCTGTCCTGCATGCTGCATTTGCCCTGGCAGCGCCGCGAAGAGCGCGAGGCCGTGGCCCGCTGTATGGAAGAACTGCGTTTTGTGGGCCTGGCTGACCGCCATACCGAGGCCGCCGGGGGGCTTTCTTACGGCAACCAGCGGCTGCTCGAAATCGCCCGCGCCCTGGCCTCAGACCCGCGCCTGCTCATTCTTGACGAGCCCGCTGGCGGCATGAACGACCAGGAGACCGCCGCGCTTGTGAATACCATTGCGGCCATCCGCGATAGGGGCATTACCGTGCTGCTCATCGAGCATGACATGCGCCTGGTCATGAAAATTTGTGAAAAACTGGTGGTGCTGGAACACGGCACCATGATCGCCCAGGGCGAGCCGGAGGCCGTGCGCCGCAATCCGGCTGTGGTTGAAGCCTACCTGGGCGTAGAAGACGAGAAGTGGTAAGCCATGTCCCTGCTGCAACTGTCGAACATACGGGTTAGCTACGGCAGCGTCGAAGTGCTGCACGGCATCGACCTGCGGGTGGAAGAGGGCGAGATCGTCACCATTCTCGGAGCCAACGGCGCTGGCAAAAGCACCACGCTGCTTTCCATCAGCGGCCTTGTGCGACCCTCGTCTGGCGAGATTCTTTTTGACGGGCAGGATCTGCTGCGTCTGCCAAGCCACAAGGTCGTGGGTCTGGGCATTGCCCAGTCGCCCGAAGGACGGCGCGTTTTCGGCATTATGAGCGTGCTTGAAAACCTGCGGCTCGGGGCCTTCTGCATTGAGGACAAGGCCCGCAAGGAACGCACCCTTGAATGGATATTCGACCTTTTTCCGCGCCTGCTTGAACGCAAGGACCAGCTTGCCGGCACGCTTTCGGGCGGCGAGCAGCAGATGCTGGCCATAGGCCGGGCGCTCATGGCCGAACCGCGCCTCCTGCTGCTTGACGAACCTTCCCTGGGGCTGGCGCCCCTGCTGGTGCGCTCCATCTTCGAGACCGTGCGGGCCATCAACAAGCGCGGCGTCACGGTGCTGCTGGTGGAGCAGAACGCCCGCGCCGCCCTCAAGCTGGCATCGCGCGGCTATGTGCTGGAAGTGGGCAAGGTTGTTATGGAAGACAAGGCTCAGAGCCTGCTTAACAATGCCAGCGTGCGCGAGGCATACCTCGGCGGATAGGGCTGCGCGCGCATGGTTGCTCGTTGCCGCGTGCTGTGCGTGGCGCTTCTTTTTGAAATGTTTTGTGGGGGAGGGACCCTTTTGCAAAAGGGTCTCCTCCCCCACGCAGCACTTCAAAGTAACACTACAACGCTACATCAAAAGGCGTACAGCAAGCCAGCGCTGAAGGAGTATGTTGTGGTGCGTTCCACCATGGGGCTGTCGGTAATCTCGTTGCCGAGAAAAAGCGCCTTGGCATTGGCAACGGCGCTCCAGTCCTCGGTGAGGATGACCCGCATGGTCAGCCCGGCATAGGGCGAAAACGCGCTTTCGGGGCTGTATTCCTTGAAGCCGCTGGCGCGGGATTCACTGGAACTGATGCTGTAGTAATAGTCGTTATAGTTGGTGTCCGTCCACTGCACGCCCACGGCGGGCGCGATCATGACGTTTTCAAACCGCACGGGGTAGGCGTAGGCGACGTCGGCCTTGATGCCGTTGTTGACGCCCAGGATGTCTGTGGACACCGTGGCGGACGCCTGGCCGTAGAGCGTGCGCAGCGTATAGTTCAGCCCGGCCATAAGCGTGGAATACCTGTCGTCCAGACGCTTCATCCTGCTGTTGTCGCTCCAGGATGCGTAGAAGTTCTGGGGCAGGTAGGACAGCTGGATGTTGAACTCCTGATAGTGATCCCTGTACACGTGCACGCCGCCGTCAAGGCCGCGCAGGTACAGCCACTTGCCCTCATAGCCAATAAGGGGAAGCGGAGAACCGAGGGAGTCGATGCCCTTGTATTCCGACGTGCGCAGGCTTGCGCCGAGGCCGGTGTTGAAGCCCCATTTGTCGCCCTGGGCGGCCGCGTCAGCGGGGTTTTCCTCCCAGGCTTCCTGAGCCGGAGCGGCAAAGGACGCGCCGGGGGTATAGATCAGCAGAGTCAGCAGGGCCAGCAACGTCAATGAGGCCAGCCCGCCGAGGTTAACACGTTTTTTCATCAAACCACCTTAGCCCCGGTCCTCCAGGGCAGCCACCGAAGGCAGTTTTTTGCCTTCAAGCAGCTCAAGAGACGCGCCGCCGCCTGTGGAAATATAACCCATGCGGTCGGCAAGTCCGTATTTTTCCACGGCAGCCACACTGTCGCCGCCGCCAACGACCACAAAGGCCTTGGAATTGCCAAGATATTCGGCCAGGGCCTTGGTGCCGTCCCCAAAGGGCTCGGTTTCGAACGCGCCCACGGGGCCGTTCCACACCACAGTGGCGGCCTTGGCCAGATACTTTTCATAGAGTGTCAGGGTTTCGGGGCCCACGTCCAGAATCATCTGGTCGCCGGGCACGTCGCCCACGGCGTGCAGCGAGGCCCGCTGGCCAGGGGCCAGTTCCTCGGCGGTAATCACGTCCACGGGCAGGGGAAGTTCCTTGTTGAGGTTCTTGGCCTGTTCCATAACCTTTTTGGCTTCAGGCACCAGCTCTTCTTCGCACAGAGACTTGCCCACCATGTAGCCAGCCGCCGCAAGGAACGTATTGGCAATGCCGCCGCCCACGATAAGCACATCCACCGTGTTCAGCAGATTCTCGAGCAGGCCGATCTTGGTGGAAACCTTGGCTCCGCCGATAATGGCGACCAGAGGGCGGGCGGGATTGTCGAGCACTTTTTCAAAGGCTTTCAGTTCTGCCTGAAGCAGGGGCCCGGCGCACGCCACCTTGGCGGCGCGTACCGCGCCTTCGGTGGAGGCATGGGCGCGGTGTGCGGCGCCAAAGGCGTCCATCACATACACGTCGCCAAGGCCTGCCAGTTTTTCCGCAAGCTGGGGATCATTCTTTTTTTCGCCAGCCAGAAAACGCACGTTTTCCAGCAGAACCACCTGACCGGGCTGCACCTTGGCTTCGTCCAGAGTTTTGGCCAGCGTCACGGGCTGACCAAGCTGCTTTTCAAGGCAGGCGGCCACAGGGGCCAGTGAAAACTGCTCGTCATACTGCCCTTCGGTGGGGCGGCCCAGGTGCGAAAGCAGAATGACGCCCGCGCCTTTTTCCAGCGCCAGTTTGATGGTGGGCAGGGCAGCGCGGATGCGCTTGTCATTGGTGACCTCGCCGTTCTTCATAGGCACATTGAGGTCTTCGCGGATAACAACGGTTTTGCCTGTGAGGTCCAGGTCCTGCATGTTCTTTATAGGCATAGCGCGCTCCCTTTGTTGCTTGCAGATATTTCGTTGAGGCAACCGGCCCAGAGGGCCATGCGTGCGGAAGGCGCGGGGAACAGGCTAAAGCCCGGCCCCCGCGCGAAACAGCGTTAAATGCGGCCCATGAGGGTGCGGGCCTTTTCCAGAGCGTTGGCGACGGTAAAGCCGAGGCGCTCGAAAACCACTTTGCCGGGGGCGGATGCGCCAAAGCCTTCCATACCGATGACTGCGCCGTCCAGCCCCACGTATTTGCCCCACCAGTCGCTGGCGGCGGCCTCAATGGCCAGACGGGCGCGTACCGCGCGCGGCAGCACGCTTTCTTTGTATTCGGCGCTCTGGGCGTCAAACACTTCAGCGCAGGGCATGGACACGACGCGCGCCTTGCGGCCGTCGGCGGCGAGCTGTTCGGCGGTTTCAAGGGCCAGGCCCACTTCGGAGCCGGTGGCCATGATGATGATTTCGGGCGTGCCTTCGCAGTCGCGCAGCACGTACCCGCCACGGGCAATGGCCGCCACCTGCGCCTCGCTGCGCTGGCAGAAGGGCAGGTTCTGGCGTGAAAGGGACAGGCCGGAAGGCGTGTGGACGCTTTCCAGCGCGCAGACCCAGGCCGCGGCGGTTTCCACAGCGTCGCAGGGCCGCCAGAGGTTGAAATTGGGCATAAGCCGCAGCATGCCAAGCTGTTCCACGGGCTGGTGCGTGGGGCCGTCTTCGCCCACGCCGATGGAGTCGTGGGTCAGCACCCAGATTACACGGATGCCCATGATGGACGCAAGGCGCAGGGCGTTCTTGGCCTGATCGGCAAAGGCCAGGAATGTTCCGGCGTAGGGAATGAAGCCGCCGTGCAGGGCAAGGCCGTTCATGATGGCGCTCATGCCGAATTCGCGCACGCCGTAGGAAATGTAGTTGCCCGTATGTTCCTTCACGTCCATATGCACGGAGGAAGACGTAAGCGTGCCCACAGAGCCGGTGAGGTCGGCGGAGCCGCCCGCCAGTTCCGGCAGGCGCGGCACAAGGTATTCAAGCGTTTTTTTGGAGGCAACGCGGGTGGCGATGCTTTCGCCCTTGCTGATGGCATCCTGCAAGGCTCCGGCGGCTATGGCGGCCCAGTCGGCGGGCAGCTGGCCCTGCATGCGACGGGTCAGCTCGGCGGCCAGTTCGGGATGCGCTTTCGCATAGGCGTCAAAACGCGCGTTCCACGCGGCTTCGGCGGCTTTGCCCGCGTCGTGGGCATTCCAGGCCGTGTAGATATCCTGGGGGACGGTAAAGGGCGCTTCGTGCCAGCCAAGGGCATCGCGCGTGGCGGCAATGCCGTCTTCACCCAGAGGGGAGCCGTGGCAGGAGGCCGAATCCGCCTTGGGGGAGCCAAAGCCGATATGGGTATGGCAGATGATAAGGCTGGGGCGTGAAGTGTCGGATTTGGCCTCGGCCAGGGCCTTGTCCAGTGCAGCGGCGTCGTGCCCGTCCACAGGGCCGATGACCTGCCAGTTGTAGGCGCGGTAGCGGGCGGCCACATCCTCGTTGAACCATCCGTCGATCTTGCCGTCAATGGAGATGCCGTTGGCGTCGTACATGACAATGAGCTTGCCGAGGCCCCAGGTGCCTGCCAGGGAGCAGGCCTCGTGCGACACGCCTTCCATAAGGCAGCCGTCGCCCAAAAAGGCGTAGGTGTGGTGATCCACCACCGTATGCTCGGGCGTATTGAACTGGGCGGCCAGCATGCTTTCGGCCAGGGCGAAGCCCACGGCGGACGCAATGCCCTGCCCCAGGGGGCCCGTGGTCATTTCAATGCCAAGGTGCGGTTCGTATTCGGGATGCCCGGCGGTTTTGGCCCCCCACTGGCGGAAATTGCGCAGCTCGTCCATGGGCAGATCGTAGCCCGTGAGGTGCAGCAGAGCGTAAAGCAGCATGGAGGCATGCCCGTTGGACAGGATAAAGCGGTCGCGGTTGAACCACAGGGGATTGGCGGGATTGTGCCTGAATCCGTGCCGCCAGAGGGCCTCGGCCATATCGGCCATGCCGAGGGGTGCGCCGGGGTGGCCGGAGCGGGCTTTTTCAATGGCGTCCATGGCAAGGGCGCGGATGGCGTTGGCGCACTGTCTACGGGTAGGCATGATCATTCCTCTATTTTTGCTTGGGATGGGTATCGGCTGAAGGCTGGCGCAGGGCGGCAGCCCGAACGGCGGGGCGTGGTTCGTATCCGGCCAGGGGAGCCATAAAGGCGGCCAGGCGCGCATCGTAGGGTTTGTGCCCGAAAAAGGCTGAGCCCGACACAAGAACGTCGGCCCCGGCTTCCACCAGGCGGGCCGTGTTTTCGGGGCATACGCCGCCGTCCACCTGAATGAGCACGTCCTCGCCGCCACAGGCGTCCAGCAGACGGCGGGCAGAGCGGATTTTGTCAAAGGTGGCCGGAATGAACGCCTGGCCGGAAAAACCGGGGTTGACGCTCATGATAAGCAGCATGTCCATATCATTGACGAGCCAGCGTATGGCGCCCAGGTCCGTGCCTGGGTTCAGGGCCACGCCCGCCTTGCAGCCCATGTCGCGTATGGCCGAAAGGGTGCGCTGCGGGTGGCGGTCGGCCTCGGCATGGATGACCAGCATGTCGGCACCAGCGTCTCTGAAGTCGCGGATGTAGCGGGAAGGGTCTTCCACCATGAGGTGCACGTCAAAAAAAAGCCCGCTGCCAGGCCTGAGAGCCTTGATCAGCGGGGGACCAAAGGTAATGTTGGGCACATAGGCGCCGTCCATCACGTCTAGGTGCAGCCAGGTGACTCCGGCGGCTTCAAGAGCGTGCAGCTCTTCGGCCAGACGCGAAAAATCGGCGGAAAGCAGCGAAGGTGATAGAATCATGGGGGTATTCTGTTTGTTTTTACGAAGGCGGAGTCTTGGCGATTCCTGCCGTCCGTGGTTGCCGCCTGTTCTTTGGCCGCAAGCGGTTGAAAGACATCCTGCGGGGCAAGCGCGTCCTGCGGGGCAGCCCTGGTTTCAGGATATCTGCCGGGCAGGTCGGATGCACGCTCCCGTGCCCATTTTTTGAAACCTCAGTCCCACTGCGAGCCGCACAGACCGGAAAAGTACGGTCTTCCGCGCCACAGGTTCTGCAGCCTTTGCCCGGTGGCCTGCGAGGTTGTGAACACGCGGCCAGGGGCCGCGCTGGCGGAAGCGCGCATACTTTGCGCTCTCATGCCCGCGCTGTTGTTAATCTTGCAGCTTTGGCCGCCGTTGAGCTTGCAGTTCCAGGGGAGCACCGATTAAAGAGCCTCCTGAAAACGCGCAGTTGTTTCGTTTCCCTAGCCGCCGTTGAGCAGGCGGCGCACCGCCGTCAGCTCCCGTTTGAGCATGCGCATGAAGTCCGGGTCAGGCACGGCGGCCACCCGTTCCGGCAGACTTTCGTCCACCACGGCGCTGCCCTGCAGCACGCGGCGCGCGCCTTCAATGGTCATGCCCTGTTCGTGCAGCAATTGCTGTATGCGTCGCAAAAGCCCCACATGCTCCTCGGTGTACAGGCGCTGCCCCTTACCCGTGCGCAAAGGCGCCAACTGGGGAAATTCCGTTTCCCAGAAGCGCAGCACATGGGTTTTGAGGTTGAGCAGTTCCGCAACTTCACCGATGCGGTAGGTTTTTTCGTCGTTGTGGTCCGACATGGGGCCCCCTGACGTCCTCCAGAGCATTTTTCTGCATACGGTGCAGCGACGTTACGCGTCATTGGCGCGCAAGCGCCAAACGCCGGAAACATGGCCTCCATGCTCCGGCAGGCGAAAAAACAGTGGCGCGTACGGCGGGGCCACGCCCTCGCAACGGCACGACGCCGTTAAACGACGGTGCAGAGCATTTTCATTTTGAAATTGCTCTGGCGGCCGCGTGAGCAGTCGCCCGCAACGAAGGCGTAAGCGCCTTTATTTGCACTTTTATGCGCCGAAGCGAGCGAGCCGTAATCTTTGAAAATGCCAGTTCTCAAAGGTAATCTGCTCTATATTCTGACGCCCAGCGTCGCTGCCAGAGACTGTGCCACTTTTTCCCTTTCCTTGTCCACTTCCGCGTCCTTGAGGGTGCGGTCTGCGTGGCGGAACGTCAGGCGGAAAGTGAGGTTGCGCACGGCCTCCTGACCTTCGGCGGCCTTGGGCTCAAAGCAGTCCACAAGCACGATGTCTTCCAGGAGGGGCAGGCCAAGGCCGCGCACATGGGCCGCAATGGCGCTGACCGTGAGGCCCTGCGCGGCCATGACCGTGATGTCGCGGCGAACCGGGGGGTACACGGGCAGGGGGCGGAAGCGAACCGTGGCGGCGTCGTGCAGTTCGCGCAGAATTTCCAGGTTCAGCTCGGCCAGCCAGACGTCTTTGCGGGCGTGGAACTCTTCGGCCATGGCGGGCCTGATCCGGCCCATGACGCCAACAGCGCGGCCGTCAACCGTGACCTCAACGCAGGGCAGCAGGAAGGGGTGGCCTTCCGCCAGGGCGCATTCCGGCGCGGGCAGGTGCAGGAAGCGCAGCAGGTTCTCAACAATGCCCTTGATGTCCGCGTAGTCCAGATCGCCTTCGGCCTGGGGCCAGGCAGCGTCAAAGCGCGCGCCGTAGAGCAGCACGCCCAGCATGCCCGTTTCACGAGCCGTGGTTTCGGAGGTGGCGTCCGACTCAAAGATATTGGCCAGTTCAAAGAGGCGCAGCCCCTGAACCCCCTGGGCCAGGTTGTTGCGCAGATCGTAGAGCAGGCCGGGAGCCAGGGCGGTGCGCAGGGCGTCCTGCTCCGCAGAAAGGGGATTCATGATGGATATGCGACCCTCGCGCGGCAGGCTCAGGTGGTCCATATCCTTGTGGCCCACAAAGCTGTAGTTGACGGCTTCGTTGAGGCCAAGGCCAGCGCCCCAGTGCTTGAGGCGCGACCAGAAGCTGAAGCGCGATTCCGGCTCGCCGGCGCGATCAAGATTGCCGGCCACGGCGGGCAGTTCGGGGGCAATGGTGTCCAGACCGTGCACACGGCCCACTTCTTCCACAAGATCGGCCTCGCGGGTGAGGTCGGGCCGCCAGGACGGCTGGCTCACGCGCCACACGTCCGAAGAGGCGTCCACGGTGCAGCCCATGCCGGTAAGCACTTTTTCATCAAATTCCGGGGTCAGGTGGACGCCCAGCAGGGCGTCGGCGCGGGCCGGGCGAAAGTCGATGTTTACGGCCTTGAAGGATCGCGGCTCGGAAATGGAAAGCCCGGGCTGCACTGCGCCGCCGCTGATGGCAGCCATCATGGCGCAGGCGCGGTCCAGCGCCCAGACGCTGCGCTGCTGGTCAATGCCGCGCTCGAAGCGGTAGGAAGCCTCGGACGAAAGGCCAAGGCGGCGCGACGTTTTGCGGATGGCGCCGGGACGGAACACGGCGCTTTCTAGAAAAACATTGCTGCTGGCGTCGCCGATTTCGGTATTGAGGCCGCCCATAACGCCAGCCAGAGCCACGGCGCGCGAAGCGTCGCGAATGCAGAGGTCCTGCGCGGTGAGGGTGCGTTCCTGACCGTCCAGCGTGGTGAACTTTTCGCCTTCTTGCGCGCGGCTGACCTCGATGCGGCCGCCTTCAAGCTTGTCCAGATCAAAAGAGTGCAGGGGCTGACCGCATTCAAAAAGAATGTAGTTGGTCACATCCACAATATTGGATATGGGGCGAACGCCCACGGAGTGCAGGCGGTGACGCATCTGCATGGGCGAGGGGCCGATTTTCGCGCCGGTGATGACCCGGCCGGAATAGAGCCAGCAGAGGTCGGGATCTTTAATGTCAATGGGCACGAGGCGCTGGGGCGCGCTTTCGTCGATCTGCAGGGGCATGGCCGGTATCTGCAAAGGCAGGTCAAAGGCCAGGGCCGTTTCGCGGGCCAGGCCCAGCACAGAAAGGCAGTCCGCCCTGTTGGGCGTGATGGAAATGTCCAGAACCTCACGGTCCAGCGCCAGCTGGTCCACCAGGGGTTTGCCCACCACAAAACTGTCAGGCAGCACCATAATGCCCGAATGGTCTTCGGTCAGCCCCAGTTCGCGCTCCGAGCAGATCATGCCGCAGGAGGGCGCGCCGCGCAGCTTGGCCTTCTTGATGACCATGCCGTCGGGCATGACAGTGCCCACAAGGGCCACAGGAACCTTCTGGCCTTCGGCCACGTTGGGCGCGCCGCACACGATGTCCAGCAGCTCGCCCTGGCCCGCGTCCACCTTGCAGATATGCAGATGGTCGGACTCCGGGTGATCCTCACAGGCCGCCACAAGCCCCACCACAATGGAGCTGATGGAATCGTAGGGCCGCCGGATGTCTTCCAGCTCAAGCCCGAGCATGGTCAGGCGGTCACCCAGAGCTTCAGCCGTGCCTTCGTAAGGCGTAAATTCACGCAGCCAGGAAAGTGAGAGCAGCATAGCATGTCCTGTTAGTGCGGGGCCACGGGCCGCCGCGTTGGGCGTCATTGATGGTGTTCTGTACAAATCTGCGGCCCTGGGGCGCAAGCGCCGTCTGGCCTGTCAGCCTTAGTTGAAACTCCAGGCTGGCGTCGTATCTTTTGGCGTCGGATCCGGCAGGGGGCGGTTATGCTCCTGCACGCCCCTGTTGCCGTAGGCTCCGGGGCCGGGCCTGCGCTTTGAGGCCTTTTCTTCCGGCTGGGACTCGGTGATGGTGTTGCCGTAGGCATCAGTGTAGCCCATGCCGCCTTCGGCGGTGCGCCCCACATTTTTGCTCGGCAGGCCTTCCATCGGTTTGGGGCCGCCCGGCGGTTCAATGCCGGATTCGCGCGCACTGAAAGCCGATTTGGCCCAGGCCGCCCCCGAAGCGCCGTGCATGTCTTGAGCGGGCCAGAGGCCGGGCGCAAGCACAAGAAGCGCCGCCGCCACGAAAGCCAGCACCGGGCCGCGCCGCCACATGCCGCGCCGCAACAGGCCAGGCAGGCCGCGCGTGGGCGCGGTTTGCCGTCTGGCGGTAGTGCGTGTGGTGTCCGGGCGCGGGAACATAATTGAGTCCTAACGGGCGAACTGGCCCAGAAAGCGGGTGTCGTTCTCAAAAAACATGCGCAAATCGCCGATGCCGTATTTGAGCATGGTCACGCGCTCCACGCCCATGCCAAAGGCAAAGCCGCTGACTTCGGGATCATAGCCCACAGCCTCGAACACGGCGGGGTCCACCATGCCGCAGCCGAGAATTTCGACCCAGCCAGTGGTTTTGCACACCCGGCAGGGGGCGTCGCCAATGTGGCCCTTGCCGCCGCATATGCAGCAGCTTATGTCCACCTCGGCCGAGGGTTCGGTAAAGGGAAAAAAGCTGGGGCGGAAGCGCACCTGGGTGTCGCCGCCGAAAATGGCGCGCACAAAGGCTGTGAGCGTGCCGCGCAGATGGGCCATGCTGATGCCTTCGCCCACCATGAGGCCTTCAATCTGATGGAACATGGGGGTATGGGTGAGGTCGCTGTCGCGCCGGTAGACCTTGCCGGGGGCCACCACGGCCAGCGGGGGCTTGCGGTGCAGCATGGTGCGCGCCTGCACCGGGGACGTGTGGGTGCGCATGAGCACCTTGTCCGTGATATACAGGGTGTCCTGCATGTCGCGGGCCGGATGCTCCGGCGGCATGTTCAGGGCCTCGAAGTTGTAATAGTCGATTTCGACTTCCGGGCCGGACACGATTTCAAAGCCAAGGCCTTTAAAGATTTCGCAGATTTCTTCCATCACCAGGGTGGTGGGATGCAAGGTGCCGCTCCAGGGCGCACGGCCGGGAATGGAGGGGTCAAAGCGCTTGAGAGCTTCGGCCTCGCGTCCGGCTTCCAGGGCCTGTTTGCGGGCATCAAACAGCTCGTTGCAGCGCTCTTTGACGCTGTTGGCCGTCTGGCCCACGGCGGGGCGCTGCTCAGGCTCCAGCTTGGGAAGCTGGCTCATGATTTGGGCGATTCTGCCCTTGCGGCCCAGAAAGTCCACCCGCAGGGCTTCCAGCCCTTCCAATGAAGAAGCCTGATCCAGACCTTTTTCAAGCTCAGGGACCAGGCCTTCCAGTGCAGAAATCAGATCCATACGGATTCCCAAGGCCGCCTGCGCGGCGCTGACGTTGATAGTGTAAATGTAAAAACAAAGGGCGTGGGCAGCGCATCGCACCGTCCACGCCCCGTATAGCATGCATGACCCTGCTCCCGCAAGCCAACCGGCGTACGGAGTTATCCGTACTGGCCAGCGCGGCCTGGAGCCTTGCTCCGGCGCGGGGAGCGCCAGCTCTGCGCTTATTTGCCCAGAGCGGCCTTGGCCAGTTCCACGATCTTGGCGAAGTCGTCTTTCTTGTAGACGGCCAGGTCGGCGAGAACCTTGCGGTTCAGGTCGATGCCGGCGGTCTTGAGACCGTGCATGAAACGGCTGTAGGAAAGACCGCTCAGGCGGGCGCCAGCGTTGATGCGCAGAATCCACAGGGTGCGGAAGTCGCGCTTGCGCAGTTTGCGGCCCACGTAGGCGTACTGGAGCGAACGCTCCACAGCCTCACGGGCGGTACGGTACAAACGGCTGCGGCCGCCACGGAAACCCTTGGCAGCGGTCAAATATTTTTTGTGACGGCGATGGCCGGCAAGACCTCTCTTGACACGCATGGTGTAACCTCCTTCTCCCAACCAGGCGGAGGAATGCCCGTTGGGGGGTGTAAAGATCATATGCCCTCTGGGAGGGGAGCGGATTGAACGTCAGTTGCGGCTCCGCACGCGCCGCGACGCTTGCGCGTCATAGGATTTTATCAATGCTCCGCAGACTTGAACCCTTGCCGCGCCTTACAAAGAAGGACTTGCGGCATTTCGCCGACGGCGGTGGGGCTTGCCAGCGCGCGCCCGTCACGGCAGTGCCGTGCGTGGAGCGAGCCGTGGCCGCCTGTGCCGACGGGCGAAAGAACAGGTCTTTAGCCGTTGGGCAGCATGCGGCGCACAGCTTTTTCATTGGTCTGATCCACGGTGGTGGACTGACCAAGACGCATTTTGCGGCTGGCGGCCTTCTTGGTGAGAATGTGGCGCAGGTTCTGGCGACGACGCTTGAACTTGCCGCTGCCGGTCTGCGAAAAACGCTTGGCGGCGGAACGCCTGGTTTTAATCTTGGGCATGGCGTACTCCTTAACGAAAGCATATACCCGGCATGTCACAGGACGCACCAGGGGAAGGGCATAATGCCCCAAAGCGCCTCGGGGCGCAAGCGGTAATGTCGGTCACCCTGGCAGCAAATGCTACTTTTTGGGCACCAGCATCATTTGCAGGGTACGGCCTTCGGCGCGGGGTTCCTGATCAACCTTGGCGATGTCAGCCAGGTCCTGCACCACACGCTCCAGAATGGCCATGCCGCGATCCTTGTGGACAATTTCGCGGCCCCTGAAGAATACCGTGATTTTACAGCGGTCGCCGTCTTCAAGAAAGCGACGGATGTGGCGGACCTTGGTTTCGTAATCGTGGTCGTCCGTTTTGGGGCGAACCTTGATTTCCTTGATCTGCACCACGGTCTGGTTCTTTTTGGCTTCCTGCTTTTTCTTCTGCTGCTCGTACTTGAATTTGCCGTAGTCCATGACGCGGCAAACAGGCGGCTCCGAGTTGGAAGAAACTTCAACAAGGTCCATGCCCGCTTCTTTAGCCAGGGCAATGGCCTCATTACGCTGCAAGATGCCAAGCTGCTCGCCATCGGCAGCGATCACGCGCACTTCACGGGCGCGGATCATTTCGTTGCGACGCACGCTGTCCTGCGGCATGTCGCGGCGGAATCTCATGTTAGGCGAAGCTATAGCGCATCCCTCCTTTTTTGAAAGGCTCTTCGGCGTCTGCGCGAATAAGCGCGGCGATTTCAGCCACAGACTTGAGCCCCAGGTTATCACCATTGCGCAGGCGCACATTTGCGCCGCCCGCCTGCACTTCCTTTTCTCCTACAACAAGAATGTACGGCACTTTTGCCAACTGTGCCTCACGCACCTTGAAACCCAGTTTTTCATTGCGCGTGTCTGCCTGGGCACGGATGCCCAGAGCTTTGAGTTCGTCACGCATGCTGGCGGCGGCTTCGTCGCCAGCGTCGGTCACTGTAAGCAGGCGGGCCTGCTCGGGGGCGAGCCATGTGGGCAGGGCTCCGGCAAAATTCTCCACCAGGATGCCGATAAAGCGTTCAAGCGAACCCATGATGGCCCGGTGCACCATGACCGGGCGGTGGCGCTCGCCGTCCTGACCCACATAGGTGAGGTCGAAACGCTCGGGCAGGGTGAAGTCCACCTGGATGGTAGAACATTGCCATTCGCGGCCAATGCAGTCCAGCAGGCGCACGTCGATTTTGGGGCCGTAAAACGCGCCGTCACCCTCATTGATGGTGTAGGGCAGACCGGCTTTTTCCACAGCCTGCACAAGGGCGCTGGTGGCCATCTCCCACGCTTCGTCCGTGCCTATGCTGCTCTCGGGGCGGGTGGACACGGCCACCTTGTACTCAAAGCCGAAGAGGTGCATCAGGTCGCGGATAAGATGGATGACTTCAAGAATTTCGCCTTCAAGCTGCTCCGGCGCGCAGATGATGTGCGCGTCGTCCTGCGTGAACTGGCGCACGCGCAAAAGCCCGTGCAGCACGCCGCTTTTTTCGTGGCGGTGCACCACGCCAAGCTCGAAATAGCGCTGCGGCAGGTCGCGGTAGCTGTGCAGCTCGTTGCCGTAAATGAGCATGTGCGAGATGCAGTTCATCGGCTTGACGCCGTAGGCGTCTTCCTCAATCTGGGTGAAGTACATGTTCTCGCGATAGTGGTCGTAGTGGCCGGATTTCTGCCACGTTTCCACACGCAGAAGCTGCGGGCCCTGCACGATGTCGTACCCGCGCTTGAGGTGCTCCTTGCGCCAGAAGTCCTCAAGAATGGTGCGTATAAGCATGCCCTTGGGCAGCCAGAACACCATGCCGGGGGCCACGTCTTCCTTGAAGGTGAAAAGCGAAAGTTCGCGTCCCAGCTTGCGGTGGTCGCGGCGTTTGGCTTCTTCCATCATCTTAAGGTAGGCGGCAAGGGCTTTTTCGTCCGCAAAGGCCGTGCCGTATATGCGGGACAGCATGCGGTTTTTTTCGTCGCCGCGCCAGTAAGCGCCAGCCACGCTCATAAGCTTGGAGGCCTTGGCAAAGCCCGTGTGCGGCACATGCGGGCCACGGCACAGGTCTGCAAAATCACCGCAGGTATAGACCGACACCGTGTCGGCGTCGATGCCTTCAATGATTTCAACCTTATAGTCTTCGCCCATTGACTTGAAGCGCGCCACGGCATCGGCCTTGGACAGCACTTCGTGGGTGAAAGGCTCGCGCGCGTTGGCAATGCGCTGCATTTCAGCTTCAATGGCGGGAAAATCTTCAGTGGAGAAGGGCTTTTCAACGTCAAAGTCGTAGTAAAAGCCGGTGTCGATGGAAGGCCCGATAGTGACCCTGGCGTTGGGGAAGAGTTTTTTTACCGCCGCAGCCATGACATGCGCGGTGGAGTGGCGGATCATCTGCAGGCCTTCGGCCGAATCGGCGTACACAGGCTCAAGGCCTTCGCACCCGGCGGGAACCGGAGAAGAGAGATCAAGCAGGCCCTCAGCGCCGCCAAGCGCGCGGGCAGCCACAACAGCCTTGAACTTTTTGCCGCTCAAGGCTTTCTGGAGCACGGAGGCCACGCTGTCGCCAGCCTGCCCCTCAACCATTTGCCCTTCCACACGGACTTCCATGAAAAACTCCTTAGCGTCGCCGGGGGCGCTGTCCGGCCAGACGAAAAGCCAAAACAAAATGGGGAGGTAAACCTCCCCACTGCGCCGATACCGGTCATTCGGCCATCTTTCGATAACCTGTGCTATGGGCGGGGCCAAGGCCGTCCGCCGTTAAGGGGAATCAACCCCAAAGTTTCTTTTGGTAGGAACGAACAGACTTGAACTGTTGACCCCTTCCGTGTCAAGGAAGTGCTCTAGCCACCTGAGCTACGCTCCTACATGAGGCAGAGGGTTATATAGCCACTCCTTACCCGTCCGTCAACAATTTTTTTGTGGTTTTTCGCATTTTATTCGGTCAATCCGCAGTGTTTGGCCTGAGTTACGCTGATGACGTGCACTTGACCATAAGGTGCTCGCTCCGGAAATTCAGATGAAGGCAAATCCTGATGTGGGCCAATCCCCTGAACACGTGCACGCGCCGAAAATTCCTCCGCGCGGAGCATGACCGTTGCGGATACGCCAGGATAGAGGTAACTATTCTGTCAAAGAATGGTGTTCCGGGCGCAAAGCCAGCGCTGCCGCGCATGTGGTCAGTATGCGGCTTGACGTATGGATAGTGACAGGCAATCAGCCTGAAAACATAGGAAAATAGTATGGAAATTGGCATGGGAATTGACATGGGAATTATTCGGGCCATCTGCACCAGCGCAAAAAAAGGCACTGCCAAAAAGACCGTTCCGTCAGCCGCCCTTGTGGTGGATCACGGCATTGAGGGCGACGCGCATGCCGGCAAGTGGCACCGCCAGGTCAGTCTGCTGTCCTGGCAGGCCATTGAGGATTTCAAGGCCAGGGGAGCCATTGTTTCGCACGGGTGTTTTGGCGAGAACCTTATTGTGGACGGCATCGACTTTGCTTCCCTGCCCGTGGGCACGCGCCTGTCCTGTAACGAGGTTCTTATGGAAGTGTCGCAGATAGGCAAGGAATGCCACAGCCACTGCCAGATATATCACACCATGGGGGACTGCATCATGCCCCGGCAGGGCGTGTTCGCCAAGGTTCTGCACGGCGGGCTAGTGCGGCCCGGTGATGCAATGCAGGTCTTGCCCGCCGGGGCGTAAACTGGCGCGGTGCGAAGATGGGATGCTGCGTTGCCCGCCGGGGCGTAAACTGGCGGGGGCGAAGATGGGATGCTGCGTTGCCCGCTGAGGCGTAAACTGGCGCGGTGCGAAGATGGGATGCTGCGTTGCCCGCCGGGGCGTAAACTGGCGGGGGGCGAAGATGGGATACAAGCGTCGCGTTTGGCGTGTAGGCAGGCGCAAGGTGGTGATGAAGGGCGGTGCTTCCGGGGCTTAAGCTGGCGCGCGAAGCGGTGTAGAGATTTTTAGCAGCTACGTTTATTAAGCGGCTGTGCAAAGCAGCCCTTTTTCCTGCGGCGGAGTGTAGTACACTCTCCATATGAAAAAGGGCTGTTTTTTTGTACTTGGTGCAAAGCTCTTCAGAGCCTTTGACATGTTACAAGGTTGAAATGCTCTGCAGTATTGTTTGCCGAAAGGGCCTGAAACAACCGCTATCTGCTTGCTTTGCCAAGCACCAACAGTAATTTTCGAAGCCCCGCATGACCTGTTGAGACAGGACGATGTGCCAGCAGCAAAGGGGCTGGCGTCATTTCATTTTTCCACTCAATGGTCATAGCTGCGGTCTCATCATGCAAGGGGAAGTTGACATGCCCCTTGAAGTGGCGTTTCTTAATTCCCATAGTAGACTAGGTCAACTAGTGAGAACATCGTGCGCACTCTCTTGAGGCTGGTTGCTGCCAGAAGCTTGCGGTTGGATTGGTGTCCGCGTGAGCGCTTCAAGAGGTGTAGGCTTTTGGAGGGGTTTTAAAACAGGAGGGGGCAACGTGGCAGCAAGGAGAAAAATGGCGACAGGCGCGAGCCTTCACGGCATCTTTTTTGTTCTGACGCTTATGTGCGCCAGCGGACTCTTGATTCTGCTGACGGCAGGCTTGTCCGTGGCAGGCGAAGTCTGGCATGTGGGCACCTGGAAGACCGCGCAGACCATACAGCCCTTTTTGTATGAAAAATATGCGGCGTCGACGAATCCTGGCCTCAAGGTTGAAGTGCGCCCCTTCACCAATCCTGCCGATCAAAAATCCGCACTGCTGGCGGGCAGCCTGGACATGACAGGCACCACGCTGGCGCTGGCCATTCAGGCCGCTTCGCGGGGCGAACCTGTAAAGCTTGTGGCAACGCTGGGCAACAAGTGTTCGGCGCTTGTGGTTGCCAAGGATGGGCCCATACAAAGCGCCAGCGACCTCAAGGGCAAGCGCATTGCCTACGTTCCCGGCACGATGCACGAAATCTTGTTGCGTGAAGTGTTGCGCCGTGAAGGCATTGACCCTGATCGCGACGTCACGCTCATGCGCATTGATTTTTTTGATATGGGCACTGCTCTTGCCAAGGGGAATGTGGACGCCTTTTTATCTGGCGAGCCCTTTCCCACTCAGGCCGTTATGAAGGGATACGGGCGCATTCTGGCCTATCCCTACTATGGCGACAGCATAGGAACCATCAATAGCGGCATGCTCATGCGCGAAGACTTTATAAAGGCGCATCCGGATAAGGCCCTGCGGATGGTAGCCGCGCACAAGACCGCCACACAGGCTTTGACTGCGGACAAAAAACTGTGGCTGGATACGGCGGCCAGCCTGTTCGGCGTCGATAGAGCCCTGCTTGAAGCTTCTGCAGGAAATATCGAACTGGTTTGGGACATGGACGATGCGTTCATGCGCCAGTTGGCGGCGTTGGGCGCGCGCATGAAAAGCCTCGGCATCATTGCCCGGGAACCGGATTACGCCAAACTTGTTGACCGCAGTTTTGTAGATGCCCTGCGGGCCGATTCTGTCAATCATGAGTGATGGCAGGGGAGCACGAATCCTGCCCTGGTGCCTTCCGCTTCTGTTGCTGGCGCTATGGTGGGGAGCCACGGCATTTCGCTTGATACCGGAATGGCTGCTGCCTTCGCCCGTGACGGTGGCGCGCACCCTGCTCGCATATGTGGCGGGAAGCCCGGCAGTTCCCTATGGCGGACGCTTTTGGGGCGATGCCGCCGCAAGTTTGTGGCGCGTTGCCTGCGGATTCACACTGGCTGCCGTGCCCGGTCTGATTTTAGGGCTATGGTCGGGCAGAAGCGCCACAGTATCGCGCCTGCTGTCTTTTTCCATCAACGGCATCAAATCCGTTCCCGGCATAAGCTGGCTGCCGTTGGCGCTCATCTGGCTGGGAGTGGGCTTTATGACAACCGTCAGCCTTATAGCCCTGGCGGGATTTTTCCCAATATATTTCAGTGCCGCAGCCGCAGCCGCGTCTGTACCGCAAAATCTGATCAACGCGGGCCGCATGCTCGGTCTTTCCCGCGTGAAGTTGTTTGCCAAGGTGATCTTGCCGTGGGCCATGCCGCAGGTATGCGCCGGTTTGCGGGTGGCGCTCGGCATGAGTTTTGCCTATCTGGTGCTGGGGGAACTTACAGGTGTGCCGGACGGCCTGGGCGCGCTTATTATGGATGCCCGTATGAATGGCCGTGTTGACGTGCTTTTGAGCGGCATTGTGCTCATAGCCGTGCTGGGGGGCATTTGTGACGCCCTGCTTGTCCGGTTTTTATCCAGGCTGCCGGGTGTTGTGCGATGAAAGAATATTTCCGTTGCCGGGGCCTGTGGAAAAGTTATGGCGCGCATACTGTTTTGCCCGGCATTGATATAGTGCTCGAGCAAGGCTCCATAACTGCGCTCATCGGGGCCAGCGGTTGCGGAAAAAGCACATTTCTGCATGTGGTGGCGGGGTTTGTGCCAATGGACGCCGGGGCCATGCTGCTTGAGGGAACCCCCTGTGGTGAACCCGGCCCAGACAGGGTTATGGTGTTTCAGGACGACGCGCTTTTGCCGTGGCTGAACGTCAGGGAAAATGTGGAGTTGGGCCTGAAAACTGCCGGGATGGCTCATGCGTTGCGGCAGGAGCGGGTGCGGCACATCCTGATGCAGGTGGGGCTGGAGCCATGGTCCAATGCCTTGCCTTCGGAACTTTCGGGAGGGATGCGGCAGCGTGTCGCATTGGCGCGCACGTTGGTGCTTCGCCCAAAGCTTTTGCTCCTTGACGAACCCTTTGCCGCCCTGGACGCTATCACACGCTCGCGGATGCAGCGCCTGCTGGCGGATCTGCAAATCCAGACTGGCGTTACGGTGCTGCTGGTCACGCATGATGTTTCGGAAGCCTGCCTGCTGGCGGATACCATACACCTTATGGGAGCTGAACGCGGTATTGTGGAAACGTGGACGGTTGCAGCGCCGCGCCCCCGAGACCCCGATGATCCGGCCTTTGCGCAACTGAGGGTGCAAATCCGCGCAAAGCTGGAAGCCCTGGCCGACACCGGAAGAGTTTCGGGCAAAAAGTATAACCAGCAACCCATAGGGAACGACTAACTTACAAATGGTATATGCAGAGGGGTAAGGTCACACCTCGGCATCAGCCCTGGTATCGAAAGTTTTGCAGGTAGTTGGATAGCCTTTTTACGGATGCGTGCTTCACATTGATAGGGATCGCGCTTACGGCAGGTTGCCCTAGAACTTTACCATATTGTATCAATTGCACCAATGCCAGGCGATATTGAAATTTTATTACGAAGCGTTCTATATCCGATGTCGAAAAATGGCGAGGGAAACATAAAAGATACGTCTGCAAGAATACTATTCCCAAGCCATGCAACTGCATCTGACGTTTTAATCCGCAGCGCAACTTCTACATTTTCAAACATATCAATATTTTCTTTAGCAGGATCTCCAATTCTCCTAGCAACTATTCCATGCTGAGCGTGAGGCCGAAGAAACCCGCTATCAACAGCTATTCGCAAATCAATTACTTCGAATAGGTCTTTTGTTCTATAAATACCCCTATCTATTTCCTTTTCGATTTCCTCGAATCGCATAATGTAAACGTAAGAATATTCATCTTTACTCAATCGATATTGCTCAAGGTTGATCCCATCAGCTTGGTGTCTTTTATGAGTAGCAAACCATAGTGCAACCCAAATATTATCAACCAAATCAAGAAAGCGCGTAGGAACACCATAGTGCTGCAGAACTCCCTCAACAGCATGCTTATTTACACCTCGCATAAATTTATCGTCAACAATAAGACTGTTGACGAATGTTTTTGTATTCATAACTTTTCTGCGAAGCCACAGATCCTTTTTTGACTCTTTTACGCCACTGGCTCCTCGAAAAAGATTTGGAATCATTTTACAATAATATGAGGTTTGTCCTCGAAAATAAACAAGGTACTTTGCAGCCAGAGCTCTTTTAGCATAGCCAATGGCTTGAACTAAAGCTTGGGGGGTTTTAATGTCCACAACCACCTTTTCACCAATTTTGCACCCACTTTCCCAATCAATAGCCACCCAGTTTTCCCAATCCAAAATGGACATGCCAGTCTCCTTGTTGTTTTCGAGAGGAGCAAGTTTGGGGCAAGAAGTCAAATTCCCGGATTCTTTATTCGAAGAATCCGGGAATTTCGCTGCTATTGTTGGTACCCAGAGCGGGACTCGAACCCGCACAGCCTTTCGGCCCAGGGATTTTAAGTCCCTTGTGTCTACCATTCCACCATCCGGGCAGATGTGATTTTGCAAGCGGCTGCCTGAGGCAGTTATTCTTTTTCGCAGGGCGAGATGTTGGCCGGGGCTTCCGTCATATGGCGGCTCCGCCTGTTT
Organism: Desulfovibrio sp. MES5; assembly: GCF_002237645.1. Taxonomy (GTDB): domain Bacteria; phylum Desulfobacterota; class Desulfovibrionia; order Desulfovibrionales; family Desulfovibrionaceae; genus Desulfovibrio. The sequence goes on from NZ_MJUZ01000015.1 coordinate 45,910, forward strand.
TCCAGGTTTTAAGCCCCTGCGGCGGATCAAAGGGAACAGAGCGCTCCTCTTCCTGCCATTGTCCCGTGCGCAGCCAGTATATATGCAGGGAATTGAAGTCCTTGTCCAGACACAACAGGCGTCCCCGCACCCCTTCCGGCAGAAGGGTCGCTGTTTCGAAGGCGATTTTGCGGTATACGTAAAGCTTGTGCGCCTCAAAAACACACTGAAACATGAGCGCGTCGCCCTGCGGCGTGAAGTCCAGGTGGCTGGCTCCCGCACGCAGCAGCAGACTCGTCATTTCGGCAGTAAGAGCTTCTTCCACTTCCAGCAGAGCCTCATAGGTGAGGTCATCGTCATAGCTGAAGTGGCCAAAAAGTTCGCTGCGGTTTTTGTCCATTTGTTGCCTATACGGCAAAGCGCTTTCTTAGGCAATGCGCGGACGTACTACCGCGTCCGGCAAGGAAAATGCCGATCTCATTGTGCGGTATTTCGCAGGGTTCCGTTCTAGTCTTGCGCAAAAAAAATGGATAGACTGCGAAGGCGTGCCCGATGCGGCACGCGACCACTGCCTGCCGCCCGCAACTGCCTGCCGTCCGCGCGGCAGGCACGGGGCTTGCCTCCGCTGCCGGGTGAGATTCTCGTCCGGGCCTGCCTGCGGGGATTCCTGCGCCCGTCTGCCGATGTCTGCGGGGATTTTTGCCGGGGGATTGTAACCTGTCGTATGCCAGTCTGGAGGATATATGCGCCTGATGGATCAAATAACCCTGTACTTCTGCCGCCTTGGCGTGGCCGGGCTGGACCCGAAAGCCCCCGGTACCTGGGGCACGGCCATGGCCTGTCTGCTGGCCCCGTATGTTTTTTTGCCGCTGAATTTCTGGTTGCGGCTGGTCGTGCTGCTCGTGCTGTTCTTTCTTGGGGCCGTGGCGGCAACCAGGGCGGAAACGCTGCTGGGGCGCAAAGACCCCGGCGAGGTGGTCATTGACGAACTGGTGGGCGTATGGCTGGTGCTGCTGCCATTCCCCCACCCCAGTTTTTTTATGGTGCTGGCGGCCTTTGTGCTCTTTCGCATCTTTGACATCGCCAAACCCTGGCCGGTCAAGGCTTCGGAGAACTGGCTGCCCGCAGGCTACGGCGTCATGATAGACGACGTTGTCGCCGGATTATGGGCCTTGCTGTGCCTGGGCGTGCTGGCCTGGATGGGGCTTTCGTAAAGCGGAGGCAGCCGACTGGCTGCGAAAGAGAAGAGGGGGCGCGGCCACGGGCGGTTCAGCCACGTCAGGTGGCGGTAGAAAAGCCGCCGCGCCCGCTGCTACTTCATGCGGTAGGTGATGCGTCCACGCGTGAGGTCGTAGGGCGAAAGCTCAACCTTTACACGGTCGCCGGGAAGGATGCGGATGTAGAATTTGCGCATTTTGCCGGAAATATGGGCCAGCACTTCGTGGCCGTTTTCCAGCTCCACGCGGAACATGGCGTTGGGCAGGGCTTCCTGCACCACGCCGTCAACTTCAATGGAACCTTCTTTAGCCATGTGATCTCCGTAAAAAATGTTTGGGATAAACGGCGGTCAGCTTCACAAAAAAGCGGGCAAGTGTCAACCTGCGCGGTTGCTCACAAACCCGACCATGCGCTTCTTTGCCCGTTGATGCCCATGCAGCCGTGGATATTCACCGGCCACATGGGCATCCGTAATTTTTTCTGGCCTGCACAAATCTTTTCAGGATTTTCAGGCTGTTGTTCCGCCAATGCGGGGCGGGCTACTTTTTAGGCTTGTTTTTTCCGCTTTTGGGCGTCTTGCCGTTGCCTGAGCCCGGCCCGGAGCCTCGCCCGGAGTTTGGCCCATCCGGGCGGTTCAGCACCACACGTATGTCGGGTTGCGTAATGGGGGCCTGGCGGCAAAACAGCCACAAGCCTACAACTATGAGCGGCAGGCAGAGCAACTGCCCCATGGTCAGCCAGCCAAAAGCCAGATAGCCCAGCTGGGCGTCAGGCACGCGCACAAATTCCACCGTAAAGCGGAACACGCCGTAGCCCATGGCGAACAGGCCGGATACGGTCCCGCGCTTGCGGGGTTTCAGCGAGTAAATCCAGACGATGGTGAAGAGCGTCAGGCCTTCCAGCAGGGCTTCGTACAACTGGCTGGGATGCCGGGGATAGGGGCCGCCGCTGGGAAAAACGACGCCCCACGGGCTGTCCGTGACCTTGCCCCAGAGTTCGCCGTTGATATAGTTGCCCAGGCGGCCAAAGAACAGGCCCGGAGGCACCAGCGGGGCCACCAGATCCGAGATGTCCAGAAATGAGCGGTGGCGGGTATGCGCAAAGTACCAGAAAGCGCCAAGAACGCCGAGCAGGCCGCCGTGAAAGGACATGCCCCCGTTCCAGATGCGCAGTATCTCCATCGGGTCGGACAGGTAGACGGGCAGGTCGTAAAAGAGCACGTAGCCCAGGCGGCCGCCCAGAATGATGCCGATCATGACGCAGGTCAGCAGGTCGTCCACATCGGAAGCGCGCCAGCCAGAATTGGGGCGGGAAGCGCGCCAGCGCCCCAGCCACCAGCCCAGGCCGAAGCCCGCGAGATACATGAGGCCGTACCAGCGCAACTGAAGGTTGCCGAAACTGAGGGCAACGGGGTCGATATGAGGCAGGGTCATTAGTCCATGTCCAGTGCGTTGAATTCGCCGCTTTTGCCGCCGCGCTTGTGCAGCAGGCGCACCCGGCTGATGACTATATCGCGCTGCACGGCTTTGCACATGTCATAAATGACGGCGGCTGCTGTCTGTGCGGCCACAATGGCCTCCATCTCCACGCCGGTGTTGCTCACGGTGCGGGTTTCAGCCTCAATGCGGATGCGCGGCGGCATCTGGCTCACCTCAAAGCGTATGTCGGCAAAACTGAGGTTGAGCGGATGACACAGGGGGATAAGCTCCCCGACCCGCTTGGCGGCCATGATGCCGCCGATCTTGGCGCAGGTCAGCACATCGCCCTTGGGCAAGGCCACCTTGATCAGCAGTTCGAGGGTGGCCGGGCTCAGCTCCACAACAGCCTCGGCAATGGCGACGCGCTCGGTGGCGGCCTTGTGTCCTACATCCACCATGGTCACGTTGCCCTGTCCGTCCAGGTGCGAAAAGTTGGTATCCATAGCAATCCTCGGCAGTTCTGGCGTTATTCCGGCATGGGCCGTCCGGCAGCATGCGCGCCGGGGCGTTATGGCGCGGCAGCAGGCCGCCCGCCGGATAAAATTTTAGCGCAACCCCATCAGCCAGTCTCGAAACGGGGGCGGAGAAGGCAGCCTGGGCGCTTGCCAGTGCGAGTCCTTGCCGCTGTCAGAAAAGCGCAGGCGTTCGCGCACAAGGCGCACGCCGCCGGGATTCTGACCGTCACTCACAAGGGCCGCAGACTGGCCCGGATCGCCGGGTTCCAGCTCCACCATATATTTGAAAGGAACGTCGGCATGGGGACGGTGGGCAATGATGGCGCGCACGAAGGCGAGATCGCTGCCAAAGCGCAGGTCGTTAAACAGCGCGTAGGTGAGGCGCGGTCTGGCGGTCGGGCTGTCGCTGCCTGCCACGTTTGCCGCAGCCGGTACGGATAGGGCGCCCCCATCCGTGGGTGCAAGAGCTTCCGCAGGTTTAAACTCATCTGCGAGCGGGCTTATGACCGGCAGCAGGGTAAAGTCGAAAAAGGCATCAGCCGCGACGGACTGCCGGGCCAATTCCGCCAGAAGCTCCGGAGGCGCGGCCCTGTGGGATGATGGGGCGGTATGGGGCTGGCCCAGAGCGTTGAGTCCCTGACTGTGGACGACTTTGCCATCGGGCCCGTCGGTTTCGTACAAGGCGCGCCAGAACAGGGGGCCAAAGGCGTCGGGCAGCAGCACAACCCGCCGCACCGTCTGCTGTGTGCCTTGGGCTTCGGCGGCCAGACGGCTTTGGGTCTGGGCCGTGTGCCAGGCATTGAGGCCTATGCACAGCGCCGGATACACAAAAACCCAGGCCAGGGCCAGGCGCATGAGGCCGCGTTTGGCCCGCCAGCGCAAAACAGCCCAAAGCAGGGGCAGGGTCAGCAAAAGATCAATAATATAGACGGCGTTAAGCCGCACCCTTTCGTGGGAAAAGGGCAGATATATCATGGTGCCGTAGGTGGTGATGATATCCAGCCAGATGTGCAGAAGCACCATGCCGGTCATGAACAGCCAGACCTTGGGGAAGCTCCAGCGCCCGGGCGTGGCGGATTTCCACAGGGCGCGCGCCAGCAGCGTCAGCAACAGGCCCAGTAGAGGGGCCGCCGCCAGGGAGTGGGTGATGCCCCTGTGCAGGAGCAAAAAATCAAGGGGGGTGTGGCAAAAGGCCACGTCAATATCGGGGGCAGCTGCGGCAATGGCGGCCAGCGGCACGGCCCACCGTGTGGCAGGTCGGCTCGGCATGGACAGCATGGCTACAGCGCCGCTCGCGGCATGTGTAATGGGATCCATAAGTGGCTGCTACTGCTTGAAAGGACTGCGTTGTTTGGGCACGGCTCTGTATGCCGGATCTTCAGGGCTGACGTCCTTGTCCAGGCCATGAATCGCGTTGAACTGCCGCAAACGCCATTGTTGCGTGTTGGCCATGATATCTGGCCGGTTTTGCAGGTAGAGCAACTGTTGTGTCTTATTGGTGCCCGTGATGGGGTAGCGCATCTGGTCTTCAGCGCGTGCGCTCAAGGGTGGCGCGTCATTCTCAACGGATGTGCCCTCGCCGACGTCCTTGGGGCCGCACGCCGCCAGCAGGCCTGCAAAGGCAAGACTGCACAGCAGTATACATAGCTTCAGGAGGTGAGCGAACGAGTTGTTCATACCGCCAGTATAATCCCGCGCCGTGCATACGGCAAGGGGAGGTTTTTCCGGGCCGGACAGCATGCTTGTGCTTGCCATGCGGCGGATGTGGGACTATGCTACCGCTTTGTTTGCGCAACTGCGCGGCCAGCCGCGCACTACGAACTGGAGCAGCCATGCGTACCGCCCATTGCGGCATTACCCCTGAAGGATGGCCCTGCATAGGGCTTACGGGCTTTTCGGCTCTTGTGTTCGCTGTCGTGGGCTGGTGGCCTTTGGCCCTGGTTTTTCTGGCTCTGTGCTGGTTCAGCATGCATTTTTTCCGCGATCCCGAGCGTGTGACCCCACAGGGACCGGGTCTGGCCATAAGCCCCGCTGACGGCAAGATTATCCGCATCGAGGAAAAACCCGACCCCTTCAGCGGCGAAAAGCGCCTGTGCATCAGCATCTTTATGAATGTGTTCAGCGTGCATGTGAACCGCTCCCCGGTGGCGTGCACGGTGGAAGATATACGCTATTTCCCCGGCGCGTTCGTCAACGCCGCCTTTGACAAGGCCGCCACTGACAACGAGCGCTGCGCCTACAGCCTGCGCGACGACAACGGAAAGCAGTGGACCATGGTCCAGATTGCGGGGCTGGTGGCCCGTCGCATAGTCTGCCGCATGGATATCGGCGACGTTCTTGAACGCGGGCAGCGCTATGGCATGATACGTTTTGGTTCTCGAGTTGACCTTTACATGCCTGAAGGGTATGTTGCTGCTGCGCAGTTGGGGCAGCAGGTCTTTGCCGGGCAGTGTGTTGTTGCCCGCGCGGAACAGGAATAGGTTTTACGCTCCGCTGCAGAGTACGGTTGAACGGCTGTAATGGTGAAGAATGACCACAGAAAGTAAAAAGCCACGCAAGGGAGTATACCTCCTGCCGAACATGATCACGACGTTGAGCATGTTTCTTGGCTTTTTGTCTATGGTATGGGCAGGGCAGGGGCGTTTTGAGTCCGCCTGCATGGCCATATTGCTCTCTGCGGTTATGGACGGCCTGGACGGAAAGGTGGCCCGTCTCACCAACACGGCCAGCGAGTTTGGCGTTCAGTACGACTCTCTCGCGGACCTTGTGGCCTTTGGGCTCGCCCCGGCCATGTTGCTCTGGCAGTGGGAACTGCACGACTTCAACCGCATGGGCATTGCGGCGGCTTTTATCTACGCCGCCTGCGGGGCCTTGCGGTTGGCGCGTTTCAATGTCAGCACCGCCGCGACCGGCAAGCGTTTCTTTATCGGTCTGCCCATTCCGGCGGGCGGCTGCACCATTGTGACCTTTGTGTTTTTTGCCAGCATGTTTCCCGATGGGTTTCAGCCCATCAAACCCTACCTGGCCCTTTTGCTGGCCGTGGGCGTGGGCGTGTTGATGGTGAGCCGCGTGCGGTATTTCTCCTTCAAGGAGTATGACTTCCTTCGCGCGCATCCCATACGCACCATGTTGGTGTTCTTGCTTATTTTGTCCTCCGTCGTGTCCTTTCCGCGCGTCATGGGCTTCGTGCTCTGTGCCGTGTACATTGCCGGTGGCCTCATTTACACCTTTGTCATCCTTCCCCGCCGCGACCGTCAGCTACTACGTGCCCTATCGCCTCAGAGCGATTAAGGTTGCGTAACGGTTCGCCGCCCATTGGGCGGAATGACGCTCTCTGGACCGCCGCCCTGAACGGTGGCCGTTATGCAAGAATATACCCACTTGCCATATCCAGAGGAGATTGTCATGAACAACCGCGTCTATTTTTTCGATACCACCTTGCGTGACGGCGAACAGTCGCCCGGCGCAACCATGAACTTGCAGGAAAAACTGCGTCTGGCCCATCAGCTTGAGGTGCTTGGCGTGGACATTATGGAAGCGGGCTTTCCCGCCTCCAGCCCCGGCGATTTTGAATCCGTACAGCGCATCGCGGCCCAGGCCGGCGACATCCAGGTGGCCGGGCTTGCCCGTTGCGTGGCTGGCGATATCGACCGTTGCTGGGACGCCATCAAGGTCGCCAAAAATCCGCGCATCCACATCTTCCTTTCCACGTCTCCCTTGCATATGCAGCACAAGCTGCGCAAAGACCCCGCCGATGTGCTGAAAATGGCCGTGGACGGCGTCAAGCGTTGCGCGCAACATACCAGCAATGTGGAATTTTCCTGCGAGGATTTTTCGCGCTCCGAGCCGGAATTTCTCTGCCGCGTCGTGGAGGCCGTCATCAATGCCGGAGCCACCACGGTCAACCTGCCTGATACCGTGGGCTATGCGCAGCCAGCCGAATACGCGGCCCTTCTTGATCATGTGATCCGCAACACGCCCAACAGCGACAAGGCCGTCTTCAGCGTGCATTGCCACAATGACCTGGGCCTTGCCGTGGCCAACACCCTGGCCGCCTTCAAGGTTGGCGTGCGCCAGGCCGAGGTGACCCTCAACGGCATAGGCGAGCGCGCCGGCAACGCCTCTCTTGAAGAGATTGTCATGAACCTGCGCGTGCGCCACGACTTCTTTGGTCTGGACCACAATATCGTCACCGAGCAGCTCTATCCTTCGTGCCGTCTGCTTTCGATGACCATCGGCCAGCCCATCCCCAACAACAAGGCTATCGTTGGGGCCAATGCCTTTGCGCACGAATCGGGCATTCATCAGGACGGCATGCTCAAGAACCGCGAAACCTATGAAATCATGACGCCGCAGTCCGTGGGCCGTACCGAGAGCAATCTTGTCATCGGCAAGCATTCGGGCCGCAATGCCGTGCGCAACAAGTTTGAAAATATGGGCTATACGCTGGACGACGAGCAGCTCAGCCTCGTGTTTGAGGCCGTGAAGCAGCTGGCCGACCGCAAGAAAACCTTGCATGATGACGACCTCATGGCCCTTGTGCAGGAAGAAGTGTACCGCATGCCCGACCGCTTCCGTCTGCGTCATGTGAGCGTGCAGAGTTCCGATGCGGGCGGCGTGCCGCCCACGGCTGCCGTTATTATGGATGTTGACGGCATCGAGAGCAGCAGCGCGGGTTTTGGCGTGGGGCCGGTGGATGCGCTTTTCAACGTCATTGCCGATATGGTGGGCCGCGAACCGCAGCTTGAGCAGTATGCCATCAACGCCGTTACCGGCGGTACGGACGCCCTGGGCGAAGTGACCGTGCGCCTGCGCGAAGGCGAATTCAGCGCTGTGGGGCGCGGTACGCACCCTGATATTTTTGTGGCCAGCGCCAGAGCCTATGTCAATGCGTTGAACCATCTTTTCAAAAAGGAAAAAGAAGGGCCGCGGCTGCATTGTCAGCATGGCTAGAGCAGTTTGCGAATGAAATGAGTTGGCTGCTCTGCAAGGATTTTTCTGAAAATCCTTGCCACGAAATGCGGGCAGGCAGGCTTTTGCCTGTCGTACGCGAGCATTTCACGTGTCAAATGCTCCAGCAGTGGCGACTCCCTGGCCTTTTGCCGGGCCGGCGGCCTTTGCGCGCCGCCGTCGCAATGACGCAGCAACGCAGGCCGCCGCCCGGCAAAGGACGCAACCCGTACTACCGGAGGGCTGGAAGGGCAGGCACTACCGCCTTTTCCATGCCGCCTTCATAAACATTTATCGGTAGAACCGCCTCAGGATAGAAAGGAGTTCAACATGGCTCAAACGCTTGCGCAGAAAATTTTGCAAGCTCATACGGACGAAGCTGTGGAGCAGGACGGGCAGATTGTACAATGCCGCGTATCCATGGTGCTTGCCAATGACATTACCGGCCCGCTCGCCATCAAGTCCTTTCGCGGCATGGGGGCAAAAAAGGTTTTTGACCGCAGCAAGATTGCTCTTGTCATGGACCACTTTACCCCGCAAAAGGACATAGATTCCGCCAATCAGGTGCTGATCAGCCGCAAGTTTGCCGAAGAACAGGGTATTGTGCACTACTACGAGGGCGGCGACTGCGGCGTGGAACACACCCTGCTGCCCGAACAGGGGCTCGTGGGCCCCGGCGATCTGGTCATCGGGGCCGACAGCCATACCTGCACCTACGGCGGCATCGGGGCCTTTGCCACCGGCATGGGCTCCACCGACATTGCGGCGGGCATGGCTCTTGGCGAAACCTGGCTCAAGGTTCCGCCCACCATCCGTGTGAATATCAGGGGCCAGATGCCCAAGTGGCTGCGCGGCAAAGACCTTATGCTCATGCTCATCGGCGCCATCGGCGTTGATGGCGCGCTGTACAAGGCTCTTGAATTCGGCGGCCCCGTGGTGGACGATCTTTCTGTTGAAGGACGCCTCAGCATGGCCAACATGGCCATCGAGGCTGGCGGCAAGGTGGGCCTTTTTGCCGTGGACGCCAAAACCCGCGCCTACTGCGCCGAGCACAAGCGTCCGGGCGTGCTGGACAACATGGCCGCCGACCACGGCGCGCACTACGACCGCGTAGTGGATCTGGACGTCACGAACAAGGAGCCTGTGGTGGCCTGTCCGCACCTGCCCTCCAACGTGAAGCCTGTTTCTGAAGTACGCAACACGGCGGTACAGCAGGTAATCATCGGTTCCTGCACCAATGGCCGCATCAGCGACATGCGCGACGCCGCCGAGATTCTGCGTGGCCGCAAGGTGGACAAGAGCGTGCGCTGCATAGTGCTGCCCTCCACGCCCACAGTGTGGAAGCAGTGCCTCAAGGAAGGGCTCATCGAAACCTTTATGGAAGCGGGCTGCATTGTGGGCCCCTGCACCTGCGGCCCCTGCCTTGGCGGTCACATGGGCATCCTCGGCGACGGCGAACGCGCGGTGGCCACTACCAACCGCAACTTCAAGGGCCGCATGGGCAGCCTGAGTTCAGAAGTTTACCTGGCCAGTCCTCTGGTGGCCGCTGCCACGGCCGTGACCGGCTTTGTGGCCGGGCCGGATCAGCTGTAGGCAACCTTTATGGCTGCATGCCTTGCGGGGCGGCTTCACCGTCAGGCCAAGCCTGCGCCGCACCCGGCTGAGCCAGGGCAGGCCCGTAAGAAACAGAAAAACTCTTCTACGTCACGTTTTTTGACAGGAAGGATCAGGAATATGAATTACAAAGGCAAGGCCCACAAAGTGGGCGAGCATATTGATACGGATGCCATCATCCCCGCGCGCTTTCTTGTGACCACGGATTCCAAGAAACTTGGCGAAAACTGCATGTCCGGTCTTGAGCCAGACTGGGCCAAGCGCGTAAACCCCGGCGACATCATGGTGGCCGGACGCAACTTTGGCTGCGGTTCCTCGCGCGAGCATGCGCCCATCGCCATTCTGGGCGCGGGCATGCCCGTGGTTATCGGGCACAGCTTTGCCCGCATCTTCTACCGCAATGCCTTCAACATGGGCCTGCTGCTTATGGAAGTGGGCAATGAAGTAGACAAGATCAACGACGGTGATGAACTGGAAATCGACGCTGCAACGGGAATTATCCGCGATCTCACCAATGGCGCGGAAATCACGTGCCCGCCGCTGCCTGCTTCCATGTCCAGAATTCTGGACAAGGGCGGGCTTGTGAACTACGTGAAGGAAAGAATCGCCTGATCCCCTCCCTCTTTTTCCGTGCCTTATACAGCTCTGGCGGCGGGCATAAGGTCGACGCACTGAAAGATGACGCCTGCGGGAGCCCTGCCCCGAAAAAGTTCGGGCAGGGCCCCCACCACGAAAAAGCCGCCGCAGAAAAGGCTGAAGTGATACGGCCTGCAACATTGCCACAAGGATATTGCATGAAAAAGACCATCTGCCTGTTGCCGGGTGACGGCATCGGCCCGGAGATTATCGCTCAGGGCGTTAAGGTTCTGGAAGCCACCGCCGAAAAATTCGGCCACGAGTTTGTCTTTGAAACCGCCCTCATCGGCGGCGCGGCTATTGACGGCGCGGGCGATCCCCTGCCCGAAGCCACGGTGCAAAAGTGCCGTACCGCTGACGCCGTGTACCTTGGCGCGGTGGGCGGCCCCAAGTGGGACAACATGACGCCGGAACTGCGGCCGGAAAAAGGCCTTCTGCGCATTCGCAAGGAACTGGGGCTGTTCGCCAACCTGCGCCCGGCCATGCTGCTGCCTGAATTGGCCGGAGCCTGCCTGCTGCGGCCCGATATCGCAGCCAAGGGGCTTGATCTCATGGTGGTGCGCGAGCTCACGGGCGACGTCTACTTTGGCGAACCGCGCGGCATTGAGAGCCGCGACGGCCTGCGCACCGGCTATAACACTATGATTTACAACGAAGAAGAGATTCGCCGTATCGCCTGGGTGGCTTTTGAAACGGCCCGCAAACGCCGCAACAAGGTGTGCTCGGTGGAAAAGAGCAATGTGCTGGAGTGCTCCCGTTTGTGGAAGGAAGTGGTCATCGAGATGCACCGCGAATACGCTGATGTGGAATTGAGCCATATGTATGTGGACAATGCAGCCATGCAGCTGGTGCGCGACCCCTCGCAGTTCGACGTGATCCTGACCGGCAATATTTTTGGCGACATCCTTTCGGACGAGGCGTCGGTCATCACCGGTTCTCTGGGCATGCTGCCCTCGGCCTCCACGGGTGCCGAAGGCCCGGGCCTGTTCGAACCCATCCACGGCTCCGCGCCCGACATCGCGGGACAGGATGTGGCCAATCCGCTGGCCACCATTCTTTCTGCCGCCATGATGCTGCGTCTGGGCCTTGATATGCCCGAAGAAGCCGATCACATTGAAAAGGCCGTGCGCAAGGCTCTGGCCGACGGTTTCCGCACTGCAGACATTATGGAGCCGGGCAAGGAACTGCTGGGCTGCAAGAGCATGGGCGACAAGGTAGTGGAAAGGCTGTAGCCGTTGGGTCGGCCCTGTGGCGACTATGCGGGGCGAGTTTATTTGGGTGAGCACAAGTTCATTTTGGAATGTTTTGTGGGGGAGGGACCCTTTTGCAAAAGGGTCTCCTCCCCCACGCCCCCACCCCCTAAAACTCTTATTATATTTTAGTGCATTACAAGAGTTATTTGCTCTAGCGCAGCAATGGCGCGGCAGATATTCTGCAAAAGTATATTTTCAAGGACACTGCCTTCACGGCAAGATGCTTCAAGCAGAAAGACCCGCAGTATGCGGGTCTTTCTGCTTGTTGTTGCTGTCAGTTGTTGCTGTCAGTTACTACTGTCGGCAACTGCAAGAGAAGGGTTGGTTGCGAACACGGTGGGCGTATGTCCACGATGTTGCGTGTCCGCCTCGGCAACCTCCTGTCCCGGCAAGCCTCTCCTCTCTGGCGACACTGCAACGCGCCGCAAGCGGAACCCGACCCCCAGCGTGTCTGGCTGCAATATCAGGCCGTGGGCAGTTTGGGTGGGAGCTGGAGATTCAGGGGGAGTCAGGGGAGTAAGGGGAAATCAGGGAAGGCGGGGAGTCAGGGGCGGCCGCGCGCGGGGCCATGACGTCCTCAGGAGTGATGCCTGTCTGCGTTCAGGAAAACTGGCGGCTATGCCTCTTTTCCCTCGGCCTGGCGCGATTCGCGGGCGTTCTGTTGCTCACTGGCGGTGAGTTCCGCATAAAAGACGCACTGGTTGCGGCCTCGACGTTTGGCTTCATATGTGGCCATGTCGGCATGCTTGTACAGGTCGGTAAAGGTGTGGCCGTCCGTGGGGTCGCAGGCTATGCCCACGCTGGCGGTCAGGGCGATGTCGTCCTCGTCATGGTTGCCGCACTGCAGGTGCAGCTGGTTGACAAGCAACGTGGCGCGTTCCCGTATTTTGTGCTGGGGCATGGGTTCAGTGCAGAACACCAGGAACTCGTCGCCGCCGACGCGACCAACAATGTCCGTACTGCGAAAGTTGCGCCGTATGATCTGGGCCATCTGGTAAATGGCCTTGTCGCCCACCGCATGGCCGAACTTGTCGTTGATGCTTTTGAAATTGTCAAAATCTATCATGAACATGGCGAAAACATCAGGCCCAATATTGTTGTGCAGGCTCAAAAAGCGCGAAATGGCCTGTTCCGTGGCGCGCTTGTTATGCATGCCGGTGGCGCTGTCGCGCGTGGCCTGCGTGCGTAGTCGCAGCTCAAGCTGCTTTTGCTTGTCGATGTCCGTAATGATGCCAATAATATAGATGGGTTTGCCCTGGGCGCTGATGAGGTTTGAAGCTTCGACGCGGTACCAGTGGTACAGGCCGCTGGCGTCACGCAGGCGCAGTTCCACAAGAACTTTGCTTTTACGCAGATTGTTGTGAACGTTCCTCTGAAAGTCTTTGAGAAGCTCCCTGTCGTCCTCATGCACGGGAATAAAGCCCGGATCCGCCTCTGGCTCAAGGATGTTGAAAACCTTTCCAAAGGTCTGAATCCACCGGGCGGAGCAGGAAAAATGCCCGCTGATAAGATTCTGCTCAAAGATGATGATGTCGTGCTGCTCCAGAATAAACTGGTAGCGTTCATCAGAAATGCGCTTGGCCTGAACGGCTTCCTTGTTGTGCGTAATGTCGAAAACAATGCTCTGTATGTATGTCTGACTTGGCCCGGCCTGTACAAGCGAACCTTTATGGTACAGCCAGACAAGATTGCCGTTTTTTGCAATGGTGCGGTATTCCACATCTATGGGAATGCCGGAATCCAGCTGCTGCTGCATGGTGCGCAGCGCATTTTCGCGGTCCGCTTCATAGATGGACAGCGCAAAATTCTCACCGAAGCGTTGCGTGAATTCTTCTGGCCGGTAGCCAAGCATTTTGAGAAAATTGGGGCTGATAAACTGAAAGGCGCCATGCAGGCTGGAGAACTTGATGACGCCCCCGGAAATGCTTGAGATGATGGAGCGGTAATCTTCCTGCTGGCGGTGAATGGTGCGGTTATCCCTTTGCAGGATGATTATGATGAAAATCAGCACCAGAAGCGCCAGAACAGACATGCGCCAGGCCAGGGCTGTTGTAATGGCGTTCTGCCTGTCAACGAGGCGGCTTACAACTTCTTCCGGCAGCAGAGAAACCACCTGCAGACCATATTTTTCAAGGGGGATGTGCGTCAGGTAATAGGCGTGCTCGTCGTCCCTGATGAACCGGTTGGGGCGGTTGTCCGTATCGGCAAAAACGGCAAGCAGATGCTCCTGCAACGAGGGCGGCAGAACCTTTTCTTTCAGTTGCGGGAACGTTTTTTCAATATCATAGCCAGGAGCAACGGCCCAGAACAGCAACCGCCCCCTGTTGTCAAAGACCATGTTGCAGGTCTTGTCGCCAAAGGCTCTTGTGACAAGACTTTTTTTCATGGTAATGCTTTCAAACTCACCCAGAAGAATGGCTGTAACCTTGCCATCCCGGCTCAAGGGAACAGCAACGGCCAGCTTGCCGCCGTTGCCGTCTGAAATGGCGCCAAAGCTCGCCGCGCCGCTGAGCGCACGGAGAAACAACTCTTTTTTGTTGGTGCGCTCAAGGTCAAAGGCAGAGCCGCTATCGGAGCAGAAGCCCGTGCCGTCCAGCGCCACCAGGGCAAATCTTTTAAGGCCTGCGGCGCGTAACAGAGGGGCATAGTACTGCACGCATTTGCTGGGCTGCGTGCAGCTTTCCTGCGCCATGAAGTTGGCTATGCTTTGCAGTTCGTTGATCTGCAGGTCTATATTCTGTCCGAATTCATCAGCGACACGTTGACTCACTTCTGCCAGACGGGTGGTTATGTCCTGCGACAGATGTCTGGTCGTTTCTCTGGTGTATTCGCGCACGATCATGAGCAATGTTGCAAAAAACATTGCTATGCAGAGAACGGTTGTGATTGTGTTGCCTGGTTTGGCCATGAATATTCCTACGTGATACTAATCGTTTTATGGTACTTTTTTTGCCTGTTAATGGGAAGAGCGCCCGGCCCCTGTGAAAAAATAATCTATCTGCGCGCTGCGCAGCGTGTTGCACAGCTTTTGCCATGAAGGAGCAAAGGGCCGGCGCGCCCCCTGCTTACTGGGCGCTTGCCATAAGTACGCTTTTCTTAGAAGCTGCCGGGCAGAGGAGATCATATGCAGAAATTGTCCGTAGCCCTGGTGGGCGGTGGTCTTGCTGGTTGTGAATGTGCTCTGCGGCTGGCCCGCAGCGGGCACGAAGTGGTTTTGTTTGAACAAAAGCCTCTCCACCGTTCCCCAGCTCACGTGAATGACAATCTGGCTGAGCTGGTTTGCTCCAACTCGCTGCGGTCAGACGAACTGACCTCCGGCGTGGGGCTGCTCAAGGCCGAGATGCGCGCTCTGGGCAGTCGCTTTATGGAGGCGGCCGATGCCTGCCGCGTACCGGCGGGCAAGGCCCTTGCCGTTGACCGTGAAGCTTTTGCCCGGCAGATGAGCCAGTTGGTGGAGTCGGAGGGCAATATACGCCTTGTACGGCATCAGGTGCAGTCTCTGGATGACGCGGTGCTGGACCCTTTTAAGGGAGAAGGGCGCGCCATTGTCGTGGCTGCCGGCCCGATGGCTTCTGAGGGGCTTTCTGCCTCTCTGGCCGGGGTTCTGGGCGAAAAACACTGCTATTTTTATGACGCCATCGCCCCTATCATCTGGACGCATTCGTTAAATATGGATGTGGTTTTTCGCGCCTCCCGTTATGGCCAGGAAAACGGCGAGGGCGAAGGTGAGGGCGATTATCTGAACTGTCCCATGAGCCGAGAGGAATATGACGTTTTTTATCAGGCCCTGCTGGACGCCCAAAAAGTGGCTGCTCATGAATTTGAGCAGGAAAAGCATTTTGAGGGCTGCATGCCAGTGGAGGCCCTGGCAGAGCGCGGCCCCCGCACTCTGACGTTCGGCCCCCTGAAGCCCGTGGGTTTTGTTGACCCACGCACAGGACGCCGTCCTTGGGCCATTATGCAGCTTCGCGCCGAAAATGCCAACAGTGATACGTGCAATCTTGTGGGTTGTCAGACCAAACTGACCCAGGGGGAGCAGGCCCGCGTGTTCCGACTGGTGCCAGGGCTGGAAAAGGCGGAATTCGCCCGCTTTGGCAGCATGCACAGAAATACCTACGTAAACGCGCCTCAGGTGCTGGCCGAGGATTTGTCGCTCAACGTGCTGCCGGGTGTGCACCTTGCCGGACAGATCACCGGGGTGGAGGGCTATGTGGAGTCCGCCGCCAGCGGTCTGTGGCTGGCCATGCTGCTGGACGCCCGCGCCCGTGGGCTTGCGCTGCCAAGACCCCCGGCTGAAAGCGCCCTCGGCGCTCTGATCAATCATTTGCGTACGCCTGCCAAGCGTTTTCAGCCGTCCAACGCCCATTTCGGCCTTATGCCGGAGTTGGGCGAAAGGGCGCGCAAAAAAGACCGCAAGGCTCTTTACTCCGCCCGCGCTCAGGAAGCCTTCGGTTCGTGGCTTCAGGAGACCAGAGCCGCAGGGTTGGTCTGAGTCTCCCCTGGCTGGAGCCAGTGCATGTGAAATACCTTGTGGAGGAGGGACCTTTTTACAAAAGGGTCCCTCCTTACACGCCCCCACCCCCCAATTTTTATATTAGAGCGTGGTGACTTTACCAAAAATTGTCATGCTCTACCGCTGCACGGGCGTGCAGCGCGCCGCAACGAGGCTTTGATCTGGCCTGGCATAGTCAGCGAGTTTTTTGATTTGAAGCAGGGGGGGGCAATCGCGCCTTCCATGCGTCGCAACGCTCAAGGCGCATCTGTTCTGCGGCTATAAAAGCGCACGCCGCCCGGCGGTATTCGGGGCTCTTTGCCTCGATGCCGTCGGGCGGCTGTTTTGGCTTGTCAGGGCGCGCAGAGTTTGATCCGCAGCTGATAAATTCAGTTTTAAGGGGTCATGTCCTGTTTTGCGGCCTGGCGCTTGGCCCGCATCAGCTGGATATGGCCTCCCAGCATGATCAGCACCACGGAGGCGGCAATGAGAACAATGCCCAGCAAAAGCGCCAGGCTGAAAGGCTCGTTGAAAACCAATATGCCCACGATAACGGCGGTGACCGGCTCCAGAACGCCCAACACTGAGGTGAGGGTGGAGCCGATGCGCTGCACGGCCAGAATAAGGGTGAAGTTGGAAAGCACGGCGGTGATCACGGCCAGCAACAGGGCCAGCGCCAGCTCCTTCCAGCTGCTCAGCAGCTGAAAGCTGCCGGAAGCCAGCGAATTGACCAGTGAGCAGAGCGCGCCAAAGGCCATAACATAGAATGTCAGCATAAGGCCGGTGATATTGGTGAGGCGCGCTGCATAAATGCTTGTGATGTAGATGGCGTTGCACACTGCGGAAGTCAGCGCCAGCATGAGGCCAAGGGCGCTTATGCTGGCGGCGTTTCCCGCAGGGCCTCCCGCTGCCGGGGCTCCATTGCTGAGCAGATATACTCCGCCAATGGCAAGAACCACGGCCACGGCTGTTATCCAGGAAAAACGCTCATGAAAAAAGGCGATCATGATAAGCATGACCATGACCGGATAGGAAAATTGCAGCGTGGCCACGACGCCGCTGGGCAGATGCTCGAAAGCCTCAATGAAGAGCAGGGCGGCCAGTGCATACATAAGGCTCATGCCCGCCAGTTTGAGCAGGTTGCGGCCTGAGGTGTAAAAGCACTCGCCGCGCAGCAGAAGAAAAAGCCCCAGTACGATGGTGGCTATGAAAAAACGGTAAAAAAGCACTGTGGCCGGAGAAAGGCCCTGGGCCATGAGCGGCAGGCTGAAAAGGGGGATGAGCCCGAAGGCGGCCGAAGAAAACAGACTGTAAAAAAAGCCCATGACATCCTTCTTTATGCGCAGGTGCGCGTATCTTGAATAACGAAGAAGGTAAGTTATGGCAATGGTTTGGACGTACGAGAGAAAAAAATGTTTGTCTGCTTTTTCACATGGTTACCGCACTCGTCGACTGACAAAAAATGGCCCGTTCTGAATTACATCAGAACGGGCCGTATGCGAACGGGGTGTCTTCAGATCAGATGAACGTTGAAATGCCTCGTATTTCAACGTTGTCATTCTGCAAGCATGCAATTTGCGGCAGAATCCACGCCATGTTGCGGCGCGCTGCACGCGTGTGCAGCATTGGGGCATTAAGCTTACACAAAGATTAAATGCTCAGGAAGTACTGGGCGTCATGCCTGAAAACAGGCCGAAGCTCCCGGTGACGCAGCATTATGCCGCGTCAAAATTGCTGGCATGATGATACAGACCGCGCTAGCGGGACTGGTCAAGCACCACTTCGGCCTCAGGGTGGGCCTGGCGCAGGGCCTCATGCATGGCGGCTGCGTCAGCAAATACGCGGAAGGGCCCGATGCGTTCGTCGCCCATGGCCGCGCTGTAGTGCACGTAGTAGGCCAGATCTGCTTGCAGGGGGGTGCCGCTCTCATCGCTGACGACTTCAAGCTCCACCTTGCCTACGCCGCGCTTGCCAAGATCAAGCTGCTTGGCTGCGGCAAAGGAAAGGTCGATGATGCGCCCGCGCACAAAGGGGCCACGGTCGGTCACGCAGACCATGACGCTTTTGCCGTTTTCCTGATCGGTTACGCGTACGACAGTGCCCATGGGCAGGGTGCGGTGGGCGGCGGTGAATGTATACATGTCATAGCTGAGGCCGCTGGCAGTGGCGCCGCCGTGCGAATCACGGCCATACCACGAAGCCTTGCCGGTGAAAACTTCGCTTTCCTGGGCGCGCTTGAGCCAGATGTCGCGGCTGTCCGTGCCCTGTTCGGAAAGTTGCTTGGTTTTCTTTGAGGATTTTGCGGTCTTGCGGCTTTTGGCCGATTTGTCCGAGCTGTCAGACTTGGCCGACTTGCCGGAGGAAGACGCTTTTTCAGATTTGTCTGAAGAGCTTGATTTCTTGGACTTTTCAGACTTGGCTGAGCGCGATTCTGACTTCTGTGACTTTTTCGAGGCGGCAGAAGCGGATTCACCAGAGGAGGTATTGGCAGAAGGAGAGCTTGCTGAAGCCGCGTCGGCTTTCATGGGGGCGGTCAACAACAGACAGGCGACCGCAACAGCCAGCATGGAAGGCCAGCGTGAATACTTCATGATCATTCCTTGGTTACTGTTCGAGGCTGTCCGGCTATGCGGACGGATCACGCCCGTGATCCTGACCCTGGAGACCTCCGATGACGGCAGATGCGCCTTGCGCCCTAAACCAGTCAGTCTCAGTCAGGGAGTGCCTTTTCTTGGTGCCAAGAATATACAGTAATAAAAACTTCGGTGTCAAACTGATAAAATTTTTTATTACAGATAGTTAGCGTAAAACTTTTTCTAGAGAATCAGTAGAGAGCTCATAATTGGTAGAAATTATCATTTTTGGAGCGGGGATCCGGCAGCCTGGAGAAGGCAAAAAACTGGTAAAATACCTGAGTCGTCCAGAGGGATTTTTGCCGCGCTACGCTGAGCAATGGGAGAAAAATGTCCCTGCCAGGAAAAGGAAAACCGGCGCTCATGAACCCAGGCAGACGGAGGCAGGGGCGGCGATGGTGTGAAAATTGGCAGGCGGGCGTTTTAGCGCGTCAGGTCAGTGAGGAAATGCAGCCCTTCAGAATGAGGGATAGGGAGCCAGCTGACGGTTGGGGGAGGCCGCCGGGGCAATGGGATGGAGTCCGTAATAGCATGGGATGGGCGACCGCAGAGTGACCAGCGAAGGCAGTCGGGCGATTTCAGGGGGCCGTCAGGGCAACCTGATGATGTCCGTCAAAACCGACCCGTTAGGCAAACAAGTTTTGAGATGGTGTGATGTCTGGAAGACGCTGCTTTTGGAAACTCTGTTCCAGGTCAGGGCAGCCCTCTGTAATCGACCGAAACACGAATAGAGTTTTAGGGGGTGGGGGTGTGGGGGAGGGACCCTTTTGCAAAAGGGTCCCTCCA
>NZ_MJUZ01000016.1 GCF_002237645.1 Desulfovibrio sp. MES5
TTTGTTTCGTTTGCAGTTGCCAGACCGCAAGTTGTTGTAACAAATCAAAAGGAGTTTTGCTGACGTGCTTAAAGCTTTAAGCTTTACGGAACCCCCCGCCTAGCGGGGGGTTTTCTACATACAAAAAAGCGCTCGCCCCAAGGGCTGCGCCCTCAGGCAACCTCTTCAGCCAGCCAGCGGCGCATGAAGTTCTGCCCCGCCGTGCGGGCGGCTTCTCCCAGCCGTAGCGCGTCCGCCCGTATGGCGCGGGGATCGTTGCCGGTCTGGGCCAGCTCGCAGCAATGGCCGATAAGCCAGGTATCCATAAGTCTGGCGTCCATTTCCGGGTGAAATTGCAGGGCAAGCTGGCCGCGACCGCAGGAAAAGGCCTGATGCGGCGTCAAAGGCGTTGCGGCCAGCAGTTCGCATCCTGCCGGGACATCAAACGTGTCGCCATGCCAGTGGAGCACAGGGGCATCCACAAGCTCCGCCAGGGGACCGCGCAGCCCCGCTGCGGTCACGTCCACCGTGCCCCAGCCTATTTCTTTTTTTGGCCCGGCATACACCCTTGCGCCAAGAGCTGCGGCCATGATCTGCGCCCCAAGGCAAATGCCCAGCAAGGGCTTGCCCGAGGCCAGCCGCTCCGCCACCATGGCCCTTTCGTCAAGCAGGAAAGGATAGATATCTTCTTCGCCCACGCCGATGGGGCCGCCAAGAACCACTGCAAGGTCAGCATCCTTCCACAGATCGCTGGTTATGGGGCTCACCCCGGCCTGCACATAGGTCACGGCATAGCCGGCTTCTTTCAAAGGCTGCTCAAAAACGCCCAAATGCTCAAAAGCCACATGCTGTACGGCAACGCAACGTTTCATATTTCCCTCACAGGCAGTAAGTTACATCCCCGTTATCCGCAAGAACAGGCCCCGGCGTCAAACCATTTCTGCTCCGCAAGGTTCGCGCAGCCGCCCTTCCCCAGAAATGATTACCCCCGAGAATATATGTTTGCAAAATAAACCGGAACGGGGGTGGGCACTGAGGGCCGGTCTGGCGCGCCGTGGCTGGCGCAAAGGGCAGGGCTGCACTGGCGAAGCCCCGGCGCAGCCCGTGCATGACCGCGCGGAAAAGGCTGGCTGAACCGCCAGCGCGAATCCGCCCGCCTTTTCGGCTTGGGCCAGGCCGTTCTCGCTCTGGTCGGGCTTCTCCGGCTATGGCGGGATGTCCCGGATGGGGGCGGGCCTTTTCGGCTTTGGGCGGTCTGTTGCCTATTCGCGCTGCCAGTACCGGTGTACGGTGCTGGCGCAGGCCGGAGCCGCCGGAAAATCAGGACGCGCTCTTGCTTCCTGTTTTACCGCGAGGCCGCGCACTGCTGATGAGCACGCCAGCCACCACAAGCGCCCCGCCCACAAGGCTCAAGAAGGGCAGCCTCTCCCCGGCCATGCGCCCGAAAATAGCCGCCCATACAGGTTCCCCGGCATAAATGAGGGTGGCGCGGGTGGGCGAAATACTTTTTTGCGCCCAGTTCATGACCAGTTGAATGAGGGCTGTGGCAACTCCAAGCCCGCAGGCGCTGCACACGAGCACCCACGAAAACCCCGGAACAGGTTCGCCCACAATGGGCATAAGGCTGAAACTCAGAATTGAGGTGACGGTCACCTGCACAACAGTGACCCTGCGCACATTGACCGACCCCGCAAAGTAGCCGATGAACAGAATTTCAAGAGCGCAGGCCACGGCCCCCAGCAGCGTGACCATCTCGCCGACGCCAAAGCCCAGCGAAACGCCGTCGGGCCCGGCCAGCAAAATCAGCCCCACCAGGGCGCAGCCTATGCCCAGCCACGCCATTGTGCTCGGGCGATGCCGCATGAATACCCATTGTAAAATAGGCACGGCAGGCACATAAAAAGCCGTTATAAACGCGGACTTGCTGGCAGAGATGGTAATAAGCCCATACGACTGCAAGGCATAGCCGCCCAGCAGCGAAAGCCCGATGAGGGACCCGGCAAAAAGCTCGTGCACGGTGAGTCCACGCAGAATGGGCAAAGAAATGACAAGAAGCGCCAGAGCCGCCGACCCAAAACGCAGTCCCACAAAAAACAGGGGGCCGGTAACATCCAGAGCGTTGCGTATGATAAGAAACGTCGTACCCCAGATCATGGTTACGCCAACCAGCGCCCATTCACCCTGGCTGAGCTGAAAAAAACTTTTATCCCGCATGATGGCAAATACCTGATCCCTCGTAAGCAGACTGGGGCAAAACATTATTGCCGCAGCGGATGTAAAACAACGCGAATTGCAGTTCTCTGCCGGGTCTCGTGCCGGGCAGTCAGTCCAGAGCGGATTACCACTGAGACTCTACTGCCCAAGGTTTTGACACGAGCGCCTGGGCGCTTGCCAGTGCATATAATCTGCGCCTGTATGCCTTCACTGCGCCCTTCTGCCCCGCAGCCGCCGGAATTCTTCCAAAGCGAACTCGCTCTGACGGCCACTGAGCATACGCGCAATCCAATACAAAAAAAGTCTGGCTCATTGCGGAACACCTGGTTGTGACTGCACTGGGCGTCCCGCTTCCAGCAGGGCACTGTAGCTCGTGCCAGCGCAAAAGGGAACCGGCAAAACCGGTTCCCTTTCTGCGGCCAGAGCATGGCCGAACTCGTATCTCCCGTGACGCGACTGGCCCCGCGGGAGCGGATATATCACAAATTGTATTTTTTCTTCGCCTTGTACCCAAGCCACACAAGAACCAGCCACACCGGCACCGCCTGCACAGAGCCTTCCATGCCGATCTGCGTCAGCACCACGAGCACCACTGCCATGAAAAGCAGGCAGAGGTAGTTGGACAGCGGATACCAGAAGGCTTTGAACACGATCTTTTCACCGGCTTTAACCTTGGCCGCCCGGAACTTGATGTGCGTAAGGCTGATCATCGCCCAGTTGATGACAAGGGCCGCCACCACCAGAGCCATAAGCATGCCAAGAGCCTGGGCGGGCATAAAGTAGTTCAGCAGCACGCACAACAGCGTTGCGCCCGAGGATATCATAAGGGCGGGAACCGGCACGCCTCTGGCGCTGACTTTGGCCAGAACCTTGGGCGCATTGCCCTGAAGCGCCAGCCCGTAAAGCATGCGGCTGTTGCAGTACACACAGCTGTTGTACACGGACAACGCCGCAGTCAGCACCACAAAGTTGAGCACATGCGCCGCCGAGGGCACGCCGATAAGATCAAAAATCTGCACAAAGGGGCTGGCCACCATGGCTTCTGCCCAGCGGCTCTTGTCCACTGAAGCGCCAAGCTTGTTCCAGGGGTGCAGGGTCAGCAGCACGGTAAGCGCGCCGATGTAGAAAATGAGAATGCGGTAAATAAGCTGGTTGACGGCCTTGGGGATGGTTTTTTGCGGATTGGATGTCTCTGCGGCGGCAATGCCCACAAGCTCAAGCCCGCCAAAGGAGAAGCTCACCACGGCCAGAGAAGTGAAAACTCCGCCCCAGCCTCTGGCAAAAAAGCCGCCGTATTCCCACAGATTGCTGACGCTGGCATCAGGGCCTGCATTGCCGGACACCAGCAAAAAGGTGCCAAGGCCAATCATGGCCACAATGGCGGCAACCTTGATGGAGGCGAACCAGAACTCCATTTCGCCAAAAACGCCCACTTGGGCCAGGTTGATGCCATTGATGAGAAGAAAGAAAAATGCCGTGGTCTGCCACGGCTCTATACCAGGGAACCAATACTGCACGTACACGGCCACGGCAGTGAGTTCCGACATGCCCACCAGTACGTATAGTATCCAGTAATTCCAGCCAGAGAGCAAACCGGGAAATTCGCCCCAGTATTTGTAAGCAAGATTGCTGAAAGATCCGGCCACAGGCTCCTGCGCCATCATTTCGCCAAGCTGGCGCATGATGAGAAAAGCGATAAACCCGCCGATGGCATAACTGAGAATAACGGCAGGACCGGCCATTTGAATTGTGCCCGCAGATCCGAGAAAAAGGCCTGTGCCAATGGCTCCGCCGAGGGCAATCAGTTGGATGTGCCTGTTTTTTAAGGCACGGTGTAGTTCTTGGGTGTCTTTTTTCATACCTGGCCCTTAGGTTATAATGATTCGGGAAGCCATAGCAGCATTCCGAGCTTTTGAAAAGACGGTTGGACCCGGTGCAACATCTCCAATGCCTTTGAAGCGGCTTTGGGCCTGCTGATTTTTTTTGGCGCATGTAAAAAGTCCGTCCTCCCACTGGACAGATGCGCCTCAGTATCGTAAAATTTTTTTGAATAATAAATTTTTTAATACAAATTGCAGCCCTGCGGCCAACCTCGCAAAAAATGGGCGCATATTACGTCGAAACGAACATCTTTCGTCAACCACAGGAGATCGTCATGAGTACAGTTTTGGGAACGCTTGACCATGTTCTGCTGATGGCCCCCGGCCCCAGCCCCGTTGCCTCCAACGTCCTTCAGGCCATGAGCCTGCCCACCCTTGGGCACCTTGACCCCGACTGCATCAAGGTTATGGACGCCATTCAGGATCAGCTGCGGGCCGTATGCAAAACCGGCAACGACGTTACCTTTCCCATTTCTGGCACTGGCTCGGCCGGTATGGAAACATGCTTCGTCAACCTGATTGAGCCGGGCGACGCCGTGCTTGTGGTCAACAACGGCGTGTTCAGCTCCCGCATGGTGGAAGTGGCCTCACGGCTTGGAGCAGAAGTGGACGTGGTGGAAAGCCCCTGGGGCACGCCCGTCAAGGTGCAGGATGTCAAGGCGCAACTGGCGAAAAAACATTACAAGATTCTGGCCGTGGTGCATGCCGAAACCTCCACGGGCGTGAACAACCCTGTTGCCGAGTTGGGTGAGTTGGTCAAAGGCAGCGACACCCTGTATCTGGTGGACAGCGTGGCCGGACTCGGCGGCGTGGACGTGCAGGTGGACAACTGGGGCGTCGATGCCTTTTACAGCGGCTCGCAAAAATGCCTTTCCGTCCCCCCCGGCCTTGCGCCCGCGTCTTTCTCCGAGGCCGCAATGGACGCCATGGCCAAACGCAAGACCAAGGTGCCCAACTGGTATCTGGACGTGTCGCTTATCCGCAAGTACTGGGAAGGCTCCCCGCGCGTGTACCACCACACCGCGCCCATTAACATGTACTACGGCCTGCACCAGGCCCTGGACAACCTGCTGACCGAAGGTCTGGACGCCGCCTTCGCGCGCCACAAGGCCATGCACCAGCGCCTGGTGGACGGTCTGGCCGATCTGGGCTTCAGCCTCTATGTCAAGGAAGGTGCGGCCCCGCAGGTGAACCTTTTTGTGCCGCCCGCTGGCGTGGACCCCAACGCGCTGAAGGGCTGCCTGCGCGAAAAGCATAAGATTGAAGTGGCTGGCGGCCTGGGCGCTCTGGCTGGCAAGGTGCTTCGTGTGGGCGTTATGGGCGAAGGCGCGCGGCCTGAAGCCATTGACAAGCTGCTCGCGGCCATTCGGGTCTGCATGGGCAAGTAAGTTCCTGAACCATCCCTGCGGGCGGCGGTCACAGGCTGCCGCCCGCATCCAGAATTCGTTCAACGAAAACTTGCCGATACTGCGAAGGCGGAGGATGCGCGCCGTAACAGCGTAAGCGCCTGTTCTTCGCTGGTACGCGCCAGTACGGCTCCTTCAAACGTCAAAAAAACGTTCGCCGAATTTGGTCCGCGCCCGCCAGGGGCATGGTCACGCCCACATGGCGCAGCACGACGCTGCCGCAGCATTGGTGCGTTTGGCCAATGGCGACAGCCATAGCGTGGAGCAGACCGTGCGGCACGCCTGCTGCCTTAGTTCGGGATTTATAGCGTGCACAGGCTGAAGCCTGTACAGCGCCGGTTTCCTGCTCCGCAAGACCATTCGGTCAACGGTTGATGCAAGCACTGCGGGCAAGAGTGAAGTGTGGTTGCGTTTTCAGGTGGACGTCAGCGCATGCGGGCGCATGAATTACCAATGCTACACTGCGCCAGCGCTCAGACCTTTTCTTCGTCGCTCTCGACCTTAGCAGCCATGGCCTTGCTAAGTGAGGCGGCACGGCGCTCACTGTTCTTCTTTTTTTCGATCTCTTCCGAAACGCGCCTGAAAAAATCCTCCGGCTGAACTCGCAAGGCTTCACAAATGGAATAGATGGCATTGACGGTAGGCTTTTTCAGCTCCCGTTCAATGTCACGCAAATAGCGTCTCTCAAGGCAGGCAAAGTCAGCCAGAGACGACTTGGTCATGCCGCGCTCTGCCCGCAAAACCTCAATCACCCTGGCAATGGCGCTCGAAAGGTATGGATATACTTTCATGAGTATTGATTACACCAAATTCTGCCGATGAACATGTGCTATAGTACTCATAAATTGAGAACTATAGTTCACTTTCTTTTTTTCCGATTTCTTTATCGAGCAACAATCTCCGCACAATTCTTTTTTACGCATATTCATACCCCCTATATTCCTGTCTTTCTGCTTCACAAAACATTTACACACCCTGCAAAGAATAGGTTTATAAATAAATAGATATCCACTGCGCATATCATACAACACAAATACATACCATATACTATCAATATTATTTCATACATATAGATAGCCAACAAAACAGTTATAAGTAACACAACATTATTAAACAATTTGTAGTTGTGTTTATTGAAAGTAAAAATGAAATATAAATCATCAGTATTAACTTTACTTCGCCACATTGATAGTCAAATTGGTAATTGCATATTGACATATAAAAATATTGTTAAACATTCCTCTTTCTTTCAAGGTGCCTTCGACGTTTCAAATCAAGAACAAACACCATTATCGGTTATCAACTGACCAGTGCATTAGAAAACAAATTTATTTTTAAATTTTAATGTATTATAAGAAAATTTCTTGTCGCGGGGCACTGATCTGGCACAAATTGCCCGCAATGGTCAATTGATACTTGCTTCAGCAATCCAATAAATGTAGAGTAATCCATCATTTGTCACCAATCCATTACTGCGAGCCAAGTTTTCGTCCCTTTTGTCCTCACGCAGCGAATATTGGGCCAGGGTGACGTGATTTACGTGATTGTTGCCCTGATCGCTGGCGCCTCCAGAAAACATAGACTATGCTATACGCAGGGCGGACCCCCCGACTTGCTCGAAATCCACTGTGCGGGTGGTGTGCTTCTGTAGCATCGGACAAACGCTTCCCTATGATCTGCGAAACCTGAGGAAAGCGCGCATGAAGATGTTTCAGTTCAGGATCCTTTTGCTGGTTCTCTCAATTCTGCTTTGCCAGAGCTTCTGCCCGCGCGCCTACGCGCAGGAAGAAGCTGTGCGCGTCGGTTTTTTCGAATTCGGCGACTACATGTTTCGAGCCCGCAGCGGCCAGTACCAGGGGCTCATCTTTGAGTTTCTGCAAGAAATTTCCAGAACAACCGGCATGCGCTATAAAGTTGTGGACTGCGGCAACTGGACCCGCAGCCTGGAAATGCTCGAGCACGACCAGATAGACCTTTTACCCTGCGCCTTTTTTACGCCCGAGCGCGCGGAAAAGATGCTCTTTCCCAACCTGCCTCTTGCCAATTCCTTCATGACCATCAGCGTCAGGGACGACGATAAACGCTACACCTTCGAAGACTATGCCGCATTGGACGGCATGCGCGTGGGCGTTGTGGCCAACACCAAGAACGTCCCCGCCCTTGAAGCCTTTATGCTTCAGCACAATGTGAGCTTGGCGCTGGTGCCCTACATCGACATGCAGAGCATGCTGCAAGCACTGCGCGACAAGGAACTGGACGGCGTGGGCATCACCAATCTTGGCAAAAACAATCCATTTCGTGTTATCGCGCAGTTTTCGCCAGAGCCTTTTTATATTGCCGTCAACAAGCGCAAGCCCGAAATCCTCGCCCTGCTGAATGCGGGCCTGGACAAGATCATGCTGCGTAATCCTTCTTACGGACAAGATCTTTACGGCAAATACCTGTCAACCAATATAGCAAAGCTGCAAGTTTTTACATCTGAGGAGCAGGCTTTCCTTCATGAAGCCCGCGTAATCACTGTGGCCTACGACCCAACGTGGGCTCCTCTTACATATAACCACCCAGAAACAAACGAATTTTCTGGAATCGTGGCGGATGTCTTTCAAAAAATCCAGCAAATGACTGGTCTTAAATTTAAATTCATCCCCATGCCCCAGGATCGTGCCCTGAGCATGCTTACCGTTGGCGAAGTCGATGCCATATGCGCTCTGACAGGTGGCTTTATCTGGGATAAAAAGCTGCAGATCCGCACCACGCGACCCTACCTTCGGACAGCTGCGGCGCAGATCCGCCGACGCGACGATGCGGAAGCGCCGAAGCACATAGCACTGCAGCGTGGCTATCTGCTTTCGGCCCACGTGGCCGAAAACAACCCGGACAAAAAAATCAGTTTTCACGGCACACTGGCTGAGTGCCTGGATGCCCTTATCAGCAAAAAAGCGGACGTGGCGTATTCCAATATTCACACGGCCAACTATCTTATCAAGAATTCCCGCTATACGGGCCTGGTCATAAGCCCAATAGACAGCTACGAAAATGACCTCAGGATCGGCATTTCGCGGCAGGCCGACGCCCGCCTGTTTGCCGTGATGGACAAGAGCCTGCAGTTTTTGCCCATTGAGCAGATTGACGACCTTGTGCTCAAGCACAGCGTGCCCAACCGCGAAACCACACTCAAAGAATTCATTGCCCAGTATCCTCTTGGGGCGTTCAGCGCCCTCATGGTGGTGTCACTCATCATCACCGTGCTTCTGGGCGTCAACCTGGCCATCAAATCAAGCAGCAACAGACGCATACAGATGCTGCTCCACCGCGACACGCTTACCGGACTTTCCAACCTCTATAAATTCAGGCAGGACTGCACCCAGTTTCTCAAAAGCGCCGATGCCGACGGGCATGTCCTGCTGTTCGGCGATATCTGCCAGTTCAAGACGATCAACGACCAGTTCGGTTTTTCCACCGGCGACCAGCTGTTGTGCGCCTATGCTGAAATCCTGCGCGATAACGTGGCCGAAAATGAATTGTGCGCGCGTATTTCAGCAGACATGTACGTTCTGCTCCTGCGCTATGACGGGTGGGAAAACCTGAAGGCCCGCCTGCACCATATGGATGAAAAACTGGATATCTGGCGTCAGCAGCAGGAAATGCCCTACAGGATCAACACGGTCTATGGCGCATACACCGTCAACCGCGCAGAAGGCCGCGACGTGCAGCTTATGCTGGACCTCGCCAACTACGCGCGCCGTGAAGCCAAACGGAACAGCACCTTCAACGTGCTGCTGTATGACGAACACATGCGCCAGGAGGCCCTGCTGCATCAGGAACTCAACGGCAGGCTTGAGACGGCTCTCAAAGAAGGGGAGCTGGTGCCCTGGTTCCAGGCCAAGGTAGATATGCGCACGGGAGCCATTATCGGCAGCGAGGCGTTGGTGCGCTGGAACCATCCTGTCCATGGCCTGCTTATGCCGGGCAGCTTTATTCCTCTGTTCGAGCGCAATGGCCTTGTGGTGGACATTGACATGCACATTTTTGAGCAGGTCTGCATGATCATGCAGAGCTGGCGGCTGCGTAATCTGCCCCTGCGCACCGTTTCATGCAATTTTTCGCGCTTGCATTTCGACCGCCCCGAATTCCCGCGCCAGCTGGCTGAAATCGCCGAGCGTTACGCCATTCCGCACGACCTGGTGGAAGTGGAGATCACTGAAAGCGCGATCATGAAAAACCCGGAGGCCGCCTGGCTGCGCCTGATCCAGCTCAAGCAGTATGGCTTCAAAACGGCCATTGACGACTTCGGTTCGGGCTACTCCTCACTGGGGCTGGTGCAGATGCTCAATGCGGACGTCATCAAGATCGACCGCAGTTTCGTGCAGCGCGACCTCCCGGGGCAGAGGGCGCAGATAGTGCTCGGCAGCATCATCAGACTCGCCCTGGAGCTGGAAATGGCCGTCATTTGCGAAGGAGTGGAGACGGCTGAACAAGCGGCCATTCTCATGCGGCTCGGCTGCTTCAAGGCGCAGGGTTTCTACTACGCCACGCCTGAGCCCGAAAACGAATTTGAAGCCCGCCTGGCCATGCAGATCGCCTGATGCATGCGCCATAAAAAAGCCTGCTGGCACTTTTGACTGCCAGCAGGCTTTTTAAAGCGGACATTTTCACGCACAGGCTCCTGCCTGTTTTAACGCAAAAATTCTATTATAACGGCTCCCCCCTCTCCCGCTTCAGGCCAGAAAATCAGACCAGAAAGCACGTTATACTATTTTAGAGAAGGTAAACTTTTACAAAAGTTTACCTGCTCTAAAATATACCGAGAGTTTTAGGGGATGGGGGTGTGGAGGAGGGACCCTTTTGCAAAAGGGGTCCCTCCTCCACAAAGCATTTCATTCGTTAACTGTCTAGTCGCCAGAGTCGCCCTTTTCATCGGGGTCGGGTCGCCTGTCTGTCTTTTCCTGATCCATGCTGTGCAAAATAAGGCTCATGAGCCGCCTGGTCTGCACTTCTCCGTCATATTCCCGCAAGATTGTCTGCTGGGCGCTGGAGCGCACCTGCTCAAGGGTGGGGGCTTTTTCCAGAGTATCCGAAATCTTTTCCGCCATGGCCTCGGTATCCCAAAAGTCGCATAAAAAGCCGTTGACCCCGTCACGGATGATTTCCCGCACAGGCGGAGTGTCGGAGCCAACAATCAGCGCGCCGCAGGCCATGCCTTCCAGCAGGCCCGTGGTCAATGCATGGGGAGCGGCCAGATAGACATGCACGGTGGAGGCCCGCAAAAGTTCACGGTATTCCTTCAGCGGCCGCGCCCCCAGCACATGCACGCGCACGCGCTGCTCCTCCGGCAGGTTCAGGTTGTCCACGCTGCGCGCGGCCTCTTCTTCCGACCTGCACGCCGGCTTGTCCTCCGCGCATTCCGGGCGCGCGCCCCCCTGTGCATTTTCCAGCCACGAGAGCAGCACAAGACAATTGGGCCTTTGCTCAAGCAACCGGGGCAAGCAGGCTATGAACTGCTGAAATCCGCGCGCGCTCTCGTGCGGGGGGCCAAAAAAACTGACAAGCTCGCCGCTGCGCTCTTCCTGGTTTTCGGACGGCGAGAAAAAGCGGGTATTGATGCCGCTGTGCACCACATGCAGCCTGCTGGCCAGAAAGTCGGGATACTGCGAGCGCTGCCACAGGGATGAGGTCACGGCCAGATCGCACTCGCCCAAGGCGTTGTATTCCCAAAGGTTGGCCACACGCGCCAGAGCAAAATCAGCAGCCGGGCGCGGTTTGCCACGGGTAAAAAAGCAGTGGCTCTCGCCCTGGGTGTAAAACCAGTCCGCCTGGCCCACATAAAAGGCTTTGGGGAAAATGTCGCGCACATAAAAGCTGCCGCCCATACTGGCCGACGCACAGATGATGTCGGGCAAAAACCCTTCCTTGCGCAACGCCAACAGGGCATTGCCAGCCCGCGCGCCGCGCCGCAGCCTCGTGACGATTTCTTTTTCCGCCGGATCATCACTGTCGCAGGAAGACGGGGGGGCCAGCCGCAGACGTCGCACCCCGGGAATGGAGGTTTTCTGACCGGATTCCGCCAGAAAAAGCACCGTGTTTTCCCGCTGGGTTCCAAATGACTGGGCCAGCGAACGAAACCGACCAGGGAATACAGAGTTCAAAAACAACAGCCGCATAGGTACTAACCACTCATCTCAGATTCGCTGTCGCGATCATTTTCCAACAAGTCGAGAAAAGCCTTGCCCTGTTCGGTTGGCAAAAACTGCCTGAGCGCCTCCACAACCTGCATGTCGTATTTGGGCGGCTGCTCGCCAAGAATTTCCAGGGCCTGCTCCACGCTGTGGGCCTGACGGTAAGAACGCGAGCGCACCAGCGCGCAAAACGTATTGGCCACGGCCAGTATCCTGGCATTTTCACAAATGGCGTCGCCACTGAGCTTTTCGGGATACCCGGAGCCATCCATTCTTTCATACATCTGTGCAATGGCTTCCATAACGGGGAGGCCAAAATCAATGCCTTCAAGGGCATGCTTTGCGTACTCCACATGATTTTGCAAAAGCGCCCTTTCTTCGGGCGTGAGCATCCCCGATTTGGTGAACAGTTCCTTGGGCAGCTGTATCATGCCTATTTGCGAAAGGTTGGCCGCAGTGCGCAGGGTTGCCAGCGTCACAGGGTCCGTCTTGCCCAGCCAGTACGCCAGGGTGACCGCCAGTTGGGCAGTGAAGGCCGAATGGCCGCGCAAATAGCTGTCTACGGTTTCGATGGCGCGCACAAAGGCGTTGACGGTCTGGTTGACCATCCGCTGCGCTTTTTGCTGCGCCATGGCAAGGTCGGTCACGTCGCTGTACACGGACACCACGCCTGTCATACGCCCTGCCTCGTCGCGGAAGGGCGTGCAGGAAGTGAAGAAGTAGCGTTGGCTGCCTTCGACTATCAGGGTTTCGGTAAAGCTGGAGAGACTCCCGGACTGGTGTACGGCCAGCGTATGGGTAACGAGGCTTCGGGCCAGGTCCGGCCCAAGTTCGGTGTGGGGGCGTCCACGCAGGGCATTTATATCCTTGCCCGCCATGCGGGCAAAGCTCTGGTTGGCATAGAAAATGACGCCGTTAAGGTCATTGAGCACTATGCCCGACGACAGGGCTGAATTCACCCCGTCCATAATCTGCTTCTGCTGGTTGACCACCGTGTACAGCCGCCGCAACTGGTCAGACACGGCGCGCTCCCTGCGACCCACAAGCCACCACCACGAAGCGGCCATCATGATGCCGACCAGCGCAATGATCAGGGCCGCGCCCATTATGACGTTTTGCCGCAGTGAGCGGTAATCCGCATCAATGCGGACAGCCTCGACGCCCTGCTCTACCAGCCAGGGCAAGCGCGGCACGGGCAGCGCCAGGGTGTAGTTGATTTCATCTTCAGTGCCGCCGGGGCCGGGCTCGTTACGCATTTCCAGAGGCAGGCGGCCGCCTTCCAGCTTCCAGCCGGGCAGATCCACAAAGCCCTCGCGCACCGTGGGATCAATGCGCTGCACCTGCTCGTTAAAATTCTGCAAAATGGCGGCGCTGTATTCCTTGCCGCCGCTGTGCCGCGTTACCGCCTTGACCACAGGCAGCACGTTGTATGAGGCCAGCAGAACGGAAACGACCTTGTCGCCCTTTGAGTCCACATAGAGCGGCGCCTTGATGGGAAAGGCCATGTCCATAACGAGTTCGCCGTTTTGACGGCGCACCGGCATGAAGACAGGCTGCCCGGTCTTGAAGACTTTTCCCAGAAAAGCGCGCTGCGCCTCGTTCACTACGGGCGGCGTGCCCGGCGACATATAGATTTCCAGATCAGAATTGACCAGATACGCGGCCCAGAATGAATTTTTATCAATAAAATCCTTAAGTTGCCGAACCATCATGGGCAGGCGCGGGGCAAGGCCGCTCAGGGGGTCGTTGGCAGACATAGCCACTGCGGCCTTTTCCGCAGGTTCTGCCCCTTCTGCTCCTTCAGCATTTTCCGCAGCTTGCGCGTCTTCCACAGCTTGCGCATCGGAAAAAAGGTCAGCCGTCGGCAGGCTCTTGCTCTCTTTCTTCGCCTCACGCAACAAGACCTCGGCAGGCAGGCGCGAGCTGTCGACCTCCGCAGCAAAAAGCCGCAGCAGGTCCAATTCCACAAAAACTTCCACCTGCTCGATGAGCGCCCCTGACCACACCGTCAGCAGGGCCACCTTGTTGTTGGTCTGCACGTGCAGATTCTGCCCCACCTCCCGCAGCATGCGGGCACGGGAATTTTGCAGGTACCAGTTGGCCCCCATCACGACAACTACCGCCATGACCGCGAAGAACGCCAGCATAATGACTGCCGCTGTGCGGTTGCGCGATTTTTTGTTCGAGGAATCCTGTTGTGCCATATGTCGTTCCTTTCGCGGCGGATCAGCGTTCACGCAGGGCGTTCTGCTTGGCCTTGAGAATGGGCTTGAGCAAATAATCCAGAACGGTTTTTTTGCCGATGAGGATGTCCGTCGTTACGATCATGCCGGGGATGATTGGCAGAAGTTCCTTGTGATAGGTAATGGCATTCTTCTGGGTGCGAACCTTGACCAGATAGAAGTGCTCGCTCTTCTTGTCTTCAATGGTGTCGGCGCTTATGGATTCAAGCTTGCCCTCAAGGCCGCCGTAAATGGAAAAGTCATAGGCAGAAATCTTGACCATGACTTCCTGGCCGGGGCGCAGAAAGGCCACGTCCTGCGGCTTGACCTTGGCTTCCACCAGCAGGGTGTCGTCCAGGGGCACAATGTCCATGATGGGTTCGCCGGGCTTTACCACGCCGCCCACAGTGGAAATGTATATCTGCTTCACGGTGCCGCGAACGGGCGTGCGAAGCTCTGTCCGGGTGACGCGGTCGCGCCCGGCCGAAAGACTTTCGCGCAGGGAGTTCAGCTCCTGCCGTCTCTTGTTTATTTCGTCCGTAATGGCCGATGCCTGTTCCGCACGGCGTGAGGCTATGCGCTGCCGTGATTCTTCCGCCGCGGACTGCGCCTTGGGGATGGTCGCCGCCAGGGCGTCGATCTGGCCCTGAAGCTCCACAACCCTTTGCTGCATGCCAAGATATTCGAGCTTGGAAAAGTTGTTGCGCTGCACAAGGGCATAGGCCGTGTCGCGCTGCTCAATGGACAGGGCAAGGCTGCGGTCCAGCTGCACCTTGCGCGCGGTCTGTTCTTCCACGTCATGCATGCGCTGCGTGTACTGCGATTCCAGCACCTCGATTTCGGCATTGAGCTGCACACGCCGCACCTGATAGGCGTTTTCCTGATCCTGAATGATCTGGCGGGCGCGGATCAGTGTATTTTCATCCACCTTGCGGCCAATAAGCTTGCTGGCCCAGGCTTCAAGATGTTCGGGAAACACTGGGGGCTCGCCCTTGATTTCGGCCTCAAGCCGTATGATGGCGAGGCTGTTTTCCATAGCCTTGGTCACGGCGTCCCGGTACGCGCTCTCGGCCATTTCATTGTCCAGCTGGGCAAGAATGGCGCCCTTGTCCACAATCTGCCCTTCATGAACCAGAACCGCGCGCAGGATGCCGCCTTCAAGGTTCTGGATGGTCTGGGTGCGCTGCGAGCCCACAACCGTGCCTTCGGCATGGGTGACTTCATCCACGCTTGCAAAGGCCGCCCAGATAAGCAGACACAAAAACATGACGGCAACGCTTATGGAAAGCGCCCGTACCCCGAAGCGCGGACGCCGCGCCAAAGCCGCATCCACCTCGCTGGCAAACTGGATGTCATCGGGCGTCAGACCATTGAGCGGCGCGTCCATGGCCGCAAAAAGCCCCGGATTGGACTGGGGTTGACCGGGCTGTTTCGGTGCGCCGCCGCCGCGCAGCCTCTCCATAGTTTCCGCCATGGATTGACGCAGGCTTTTGTCAGGCTTCTGGGCATGTTCGCCGCCCAGCAGCAGCTCGCGCAAAAAGGCCTTGGGGCCGCTCTCATCCGCCGTTCCTTCCTGCTGCTCCTCGGGGCCAAGCGGCTGCATCCCGGTTTCAGCGAGGCCATCAGCGGACGCCATAGGGGCAAAGTCCCCCTTGGGTATCCCCTCTTCACCCCAGGAGGAGCCGAGGACCGCTGGCGCGAATCCGCCCATGGAGGCGTCGCCCTCAGACTCCACCCCTGGCATGGCCGGAATGGAGCCGTCTTCAGTGGACGCTCCCGGCGCGATAAAAGGAGCGCCCTGCCCGGGCAGGGGCGACAGAAATTCACAGCTTGTTTCTTGCCCGAAAAATGCGCTGAAGTCCGGCTGCAACGCGCCAGGGGCAGGGGCTGCTGCGGGAGAGGCCTGGGCCGGCGCTTTTGCCCGACCGTCGCCAGTTACAGTGCCGCCCGCTTGCGGTTGTCCCGCAGGAGCGGACATGTTTTCCGCATTGGTGTTTTGTGGTGTCTGCTGCATATTACGCATTCCCCGCTGCCGCGCGCGCCCCAGCGCCGTGTTCATGTCTTGCCGCCGCAACGCTTTGCTTTGAACGGTCGCGCAGGCTCTGCAACACGGCATCACGCGGCCCATCCATCTTGATCTGGCCGTTTTCCATAACTATCAGCCGTTCCACAATCCTGAGCATGGACAAGCGGTGCGTCACAAGCACCACCGTGCGGTCCTGCATGACCGAGAACAGACGCTTTTGCAGCATGAGTTCAGAATCCGTATCCATATTACTGGTTGGTTCATCCAGAAGCAGCACTTCAGGGTCACGCACCAGGGCCCGGGCCAGAGCCACGGCCTGACGCTGACCGCCGGAAAGCGCCTTGCCCTGCTCGCCCACCTGTGCGGCGAAGCCCGCGGGGTTGTTGCGCAGAAAGTCCGTCACGCCAGCCAGGGCCGCTGCCCGCAAAATCAGGTGGTCGTTAATGGTAGGATCGCCCAGAGCGATGTTGTCGCGAATACTGCCGTAAAACAGCACCACGTCCTGCGGCAGAACCCCTATGCGGCCTCGCAGGTCGGTGCTGGGGATCTGGCGAATGTCCACATCACCGAACTTCACGGCCCCTTCCTTGGGCTGGTAAAGGCCAATGAGCAGTTTTGACAATGTGCTTTTTCCCGACCCCATGGGGCCGATGATGCCAACGCGCTCGCCCGGCTCAATGCGCAGGGAAACGCGGTCAAGAGCCAGCCTTTCCTGATGCGGATAGGCGAAAGACACGTTTTCCATAGTGAAGGAAGGCCGCAACATGCCAAAATCCATGCAGGTCTTTTCAACCTGGTTTTCGGACGGCAGCAGCATGAGCATGTCCAGAGCCTTGAGCGTCACGTGCGAATTTTGCAGCCGCGTGAGCAACGAGGCCATCTGCAGCAGGGGGGCCATGGTGCGGCCCACCAGAATATTGCAGCCTATGAGCGCGCCCATGGTCATGAGCCCTTCAGAGATGCGGTAGACGCCCCACACGATCATGGCCACTGTCACCAGCTGGGTGATGAGCATGGATACCGTGACCGCCAGGTTGTTATACTTGCGCGCTTCACTGTTGGACTGGGCCGAAAGGCCCACCACGGATTCCCAGAGTTTCTGCATACGGCTTTCGGCCATGCAGGACTTGAGGGTTTCAAGCCCACCCACAATTTCCACCAGCAGGGCGTTTTTCTGCATGTTCTGCTTGTAGCTGGCCTCGGCGCTGCGCCGCGAACGCTGCTGCAGCAGCAGGCCCAGCCCCAGCATAAGCGGCATGGCCGCCAGGGGCAGAAAGACCACCGGGCCGCCAATAAAGCCGGTAAGCAGCAGAAAGATCACCAGGAAGGGCAGGTCAATGCAGGCCAGCAAACTCGACGAACTGAAAAATTCTCGCAACTGCTCAAATTCACGAAGGTTATTCACCAAAGCCCCAGTGGATTCCGGCTTGGCGTCCATACGCATTGAAAGCACTTTTTCCACCAGCGAACTGGAAAGCACGATATCCGCATTGCGCCCGGCCACATCCACAAAGTGCGTTCGTAATGAGGACAGCAGAAAATTGAACATGTAGATGATGATGATGCCGATGGCCAGAACCCACAGGGTTTCAATGGCGTTATTGGGCACCACGCGGTCATACACGTTCATGACGAACAGCGGACTGCCCACGGCGATCAGGTTGATGACCACGCTGGCCAGGGCAACATGGCGGTAAATGGGGGCATAATAGCGCAGCACGTCCCAGAACCAGCGCTTGCCGTGCGCAATGCTCAGCCGTTCGGCCCGGTCGTCGGGCGCGGCCTCCACTGCGGCGAAAAGGGCATACCCCGAGTAATCCTGCTTGAGGTCTTCAAGCTGGACAGTCTGGGCGGCTTCGCTGGTTTCGGGAAAAACAACTTCTGCCTTGCCGTCACGAATGTAGGTTACAACGCAAGAGCGGTCGTGCGTCAGAAGAAGGATGCAGGGCAAAACCAGGCTGGGAATTTCATCAAGTTCGGGGCGAAAAACAATGCGCCCTGAAAGCCCCGCCTTGCGCGCCGCCCGCAGGCAGGCCTGGGGCGTCACCTTGTTGCCGGTGAGGCCCGACATGAGAAACTGCGGGCTCACAACCTTGCCGCGCAAACGCAGCAGAACCGCAAGGCTGCGCAACAGACCCGGCATAAAATCCACGTCCGAAGGGCGCAGGGGCCCCATGGTACGTTCCTTGTCCCCCTGCCCGCCGCCCATGGCGGCTTCCTGGCGCGCGGCATGGGCTATGGCGTCCATAGCGGCCTTGCCGACCTGACTGGAGGCACCGGGCGCGCCTTCTTCTCTCTGTTGTCCACCAGTATCTGTAGCTTCGCCAGCCTCGCCTGCGGCGGGATCGCCTTCTCTTGCGCCAGCCCCGGCCTCCGGCGTCGGAGCGTCAGCGCTGTCAGCGCCTGCTGCGGAAGGCTGCACGCCCTGGAGCGCCTGTGATGCCCGCGATTGCGGCATCTGCGATTGCGGCTGCTGCGATTGCGGCTGCTGCGGCATTGTGGCCGACTGCTCCGGCTGCTGCGATATATGGGACTGCTCTAACGGGTGTGATTGCTGCGGCATCTGCGGCATCTGCGGCATTTGCGGCATCTGCGGCATTTGCGGCTGCTCCGGCTGTGATTGCTCTGACGCCTGGGGCTGCTGCGTCTGTACTTGCTGCGACGCCTGCTGCTCCATATTGGCAGCCTCTTTGTGGTCTGCCCCGGGTGATGCCTTGTGCCTGTCATTGCCGAGCACGATTCGGCCTCCGGGCTTCAACGACATGGCGCCGTGCAAGGCAGTGCTTTTTGCCGCGCCGCCTTCTTCGGGCGTATGCTGCTGGTTTGGCGGCGGCGCTCCAGGCTTCGTCGCGGCAGCATGCTCACGGGGGTGCAGCACAGCGGCCCGGCTGACGGCCTGATTGCCACGGGGCGCGGTTGCGCCCGCAGACACCGGGGATTCAGCATCAGGCCGCGCGGCCGGATTGCTCTGTAAATTTATAGAGGAAGCTTTTCCAGAGGGCGCCTCGTGATTTGCGGCAGCGCCTTTGTCGACAGCTGTTGTCTCATCACGGGTATTTTCTGAACGATCTGTTATATTGGAATTTTCCATGGCATTCCCATTGCTGTAGCGTCGGGGCAGAAACCCCTTGCAGATAGGCGGGAGCGTACGTCGGCAACAGGATCACTTGCGGGACTTGTGGCCGCATCGCATGATGTAAGGCGATCTTCCGCCATATGAAAAATACTATACTGATGCAGGATTGCCAAGCGTTTTGGCTACCCGAATCGGCGGAGGAGACGTGTGGGAAAACGCATGCGCTGAAAGATTGGTGTTATGCCCCGGCGCATCTCTGCGCCGGGGCATAACACCTCTTACTCGAACCAGCCGGGAGCGAATTCTTCGCGGGGATCCGCTGCATCCTTGGGCGGGGTCTGCCCAAGGGGTGCGGTATTGATGGACATCTGCGGCAGCAGATTGCCCGAAAGGGCACTCAAACGATACGCGCCCACCAGGATGTTGCCGCGAGCGGTTTCAGCTTGGGTCGAAGAGTTGAAAAGCTCATTCTCTGTATCAAGCACGTCCAGAATACTGCGCTTGCCGATCTGGAACTGCTCAATATAGGCTGAACGTGTGTACTTGCTGTACTCCACGGCCTTGGTATAGTGCGAGAACTGCTCCTGCGCGGCCTGATAGTTGGTCCAGGTGCTCTCGATATCCAGCTTGAGCTCGTCGATGAAGTCGTACATCACCTGACGGCTCTGACGGATACGCGCCGAGGCGGCACGGCGTTCAGCCAGGTCGGCCCCGCTGTTGAAAATATTCCAACGCACAACGCCCATCACGTCAAAGCTGTATATCCAGCGGTCACTTGCGCCGCCACGGTCCGTATAGTTGGGGCCGGCTTCAAGATTCAGCGTGGGGTAAAATGCCGAATCAGCCAGTTCACGCTCGCCGCGTGCTGCACGGATATCCTGCATGTAAGCGGCAATTTTGGGGTTACTCTGCTCGGCCTGCGCGAACACGGCGTCAGGCCCCTGATACAGTTCAGGAGGCATGGTCACGGGAGCCAGCTTGCCGGTCGCCGGCAGGCCGGTAAGGCGTGTGTAGCGCTCTTCGGCCACCAGCAGGGCGGCCTTGGCTTCAGAAAGGCTCGACAGCGCACGCTGGAGGCGTGAACGGGCTTGCGTCACGTCTGCGGCGGTATCAGCGCCAAGGTTGGCTCTTTCCTGCGCTTGGCTGACCAGGGCCTTGTGTTGCGTGACGTTCGATTCGGCCAGCGCCAGAATCTTTCTGCGCCGCAGCACATCAATATGCGAGATGATTCCCTCAAGCGACATGGAAGTGGCGGTGTCAAACACCCTGAACTTCACAGACTCAAGGGTCGATTTGGCTGTACGCACGCGCGACCTGGTGGCAAAGCCATCCCATATGGGCTGCACAAGCTGAGCGCTGACGCCAGCCAGGCCCCACATCTGGGTGTCCAGGTCTCTACCGCGGGTTGATGAGTCGCTCAGGACGCTGCCGCCAGCCCGGCCGGTAACGTCGACGCGTGGGCCAAAGCCGGCTTTGGCGCGGTCGGCCTCATGTTCAAGTACATTACGGTTTTCCTGCATGCCACGCAGGGCGCGGTTTGACCGCAATACTCCGTAAACAGAGTCTTCCACAGTAATGACCTGCCCCGCTGGCGGCGGCGGATAGGCGGATTCTGCAGCCGAGGCCACAGCGGGCAGCAGCAGGCCAAAAGACAAAAGGTATGCAACAAGTTGTTTCACGATTCACTCCCTGAACTGGAAATCCGCACCGTCAAGCGTTTTTCCGCTCTGTCAGCACGCCGGCCAGAATGGCCCACATTATGAAGATAAACAGCCAACACAGGCTTACTTTCACAACGGCATGCTTTGAGATGATTTTTTACTTACACAGGGCAATTAAGCCCTGCAGACTCTTCAAGTTCTGCTTCGGAAGACCAGCCCGCGAGCTGCACATCTTCATCCCAGCAACGCAGCGGCCGATCACGACACGCTGATTGCTATGCAAGATTCGGCCCGAAGCATATGGCCTATACGCAGTAAGCAATAGCTGAAATATAAAAGCAATAGCTTCGAGGCCCTTAACTTGAAATAGGGTTTTTTAACACTCTATAATTATTAACAATATATTCTAATAAATTTTTTTAACACTCTTACAAATACTACATAAAAACAGGCTTGTTAGACACACTCCACAGCTCCGTACCGTTCCGGCTCTGCCGTGCAAAAAAAGATATTCGGTAAAAAAAATCCGCAAATAAAGACAAAAACTTTATAATTACAGCATACTGCATAAACAGTAACGCACGGTACTGCAAATTTCTGTTGATGGGGCTCGCCCCCCACCATCAGGATTCAGAGAGCCGATAGGCGGAACCCAGAGGGGAAGACAGTTGGCGGGGCA
This sequence comes from Desulfovibrio sp. MES5, assembly GCF_002237645.1. Classification (GTDB taxonomy): domain Bacteria; phylum Desulfobacterota; class Desulfovibrionia; order Desulfovibrionales; family Desulfovibrionaceae; genus Desulfovibrio. The sequence continues at coordinate 21,320 of NZ_MJUZ01000016.1, forward strand.
GAATATCAGCTATAAGCAGCTGGTATACTGCGTAAACCCCAACTTGCGCGGACAAGGTTCAAAAGCGGCTGACGAGCAGTTTCACATCGCATGCGCCCTGGCGGCCATAGGCCATTCGCCATTGCGGCATATGCGATCTACCGGCCTCTGCTCGCAAAACCCGCCTGGATCTCTCTTTGGGGGGATTTTTGCGGAGCAGACCGACACCTATGTCAAAAAGACGACACCACCGCTCGAACGTAAACGACGTACAGGAATATAAGTCAGAGAGCAGGCGTTCTCTGAGTCAAGGCAGCGCGGAGCAGTCACCGTTGCAAATATTTATTCGCAACGCATCAATATGCGGTTCGCCCTTTGTGGCGCGGGGCAGCGCGGATAAACCGCGCTTAGCCCCCGCGCCTGACGGCTGACCACGCAGCCGCAGGGCAACTTTACAATAAAATTGTCCTAGAAGGTGTAGTTCAGTTCTTCAAAGTAGGCCTTGGGGTGCGCACATGCGGGGCACATTTCGGGCGCATGATCTCCGTCCACAAGACAGCCGCAGTTAAGGCAGCGCCAGACCGTGGGCTTGGAACGCATGAACATGCGGCCTTCCTTGATGTCGCTGGCCAGCTTCAGAAAGCGCTTTTCGTGGTAGGCTTCGGCCACGGCGATATGGCGCATGGCATAGGCCACTTCAGAAAAACCTTCTTTTTCGGCAATGGCGGCCATAGAAGGATACATCTCTGTATGCTCATAATTTTCGCCATGTGCAGCGGCCAGCAGGTTGGCTTCGCTGCCGGCGATGACGCCAGCGGGGTAGGCTGCCTGAATTTCTACTTCGCCGCCTTCAAGAAACTTGAACAGCCGTTTGGCGTGTTCCTTTTCCTGAGATGCGGTTTCAAGAAAAATTTCTTCCACAAGCACGAACCCGTCTTTTTTGGCTACGCCGGAAAAGAAGTCATAGCGATTGCGCGCCTGGGATTCACCGGCAAAAGCGGTAAGAATGTTCTTTTCAGTCTGGCTGCCCTTCAATGATTTCATAAACCTCTCCTTGAACATGCCAAGCATGTATTTAAGGTATGCGAGCTGAAGCGAAATAAAAGGGGACAGCCATTGCCATCCCCCAAAAGCGACTATAAGAAATGAGATCAGTTACTGTCAAGCATTTATGCAGCCTGTTGCGCTGCTGCAAGCTGGGCTTCCAGAGCCGCGAGTTGTGCCTGGAGGGCATTCATTTTGCTATTGATTCCGGCATCCATCACGCCGCCAGTCACATGACTGGCAAGACTGGTCAGCTGACTTTTCAGAGATTCGATCTGCTTTTTGATGCTCTCAACGGTATTTGTACCACTGGAACCGCCGCCAATTCCGGAGGAACCGTCAGCGCCGCCCGTACCCTGAGCAGACCCCTCCGCCTCGCTGCCGGACAATCCTGCAACGGACGCTCCGGACGAACTGGTCGTTTCTTCCTGCTTGTCGTCACTGGAGGCCGAGGAAGTATACCGGCCCAGTTTTTCGGCAAAAAGCGCCTTGGCTTGATCGGAGATGCTTACCGTATCGCCCGAACTGCTCCCAGATGTGGTACTGCTGGCGCTTTTGGAGCTGCCGCTGCTGATTCCCCATAATTCATCCACGCCAGAAAGACCACTGACGCCATATGTGCTTGTGCTGGACACGCTCATAATTACTCCTTCAGTGCTGTGCACCAGGAAAGTATTGCTCCTCGCCCCTTTCCTCCTTGAAGCAGCAAAAAATATGCCACCCGATATAGGGCAAAATTTGCCCAAAAGGCCTGACGATGCCCATTCTTTACAGGCGCGCCGACCTATGGCAGCCTTGTCTCATGGTTGAAAAAAAACCGGCTTCACGGCGCTTCCGGTCTCAAGGCGCGCCTCTGCCTGCCTGCGTCCACCTGCGTCTTGCCGATGGCACCAATCTTACAGCCAGGGTAAGGGTCTCTTCCCGTGCCAGGCGCACGCGCCTTTCCCTCAGCCCTTACGGGCATCTGACCATCACCACGCCAGAAGGCATGCCTCCATCCCTGCTTGAACAAACCCTCCCCCAGTTTTTGCCATGGCTTGAACGTGCATGGAAAAAGCGCAGGGCCACGGCCCCACGGCAGCAACTGCCTCCAAGCATTGCACTGCCCCTGGCCGGGCTGACGTTTGCGGTGCGGACTGAGGGCGACATGGCGGCGGGCAAGCTGGCGGCGGCACGGCATCACGAAAACCATTTTTCTCTGCTGGCGCGGATAGGTTCGCAGCGGCTTCTGCTGGTGCAAAGCGTCGACTGCCTGCGCCTGTTCGGCGCTGTTGAAGACGCCAGCCTGTGCGTCAAGGCCCTGCGCCAGTGGTGCCGCCATATGGCCGAAATCCTGCTCCCGGCGTATCTGGACAATCTTGCCCGGCAGGCAGGCTTTGCGCTTGAAAAAATCAGCGTGCGGGATCAACGCTCGCGCTGGGGCAGTTGCGCGCGTACGCGCAGGGCCAACGGCAGGAGCCAGCCACAGGAAAAAGACAGGCAACGGGCCCAGGACGGCGCAATGCATGGCGCATCCCTCACCGCGCAAGGCAGAGCCGGAAGACTGGCCGCAAAGCTTTTCAGCCTGTTCACCGCCAGACCCGAAAACAATGGCGGCAGGCAGGCAGGGCTTCTGACCACAAATCAGGAGTACAGCCCTGCGGGGCAGCAGGGGCAACCGGTCGGGCGCATCAGCCTCAACTGGCGGGCGGCGCTTCTTCCCCTGCCCCTTCTGGAGCACCTTTGCTGGCACGAGTTGTGCCACCTGCGCCATATGGATCATTCACCGGCCTACAGGGCAGAGCTTGCCCGATACTCGCCCCACTGGCCCCAACAGGAAAAAGCCCTCAATGACGCATGGCGCGACCTGCCCTGGTGGGCGCTGCCTGGAGAAGGCGAGCCGAGTCCGGCCGAAGGCGAAGAAGACTGATCCCCCACCCGTTTGCCGGGCCAGGATGCCGCAGAGACTCTATCTGTTGAGCATATATCGAGATTGTAAATTCTGAACGGTTGACGGCGCGCGCTGCGGCACATGCACGCGCAGCAACCCCCACGGCACGCCTTCACGGCGAGCGCCCGCGCGGCCATCAGAGCAGTGCTGGCGCAACACCACGCCAGATCATGTTACCTTTGAAAAAAGATGGATGCGTTAGCGCTGCACGAAAGTGCAGCGCGCCGCAACGTGGCATGGATGCTGCCAGAATTCGCATCTCTCGGCAGCATGCCGCATTGAAATGTGACGCATTACAAAGGCATTCTGCTCTAGGGCTTCAGGTCGCCCATAGAGTTGGCCCTTCCCGCCAGCACGATGGTGTCGCCCTTTTGCAGTACCGTCATGGCCGGGGGCACAAAATTAAAAGAGTGTTCCCCCACAGGGCGTATGCCCAGCACCATGACATTAAAACGCTGCATCAGGTTGAGGTCAATCAAGGTCTTGCCGTGCCACTCGTCCACCTTCAATTCCTGAATGGCTATGCCGCCGTACTTGGGGATAAGGTCCAGCATGCCGGGGTAGGTAAGCTGATGGGCGGCCATGACGGCAGCCTCCATTTCGGGCACAAGGGCGCGGTTAACGCGCAGGCGCTGCAATATTTTGCGGTGTTCCTCGTTGGAGGCCTTGACCCATATCTTGGGGCCGCCCAGTTCCTGCACGTTCAGGGTGATGCTCAGCGACTGCTCCACGCTCTGCCCCACGCTGATCACCACCCAATCCAGATCCTGCACATGCAGCGAACGCAGCACGGCTATGTTTGTGGCGTCGGCCTTGTACACGGAATTCAACGCATCCTCGGCCCTCTGCACCTGAGAGTCGGACATGTCTATGCCTACCACCGTGTGCCCCAGAGAAACCAGGGTGGTGGCCATGCGCAGCCCGAACTTGCCCAGGCCGATAACACCGATTTCAAGTTTCTTTTCCGCCATATATTTCTCGCAATAACGCTCCGCTGCTGGCGGAAACGCCTTTATGCCCGGCGCTGCTTCTTGTCCATGCCGGGACGTCTTTTACAGGAATGCCGTTCTCGAACGGCGCAAATATTTTCAGGGCCGCAAACCCCGGCACAAGGCCCGTCCAGGCCGCGCGACGCGGCAGTGCCATTGCCAGACAGCGCGCGTACCTTGCCGCGCAGGCAGGAACGACTCGTGCCATCCGCGAAACAATGTGCGAGGCCGCGCGAAGCCGCATCCCCGGCTAGCCGATGGGCAGCTGGGTTTCCGCCACTGTGTACGCCTTGCGCGGCTGAAGGCTCTGCACAGCCATAAGCAGGCTCAGCAGGCCCACGCGCCCGGCAAACATGTTGACGATAATAATGCCCTTGCCCTCGGCGCTCAGTTCTGGCGTGAGATTCAGGGAAAGCCCCACTGTGCCGAGGGCGGACACTTCCTCAAACAGAATGCGCAAAAAGGACGGGCCTTCAGTGGTTGTTCCGTGCAGTATTCCGTATTCCGTGATGCTGAGAAGAAAGGTCGATATGCCAACCAGCATTGAGTAAAAAAAGAACAGCGTCAGCGCGCGGGTGACGTTTTCCTCCGGCACGCCCCTGCCTTCCAGCACTATCTGTCTGTCGCCGCGAAACTGCGTTGCAATATAGCCCACCAGCACCCTGAACGTCACCACCTTGATGCCGCCGGAGCACGAACCTGGCCCGCCGCCCACAAACATGAGGGCCATGATCACCAACAGGCTGGCCTCGCTGAGGCTGGCCATGTTGACGGTGTTAAAACCAGCAGTGCGCGCCACCGCCGTCTGAAACAAGGCCGTCAGGGCCAGATCAAAACCATCGCCAAGGGCGTGCTCATTGCCCACTCGCCAGAATTCAATGGCAAAGCCCACGGCAGCGCCCACAACAATAAGAAAGAAGCTGGTTTTCAGCACAAGACGGCTGAACCGGCTGAACTGGCGCACCGGCAGGCCTATCCGCCCTCTGGAGATGATGCCGAGCGCCTCGCGCAGTACGCCAAAGCCAATGCTGCCCAAAAAAACGCTGGCCGTGATAATGCTGTTCACCACCACATCGTCGCGAAAATTCATGAGGCTGTTGGCGCTGAGCGAAAACCCCGCATTGCAAAAGGCCGACACAGCGTGAAAAACCGCGCTGAACGGATAAAAAAACACAGGATCATGCCAGTACAGCAAAAGGGCCGTCACTGCCTCAATGCTGAAAACAAGAGCCAGCACCTGCAAAAGAAAGGACCTGAGGTTAAAGTCATCCCCAAGCAATGCCTGACTCACGGCCTCACGGCTTGTGAAGGGCACATGATTACGCCAGAGCAGAAAAATAATGCTTGTATAGGTCATGATGCCAAGGCCGCCTAGTTGCACGAGCAAAAGCAGCACGGCCTCGCCAAAGGGGCTGAGCACGGCGCTGATGTCCACAGGCGTAAGCCCTGTAACGCACACCGCAGATGTGGAGAGAAAGGCCGCGTCCATCAGGCTGAGGCTGTGTCCTTCTTGCCAGCTTGCGGGCATGTGCAACAATGCCGCCCCGACGGCAATAACCGCCAGGAATGAAAAAACGGGCCAGGTGAGGGGACTGAAAAATCGGTTCCACTGCATTCTCACCATGTAAGCCAGGCGTGACAGGATTGCAAGGCAGATGACGCCGGGCGGCAATCCCCTGCCGCGCGGGTCATGGCCGCAGTGCTGGCAGAGCGCAAACCCTGCGCGACGGGGCCGTGCCGCTGGCAATGCCGTTGATCTTGCCGCCGCATTTTTCACCACCATTTTCCGTCCTGCACGCCGACAGCTCCCCCTATGTCGCATGGGCGCATGGGGCGCGCTGGGGCACATTGGAGAGCATTGGACACCCTGGTCTGAACGCAGGCGCTCTTTACAGACGGCTTCGGTGCGCGTATGCTTTAAAACGAGCTAGGGGAACCGTGCGGACGAGAGTTGCACGGCTGAGAGTGGGAAAACCCAGACCCTATGAACCTGACGCAGTTCGCACTGCCGGAGGGAAGCCGCAGCCACAAGCTCTACCGCTGCTTGTGGTTTTTTTGCGCCCTGCGTCGCAACCCGCGAGGCACACATGTCTACCACACTTTGTTCCCAGAACGCCGCTCTGCGCGGTCTTCTGGACACGCACCTTGCCACCCTGGCCGCCGAAGAGGGGCTGACGCCCGAAGCAATCATCGCCGCCCTTGAAGCCGGAACCATGGTTCTGCTTGGCAATCCCGCCCATGTCGGACTCAAGCCCATTCTCGTGGGCCAGCCTGCCAGGGTCAAGGTCAACGCCAACATCGGCACGTCCCCCCTGAACAACTGCCCCAACACAGAAGAACGCAAAATTCACGCCGCGCTGGACGCGGGCGCGGACACGGTCATGGATCTTTCCATCGCCGGGGATCTGGACGCCCTGCGCCAGGGCATGCTGGCCGCCTGCCCCCGTCCTCTGGGCACAGTGCCGCTCTACGCCGTGGGCCAGCAGATACTCGACGCCGACCGCGAGATCACCAGCATGCGGCCCGACGACCTTTTTGATGAAATAGCCAAGCAGGCCGCGCAGGGCGTGGATTTTGTCACCGTGCACTGCGGCCTTTCCCGCCGTGGCGCCGAGATGGCCGTCAAGAACAACCGGGTTCTGGGCATAGTCTCGCGCGGCGGCTCCATGCTGGCGCGCTGGATGCTTGAAAACGGCCGCGAAAATCCCCTGCTGGAATACTTTGACCGCCTGCTGGACATCTGCCGCCCCTACAATGTCACCCTGTCCCTGGGGGACGGCCTGCGCCCCGGCGCTGGCGTGGATGCCGGCGACGCCGCGCAGTGGGAAGAAGTCATCAATCTTGGCCGTCTTGCCAAGTACGCGCTTGAGCGCGGCGTACAGTGCATGATCGAAGGCCCCGGCCATGTGCCGCTCAATCAGGTGCGTACCCAGATCCAGGGCATCAAGCGCCTGACCAACAATGCGCCCCTCTACGTGCTTGGCCCCCTGTGCTGCGACAGCGCGCCCGGCTACGACCATATAGCCGGAGCCATCGGCGGCGCTCTTGGCGTGGAAGCCGGTGTGGATTTTCTCTGCTACCTCACCCCCGCCGAACACCTCACCCTGCCTGACGAAGCCGACGTGCGCGCGGGCGTCATGGCCTCGCGGGTGGCGGCCCAGGTGGGCGAAACGGCGCTGGGCCGTCCCCATGCCGTAGCGCGCGAGGCTGCCATGAACGCAGCCCGCAAGGCTCTTGACTGGGACGGCATGTCCAAGGCCGCGCTTGACCCCAAGATGCTCGAAAAACGCCGCGAGGCCCACAAGTCTGAAGAAGTGTGCGCCATGTGCGGCAAATTCTGCGCGGTCAAGATGCTGCGCGACCATTAAAAACAGCAGCTTGCCTTTGACCACAGGCAACTTCAAGGCCACACGCAAAGGCTGGCCGTGAAGACCAAGATCGAAGGCAGGGCGTGAAGAGCAAACACGAAAGCCAGATTCAAAAGCCAGGCTTGAAGGCGGACTTGAAGGCAAGGGAAGCCAGTTACAGCCTTTGATCATGCAAATTCCCGGCGACGCCGTCTCCACCGCAGTTCTGGCGGTAACGGCTGAAACCGGGCTGGCGCTTTCACCACAGGCGGCTGCTCCGGCAGCCGCCTGAGCGTTGCAACGTGACCACACGCCGGATGTGCTGCCCTATCCGGTATAAAAGCGCCGGAACGTCAGGCGGCACAGGTCTGCCCGGCCCGGCGCTGTTGCGGTTCTTGCGCCATACGGCCCTGCAGCCCCATACAGCCGGGCAAGGACAGTGTAGATCAGGAACACTTCCGGGCCGGACACCGCAGCGCTGGCGTTCCACGCCGCCGCTCGGGGCAGGCAGGCTTCCCCCTGAGCGCTTCTTGACTCCGAAGGGTCCTGCATATATGCCTCATCCTTGCCCGCCCTTTGGCGCGGGTCCACCATTCCCTCTGCCCGGCGTAACCCGGTATGCGGAAGCAATATGAACGTACCCGTTCCTGTGGCCACCGTAGGCCTTCTGCTTTTTTCCAACATTTTCATGACCTTTGCCTGGTACGGGCATCTACGCTACAAGGGCGCGGCCCTGCCCGTAGTAATCCTGATCAGCTGGGGTCTGGCTTTTTTTGAATACCTGCTGCAGGTTCCCGCCAACCGCATCGGCTACGGGCACTTTTCGGCAGCTGAGCTGAAAACCATTCAAGAAGTCATTTCCCTGTCCGTTTTTATGGTTTTTTCCACCCTGTGGCTGCATGAACCCATCCGCTGGAACCATGCGGTGGGCTTTGGACTTATCGTGCTGGCCGCGTGGGTTATCTTCAAGGAGTGGTAGGCATGGAATTTGGTCTTGTAGCCCTGCTGGCGGGTATTGCTGCCGCCTTTGCCGGAGGCTTTATCGACGCCATCGCCGGGGGGGGCGGGCTTGTAACCATGCCGGCGCTGCTGCTGACGGGGGTGCCGCCGCACATGGCCCTGGGAGCCAACAAGTTCAGCGCCTGTCTTGGCACCTGCGTGGCTTTGGGCAATTTTGCGCGCAGCAACCTTGTACTCTGGCGCGTGGCCCTGGCCGGGCTGGCCTTCTCTCTTATAGGCTCCTGGGCGGGCGCACGTCTGGCGCTGCATGTGGAACCGGCACTGCTGGGCAAAATTCTTGTGGGGCTGTTGCCCGTGGGCATGTGCGCCACCCTCATGCCGCGCAAGGAGCGGTCAGGCGGCCTGGGCGAAGTGACTCTGCACGGCCCGAGGCTGTGGCTGCTCACCCCCCTGGTCTGCCTGCTTATCGGCGCATATGACGGATTTTTCGGCCCCGGCACGGGCAGCTTTTTGATACTGGCCTTTCACTGGATTCTGCGCATGGGTCTTATGGAAGCGTCGGCCACGTCCAAGGTGCTCAACCTCGCGTCCAATTTCGCCGGGCTGATGGTCTTCATGATCAACGGCGTGGTCGTCTGGAGCCTGGCCCTGCCAATGGCCGTAGCCTGCTGCCTGGGCAACTGGCTTGGCAGCCGCCTGGCCATCCGGGTGGGCCCTGCCGCCGTGCGCCGCTTTCTTATGGTTTCGCTGAGCCTGCTGCTGCTTACCCTTGTGTGGCAATATTTTCTGGCTCCATTCATGCGGTAGGCCTTTGCCTCCTGGAATATTTTGTGGGGAGGGGCCCTTTTGCAAAAGGGGCCCCTCCCCACCTAAAACTCTTGTGTAGTTTAGTCTGGTACAGCGAGTCTTCTTACTTGAGCGGGGTGGACAAGGAACCGCGCCTTACAGGCATCACACCATCTTATAATTAGTCTGCTCCAGGCTTGGCCTGCTCGGCCAGCGCCCCACCACTAGGGCAAACGCTGCGCTGATAAATGCTGCACTGATAAATGCCGCACTGCCATGCCAAAAACGGCGCCAAACACCACCCCGCAGCAGCGCGGGATGGCCACAGGGGCGAACTCCGCTCAACCAGCTGATTTTATAAAAGCAAAGGCCCGTGCACTGTGCACGGGCCTTTGCGGTATGGGGGTAAAAACTTATTTTTTTGCGTCCTGCTGCATCGTGTCACGAACCTTTTCGGCTTCTTTCAGTTCATCCTGCGCTTCACGCAATTTCTGCTGCCGTTTTTCGATCTTTTTGCGCGCATCGCCCTTGGCAACGGACTTGTCCAGATCTGCCTGACGTTCCGCTACTTTTTCCTGTTTCTCAAGCACCTTGATTTTGGCTTCGGCCAGTTCGCCGTCATCGGTGCACCATGTGCGCACGTTTCCCAGGGCACGCTCAAGCCCGGCTACCCGGCCCGTGTTCTTGTGCTGCTTGGCTATACTCAACTGGCGCTCAAGCTCGGCTATTTTTTTAGTGCAAATACCTTCAGCGCGCGCCGACACGGCAAAGGCGACAACCATAACTGCGCAAGCGCACATAGACGCTATCTTCATCATATTTTTAATCATATTTTCTCCCTTTTTGGCCCGGCCAGTGCATGAGGCACATCCGGGGCGGGCACATCATGCCCATAGTTATTCGTATGACAAGGTGCATACAAAACCCAACAGGTGCTGCCCTTGTCCGTTTATTACCGACACGGTACACTTATTACAAACTGGCCGCCATTGCGGCCGCAACTCCTACCATCAAGGAGCGCACATGCGTACGTTTATTTTCACTCTTGTTTTTATGCTTACTCTGGGGCTGAGCGCTGTTCAGGCCGCGCCTGTCAAAACCCATCTGCCCGGCGATCTTACCCTGGAAGAGGCGCAGGACATTCTTAAGGCGGCGCTGTCCAAGGCAAAAGAGGTTGGCGTTCTAATGAATATTGCCGTGGTGGACGCGGGGGGAAACCTTAAAATTTTCGCCCGCCAAGACGGAGCCTATCTTGGCAGCATAGACATCGCCCAAAAGAAGGCCAAGACAGCCCGCTATTTCAATATGTCCACAGCCGAACTGGGCGCTGCCGCGCAGCCCGGCAAAGAACTTTTCGGCATCGAGGTAACCAATAACGGCCTCGCCATCTTCGGCGGCGGGGAACTGCTGGTGCGCGGCGGCGTCGTCGTTGGGGCCATAGGCGTCAGCGGCGGCAGCGTTGTGGACGACAGCACAGTGGCCAAGGCAGGAGCGGCGGCCCTGCAGCAATCATCCAAAAAATCTTCTTTTTAGAGTATGTTACCTTGAAAAAGGCTCCATGCCTCACCGCTGCGCGCGAGCGCAGCGCGGTGCAACACTATGCGGATACAGCTGAAAATAGCATTTTCGACTGTATGATAAGGCTGAAATGTGCAACATTTCAGCCTTAATCCGCATCTAGTTGACCATTTCAATATAATGGCGACTGTCCGCCTTGGCCGGCAGCTCGAATTCAACGGTATACCGTAGCCGTGGATCGCCGTTGGCGCTTTTGTCAACCATACCGGTGGTCGCCAGGCATCTGCAGGAATCCTTGTTGGCGCTCAGAGTCTTGAAGCCTTCGATATCAATGCCCGCATCCTTCACGCCCACTTCATGAGCGTAGGCCTGCATGGCTTTTTTGACGTAGTCCTTGCCTGCGCTGGAATCGCACTCAGGCGAAGACGTGCAGCCCGCTGCGAACACGACCATAAGCGCCGCCGCCAGGATTGTTGTTTTCAGCATGAAAAACTCCTTTAGTACTGCTTTGCCCGGCATAAACCATTAAGCATAAGTGGTTGCCGGTTCCTGAAATACCTTTTTTGCAAAAAGCGCTTCGCGAAATTTGCAGATGCCAGTTTGGGCTTGCAGCCGTGCAGGCTGCCCCGCGTACGTTGCCCAGCGGGCCTGCGGCGCACATCCCGGACGTTTACTCATAAAAACATTCTAACAGTAAATCTATGACAAATATCTGATAATTGGTCAAACCCCATGCCGCCAAATTTTCCGTCAAAAATGGGGTTGGAGAAGTTTTCAGGGCAGATTAAAGCAATGTAATGTTGAAATACTTTGTGGGAGAGGAGCCTTTTGCAAAAGGAGCCTCGCCCACGACCCCACCCCAAAACACTTGGTGCCGTTGCGTCTGTAATAACGAATGTCTTGATTTGCGGGGATTCGGAGGCAGCGTCTTTCAGGCAGCACCCATCTCAACGGTACAATGCTCCAATTGGGCGAGGCAGTGTTTTTGCCGCGCAAAAAAAGAACATCCCGCGCAAGCGGGATGTTCTGCGATCATCGACCATTTGGCAGCCGTGACATGCACGGCTGAAAAAATCAGTTTTTCAGGCTGTGGATGGGGGCAGGAATACGGCCTCCCAGAGAGATGAAATCTTCGGCATTGCCGCCGGGCACGGGCATGATGGCGGCCTTGCCAAGCAACCCGCCAAAAGAGACCTCATCGCCAACGCCCTTGCCGGGCACGGGGATAAGGCGCACAGCCGTGGTCTTGTGGTTGATCATGCCGATGGCCATTTCATCGGCAATGATGCCGGAAATGGTGGCCGCCGGGGTGTCGCCGGGGATGGCGATCATGTCCAGCCCCACGGAGCACACGCTGGTCATGGCCTCAAGCTTTTCAAGGCTGAGTATGCCCGCGGTGGCGGCGGCCTCAATGCTTGAGTCTTCAGACACGGGAATGAACGCGCCGGAAAGCCCGCCCACCGAGGATGAGGCAAAAGCCCCGCCCTTTTTCACCGCATCATTGAGCATGGCGAGCACGGCGGTGGTGCCGGGCGCGCCTATGCTGGAAAGCCCGAGGCTCTGAAAAATCTCGCCCACAGAGTCGCCCACAGCCGGTGTGGGCGCAAGGGAAAGGTCGGCCACGCCAAAAGGGATGCCCAGACGGGTGGCCACTTCGGTTCCGATCATTTCGCCCACGCGCGTCACCTTATAGGCAGTGCGCTTGATGACTTCGGCCATGTCCAGCAGGGTGAGGGGGCCGCCCTTTCCGTTATGGCCCGCCTCGCGGGCGCGGTCCAGAGCCTTTTTCACCACGCCGGGGCCAGAAACGCCCACATTGATGACCACATCGGGCTCCCCAACGCCAAGATACGCGCCAGCCATAAAGGGCACGTCCTGCGGAATGTTGGCAAACACCACAAGCTTGGCGCAGCCAATGCCGCCGCGATCCGCCGTGGCTTCGGCCACCTTGAGGATCTGCCGGCCCATAAGAGCCACGGCGTCCATGTTGATGCCGCTGCGCGAGGAAGCCACGTTGATGGACGAGCAGATGCGGTCCGTCTGAGAAAGGGCTTCGGGCAGGGCTTCAATGAGGGCGCGGTCGCCTTTGGCAAAGCCTTTTTCCACCAGGGCGGTGAATCCGCCCAGAAAATCCACGCCCGCTTCCTTGGCGGCTTCGTCCAGAGCCTTGCACACGCGCACCATGCCGTCAGGGCCAAAGGGCGCGGCCACTACGGCTATGGGGCTGACGCTGATGCGCTTGTTGACCACGGGGATGCCGTATTTGTCGCCCACCTCGTCGCAGATGGCCACAAGCTGTGAGGCGTAGCGGCGCAGTTTGGCCCGCACGTTGGCGGTGAAAAGATCGAGATCATGGCTCACGCAATCAAACAGGCTCACGCCCAGGGTGACGGTGCGCACGTCAAGATGCTCGTTGCGGAGCATGTTCAGAGTGCTTATGACTTCGCGTTCGGAAAGCATGGCTATAATCCTGTATGGTTGCAGACGCTGTCTGGCAATAATTCTTGAACAACGGTTCCTGTGCGGACGCGCAACGGCCTTCGCCCAGGGGCATACCCTGATGCAGGGCCTGACTCCGGGTCATGCCCCGGGGCTGGACTCTGGAGCCCGACCTCCCGCGCCTGTTCAGCCTTCGCTAGAAGGAGCTGACGCGGTGAACGGCCTCGAAAATATCCCGGTGCTGCACGCTCACGCGCAAATCGCGGCTCTGCCCTTCACAGGAGAGTTCACGGCGCAGACGGCCAAGATCCACGGAGTCGGGAACCATGACCTCAAAAACAAAAAGGGCGTGGTTGGTTCCACCTTCGCCCAGAATGGCCTTGAGGCTTTCAATGTTCACGTCATGACGGGCGAATACGCGGCTCATGGCCGCGATGAGGCCGGGTTTGTCCGGTCCGTCGGCAGTGACCACAAAGGGTTCGCAGTGCAGGTCCTGCCCCCATTGCCCCTTGATGGCGGGACGCACCAGCACAGACAGGTCAACCTTGGCTTCGGCCAGGCTGGCGCTGAGATTCTGGCGCAGATTCTCGGCATCTGTCCCGTCAGGAGCCGCCACCACAAATATGGCGGCAAACTCTCCGGAAAGTATGGTCTGGGTCACTTCTTCGATATTGCAGCCGTTTTCTTCAAGAATACGACTGACAGCGGCTACAACGCCGGGGCAGTCGCGCCCCAAAAATGAGGCAGTATACTTGTGCATGAGGTAATCCTTGCGGAAATATACCGCGGGCAGAGCCGTGCGGATGTTGTCACGGAAAGCACTGCTATATACGCAACCACCGCGAACTTCAAGGGGCAACAGGCTCCACGGGCGGCTGAAAAGCATTGGGCACGCCGTCCTTGACGCCTTTCAGTGAATGGCATACCCTTACAATCCTTTAAGACTAGGCATCTCAGGAGTTTCTCAGTGGAAAATCGGGAAAAGAAGATTAAAAAGCCTACTATCAAACTAGGCACCAAGTCGCAGCACGCGGGCTATTTCATGCCCATGTTGGAAAGCTTTGCCAGCCGCGAAGGACTTAATGAAGTCGTAAAAAACCGCGTGGTCAAATCCTGCGATCTGCTGGATGCGGGCGTGCCCCTCTTTCCCAATGATTTTCGAAAAGAGCACTCCATCTCCTGGGTACTGGACAAATTTGGCGACCTGGAGGGCGAAGCCCTTGAGAGCCAGGAAGACGTCGTTGCCATTGCCGGGCGCATTGTTTCGTTGCGCTCCTTCGGCAAGGTGGCCTTCTTCCATATAATGGACCAGACGGGCCGCGTGCAGTGCTACGCCGCGCGCGAACACCTGGACGAAGCGACGCACAATCTGGTGAAAAAACTGGATATTGGCGATATCGTCGGTGTTTCCGGGCATCTGTTCCGCACCAAGACGGGCGAACTGACCATTGCCTGCCGCAACATCAAGCTCATCACGCGTTCCCTGCGCCCCCTGCCCGAAAAATACCACGGGCTCAAGGATATGGAAACGCGCTACCGCCAGCGCTATGTGGACCTTATCGTCACGCCGCGCGCCCGCGAGATATTCTTCAAGCGCAGCCTTATCGTGCGCGAGTTCCGCCGCTTTATGGAAGACCGGGGCTTTATGGAAGTGGAAACGCCCATGATGCAGCCCCTGGCAGGCGGCGCAGCCGCCCGCCCCTTCAAGACGCATCACAACGCGCTGGATATCGGCCTCTACATGCGCATCGCGCCGGAGCTGTATCTCAAGCGTTTGCTGGTGGGCGGCTTTGAAAAGGTTTTTGAGCTCAACCGCAACTTCCGCAATGAGGGCATCGACACGCGGCACAATCCAGAATTCACCATGTGCGAATTCTACTGGGCCTACGCCACGTTTGAAGACCTCATGGATTTGACCGAACAGCTTTTTGCCCATCTTGCCCAATGCGCGTGCGGCTCCACCGTGGTGCCCTATCAGGGGGATATGATCGACCTTACGCCCGGCAAGTGGACGCGCATGAGCTTCTACGATTCGCTCACCGTCATTGGCGGGCATCAGCCTGAGTTCTACAACGATTACAGTCGTGTGCAGAACTATATCCGGCAGAAGGGCGAAAAGGCCGCAGACAGCGAAAGCCTGCAGAAACTGCACGCCAAGCTTTTTGACCTTGACGTTGAAGGCAAGCTTATCCAGCCGCACTTCATCTACCATTACCCCACGGAAATCTCGCCGCTGTCGCGCCGTAGCGACAAAAACCCCGGCCTCACCGACCGTTTTGAGCTTTTCATCACTGGCCGCGAGCTTTCCAACGCTTTTTCCGAACTCAACGATCCCGTTGACCAGCGCCTGCGCTTCGAAGAGCAGGTGCGCGAAAAAGAAGCCGGTGACGATGAAGCCCACAACATGGACGAAGATTACCTGCGCGCCCTTGAATACGGCATGCCCCCGGCTGCCGGTCAGGGCGTGGGCATTGACCGGCTGGTCATGCTGCTGACGGATTCGGCCTCCATCCGCGAGGTTATCCTCTTCCCCCTGCTGCGGCCCGAGATTTAGAGCAATATAACTTTTACATTGCTCTAATCGCGCTCTGGCCGCTGCGTGAGCAGGCGTTCGCCACGGAGGCGTAAGCGCAGTTTATCTGCGCGGTTAAACGCCGTAGTGGGCGTGCATTAAACTTTGAGAATATATATTCTCAAAGGTAATCTGCGCGAGGCCCGAGCCCACCATCACGATTTTGCCTAATTCAAGAGGGCCGTTCCTTTGGGAACGGCCCTCTTCACGTGGTGGGCACGCCTTTACGGCTCGTGCGTTTTTAGATCCGAATAATGTTGAAATAGTACATTTCAATTTTCAATTGAACGGGTAGCTGCTGACGCGTGAAGCCCGCGCTTGCATCTGCACGCCTAATGTCCGCTCACACAGCGCCGGGGCGCTTCGCCGCAAAAAGCCTCACAAACGAGCGGGCAAACAGCCAGAGAAACACGCTCAGTCTTCGGGCCGTCCGTGCTGCCTGTGAAAAACCTTCCATCCCAGCGCCCCGCCCCGGCTTTCACAGGCTCGCAGGCATTCGCCGCAAACCGTGCAGTCCCGGCGTTCCGGCCCGTCCGGCCGTCTGGGGTTGAGTTGCAGCGGGCAGGCGACCCTGCACGGCGCTTCTCCCCGGCAACTGCAGTGCGCGGCAGTCCAGCCAATGCGCAGACCCGGCGCTTTTGCGGGCAGACAGCGGGCCGCCGTCCCCAACAGCACGGATTGCGGGCAGACATACCGGCACCACAGCCGCCTGCCGCTTATCACTTCCAGCGCCAGCGCCGCTGCGGGCAGAGCCAGCGCCGACAGCAGAAACAACACTCCCGCGCCCTGCCAAACCAGCACGGGAACCAGAGAAAGTTCACCGGGCATGCCCAGCACATTGAGAACCGGATATTCCAGCAAAATGACCAGAGACAGTCCCGCCACGAGTATAAAACCCTTGGCGGCAAAGGCCAGGGCATGCTTCGCGGAGGCTGTTTCACGCTTTGGCGCGGCCTTGGACCGGGGCCACCGGGCGGCCACCCCATACAGCAGTTCGGACAAAAAGCCGTACGGGCACACCCAGGAGCAGAATACCCGTCCCAAAAACAGGGCCAGAATCAGGGAGCAGACCGCGCCCCACAGCAGGGCCCCGGCGGTCATCATTCCCTCTGCCGCCACCTGCAGGGCGGCCACAGGATCGGCAAAGGGAAGTCCGAAAAAATGCAGGGAAAAAAGACTGCCCCTGATCTGCCCAAAGCCCGCCGCAGTGATCCAGGGCAGCATGCAGAACAGCACAAGAACAGACAGCTGTGCGCACCGACGCGCCAGAGTGTACCATTTCATACGCCGCTCCCTGGTGCATCCAGCGTCGGCACGGCGGAAAGAGGCCTGCGGTGAGAAGAGGCGGGCCATACCTCCACCGCCTGCACGGGGCACACGTATTCGCAGATGCCGCAGCCGACGCAGGCCTTGGTTATGGCCGGCACCACCCCGCCTGAAAGAACCACGGCCGAACCGCGCAGGGGGCAACGGTCATAGCAGGTCATGCACATGACGCCGTTGGTATAGTTATGACATCGGTCTTTCAGTATGTAGGCCCGCCCCATTCCGGCGTGCGCCATGTCCGTGACGGCGGGGTTCAGCGCGCCGGACGGGCAGACAGGCGGGCACTTCATGCAAAGATAACAGGGCGTTTCGCGTGGCACGACACGCGGCGTCCGGCGCGAGCGCCCGAAGCCGTCCATAAGTTCCAGACTCTTGTGCGGGCATACGGTCACACATTGCCCGCAGCGCACGCACTGGCGCAAAAAATCTTCTTCCGCCGCCGCGCCGGGCGGTCGCAGCGGCGGAAGAAGCAGGCTCATTGGAGCCCTCCCTCACCCACGCCTTCCACCACCAACGACGGCCCATGTCCTTTGGGCCGATGCGGCGGGCAAGGCATGTGCCCGGTGCTGTCCATATCATCCTCATAGTTGATAAAGGCCACGTCGAGAGCCAGCACGTAGGGAAGCCCGCTCACGTATTCCAGATATCCCTGCAGGGTCTGAGACGGGCTTTCCAGCACAACGGCCAGTTTGTCCGCTTCCGGCACTTCCTGCACGTCCAGCACGCCCCTGGTCGCCCGCAGCTCGCTGCACAAGGGCAACAGGTGTTCACGCAGAGAACTGACCACGATTCCCGCTATAGCCATATGCCCCCCTATGCCTTGCGAATGCGCGCGGCGCATATTTTGTATTCAGGCTCACGCGATACCGGATCGGTGGCATCCAGAAAAAGCTTGTTCACCAGTTTTTTGGGATCAAAAAACGGAACAGCCACAAGGCCAGGCCGACAGACGTCGCTTACCCGCGCTGGCAGCTCCATGGCGTCACGCCGCGTCTCCACAATGACATTATCGCCGTGCTTGATGCCAGACATTGCCGCGTCTTCTTCATTTATTTCCACAAAAGCGGCCGGATTGGCCTTTTGCAGTTCGGGCACCTTTCCCGTCATGGTGGCCGTATGCCAATGGTCAATGACGCGCATGGACGTAAGATACAGAGGGTAGTCGGCATCCGGCTCCTCGGCCGCGCCCTTGGCCGGGCGCATCCAGATCACGGCCTTGCCGTCGGGCTTGCCGTAAAAGAAAAACCGGTCCGGGTGGTCTGCCGGGACGCACGGATCCTGCCCGCGCACATAGCGCAGGGACGTTCCGGGGTGGTCCTCGCTGGGGCAGGGCCAGATCAGACCGGATTCCTTGCGCAGGCGATCCCGTGTCATGCCGGAGAAATCATAGGTGGTTCCCTTGGAGACCATGCGCCATTCGTTCCAGACGTCCTCGGCGTTGTTGAAGTTCACAAGCTTGGGGTCCACGCCCGCGCGCTTGGCGAACTCCACCAGGGTATTGACCGTAGCGCGGCACTGGGCCGGAGGCTCCACGGCCTTTTCGATGAGCGAATAGCGACGCTCGCCGCAGCCGTACACGCCGTCGCGCTCGCACCAGAAAGCCGGGGCAAGCACAAGGTCGGCATACTGCAGCGTGACCGCATCGGGAAAGGCCTCAATGCTGACAAGGAAGGATTCGGGGTTGGACATGGCCTTGTGCACCTTGTTCAGATTGGGCAAGGTGTGGGCCGGGTTTGTCTCGCATATGATCATGCACTTCACGTCGCCCCTGCCAAGAGCCTCGAACAGGGCCACCGTGTGGTACCCCGGTTCGGGCGCGATGCGTCCTTCGGGCAGGCCCCACAGCTTTTCCATTTCAGCCCGGTTTTTGGGATTGGGGATGGCCCGCCCGGCGGGCAGCAGATGCGAAAGCGCCCCGCTGTCGCGGACGCCGCCGCAGGCGTTGGGCTGCCCGGTAAGCGAAAACGACGTGGCCCCGGGGCGGCATATCTGCCCGGTGAGCAGGTGCAGGTTATGGATGAGATTGTTGGCAAAAACGCCCTGCACACGCTGATTGATGCCCATGCACCAAAGGCTCATGGTGGCGGAGGATTCGGCAAAGGCGCGGGCGGCCCCGTAAATCTGCTCAACCGGCACGCGGCATATTTCCGCAACCTTCTCAGGCCGGTAGTTTTCAAGAAAAGCCTTGTAGCCTTCAAAATCCGAAGGCTTGCCTTCGGCATCCATAAAGGAGACGTACCGCTGCCAGAAGCGCGGGCTGTCCAGCTCTTCATTGATGATGACCCAGGCCATGCTGTGCATGAAGGCCAGATCCGTGCCCGGACGAAAAGCGATGTGCATGTCCGCTATGCGTGAGGTATTGGTGCGGCGCGGGTCGGCCACAATGATCTTCACGCCCGGCTCCACCTGCTTGCGGCGGGCTATGCGGCGAAAAAGCACCGGATGGGCCTCGGACGTGTTGGACCCGATGATGAAGAAACAGGTGGCCTGGTCCATGTCGGCATAGGTGCCCATGGGCTCATCCTTGCCGAAGGTGGTCACATAGCCGCCAACGGCTGATGCCATGCACAGGCGGGGGTTGCCGTCCACATTGTTGGTGCCGAACCCGCCCTTGAAAATCTTGTTGGCCAGATAGCTTTCTTCCGTGAGGCACTGCCCGGAGCCATACCACGCCACGGAGTTGGGCCCGTAGGTGTCTATGCTGTGACGGAACTTTGCGGCCATGAGGTTGAGGGCCTCGTCCCAGCTCACGGGTTCGAGCTTGCCGCCCTTCTGGCGGCGCAGCATGGGCTGCGTCACTCTTTCTTTGGAATTGAGCACGGGGATGAGCAGCGACCCCTTGAGGCACAGAAGGCCCGCGTTATGGTTGTTGGGGTCGCCCTGAATGGCGACGGCCTTGCCGTCCTTGACGCCCACAAGAACCCCGCAGCCCGTGCCGCAATACCGGCAGACGCCCTTTACCCATTTTTCGGGCTTGTTGTCGGCCGCATGGGCCAATGTGCTCAGTCCCGTGCCGGAAGCCGCGGCCATGGCGGCCGACATGGCAAAATATTTCAGAAAATCACGACGTGAAGTACTCATGTGTTCAACCTCGCTATTAAGCTGGCGTAAGGGTCCGTTGCGTCCCAAAGCGCCCTGCCCTCTTCACGAAGACCGGGCCATGGCTGCCGTTAAGGCTGGCGCTGAAAACCGGGGCAATCCCCTGTGTCTGCCGCAGTCAGCCTTGCCGGTTTGCATCACAGGTCCGTCTTGTTGGAAGGCATGCGATATTCATAAGCCCGGCCATGCAGGGGGCTCTGATGATAGGGATGGCAGCTCACGCAGTCGTCACGCTTGCCGAACTTGGCTTCCATGCGCTGGATGGAAAGCGAGTGGCAGCGCGCGCACACCTCGACGCCGGGCTTGCGCGCAAAGGGGATGGCCCCCTTGCCGTCAGGCATGCCGTGGCAGGTCTGGCAGCGCACCAGGGTGACGCCGTGCTTGCTCTCATACCACTCCTGGGCCAGGCGCGGCGTGCTCTTGGCATGGCAACTGTAGCAGTCCCCTTCCATCTTGGGCGCGGCAAGGTGTTTGGCCGCCTCGCAGCGCTCGCCCGGGAAGGCCCAGGCCATATAGCCGAAATAGCCGCCCGCAAGCACCAGCAGGGCCAGCAGGGAACCGATCAGGATCTTACAGGACTTCATGGCCGGATCTCCTTGATTTTCTGAGCGAACGTGTGGTTGGCGGGTATGCGTTCGTCAAACACGGGCAGGTGGGCAAGATTGCGGTGACACCCCACGCAACCGCTGCGGGACTGACCGTTCTTGCCCTCATAGTTTTCGTGCGCCAGTCTGCCCTCTTCAGAGACAGGCCCGTCGTTTTTGGCGTTTTTTGTCAGGTTTTGATGACAGGCCCTGCAATTGGCGTCATCGGTGAAGCGGCGGGCCACAGGCTGCATGGCCGCCCTGTTAAGGTCAGTGCCGCCATCAACGGAGTGCACCCACACATCCTTGATGCCCAGCCACGCCTTGGCGCCGAGCATGCGGGCGATATTGCCCGAAGGGATGTGACACTGCCTGCAGCCAATGGCCTGGCCCTGCGCGTCCTTGGCATGTGATGAAAAACGCATCTCTTCCTGATAAACGCGCATTTCATGACAGGAAAGGCAAAAGTCCGTACTGGAGGTGTACGCCACTCCGCCGCCAGCCAGAGCCACACATGCCACAAAAATTACGCAGCCTATGATCCAGACGCGCTTTCGTGGATAGGGCATGGGTTTGAACCTCCATCAAAAGAAAAGAAGAAGAGTTGTAATAAACACCTTATCAAATCATGAAGTGCAGCACTGCAATAATGCCAGATACCAATAGAATCTTCGTATTGCAGCCGCCAAAGCAATTCCTGTGCCAGTTCACTGTTTTCATTTTAACTGTGATTACAGGCATATTTTGAGAAAAACATCACATACCAAAGACAGGCATTCATAGTAAAATGACAATCGTCATAAAAAAATGACAACCCTTCCCATACCGGCTTGCTCGCGCGCACGACAAAAGCCCATGCCCAAACCCTGCGGCCAGTCCGCCTTCCGCCCCAAAAAACAAGGCCGCCAGTGTCGCTGTGGACATTGACAAGCCGCGGTTTTACGGGCAAAGCCCCATGAGAAAAAAACAATTGTCACCAGCCGCCCCACCCCGCGTTCGCGCCATGTCTGACAGCGCCCTGGCCATGCCAGAGCCACGCCGGAACGAAAAACGCCTGCAGGATGCTGTCGGCTGACCCTGCTGAAACTGGCGACGGCCCCTTTCCTCTAAAAAATCTCTTGAATATCCCGCCAAGCTGGGCCACTATGCCGCAAATGTCATTTGAACTCTTCGTAGCCTTGCGCTACCTCTTTTCAAGGCGCAAACAGACCTTCATTTATATAATCTCACTCATGTCCATTATGGGCGTTGCGCTCGGCGTGGGCGCGCTGGTGGTCGTGCTGGGCGTTTACAACGGCCTGACCACCGACATGCGCGACAAGATCCTTGGCGCCAACGCGCACGCCATTGTCATGTCCTACCTGCCCTCGGCCTTTGAAAACGACGACGGCCTGCTGGATCGCATCCGCTCGGTCAAGGGCGTCACCGGGGCGACCCCCTTTATTTACACTGAAGTCATGCTCTCCGCCGGAAACGGCGTAAAAGGCGTGGTATTGCGCGGCATTGACCCGGAATCGGGCCCCCACGTGCTTTCCATGCTGCGCCAGATGCGCACAGGCTCGGCCGCCGCCCTGCAAAAGGAAGGCACGCCAGGCCTCATCATTGGTGAAGAACTGGCCAAAAGGCTTGGCCTTGTGGAAGGCAGCCGCGTGAACCTGCTTTCGCCCTCCGGGCAAAAAACGGCTTCCGGCTACGCGCCGCGCATCCGCCCCTTTGAAGTGGTGGGCATATTCAAGACAGGCATGTTTGAATACGACTCGTCACTGGCCTTTGTGAGTCTAGCCGCCGCGCGCGACGTGCTTGGCCTGCCGGATAAATACCTTTCCGGCGTGGAGCTCACCGTTGACGACCTTTTCAAGGCGGACCAGACCTCGGCGCGCGTGGCCACCGAGCTTGGCTCACCTTTTTATGTGCGCTCCTGGATGGAGATGAACGCCAACCTCTTTGCGGCCCTCAAGCTGGAAAAGATCGGCATGTTCATTCTGCTGACCATGGTCGTGCTTATCGGCTCCTTCTCCATCGTGACGACGCTTGTCATGCTGGTTATGGAAAAAACGCGCGACATCGCCATCATGATGTCTATGGGAGCGACGCGCGGCATGATACGGCGCATATTCATGCTCCAGGGCAGCATCATTGGCGTCATCGGCACGCTGCTGGGCTACGCGCTGGGCCTCTCGCTGGGGTGGCTGCTCAAGCGCTACCAGTTCATCAAACTGCCTGAAAACGTCTACACGCTTGACCATCTGCCCATCAGCATCACCACCACCGACGTGATCATCGTCGGGGTCAGCGCCATGCTGTTGTGTTTTCTGGCCACCCTTTACCCGGCACGCCAGGCCGCCCGCCTTGAACCGGCGGAAGCACTGCGCTACGAATAGCCATGTCCGCACTCTATAAATTTTCTAACGTGGGCAAAATCTTTTCCGCACCCGGTGAAAACCTTGAAATTCTCAAGAATATCAATCTGGTCGTGGAAGAAGGCGAGGCCCTGGCCATTGTGGGAACTTCCGGCTCTGGCAAAAGCACCCTCTTGCATCTTATGGGTGCTCTTGATACTCCAAGTACGGGCGCTGTCTTTTTTGATGGTCAGGACATGGCGCGCATGACGCCTGACCAGAAGGCGGCCTTCCGCAACAGAACGCTGGGCTTCGTTTTTCAGTTTCATCATCTCTTGCCGGAATTTTCGGCAGTGGAGAACGTGGCCATGCCGGCCATCATCGGCGGCGAACGCCAGACCGCCATCATGCCCAAGGCCCGCGAAATGCTCGAACGCGTGGGTCTTTCGGCTCGTATGGAAAGCAAGATTTCTACGCTTTCAGGCGGCGAAAGGCAGAGGGTGGCCATTGCCCGCGCGGTGCTGATGCGCCCGCGAGTTCTGCTGGCCGACGAGCCCACCGGAAATCTGGACGAAGGTACCGGAGCACAGGTGGGCACACTCATGAACGAACTTAACCGCGAACTGGGCATGACCCTCGTGGTCGTGACGCACAATCGGGAGCTGGCCGCAGGCATGGGCCGCACTCTGGAACTGAAAGCGGGGACACTGTATGAAAAAAACGTTGCGTAATCTTCTCTCTAACATCCTCTGCATTACAGCTCTGGTTTGCGCTGTACAGCTTGCACCCGGTGAAGCAGGAGCCGCTCAGGGGCCACTGGTTCTTGTGTTGCCCTTTCAGGTCAATGCCGGACCGGAAATGCCCAATGCCGCCCGTGATGTACCCCAGATCATTGCCGATCAGCTCAAGCAGAACGGCATGAACGTCGTGCCGATGAATGCGGCGCGTCAGTTGCAGCAACGCCACGGCGAGAACATTGACCTCGCCACAGCGCGCGTCCTGGGCCGTCAGGCTGGCGCGCAGCTTGTCATATACGGCAGTTTCAATCAGCTTGGCGACGGTTTCAGCATGGATACCCGCCTTGTTCCCGTGCAGCAGGGCGAAGCCGTGCCCGCAGGTTTTGAGCGCAATTCTCTGGTCGCCCTCAGCGACTGTGCCAGCACCCTGGCGAGCCGCGCGGCCGAAATGACCAAGGTCAACGCCGCCCCCGCGCCGCAACTGGCCGACAACGGCCCGGGATTCGTGCCCATGGGCGCGCCCGCCGCCGCCAAGGGCGGCCTTGCCGACGTGCAGGTGCGCGGCATGAATGTTATGGACCCGGACACAGTGCTCATGCGTCTGACCATCCGTAAAGGCGACACCCCCGATGCCCACGCCATCAACGAAGAAGTGAAGCGCATCTGGGAAATGGGATATTTCAGCGACGTGCAGGCCACCCTTGAGGGTAATGTGCTCGTCTTTACCGTGGTGGAAAAACCCCGCATCGACAGCATCGTGGTGGAAGGCTCCAAGGGCATCAGCAAGGATGACGTCCTTGCAGCCATGGGCACCAGAACCGGCAACGTGCTCAACGAGCAGGTGCTTTCCGACGACCTGCAGAAAATTACAGAGCTGTACCGCAAGGAAGGCTACTATCTCGCCAAGGCCAACTACCGCCTTGAAGACCGCCAAGGCGGTCGCGGGGCGGTGCTCGTCATCAATGTGGACGAAGGCAACAAGCTCTACGTCAAAGAAGTTAATATCGAAGGCCTTAAAACCCTGAGCAAGGGCGACATTGAAAAGTACATGGCCCTCAAGCCGCGCGGCATCTTCTCGTGGCTCACAGGCACCGGCGTGCTCAAGGAAGAATACCTTGAGCGCGACACCAACGCCATCGCCGCGTACGGCCTCAACGAAGGCTATATTGACATTCAGGTCAGCGCCCCCCAGGTCGACTACAAGGATGACGGCATCTACGTGACCTTTGTGGTCAACGAAGGCCCCCGCTATACTGTCCGCAACGTGGTTTTCGCGGGCGACGTCATCGACAGCGAAGAAAAGATGCTTGAAGTCGTGCAGATGGACGACTGGCAGAAGTCCAACAAGTACTTCTCCCTTTCGGTCATGCAGGAAGACTCCAAGCGCCTGACCGACTACTACTCCGACTACGGCTACGCCTTTGCCGAGGTGGACACCAAGCTGATGAAGGCCGACGACGGCAGCGATCAGGTGGACGTGGGCTACCTTGTCAACAAAAAGCAGAAAGTTTTCATCCGCCGTCTGGTGGTCGAAGGCAACACCAAGACGCGCGACAACGTCATCCTGCGTGAAATGCGCCTGGGCGACGGCGATATGTATGAAGGCGCCAAGCTGCGCCGCTCCAACGAACGCCTGAACCGCCTGCGCTACTTCGGCGCTGTGGATATGGAACTTATCCCCACGGGACAGGAAGACGAGGTCGACCTCAAGGTCAAGGTCAAGGAATCCAACACCGGCGCCATCATGGGCGGTATCGGCTACTCCAGCTACTATGACGTGGGCGTGAGCGCCTCCATCATGGAACGCAACCTCTTTGGTCGCGGCTACTGGCTGCAGTTGCAGGGCTTCTTCTCCTGGCGGCGCACGTCGGGCACCCTGTCATTCACCAACCCGCGCGTGTATGACACCGACCTCTCCTTTGGCAACGACATTTACTACACCCACGATTACTGGGACAACTTCACCAAGGACACCGTAGGCGACACCGTGCGCTTCGGGTACCCCATTGGCGAATACACCTCCGTGGGCGTCGGTTACCGTCTGGAACGCTACTACCTCTACGACGTGTCCGATAACAGTTCCCCCTACATCCGGGACTACAAGGGCGTTAACTGGACCAGCGCCGTTTCGGGCCGCATCCTGCGCGACACCACCGACAGCAAGGAACGCCCCACCAAGGGCACCATCGCCCGCCTGTGGGCTGAATACGGCGGCGGCGGCATCGGCGGTACGGACAACTTCGTCAAATCCGTTGCCGACTGGCAGGGTTTCTGGTCCTTTAACCCGCAAAACACTGTCCACCTGCGCGGTCGCGTCGGCGGCGTGTTCCAGAACACCGACGACAAGGTGCCCGTATTCGAGCGCTTCTGGGTCGGCGGCATGGATACCATCCGTGGTTACTCCTATTCCGACCTCTCGCCGCGCGACTACAAGCACGGCGGCGAACAGATCGGCGGCGACCGCATGGGCGTGGCCAACCTTGAATACATCTGGACCTTCCAGAAAGAGCTGGGCCTCGCGCTGGTGCCCTTTGTGGACTCCGGCTTCAACATCGACGCCAAGACCATGGCTCATGACTGGGACAAGTACATTGTCGCCTCCTCGGGTCTGGAACTTCGCTGGCGTTCGCCCATGGGCGACCTGCGGATAGCCTACGGCATCCCGCTTATACAGGATTACGACAAAGAAATGCCCTCCGGCAGAATTGAGTTCAGCATGGGGCAGTTCTTCTAGAAAAAATTGCCTTTGAGCGCATCTGCTCTCAAAGGCTGGAGCCACAAAGCTGGCTGACCATACATAACTGCAAGCGTGGCGCGAGGTTATCCCCGCGCCACGCTTTTTTGCATGTCAATCTTTTTTGGCATATATTGTGC
Organism: Desulfovibrio sp. MES5; assembly: GCF_002237645.1. GTDB lineage: Bacteria > Desulfobacterota > Desulfovibrionia > Desulfovibrionales > Desulfovibrionaceae > Desulfovibrio. The sequence continues at coordinate 47,843 of NZ_MJUZ01000016.1, forward strand.
AAAATATGCGTGCAATGGGCGTACGCGGCGAAAAAACGTACGGCTGCAAGCCCGCATATCATCAGGCGACCCGGCGCAAGCACAAGAAAAACAGCAGCGAACTGTCACTAAAATGACAGCCGCGCACCAGCAGAGTAAGGAACACCCGTGGCCCGCAAAGAAAACCCATCCCCTACTCAGGGCCCTCCAAAGGCCCGGACGCAGTCCCGGAGCCCGTCGCCGCGGCCTCCGCAGGATACGCCTGAGGGCAGGTCGCAAGGGCAAGGCGCGGCCTCCGGCCAAACCAGGCACGGCATCAGACGTCTTGCCCCGCCAGTGTTTTTCTTGCTGGCCCTCTGCCTGCTGGTGGTTTTCTTTTATGACACCGGCTACACGTCGTTGCCGCCCACGGGCAAACGCTACGATACCGCCAAGGCCGGCATTGAAACGCTGCGCCTGGACGCCAAAAAGGCCAATCTGCGTGAACCCTGGGAAAAACTGGCTGCAGAGTTTCGCGCCATCTATGATGCCGATCCCGGCTGGCCCAACCGTCCTGCCGCCCTTTTTCGCGCCGCTGAAAGTCTTGAAGAACTTGCCCGGCGTTCCTTTGCCAAGGCTGATGCCCGCAAGGCCATAGAGTGCTACGAGGCGGTAGCCATGCGCCACGCCGACAGCCGCCTGGCTGACGACGCCCTTTTTCACGCCGCCAGACTGCGCGCAGCCTGGCTCAAGGATGACAAGGGCGCGCTGGAACTTCTCAACCGCATCAAGACCCAGTATCCCAAGGGCGACATGCTGCCCGAAGCCCTGGCCCTGGAAAAAACCCTTCTGGCCTCGGCGCAGGGGCGCACAGCCCCCGAAGCCCGGCAGGTCGCCGCTTCTGAAGGCAGGCCCTCCATCGAAGACCAGGCCGCAAGCCCCCCAGCCCAGGACAAGGATAAAAAGCGCGCTGATGCAGGCGCCTCTGCCTCGTCAGCCCAATCTGCGCCAGCGGTCACTGGTTCGGCGGCCGCCCCCGCCGCCCTCTTGCCCCAGGATCAGATTTTGCCGCGCTACCGCAAGGCCAAGGCCGACATGGAAAGCCTGAGCGCCGACAAGGTGCGCTCGTGCTGGCGTCAACCCTGGGAAGAACTGGCGGCGGAATTTCTGCTTATTTATCAAAGCCGTAAAAATTGGGCCATATCCCCCGGTGCGCTCTTTCGGGCGGCCTCAAGTCAGGAATCCCTGGCCAACTGCTCCCACCTCGCTGCGGAATACCGTCAGGCTCGCGACCTTTACCTGAATCTCGCACAGGAATTTCCCAAAAGCGCTCTGGCGGACGACGCCCTCCTTCGGGCTGCGGCCATTGAGGCGGACCGGCTGAACCAGCCGCAGGAAGCCCTTGAGCTGCTTGACGCCATCGCCACCCTGTACCCGCAGGGCGACATGCTCCCGCAAGCCAAAATCCTGCGGCAGCGCCTTTCCGGCGGCTCTGATGTCGCTGCCGCACCCGGCGCCAAAGCCAGCCCGGCTTCCGCTCAGCCAGTGGCGGCCCCTGAAGTCCACACGCTTTCCTGGAACTCACTGAGCAAAAACTCTGTTGAAATCGTGCTGGACCTCTCCGCTCCGGCCCGTTATCGCGCCCGGCTGGAAGAAGGCAAAAAAGGCGCGGGCTCCAGCCTGTATCTGGAGTTTGACGACGCTTCCGTTGTCAAGGATGTGCGCCAGGGCGTCACGGTCAAGGGCAGTCTTTTGCAATCCGTTCGCGTGCGCGACCGTAAGGGCGGCGGCGCGGTGATGCAGTTCAGCTTCAGGGACGTGCGGCGCTTCGACACGCAGGCAGAAAGCAACCCCTGCCGCATTGTCTTGCGCGTGGCGGCGGGCAATACCGCCCTGCCTCCACGTCAGGGCGCGAATGGGGGCTTTGCCGGGCAGGACAAGCCGCGTGAGCAGGCTCCCTCGCCCGACGAACCACGGCATGTCAATGACATGGCCCGCCAACTGGGCCTTACTGTGCATACAGTCTTCATTGACGCAGGACATGGCGGCCGCGACCCTGGCACCCACCACAACGGCATTCTTGAACGGGTCATTACCCTGGACGTGGCCACGACCCTTGGGCGCTTGCTGCAAGCCAACGGGGTTGATGTGGTCTACAGCCGCACCAATGACACAGGGCTCTCCCTGCGCGAGCGCACAACCCGCGCCAATGAGGTAGGGGCAGACCTTTTTGTCTCCATCCACGTCAACGCCAACGACGACAAATCGGTCAACGGCTTTGAAACCTACTATCTTGATCTGGCCCAAAACGCCGAAGCCGCGCGAGTTGCGGCACTGGAAAACGCTGGCAGTGATCATCGCCTTGGCGATATGCAAAAGATGCTGGCTGATGTGATGCTTACTGCAAGAGTTGATGAATCAAAAAAACTTGCTCAGGATATCCAGCGCGTTACTCTTTTCAGACTGAAAAAACGCGAGTATACTGTACGCAATAACGGCGTCAAATCCGCGCCCTTCCATGTACTGCTTGGCGCGCAGATGCCTGCGGTACTGGTTGAGCTTGGCTACTGCACCCACGCCGAAGAAGCCCGTAACCTCGCCAACGCCAAATACCGGCTGACATTGGCCGAAGGACTGGCCGAGGGCATACTTGCATACAAGGACCGACTGTTAAAAAAGCGGACTGCCCAGAATTCCTTGACGCCCGAAAGCGCTGGTGCTATGTGATGCAGGGATTTCAAATACGCGCCGCGCTGAAGTATTAGCAACACTAAAGCCCAATTGTACCGGCGCGGCAACCATGCCTCCCTGCTTGTGCAACGTGAGTGGGGGCTGCATTAACCTACCATTATACAAGTTTCTTACGGCGCGAGGGTCATCCCAATTCCGCAAGGACGAGATAAAAAACAGCAATCGGGGAAGGAGTACTTTACATGCGCAAGGTTTTGATGATGACCTTAGTGGTCTGCATGCTCATGGCTGGAACGGCGCTTGCGGCTGACAGCAATGCCGTGCCTGCTGCCAAAATTGGCGTTGTGGACATGCAAACGGTGGCCACTCAGAGCGAACCCGCCGAAGCTGCCAAAAAGCAGATGGAAGACAAGTTCGGCAAAGAACGCTCTGCTCTTGAAAAGCAGGGCGAAGCTCTGAAAAATAAAGCCGAAGCCCTCAAGAATCCCAAGGTCAGTGAAGAAAAGAAACTTGAGTTCATTCGCGCCAAACAGGATCTGGACCAGAAGACCCGTAACTTCCTGCGCAAAGTTGAGCAGGAAGAAGTCAAACTGCGTCAAGACATGGTTACCCTGGTTTTCAGCGCCACCTATGAAGTGGCCCGCTCCAAGGGTTTCAACTTCGTGGTGGACGTGACCGCCGGCGGCGTTCTGTATGCCGACCAGTCAATGGATCTGACCCAGGACGTGCTCACCGAAGTGAACAAGCTTTACAAAGAAAAGAAGAACGACAAGGGCGGCAAAAAATAGTTCCGTCTCCTTACGTCTGCAATACAGCCTCTCGACCCTGACGGGGCGAGAGGCTTTTTTTATTGACGGCTGCCATCGGGTCGGCAAGACCGTTGCGCTTCGGCGTGCCAGTGTTTAGAGCAGTTTACGAATAAAATGAGTTAACTGCTCTGCAAGGATTCTCCAGAAAATTCTTGCCACGAAATGCGCGCAGGCAGGCTTTTGCCCTCCATAAGCGCGTATTTCAAGTGTTACATGCTCAAAAGTTTCAACATTCCAGCGGGCAATCATGGGCCGCCCCGCGCCCTGCCCGAAATACCCAGGAGGCCACATGCAGGAATCAGCCCCTCAGCCCCAAAGCATGGACATACAGCGTATTATGCGCCTGCTCCCCCACCGCTACCCTTTCCTGCTGGTGGACAGGGTGGTGGAATGCGTGCCTGATTCGCACATAAAGGCCTATAAAAACGTGACGTTTAACGAACCGTTTTTTCAGGGGCATTTTCCCGATGCGCCCATTATGCCCGGCGTGCTCATTCTTGAAGCTCTGGCCCAGACGGGCGGCCTGCTGGCCACTGCGGACATGGGCGACCTGGACGACAAACTCTTTCTCTTCACCGGCCTCGACGGCGTGAAATTTCGCCGCCAGGTGGTGCCGGGCGACCGCCTCGACCTGGAATGCTCCAATTTGCGCATGAAGCTCAAACTTTGCAAAATGGAAGCCCGCGCCTTTGTGGATGGCAAACTGGCGGCAGAAGCGCAAATTACCGCAGCTATCGGCGACAGGCCCAAAAGCTAAGGAAACGCTGATTTATTCCGTTTGGCGGCGTTGCTTCACTTTTTTTGAAACAGTCGAGGACGGAAGAGTCCACTCCTGCTTCAAAAAAAGATCGCGCCTTGCCAAACGAAATAACTGCGCGTTTCCAGGAGGCTCTTTAATCAGCGTTTCCCTAACACGCTGCCACATTGGAATTGAAATGCTTTGTGGGGGAGGGACCCTTCTGCAAAAGGGTCCCTCCCCCACACCCCCTTCCCCTGGACAGTGTCGTCACAAGCCCCTTTCCAGTTATTTCTGGTCGAGCTTCGCCTTTTATTCCGGTCGAGCACCATCCGAGTACACTCCCTGCTTAAAAGGCCGTTCTCCTTGATATGACTGGAAATTCATCTTGTGACGACACTGCCTAAAACCTTTACTGTATTTTACAATGCTGCAAAGTTTTTGTGATTTAGAGCAGGGGTTCAAGAAACAGCGTCTTCCGCATCATGCCATCGCACCAGTTATTTGCCGTTACGGACGTTTTATTATCATAACGCACATGCCCTTTGAGAATACATGTTCTCAAAGGGCATGGCACGCCGCTGCAGCCGAGCAGCCGCCCGGCATCACGCCATAAATCACGCCAAAGGCCGCCAGCACAGATCAGGCGGCCTTCATGCGTTTTTGCACGAGGGTGACGGCAGCGCTGGCGCCAAGGGCCGCTGCTGTGGCCAGCACATAGCACAGCCATAGCGGCAGACGCTCCACAAGAGCCATGACAATGGCCGCAAAGGCTATGCAGCCAAACCATCCGGCCATGAGCCCCCTGTATATGCGCACCACTGCCCCTGCCCCCTGCGTTGCGTGTATAAAGGGCACCATGGCGCAGATCATCACAGGAAAGAACATCAGCACGCCGCTCCAGCCCGCCCCAAGCCAGTGGGCCACCTCGGTGACGACATAGACCAGCAGCGAACCAAAGCCCATCTGGGCGGCAATAAGCCACCAGCGCGAGTGCTGGGGCTGCGCGGCCTCCGGGGAGTCTTGCCGGGGCAGGCAGACCAGCACCAGCAGGGGCGACAGCAGGGAAAGCGCAAAGGCGGCCAGGGGCCAATAGGGCAAGAACTGCACAAGCCAGCCGCCCAGAAAATAAATGCCTAGCGAAAGACCGATGGCCAGATACCAGGGGATGCCCAGCACAGCCAGCCAGGGATAGGCCACAGCGGCCAGCCCGTTGGCGTCGATGCCGAGCAGTGTGTTGTACGAGGCCTGCGCCGAAAAGGCCGTCCCCTGCTCAAGAGTCAGAAAAAAGGACAAGGGGCCGGAAACCACGGGCAAACCAGCCGCCACGCCCCCGACAAAAGCTCCCCACCGGCGGGTGATGAGCATACAGATCAACACCAGCAGGGGCGTTATGATCAGCTTGAATGCAAGAATCCCGTTCACAGCACGCTCCGTCGCAGGAATACCCCGTCCAATAAAGACGGCGTCATGGCACAAGCAGAAGCCATAACGCCGCCCCCAATGCAAGGCAAGAGGAATGACAGAGCGAAGTCATAAACTCAGGGCCGGGCATACCCGCCCGCGACGCCTCCCGGACTCAATACAAGCTGCCACAGTTGCAGGTCACGCGCGCGAAAAGCTCCAGCGCAACTCAACAGGTAGTACAAGAACATGCGGCTTTGTCGTTCACTGCACTGAAACCTGCCTTCTTTTCTTCCCCTGATGAAGTTGTCGGCCCAGCATACGAGCGTCCTGTCATAATCCGCGCCAAAGTTGTGCCAGTCTTCCATTACAAAGCGGCCTTCAGAGCATTTTCCCAAAAGGGAAATGCTGGGCAGGATGCCGTTTTTGAAAATATACTTTTCTATCCAGGGGTCCACACTGTGATGGGGCTCGTTGGTCCCGATGGTGTGCAGCAAGAAAAGACCGTCCTCTGCCAGCAGACTGCGCACCTTGTCCATAAAGACGGCGTAATTCTTGTGCCCCACATGCTCGAACATCCCGACGGAAACAATACGGTCATAGGTACCTGTAAGGGCGCGGTAATCCTGCAACAGCCAGCGCACGTCCAGACCCTGGCTGCGTTCACGCGCATACTGGGCCTGAGCCCTTGAAACCGTCACTCCGGTAACGCTTACGTCATACTCGCGTGCCATATACCTTCCGAGCCCGCCCCAGCCGCAGCCGATGTCAAGAACGCGCATGCCTGGCCGTAACATGAGCTTGCGACAAATCATGTCCATCTTCTGCCGCTGCGCCGCTTCAAGCGTGTCTACCCCCTGCCAGAAGGCGCAACTGTACTGCATTGAGGTGTCGAGCATGGCTTCAAACACGTCATTGCCGAAATCATAGTGATGTACCGCCACCATGTGCGCGCGGTCGGGGCTTTGAAGATTGCGGAACAGGTAGGAGACAAGCTCAAGCAGGACAGGCAGTGTAAAACGGAAGCGCCTTTCAAGCCCCCCGCGTAAAACCTTGCAGAAGAACTGATCCAGGGCCTTGCAGTCCCACCAGCCTTCCATATAGGCCTCGCCCAGCCCAAGGTTGGCAAAGCGCAGAACGCGGCCATACAATTTGTTGTTGTGAACCTGAATATCCCAGGGACGGGGGCCGTCTATGGAGACATCAACCGAAGCAAGCATTTTCTTAATGTCTGATTCGCACATAACTGACACTCCATATTGACTTTGATGGCAGCAGGCGTGCAAAACCTGCGCATAAAGAAAATATTTTCGCGAGTTACGCAACTTGAATTCAGCGCACGATGTGAGCTCAGATAAAGACTACTGCCATTTTTTTTCAAAGACAATAGTGCGTATATTTCATTTATGTTAACTATATCGGCACTATCCCATGCACGCCCCTCCTTCAAGAGTTTACAATAACCTCACGTAACATTTAGCAATCGCAGGCATGAGCACAAAAAATTTACGATGATGTGGTGCCCGGCAGACTCTGCCTTTGACATTTCAGCTTCAAACCAGAACACACCTTGTAACATGCCGGAGCATTTAACACTTGAAATGCTCGCTTACGGCAGGCCAAAGCCTGCCAGTTCGCATTTCGTGGCAGGGATTTTCTGAAAAAATCCTTGCAGAGTGGTCAACTCATTTCATCCGTAAACTGCTCTAAAACACGTTAAAAGTTTTAGGGGGTCGGGGCGTGGGGGAGGCGACCCTTTTGCAAAAGGGTCCCTCCCCCACAAAGCATTCCAGAACTAAAATACTCTCCCCTGCTGCCCGGCAATAATGCCAAAAAAACGCCAGCGCGGGGACGGTGCGGCAAGGCCGCTTGCGTCCGCCGCGCCGGAAACCGACAGGCAGAAAAAGGCTGTGACAGCCTACAATATTTTCGTGTGCGCCAGATGCCGCGTCACCTTTAAGAGGTCAGCGCCGTAGAACCACCACACAAGCCCCACAACACAAAGCAAAAAGCAGTATTCCCCCAGGCTGCCTGTAGAGCACAGCTTGAGCGAAAACTTGTTGCTGCGTGAAAAGGGCGTAAGGGGCACGCCCGATGGCGTCAGCATGTCCAGAACCACGTGACTGAGGCCGCCGAAGCCCAGCCCCATCAGTACGTCACGCCCCATGGGGCCGAGTTGCAGGCCGGGCACCGCAAAAGCAACCGCACACACGGCCAGCCACCAGCCAAACCAGTGGGTGGTTCCCCTGTGTACGGCATTGAATATTTTTTGCCTCCCGCGTCTGGTGGGGGCAAGGCCCGCCATGCGCTGGTCCAGCACGTCGGGCATGACAGCCCCGACGCAGGCCGCCGCCACTCCGGCAACGGGCAGATGCAGGGCCAGGGCCGCAGCTACGGCCGTGGCCTGATGGGTTATCCACTTCATGAATAATCCTGAGAGAGAATGTTACCTTTGAGATATGTCCTCAAAAAGAACCCGCCCCAGACAGTGTTGTCACGAGATGAATTTCCAGTCATATCAGGGAGAACGAACCTTTTATGCAGGAAGTGCACTCTGATGGCGCCCGAGCGGAATAAAAGGCGAAGTTCGACGCAGAAATAACTGGAAAGGCGCTCGTGACGACTCTGTCTACCCGCAGCGGGAAAAGCCGCATGCAGGGCAGATCAGGCAACCTTCCTGAAAAACAAGTTTTTCGCCGCAGTCGGGGCAGCAGTTGGCGGCCAGATCACTGACAGTATCCACAACCTCATCTTTCAGGTAGCGCTGCTCCAGCACCCAGGCAATGGCGTCAGGAATGGAAAGCAGCAGGCCCTTGCCGCGAAATACGGGATGTTCGCCGCCGATGCCCTTGATCTGCGCCACAACGTCGCGCACATGCACGCCGGAGCGCAGCGCCAGAGAAACAAGGCGGCCTATGGCCTCGGCCTTTGCGGTAATGGAGCGGCCGGATTTGCCAATGGTGGCAAAGACCTCAAAGGGTCTGCCATCCACCTCATTGACTGTAAGATACATGGCCCCAAGGCCCGTTTGCACCTTGCGGGTGAAGCCCTGCACCTCGTCGGGACGCTTGCGCACCATAGAAGAAGGAGCCGCGATAGGTGAAGCGGCGGCAGGCGCGCTGCCCTGCTGCCCGGACGTGCCCGCTTCGGGCGCGGATTCGCCGTCCATTTTCTTCTGTCCCTCGCCAGTGGCGAGCACCTGAATGCTCTTGCAGCCGTCGCGGTATACGGTGACGCCCTTGCAGCCTTCCTGATACGCCAGCCAGTATATTTCGCGGATGTCCTGCTCTGTGGCGCTGTTGGAAAGATTGACGGTTTTGGACACGGCATTGTCCGTGTGGCGCTGAAAGGCCGCCTGCATGCGCAGATGCCACACCGGCGTTATATCCATAGCGGTCACAAAGACCTTGCGCAGGGGGGCGGGCAGATAGTCCATGCCCTGGATGGAGCCCCTGGCCACCACCGCGTCCATCAGCTCATGGCTGAACAGGCCCCCGTTCTCAAGCGCTTCCGCAAAATGCGGATTCACTTCCACAAGGCGTTCGCCGTCCAGAATATTGCGTGTAAAGCACAGGGCAAAAAGCGGTTCCACGCCGGACGAGCAGCCAGCGATGATGGAGAGCGTGCCCGTAGGCGCAATGGTGGTTACCGTGGCGTTACGGTACGGCCCAAGCTTGCGGCGTCCATACACAGAGGTTTCGTAGGCCGGGAAGGGCCCGCGCTCCTGGGCCAGCAGGGCCGACGCCTTGTGCCCTTCATCCTGCACAAAGGCCATGAGCCGCTCGCCAAGGTCAATGCCCTGTTGCGAATCATAGGCCACGCCAAGCTGAAAGAGCAGGTCGGCAAAACCCATAACGCCCAGGCCGATCTTGCGGTTTTTGCGCACGGTTTCGCTGATGCGGTCAAGGGGAAAGCGCGAGGCGTCAATGACATTGTCGAGAAAGCGCACCGCCAGATGTACGGCATGGCGCAGTTCGTCCCAGTCTATGCCCTTGGCGACAGGATCCGCATCGTTTTCGTGCCCGGGAACATAAAAACAGGAAAGATTGATGGAACCCAGGTTGCAGGCCTCAAAGGGCAGCAGAGGCTGCTCGCCGCAGGGGTTGGTTGATTCTATGTCGCCCTGGTCAGGCGTTGGGTTGTCGCGGTTGATGCGGTCCAGAAAGACAATGCCGGGGTCGCCCGACAGCCAGGCCTTGCGCACCAGCAGGTCAAAAACCTCGCGCGCGGGCAGGCGCTTCATGACCTCGCCGTTGTTGGGGGACACAAGATCATACTGCTCGTCCCGCTCCACAGCCTGCATGAAGGCTTCAGTCAGCCCCACGGAAAGATTGAAGTTATTGAATTCGCCTTCTTTTTCCTTGGCGCCGATGAATTCAAGAATATCCGGATGGTCCACCCGCAGGATGCCCATGTTGGCTCCGCGCCGGGTGCCCCCCTGCTTTATCTGCTCCGTGGCGGTATTGAAGATGCGCAAAAAGGACACTGGGCCGGAAGCCACGCCGCCGGTGGAGCCTACCCGGCTGTCTTTGGGGCGCAGCCGAGAAAAGGAAAAACCGGTGCCGCCGCCGGACTTGTGGATCATGGCCGCGTACTTGACGGCGTCAAAAATTTCTTCAATGGAGTCGCCCACCGGCAGCACAAAGCAGGCGGAGAGCTGCCCAAGGTCTGTGCCCGCGTTCATGAGCGTCGGCGAGTTGGGCAGAAACTTCCAGCTGGTCATGAGATCATAAAAATCGCGGGCCAACTGCCCACTCTTCTTGCTGGAGCCCTCGTACTTTTCTTCTTCAACGGCAATGGCGGCTGCCACGCGCCAAAAAAGATCGCGTGGAGTTTCGACGATCTGTCCGTCCGGTTTTTTGCGCAGATAACGCTTTTGCAAAACGACTTCGGTATTGGGCTTCAACTGTGGCTCAGGGAGATCTTTGGGCTGTGCGAGCATGGGAATGATAACCTTGTCTTGAAGTTGTGCAGGGCAAAAACGGTCCTGCGGGACCATGGCCGAGTATACACGCTTGGAGGGCAAATAAAACCCCCCGTGCCCTAACGCTCAGAAATAACAGTCTGAATTAAATGACTATACATACTGATAGATATTTTTATTAAGAGCGATTCTCCATACAAAAAACCCCCACAAAGCGCACGGGGGGCACGTCTTGTGGGGGTTGGTCCTGCGTAAAAAATAGATTTACGCTTTTTTTCTACCCTTTCCGCCACGCCCTTGCGGCCTGCCGGAGTTACGCGGGGAAAATGGCCGATGCGGAGCCGGAGCAGCCGGACGGCCCGGATGAGTCGGGCGGGCCGGATGGGCCGAACGCGCCGAGGGGGCCGAAGGAGCAGAACCAGGCCCGGCATGTGACGCCGCCCCAGAACCAGGCCGCCGCACAATGCGCGCGCCGCTCTTGGCGTCGCGTCGTGCATCCGGGGACACCTGCACCTCAAGCAGACTACCGGACGGCAGCCCTTCGGCATCTTCCAGCAATAACAGGCCACAGGCGGCACAGGCATAGCGCCCACGGCCCGCAAGACCGGGAACGTCAAAAGCCGCTGTGAGCACACGGGCCTTCATGCTTCCTGAAGTTTTGCGTCCCTGCTCCTGGCCGGCCGCAACTTCTGGAGCCGCTACGGGCGAAAGCAGGAGCGGCGCAAGGCTCAGACCGCTTTTGCCAAGTCCGGCATCAGCGGAAAGGTCCTCAAGCCATCTGGGCGCGTCTTCACTGCCAAAGGTAAAGTGACACCAGGTGCGCCCCCCCTGACCGCTCAGCAGCGGACAGGCCGCCTGATGCGGGCACGGGGCCAGGGCCGTAAGGCCGCCCTCCACTGCCAGATGGCGCAGGTCCATAATGGTGGAACCGCCCAAACGCGTGCCGGGTTCCACAAAAAGCAGGTTCGGGCCTGCAGGCGGCCCCTCCGCGCCGTCCGTGGCGGGACGGCCATGGCTGCGGAACAGCGGTGCAAGCGCGTCCAGAAAACGCGCGAGCCGCTCCTGACGGCAATCATCGGGCCGCTCGTCCGGGTCTGCAGACTGGCCTGAATCGGCGCGCCCATCCACATCGGGATCATCCATCCCTCCCATCAGGAGGGCATCGTCATCGTCGTAGGAATCAAGAGCGCTGGCGCGCCCGCTTTTTTTGCCGAAACGCAATTCATTGAGCACATTGGCGGCGCTGACCAGCCAGGGTCGTGCCTGCCCTCCGGCCAGCAACGGCGCGGCCTGACGCGCTGCCTGTTCCAGCGGCGCCCGCACGGTCTGCACCTGCCAGGGCTGATGGAATGTCAGGGCTGCCACTTCATGCAACAGGCTGCGTCCCAGTTCCAGCGGCTGCGAGGAACTGTCCAGAGCCAGCACCTGAATGGGAGCCTGCCGCCATTCGGGGCGGGCCAACCACAGGGCCAAAGGCAGGGTCAGCGGCCCGGAGCCCACATCGAGCAGCAGAGCCTTGCCGCCCTGAGACGCGACGGTCTGCGGGTCAGGCAGGGGCATTGCCGCCAGCAGGCGGGTGAGCCGCACCAGATTCCAGGGCAGAAAATAGTACAGATACGCGCTGACAAAGGCCGGGGTACTCCAGTAGGGGCGGTCAAGGGCCGCCCGCTCGGTCGTGAGCAGGCGCGACAGCCGGGCTATGTCGTCAGGCAGAGAACGGCGATGGGCCGCGCTCAGGGGCCACACTCGGGCCAGCACTTTTGGCAGCTGGTCAAGAATGGCGCGCGCCTCTTCCGTCAAAGGCGGAAACAGCGGCATTGCTCCCTTCCAGGCATTGCCGGAGGTGATTGCCGGACGCGGAGCACGGGCCGATGCGAATTCCCGCCCATCCCTGTTGGAGCCATCCCTGTTGCGTCCGTCCCTATTAAACCCATCCCTGTTGCGTTCGTCCCTGTTGAAGCCATCTCTGTTTCTATTCTGACCATCAGCGCGCTCAAAAGCATTCCTTGCGCCGGGTCTTCCTTCGGCAGGCGCGCCCCTTCTGCCGGAGCGCGGCGCGTCAGAGCGTGGCCTGTCAGAATGCGGCGGACGCGGCCCGTTGTCCTTGCCCCTTCCCCTGCCTGTATTCTGACCCCAGTTCTGGTCTCTGTCCTGATCTTTATTCCGTCCCCTGTTCTGGTCTCTGTTCTGATCTCTGTCCTGGCCCCTATGCTGACTCCGATTCGAGTCACGCCCCTCGTTGGACCAGTTTTTGTCAGACCCGTTTTTGCCGGGTCTGCCCTTGTCCTGCTCATATTTTTTGGGCTCATATTTTTTGGCCCCGGATTTTTCGGGCCAAGCCTTTTCGGGTCTGCCTGTGTCCGCGTGGGATTTGTCCGGACGGCTTCTGTCGGGCCGGGAATGGCCATCGCCACTCTTGTCCTGGTTGGGCCTACCGCTGCGCGAGCCGCCGGGCTTGCCCGCTCCTGCCCTGTCGGGCCGGGAATGACCTTCGCCGCCCTTGTCCTGATTTGGCCTGCCGCTGCGCGAGCCGCCGGGTTTACCCGCTCCTGCCCTGTCGGGCCGGGAATGACCTTCACCGCCCCTATCATTGCCGGGTCTGCCACTGCGCGAGTCGCCGGGTTTGCCGCCGGGCTTGCCGCCGGAACGGGGTGCGCCTGGACGCCCAGGCCTGTCTGCTGGCCTGTCCGCGGATTTGTCCGTTGACCTGTCTGCTGACCTGTCCCTGTCGGCGGGCCTTTTCGCAGGTCTGTCTGCGGGCTTTTCACGGGAGGCTTCGCCGTTGCGGGAACGGTCCGGACGCGGTTTTTTTCTTTGCTGATCTGACATTTATGCTCCAAAGCGCATGTGGCGCAAATAGTTCTGATGAAAATTCTTTTCTTCCACAAGGGGTAGTAGTCGAGCTGTGGCGCACAGTGCGGCCAGGTTTTCGCGCATATGCGCGTTGCGGGCCAGCAGGGCCGCGCCTTCCAGAGAGGCATTGCCAACAGCCCGCAGGCGCGGGGCCAGAGCCGAAGGCAAAAAGCCCAGCGTTTCAAGGTCGTGCGCCCGCACGTGTTCGCCCAGAGCGCCCGCCAGACACAGGGCGGCCACATCGCCGGGGGCAAGCCCCGCCGCCGCCAGCAGGCTTTCCAGCGCCAGGGCAAAGGCTGCCTTGACCTTGAGCAGTTCCTCCACGTCAGCTGCGCACAGCCACATGCCGTGGGGCAGACGCAAACGCATGCCCCCGCTGTCCTTGCCCGGCTCAAGGCACGCGGCCAGCCTGCGGGCCAGGGGCATGGCCGGAGCGGATTCAAAGCCTCCGTCCTCGCGCACAAGTTTAGTCCGCAGCAGCACGGCCAGCAATGACACATAGCCGGTGGCGCTGATGCCCCGCGCCCTGCCGCCTTCCGCCGCCGGGCCCAGAAGCCCGCTGGCGGACGCTTGACGGCTGACAGCCTGACAGGAAGGACACGGGCAGTGGCCGCCGTGTTCCCGCAGGTCATCTTCAGGCCGCCGGGCGAAAAAATGCGCCTCAAGGCCTGTGGGTGCAAGGCTGAAATCCGTGATCACCCCCGGCCCGGCCAGTTGCCCGCACTGCGGGCCAATGCCCTCAAGGGCCGGGCCCAGCGGCACACTGGCCAGCAAAAGCCTGCCCGCCGCGTCCACAAGCGCCAGTTCCCCATTGGTGCCAAGATCCGCCAGCACAAAGGGACGCGGCATGTCCCCGGCCAGCAGCGCGGCCAGCCCCGCGCTCACGTCGCCGCCCACAAAGGGAGCGGGCAAGGGCGGGATATACACTGGCGGCAGGTAGGGAACATGTACAGTTTCATGCCCGTCATGCGCAAGCCTGTAGGGAGCCGCGCACAGGCCGTCCACAGGCAGGTCCAGAAAAATGTCCGTCATGGCCGTATTGGCGGCAACGCACAGGCCCTCCACCCGCGCCGCGCCCTTTTGCTCAAGAAAATCCACCACGTTTCGCAGGCTGCGCCGCACCAGATGGGACAGCACGCTGCGGCCTTGCGGCTGCCGCGCCACGGCCAGCCGCGACATGATATCCGCCCCGGCCCCGGCCTGCGGGTTCAGAAAACTGCCCTGCCCCACAGCCTCCGCCGTATTCTCGTTTTCTCCGTCGCTGGAAAGAGCAACGGCGCGCCAGTAAACAGACGTTGTGCCCAGATCCACAGCCAGGGCCAGCGGAAGGGGCTTTTCCGCCAGGATATCAACTGGGCCGTTTGCCGGTCCGCCTGCCAGAGCGCCCACCGGGCGACCAGCCCCTGCCGGGGTTTCAGCCGGGTCGCTGCTGTCCGTCGTGTGCCGCATGTGGCGCTCTGCACGCATGGCGGCAACATCTTCCGGGCCAGACGGCGAGGCCATGCTTTCCTGTGGCAACTCCAGCGCGAGCTTTTCCCCGTCAGGCACTTGACGGCGGCACGCCAGACGCCAGCCCCCGGCCAGATCACTGGCGGAAAAAACCTCCGCTTCGGCGGGCAGGGGCGCTGGGGAGTTCGCCACAAAACGCACCCGGCAGCGGCCGCAGCGGCCAAGCCCGCCGCACAGGGGCTGGGGAGGCGTTTGCCCGGAAAGCCAGATGGCCTGCGAAAGGCTTTGGCCCGGCGCAGCCTCTATTTCAAGGGGCTTTGCGTCCGCGTTTTCCCCAGGAGATGCGGCAGTTCCGGCAGCGGAAAAAATTTGTAACAGCATGGGTATCGCTCCGGATGTAGCCTGCCTCAAGGGGCCATGGTTGGCAAGAAAAAGGCGTGCGCAACGCCGCCGCGCTGCCCCCCTTGCCCGCGCTTGTCAAAATGGCCTTTTTCTTGCAATATTTTTGAGCAATAGTTGACGCAGGAAAAAGCAAACCCTCACCAGGCATTTTTTGGGGCTGGCATGAACAAAGTTTTGGCGCAAGATGAAGTGGATGCCCTGCTTCGCGGGCTTTCCGGCGGCGAAATTGAGAGCGAAGTTGAGGTTCCGGAAGACGATTCCGGCATTGTGGCCTTTGACCTTGCCAATCAGGACCGCATCATACGCGGGCGCATGCCCGTGCTTGAAATCGTCAATGACCGTTTCGCCCGGCTTTGCACCAACGCCCTTTCCAACTCCGTGCGCAAGCGCGTTGAACTGAATCCCATATCCATTGATATGACCAAGTTCGGCGAGTTCATGCGCTCTTTGCCCGTGCCCACGTCCATCAACATCTTCAAGATGGATCCCCTGCGCGGCAATGCCATCATGGTGGTGGACTCCCGTCTGGTCTTTGCCCTGGTGGAAAGCGTCTTTGGCGGCGCTGGCTCCCAACCCAAGGTGGAGGGTCGCGAATTCACCCGTATCGAGCAGGCCGTGGTGGACAAGATCGTCAAGATCGCCCTGGAAAATATGGAAGAATCCTGGCGGCCCGTACACGACGTGAAGCTGGAACTGGTGCGCAGTGAAATCAATCCGCAGTTCGCCGCCATTGTTCCGCCCAGCGACGTTGTTGTCGTCATCACCTTTGAGGTCGAGCTTGATACGGCCCTGGGCTCCATGATCATTTGCCTGCCCTATGCCACCATCGAGCCTATCCGCTCCAAGCTGCACGCCAGCTTTCAGACGGAACGCCTTGAAGTGGACCACGCCTGGGTGGCGCGCCTCAAGGAGCGCCTGCTGGAAACCCCCATTGAACTCAAGGTGCACTTCGGCAGCACCACCATCACCGGCAACCAGCTGCTGCGCATGCAGGTTGGCGACGTTCTTGTGCTGGACAAGGATCAGGAAGATTTGCTGAACTGCACCGTGGCCGGGGTCTGCAAATATCAGGGCATTGCCGGTACGGTGAAAGCCATGAAGTCCTTTCAGATTATCAAGGAAAACGAGCCGCAATACACCTGATTGCAGTCAGGCCAGCCTGTCCAGGCAAAACTACGCCGCCTGGAGCCGCCAACAGCAGACAAAATTTCTGAAGGCTCCCAAAAGGAAGATCACATTTTTCCCAAAAGCAAAGGCCCGGTGTTATATAATAACAGCCGGGCCTTCACTTTTATTTACAGGCCCGCTATGGCGCGCATCCCCCAAGGCGAGGGTGCGTTGCCGCCGTGGGCATATCGCGCTTTTGCTCAGTCCTTCATCTTTTCCAGCATGCGCGCCGCGCGCAACTGCCGCATGCGCGGAGCCAGGATGCGCACTGTCGCCGCAGGCAGGTGCGGCACCACGGCCACGCCGTCCGGCACGTCATCGTCATCGCTGTTGTCGCTGCCTTCGGGGTGCAGCAGGATGCTCTGACAGCCCGCAGCAAGGCCCGCCTTCACATCACGCACGCGGTCGCCGATCATCCAGGAATTGGCCAGATCAATGTCCAGATCGCGGGCGGCTTGCAGCAAGAGCCCCGGCTCGGGCTTGCGGCACTCGCAAGTGCCGGTGATTTCAGGCAGATGCGGACAGTAATACCACGCATCTATGGCCGCGTTCTTGGCGGCCAGTTCCGCATTCACCCATTCTTCCAGCTGGCGCAGCGCTTCACTGTCAAACATGCCGCGCGCAATGCCGGACTGATTGCTCACCACCACAAGCACATAGCCCACGGCCCGCAGGCGCTTGAGCGCCTCGGCCACGCCGGGCAGCCATTGCCAGTCTTCCTTGCGGTGTACGTAGCCGACGTCCTTGTTCAGCGTGCCGTCACGGTCAAGAAATACTGCCCGCCGCAAAACTTTGCCTTCCCCCATATGCTTTCTCCTGACCGTTCTTTACAGGGCTGCCGCCTGCGCCGAACCCGCGCCCCGTGTTCGGAAAGCGCTGGAAATCGCGGTTGCCCGTGCGGTGTTGCAGATAGCGGCCACTCTGGAGCATTTTGCCTTTCAAAAAGGCGCGGTTTCAAGTTCAAAGTGCAACACCCAGTCCTTGGGTATTGGCGTCTTCTAAAAAAACTTCATAGGGTGTCTTAAACCCAAGGCATTTTCTAGGCCGCCAGTTCAAGCGGCACATTGC
>NZ_MJUZ01000017.1 GCF_002237645.1 Desulfovibrio sp. MES5
GGGACCCTTTTGCAAAAGGGTCCCTCCCCCACGCCCCCACCCCCTAAAACTTTTGTCACCTTTTACTATGGCGCAACAAGTGTTCTGATCTGAAGTGGAGAGGCAAAGACAGGTTTTTTTTGGATCACGCCTTCTCAAAGGGGCAGGCACGCCGCACCATGCGCCCGTCTTTAGCGCAAACGCCTGTGGGCATGTCTTTAAGTTTTGAGCACGGCGGGTGGCACCGGCATTTCCTCACGCCAGCACAGGCCTGCGAAACCCTGCGGCTCTCGACCATTGCCCCGCATTCTGTCATGCTGCCCGCCGAGGGGTTCCACCAACCGCGCAGCGCGCAAAACACCGTAAAGAAACGCATGATCCTGAAAACTTTTTTTCTGTTTGTGGTAACGGCCATTGCTGAAATTGTGGGCTGCTATCTGCCCTATGTATGGCTGCGCAAGGGTGGTTCCCCCTGGCTGCTTGTCCCGGCTGCGCTGAGTCTTGCCGTATTCGCATGGCTGCTGACCATGCACCCGGCGGCCAGTGGGCGCGTATACGCGGCATACGGCTGCGTGTATGTCGCCACGGCCCTTTCATGGCTCAAGTTTGTTGACGGAGTGCCCCTTTCAACAACTGACATGCTGGGCGGCGCAGTGGCTCTTGCTGGCATGCTCATCATTGTTTCCGGCTGGGGCAGCCCTGCCTGAATCTTATTCCACAGGCGCAGCAGGCCGTGGCGAAGGCGTGGAGCGGCGTGCTCGGGCTGGTGCAGGCCATACCCGGCGTGATGCACGCTTTGCGAATATGTCCCTAGCTGACCTGCTGTGTTCTCAAGGGCGGCCCGCTCATGATCACAAGGCGGGATGGAGCGTCAATGGCGCACGCCGCCAGACGGCCGTGCACTGGCTTGAGACAGATCAGTCCGCCAGAGCACGCTGCAGGATGTCCGTCAGGCGCACGGCCAGATCGTGATCGTCACTGGTTTTTCTACCGCTGACGCCAAGCCCGCCGATGCACCGGCCGTTGACGCCCATAAGCGGTATCCCTCCTTCCAGGGGCGTCAGGGAAGTATCGCAAAAATCCGAGGCGGCAAGCTGTTCGCGCTGCAATCTTTCCCGAAAGGCCTTTGTGCTTGTTCCCATACGCATGGCTGTATAGGCCTTGTTTTGTGCAATGGTCACCACCCTGTCGGGGGTGCCGTCCATTCCCCAAAAGGCCGCAAGCTTGCCGCTGGCATTAACAACAGCCACGCAAACGGGGGGGCCTTGGCCAGCCTCGTTTTCAACTTTTCCCATTAGATCAAGCAGGTTACTGGCGGGCAACGTTTGATGCATAAGGGACCTCCTTCACGGGATACGGCTTCGGCTCATTTCTTGGCAATGCCGTGCTTTTTCATTTTTTCATAAAGAGTCGCACGAGAAATACAAAGATACTTCGCTGCCTTGGTCACATTCCATCGCTGTTCTTCCAAGGCGCGGGTGATCAAATGCGCTTCGCTTTCAGCAATGTTGCGGGCAAGATCGCTCTGCTGTGAACCCCCTGGCTCCCTGGGGGATTCAACCTGCCGGGTGGCGGCTGCTTCCGCGTTCAGTCCCCATTCGAGCTGGGCGGCGCTTCTTTCGTTGCGGATATCCAGAGGCAGGTCCGCTGCGCCTATAGTATCGTGATTGCACAAGCTCAGGGCTCTGATCAGAATATTGCGCAGTTCCCGCACATTGCCCGGCCAGGAATAGGCCATCAGGGCCTGCATGGCCGTTTCTGTAATGCGCACCTCGGTACGGTTCATGCGCTCCAGAAGGTGCCGGGTCAGCAGGGGGATGTCTTCACGCCGTTGATTCAAAGGGGGAACATTGAGTATCAGAGGGCTGATGCGGTAGTACAAATCCTCCCTGAAATGCCCTTCGGACATCATCCCCTTGAGATCCCGGTTAGTGGCCGCAACAAGCCGAAAATTGGCCGAGCGCTGCTTGGTTGAACCCACGCGGCAAAAGCTGCCATTTTCCAGCACGCGCAAGAGTTTGCTTTGCACCGCCAAGGGGGTGTCGCCTATTTCATCAAGAAAAAGCGTGCCGTTGTCGGCCAGTTCCAGTTGGCCGACCTTGCCATCCTTATGCGCCCCCGAGAAAGCGCCGGGCGAATATCCAAAGAGTTCGGATTCAAAAAGCTCCTTGGGAATGGCCGCGCAGTTAATGCAGACAAAAGGCCCCTCGCGGCGGTCACTCTCGCAGTGAAGAGCTCCGGCAGTCAGTTCCTTTCCCACGCCCGTGGGGCCGAGGATCAAAACGGGAGAACCCGTTCGCGCAAAACGGCTCAGCATGTTCTTATAGCGGCGGATAGTTTCGCTTTCGCCGATAATGGATTGCAGGCTGTAGCGTGAAGAAAGCGCGCTCTTGATCTTCTTGGCATAGACGGAAATTTTTTTATCCAGATCTTCCAGTCTTTTATGCGTTTCCCCCAGTTCTTCGTGCGAATTGAAAAGCGCTTGGGAAATCATGCCTGTCGAACCATCGCCCGTCTTGAACGGGATACGGTTAACCACAATGCATCGTTCGCAATCCTTACCTTTGACTCTGCATATATTGCCCAGTTCGGGCTTGCCGTGCTCAATCACCTGCGGGGCGCGACTGTCGGGTATGAAATCTGTAATGCGCCGCCCCACAATCTGATCGCGGGTAAAGCCCAGATAGTCGGCATAGGCCTGATTCATAAAGCGCACGTAAAGATCACTGTCACAAATAAATATTCCTGTCGTCAGGGAATTCAGGACAAACTCAAGGTCCAGATCAAAGGGGGGCAGTTTTTTTGACATGGGCACTCCTCGTGTTGGCCGTGCGCATCAGCCATATCCAAAGGGGACAACAGAGCAAGTATACTCTGTATGCGCGAATATGCGATAGGAGGGTTATACCCGCATCTTCCCATCTCTTCCATAGGATTCCATCTCGTCGTGCTTCAATGCCTGCATGCCCGGGGCAGGAGCCGCTACGGACTGTAGCGGCTCCTGTCTTTTTCAAAAGTCCGTCAATCCGCTAAAAATACTTTTTGTCCAGATGTTCGTACTTGGGCAAATAGCGTGTGGGAAGCGCCAGGGCATCACGCCGGAACGGCGGCGCAAGGCGGGTGCCGTCAGTCATGATTTCAATAACAGCCGGGCGGCGCTTTTGTCTGGCAGTTTCAAGGGCATTGGCCAGATCCGTCTGCGTGTTGACGGTATACCCGTCAGCGCCCATGGCCTCGCCAATTTTGGCATAGGATTTTGACCAGATGTCGGCCCCTACAAAACGGTTATTGTAAAAATCCACCTGATTTTTCTTTTCAGCGCACCATGCACCGTTATTATAAACAGTAGCGATAACAGGCAAATTATATTGCACTGCCGTGGGCACTTCAAAAAGGCTCATGCCCCACGCGCCGTCGCCAGCGATTGAAAGCACGGTCTCTTCCGGGCAGGCCAGTTGCGCGCCGAGGCCCGCCTGGTAGGCAAACCCCGTATTGCCGAAGGTAAGGGTGGCCACATGCCTTTTGGGATTTTTGAACCTCAAATAGCTGTTGGCCGTGGAGGATGTATTGCCGATGTCGGTAGTGGCAATGACATCGTGCTCCGTGATGAACCTGCCCACCACCTCCAATGCCTTGCGCGGGTGCATGCGTCCTTCCAGGGTGGGCTCTTCGGATATCTGGGCTATTTCGGCATACCAGACGTCCAGTTCAGCCTTTACCTTGTTGCAGATGCTGGTCAGATCGCGGGCTGGGGCCATACTGGCCTTGAGGCGCTGAAAGAGTTCATCGGAGGCGTCCTTGGCGTCTGCGCAGAGCCCCACAGCCACGGGGTGGGTTTTGGCAATGTGCATGGGATTGATGTCCACCTGCACAATTTTGAGATCCTTATGAAAATAGTTGATATCGTCTTGCGGCAGCGTGCCGAAATACGAAAGGCGGGTTCCCACAGCCAAAACCACATCAGCGTCACGGATGGTGCGCATGGCCGCCTTGGAGCCCATGTAGCCGATGGGGCCCAGCCACAGGGGATGGTCGCAAGGGAATGCATCGTTGTGCATATAGGTGGTGGCAACGGGCGCGCCAAGGAATTCGGCCAGCATCTTGATGGTTCCCACGCAGTCGGCGTCCACCACACCGCGTCCAGCCAGGATCACGGGATGCTTGGCATTTTTCAAAACCTCCACAGCGGCGGCAAAATGCTCAGGCTTGCCTATGCCGCCGGGAGCCACCCGATACTGGGAAGGATGCAAAATTTCTTCATCAATCTCGCCATAGAAATAATCGCGCGGAATATCAACAAGAACAGGACCGCGCATGGCATATGCCGCTCTAAAGGCCGTGCGCATTATATCGGCGGCGCGCTTGGGGTGCGGCACCCGGAACGCCGCCTTGGTGATGGGTTTGAAAAGATTCCACGTGTCGCATTCCTGAAAACCATCCCACCCCACAGAAATACTGCCGGCACTGGGAGAAAGCACCACCATGGGCGAATGCGCCATGTTGGCTGTAGCCACGGCTGTCACATAGTTGGTGATGCCAGGGCCATTCTGACCGATGACCACTCCCGCCCTGCCGGTCAGACGGCTGTAGGCGTCTTCCATATGCCCAGCGGTCTGTTCGTGGCGTACAGAAATAAAGTCAATACCAGCAGCGGGATAGAGATCCAGCATATCCATAAAAGCGGAACCGAGGATGCCGCTCACATGGGTAACCCCTTCCTGAACCAGGACTTCAGTCATGGCTTCACTGGGTGTCATCTTGGGCATTTGAATACTCCTTATAGGGTTGCAGCATGGGACGCACGATGCCGTGTTCAATCAGATTACGATCTGTAAACCTGATTTTTCATACTGGCTTGAGCAAATACTGATCCAACCCTGTGCCCGCCCTCCCATCAAATAAAATAAATTATTATAATTAAGATAGATATGAATACTTTTTTATTTCAATAAGCGCACTGTGCCCGCGCAGAAAGCAGCCAAGGCCCCCTGACACTTTGCACCCGACAAGACAAATCGTCTGGATATCAAGACGATACTAAAAAGTATGTCCAATCTTCCATACACATTCCTACTCCCATGCGATACTTTCCAGAACGATTTCTTGCAATATGCAACAATCATTGTTGATTAATGATGTGGCATGCTTTGTGCTGATTTGCACAAAATGGACCTTGCTCTCGAATTGGTTGGCGGCCTCCGACACCAGCCAACCACGACTTTTGAAAATCGAAGAATGTTTCGCTGTGCCAAAGGGGATCTCAATAAATTGTAACTATGCCCGCATCGTGCGGGGAGGACACAAGGAGGATGAGGAATATGAGCGCCCAAATCAGTGATGCTGCTCAAAAAAACCTGCGCCGCGTTGTACTATCGTCCATCGTGGGGGCCCTTATTGAGTGGTACGATTTTTTCTTGTACGGCGTTGTGGCGGGCATTGTTTTCAACAAGCTGTTTTTTCCTGCGGTCAGCCCTGTCGTGGGCACCATCATGGCATTTGCCACCTTTGCTGTGGGCTTTGTGGCCCGCCCATTGGGAGGCATTATTTTTGGCCATTTTGGCGACAAGATTGGCCGCAAAAAAATGCTCATCATCACTCTTGAAATTATGGGCGTGGCCACTGTGGCCATTGGCTGCATCCCCTCATATGACAGCATCGGAATATGGGCGCCGATTCTGCTGGTCGCCTGCCGTCTGGCCCAGGGCATAGGTCTTGGCGGCGAATGGGGCGGCGCTGTACTTATGGCCTTTGAATCTGCCCCAGCGGAAAAAAGAGCCTTCTATGGCGCTCTGCCCCAGATTGGCAATCCTTTGGGCCTTATGCTGGCCACAGGCATTATCGGGCTCCTGTCCTATTCCCTTTCCAATGAGGACTTTTTGGCCTGGGGTTGGCGCATTGCGTTTATTTTGAGTGCCGTCCTTGTTTTTGTTGGCGCCTATATTCGTAATTCAGTTGAAGAAACTCAGGATTTTTCTGCTGTTAAAAAAGAAGTCGAAAAAGTGCGCTACCCTATGATTACAGCTTTCAAGCGCTACCCAAGAACCCTTTTTGCCTGCATGGGCGCCCGTTTTGTGGAAGGTATTGCTTTTAACGTCTTTGGGGTGTTCTCCCTTTCCTATCTGACGCAGACATGCGGGGTGCCCCGCACTTTGGCCTTGACGGTTGTTATGGCCGCGGCCTTTGTGATGGCCTGCTGCATCCCGTTCTGGGGATCATTTGCCTGCCGCGTTGGCAAGGGTAAAATATTTGGCATCTCGGCCCTGTTGCTGGGCGTTGCTGCCTATCCGGCCTTTTGGGTGCTGCACCACTACTCCAATACCAATTTTATTCTTGTTTACCCTGCGGTCATCATCCCGCTTGGCGTTATTTATTCGGCTGCCTACGCAAGTATGGCCAGCCTTTTCTCCGATGCGTTTGACCCCACAGTGCGTTACTCCAGTATTTCCTTCGTCTATCAGTTTTCAGGAATTTTCGCTTCAGGCATAACCCCGATGATTGCCACTATTCTTGTTCAGGCCAATGACTCCCAACCCTGGTATCTGTGCGGATATCTTTTGATAGCAGGCGTCATCAGCGCGCTGGCCACAGTCTGGCTGGGCAGCATCCGCCACAACAAGATCGAACCTCTTCCTATGGAATAAACCCGTTGCCCGCAGACGACGTATCCTGTTGTAAACTACCTTACGTTTGAAAAGGGCCAGCTGATTTACACGGATCACCACCAGGCTGTTCACCCTTTACCTCATTTGACATGCCGGATCTGAGAAAACGCAGATCCAGTGGTTTGAGGAAGGGTGAACAGCCTGGTGGACGGGTACAGAGGATGCGGCGACGTTTGGACATGTGAACTTGGGCAATGTAACGTTGAAATTGCTTCAACGACTGCGAGAGACGGCGCATACGCGAGAGCACAAAAATGGATTATTACGCTATCATGTGATCATGTTGACGTGTAAAAATCGTTTATAACGCAGCCCTTCAAACCTTTAACGGTTTTTTTAATATTATAACTGTGCCGACATCCAAAAAGAAGTACAACACTATTCGTATAACCAAGGATTGTTTTAAGCTATTCTGTTCAGTCAAGGCGAATACGCCCCTTCATCAAGGACAGCACAACAGGCCATGCCAGTTTCGGGCAGTCATTGGCTCAATAAAACCCCAACCGCCACAAATTATAATTTTATATTTTGAGCCAAGTAAAATAAAAGGCGCTTACAGTCAAAACTGTAAGCGCCTGATTTAATATGGCGTCACCAACGGGATTTGAACCCGTCTTAGCGGCTTGAGAGGCCGCCGTCCTAACCGGATAGACGATGGTGACAGCGAGACTCTTTTATGAAGGTAATGGAACAATGTCAATACGGCGGCCCGCCAAAAAGAATGCGTTGCCGATTACATATTTGAAGTGTTAGTGTGAAAAAAGACCGGATGTTCCCGCTCAATTTCGCCCGGAGGACCCTTCATGTTTTCCCGCCTTCGTCTGCTTTTTCTTGCATCTCTTCTGCTTCTGACAGCCGCATGTGGCGGCAAGAACGTCCCCCCCAGGGACGGCACAGCCCCCTCATGGATGGGCACCATCGCCGATCTGCGCCAGTTCCCGCAGAATCTTGACGTTTACGCAAAAAATTCCGGGCAAAATAAAAGGCTCATTTCCCAGGATGAACAGAACCGTCAGGTAGCCCGTTTTGACCGTATTTTCTTTGGCCCCTGGGAGATGCGCAAAACATCCATGCGCAAGCGCGACGTGGCCGCCGTTTTTGGCAAGGCCAGAGGCTACAAACAGGGCAGCGAACGCTGGACGCAGGTGGAATGGGACGCCATGGCCCGCAACGCCAACCTCAAGAATTTTCCTTCACGGGCGCAGGCCGCCATTACAGTGCGCAATACCGACCTGAGGGAAATGCCCACGCACCTGACGCGCTTTTCTGAGCCCACTCCGGATCCACGCGCCAATCCTTTTGACTATTTTCAGTATTCTTTGCTGCCCATCGGAACGCCCGTCCTTATTGCCCATACCTCCAGCGATGGCAGATGGCACTTTGTGGAGTGCCCCATTGCGGGCGGATGGGTTGACGCCGAAGACCTGGCCCTTGTGGACAGCAGCTTCGCCTCTCTGTACCGCAACGCCTCGTTTGCGGCCATTGTGCGCGACAACGTCCCCCTTGCCGGTCAGCCCAACCAGTATGGCGCTTCGGCCCCGGCACAGCAGAGCGTAAGCATAGGCACAATCTTGCCCATGCTCGCTGGCGGCGCCGCCGAGGGCTCGGTGGTCGCCGGCAAGGCTGACGCGCCCCCGGTAACCCTGCTGGCTCCGGTCAAGGATGCCAATGGCATGGCCCGTACAGCTCCGGTCACCGTTTCTACCGCAGACGTTGTTGCCCGCCCCTTGCCCCTGACGCCGGACAATGTGGCCGCCGTGGGCAACGTCATGATGGGCCAGCGCTATGGCTGGGGGGGCATGTTTGGCGAAAGGGACTGCTCTGCCCTCACCCGCGACCTGTTCACGCCATTCGGCATCTGGCTGCCGCGCAACTCCGGCGGTCAGGCCCGCGTTGGAGTCGTCAACTCTCTCGAGGGCATGACGGCCAAAGAAAAAGAAGAAACCATCATGCGCTACGGCGTGCCCTTCCTGAGCCTTGTGGGCATGCGCGGGCATATCATGCTTTATGTGGGCAAATACAATGGCCGCCCTGCCATTTTCCATAATGTATGGGGCGTCCGTACGGTAGAAGGCAATGACAATAACGCCCGCTTTGTCGTTGGTCGGGCGGTGGTCACATCCATCACGCCAGGCGACGAGCTGAAAAACCTGTACAGGGGCACAACCTTTGTGGACAGACTGCGCACGCTTTCCACCCCGGCGGACACGCTCCAGTGAACCGCCTGCAACTGGAAATCACTGCCGCGCAGGCAGGCCAGAGGCTTGACCGCATACTGAGCGCCGCGCAGCCCGACCTGTCGCGGGCGGCATTGCAGAAAGCCATTCAGTCCGGCCACTGCACGGTGGATGACCAGATCGAGACCAAACCGGCAGCCAAGGTGAAAACCGGGCAAGTGGTTGTGCTCCAGCTGCCGGAAGCATCGGGCCAGCTTGCGCCCGAAGACGGAGAGCTGGACGTGCTCTGGCAGGACGAGCACCTGGTGGTTTGCAACAAACCTGCGGGCCTCACCGTGCACCCCTGCCCCTCCTGCCCGGAACAGACGCTGGTGCAACGGCTGCTTGCACGTTTTCCACAACTGGGTAAGATTGAAGGACAACGCCCTGGCATTGTGCACCGGCTGGACAAGGATACCAGCGGCCTGCTGGTTGTAGCCCTGACCGAAACTGACCGGCTCAGCCTCAGCCAGGCTTTTGCAGAACGTCAGGTTCACAAGGAATACCTGGCCCTTGTGGCCGGGCTTCCTCCTTTAAGCGGTCAATGCCTTGAACCTTTAGGGCGTCACCCTACGGCCAAGGTAAAAATGGCGATTGTTCCGGAAAACAGGGGAGGCAGAAACGCCCATACGGAATGGCGGCGGCTCTGGCATACGGAGGATAACAGCGTTTCATTGCTGGCCGTGCGCATCCATACCGGGCGCACCCATCAGATACGCGTGCACATGGCCCATCTGGGGTACCCCTTGCTGGGCGACAGGCTCTACGCTCCCAAAGCTGTGCAAGCCATGGCTCCACGCCAGATGCTGCACGCATGGCGGCTGACATTTGCCCACCCTGTCAGCAATGAAGCCATGAGCTTTGCCTGTCCGCCGCCGCAGGACATGCCCGATGCGGCCCTGAAAGCCAATCTGCGCATGCAGCGGCTGGTTATTACCGGCAACCCCGGCAGCGGCAAGTCTGCGCTTACTGGTCTTCTGGGCCAGATGGGCGTGCCTGTTGTCAGCGCCGATGCAATTGTGGCAGACCTCTACGCCCCTGGCGGCGCTGGCAGCCAGTGGATTGGCCGCCTGCACGGCGGCAGCCTGCTTGAGGCGGACGGCTCTGTAAACAGAAAAGCGCTTCTGGCCGCCATGCGGCAAGACACGGTGTTGCGCCGCGATGTGGAGCAAGCCGTTCATGCCATGACCCGGCAAGCTCTGGAGGATTTTTGGCGGCGCATGGAAGCGGCAGGCGCGCCGTTGGCCGCTGCGGAAGTTCCACTGTATTTCGAATGCGGCTGGCAACAATTGTTTTCTCCACCGCCGCTGACGGTGGGCGTCTCCTGTCCTCTGCCCGTGCGAACCGCGCGCGCAACAGAAGCCAGAGGATGGGATGAGGAAAAAATGGCCGCTATTGAGGCATGGCAATGGTCTGAAGAACGCAAGATGGCTGCCTGCGACATAGTGATAAAAAATGATGAAGATTTGCACCACCTGCAGGCCGAAGCAGTACGTCTACTTGAAACATTACAGAAGCATGAACAAAAAAAGCGCCAAGAACAGCTCCAGGTCCTTAGTTTGATTTGGATTTGACCCTCAACAAAAGCGGCTCCATAGAGCCTCTTTTATTGACAATTCTTACTCCAAGCGGATATGCTGACTCCTTATCATGAGAATTTGCTAACCTTTTTGGAGCGCGCCGCATGTCAGTCCCTTTCAAGGCCTCTGACGGCCCTTTTGCCAA
This sequence comes from Desulfovibrio sp. MES5, assembly GCF_002237645.1. Classification (GTDB taxonomy): domain Bacteria; phylum Desulfobacterota; class Desulfovibrionia; order Desulfovibrionales; family Desulfovibrionaceae; genus Desulfovibrio. Next base: position 10,583 of record NZ_MJUZ01000017.1, read on the forward strand.
TCCCTTGATTCTGGCACTGGAAATTTCCAGTTCAGCGCTCCTGCACGACCGCAAGGAACCTTTCCTGCGGGCCAGCCTGTCCAGTATCGGCGAAACCCTGCACTGCGGCCAGGTGCTCCTCGTTGAGCATATCAACGGCCAGTGGGCAAAGCCTTTTGTATGGACAAGCTCCCTGCAGAGTATGGCCTGCAGCCTGCTCCCGCCCGAGCTTGACGACATGGACCCCATACTGCAGGCCTTCAGCGAACACAGAAGCATTTGTATTGCCGATGTTGAAGATCTGCCCGACGGGCCGCAAAAAAGGAACTTTCAGGCCCGACAGATCAGGTCTGCCTTCTGCATACCCATTTTGCACGAAGGCCAGCTTTGCGGCGGCCTCTGCCTTGCCCGGCGCGCCCCCGACCAGCAATGGACGCTGGAAGAAACCAGCATCTGCCACCTGCTGGGCAACATCCTGGCCATGGTGCTGACGCATTTTCGCCTTTACAGCCAGCTGCGTTTAAAACACAAGCAGCTGCGCGATATTCTTGACGCTTTTTCCAATCCTGTCTGCATTATCGACATGGAGACCAACAAGATACTGTTTTCCAACAAAAGCGTGCAAGAAAATTTTCCCGACTCGGACGATCCTGAAAACGACTTCTGCTACAGCAAACTTATGGGCCGCGACAGCCCATGCCCCTACTGCACCAACGCCATCATTCGCGGAACAAGCGAGCCCTATCAGTGGACCTACCAGAATGAACTGTCCAAGCGCACCTATTCTGTAGTGGACAAGGTCATCAGCTGGGACAACGACAAACTCGTGCGCCTGTCCATTGCCACGGACGTCACCGATATTCTGCGCACCAGGCATGAAAAGCAGTCTGCCGTCATAGCCTCCCAGGCCAAAAGCGAGTTTCTGGCCCACATGAGCCACGAAATACGCACGCCGCTCAACGGCATCATCGGCCTGACCCACCTGGCCCTGCAAAGCACCCCCGCCGGAGAACTCAAAGAATACCTGCTCAAAATCCGCTCTTCTTCCACCAATCTGCTCGCCATCATCAATGACATCCTTGATCTCTCAAAGATCGAGGCCAACAAGATGGTGCTGGAAAACGTCAACTTCATGGTCGAGGAAGTTCTGGACTTTGTGTACACCTCCATACGTTTTCCCCTGGAACAAAAAGGACTTGAGTACAAATGCGAACTGGCGGACGATGTCCCCCTCAAGCTCTGGGGCGATGGCTTGAGGCTCAAACAGGTGCTGCTCAACCTCATGAGCAACGCCGTCAAGTTCACGGCCAGAGGCAACGTGGGGCTGCGGATCACCAGAGAGCAAACCCGGGAAGGCGATAGTCTGCACTTTATGGTTTCTGACACTGGCATGGGCATCAGCCGCGAATATCAGAAGCATCTTTTTGATCCGTACACTCAGGCCAGTTCCAGCATCAGTCGCCGCTTTGGCGGCACGGGGCTTGGGTTGACCATCTGCAAACGCATAGCGGAGCTCATGAAGGGCAGCCTGTGGTGTGAAAGCGAACTCGGAACCGGTTCACGCTTCCATCTGTGTATCCCCTGCGCGCCTGCCCGTAATGTTTTTTGCCAGACAGATGATGAGTCGCACAACGTGCCGCCTCTGGAAAACACGCAGGATATCAGGATACTTCTGGTGGAAGACAATGAGATCAATCAGGAAATTGCCAAGGCCATGCTGCGCCACCTCAACATTGAGCACGATCTGGCCCAGAACGGGCGCGAAGCCGTGCGCATGGCTCTGGCAGGCTCTTACGACGCCGTCCTTATGGACGTGTATATGCCTGTTATGGATGGCATGAGCGCCACCAAGGAAATCCGTAAACACGCGAAAATCGGCAAAAAACCCCTGCCCATTATTGCCATGACCGCCGTAACCCTGCCCGAAACTGTAGATGAAATCATGCGCTCCGGCATGAACGACCACATTGCCAAACCCGTCAATCTGGCGGCTTTGCGAAAAAAACTGGCTCACTGGCTCAACCTGCCCTGACCCTTTCGCGCCAGCCGCCACAGTAACACAATAATGGCATCCAAAATCAGCAAAACCAATGCCGCCCGGCAACTGGAAAGTCTGGGCATAGCCCATACACTGCACCAGGTCGCCGTGGACGAAAACGACCTCTCCGGTGTCGCCATGGCCCGCCAGTTGGGGGTCGCCCCGGATATTGTATTCAAAACCCTTGTGGCGCGGGGTGACAAAACAGGCGTACTTATGGCGTGCATTCCCGCCGATGCCGAACTGAATCTCAAGGCTTTGGCCGCCGCTTCGGCCAACAAGCATGTGGAAATGGTTCCCCTCAAGGACGTGCGCCCCCTCACAGGCTATGTGCGCGGCGGCTGCTCCCCCCTGGGCGGCAAGAAAAACTATCCCGTATACCTGGATGCCAGCGCCCTTGCGCATCCGCACATCTACGTAAGCGCCGGGCTGCGCGGCGTGCAGATTTTTCTGAACCCCGAAGACCTTGTGCGGGCCGTGAACGGCGATGTGGCTGAACTGGCCCGCCACCCCGGCGCATAGTTGCCGCTGCCCTTTATCAAACCGCGCCGGAGGGAGAACAGCATGCCCAAGCCTCGCATTCTCGTGACGGACTTTGATGGCACCATAACCACTCAAGATTTTTACAAGTTGGTGGTCGACTCCCTGCTGACGCACAGGGATATTGCCCCCTGGCAGGAATACAGGGATGGCAAAATCACGCACCTCGCGGCCCTGCAGCAGATTTTCGCCAAAATTCGCGCCCCGGAATCCGAACTGAACAGCCTGGCTCTCGCCATGCAGCCCGATCCACGCCTCAGCAGCGCTGTTGCCAGTCTGCGCAATGCGGGCTGGGAAATCGTGGTGGCTTCAGCCGGATGCGACTGGTACATCCAGCGTGTGCTGGCCTCAGCCGGGGTCAGCCTTCCTGTTCATGCAAACCACGCCATCTATGAGCCCAACGGCAGCCTGCGCATGCTGCCCCCCACAGATTCGCCCTTCTATTGCGCCGAAACCGGGGTGGACAAGGCAGGCATTGTGCGGTCATACGTGCGCCGCGGCTATACGGTCGCCTTTGCCGGCGACGGCTTTGCCGACCTGCCCGCCGCCCTTGCCGTATCCCCCGACCTGCGCTTTGCGCGTGCGGACCTGGCTGCAACTCTGGGCCGCTATCACGAAGATTTTCACGCCTTCTCCGTCTGGTCGGATGTGGCCGACGCCCTGCTTGCCATGGATAGTCGAGGTGACACCCTATGAACAACAGCCAGATCCGCGTGCCCAGTCTTGTCCGCATCAAGCCGGGAGCCCTGCCGCGCCTTGGCATCTACCTGAGCCGTTCCGGCTTTACCGACGTTCTTGTGGTGTCCGGACAACTTCCCGAAGCGGTCACACAAATGGCGCGGCAAGGGCTGGAAAACAACCACATACACACCGGCCCCTGGGTTGAGGTGGACGACAACAGTTTTGAAAACGTGGTGGAGCTGTTCGCCCTGCTGCCCAAAAAAACCATGGCCATTGTGGGCCTTGGCGGCGGCAAGGCTCTGGACATGGCCAAGTACCTGGCCTTTCTGGCCCGGCTTCCCTATCTGGCCGTGCCCACGTCTCTTTCCAATGACGGTTTTTGCAGCCCGCAATCCAGCCTGACCATGCACGGCAAACGCCGCTCTCTGGCCGCCACTCTGCCCCAGGGCGTCATTATTGACGTGGACGTGTGCCTTTCCGCTCCGCGCGCTCTCTGGCTGTCCGGAGTAGGCGACCTCGTTGCCAAGCTCACCGCAGTTCATGACTGGAAGCTGGCCTTTCACAACACGAGAGAGCCGGTCAACGATCTGGCGGCCCTGCTTTCCGACGCCACGGTGCACCAGTTTCTTGCCAACCCCACCCACGACGCCGCAGGCATGGCCCAGCTGGGAACGGCCCTCATGCTTAACGGCATAGCTATGGAAATTTGCGGCAGCTCGCGCCCGACCAGCGGCAGCGAACACCTCATCTCGCACGCGCTGGACGCCACGTCCGCCCACCCCCACCTGCACGGCCTCCAGGTGGGCATGGCCGCCTACTTCGTCAGCCAGTTTCAGGAGCGGAACACAGAACTTCTGGCCCATGTCTTTACCAAGACCGGCTTTTGGGATGCCGTGCGCGCCGCCCCCTTCTCCCGGCAGGAGTGGACCCACGCCATAGGCCTTGCGCCCGACATGAAGGAAAACTTTTTCACCGTGCTTTCGCTGCGGGACTGCCTGCCAGAGGCGCGCCGCATCCTGGACAACGACCCCTTGTTGCGCGGCTGCTTTGTGTAGGCGCGCCTCCCGGCCAGTCGCAGTTTTGCCGCCGCTAAAAAGACTTCATGCTGCATGGCGAGCCAGGCTATCTGGCATCCTTTGAGCAAAATCACCCGTTTCGACATCAGCCCAAATGATCCTGGGCACGTATCCTGCGCCCTCCCTCGCTGCTTCCAGCCCGAAAAACCCCGTCAGACTTGACTTGAGGGCGTGGTGCGCTACCTTTTTACACAGTAACGCCTCTATGCTCCCTTTTCCCCTTGAGTAATTTCATGCAGAGCGGTTTTCGCCCAGTTCACGCACTGCCCGACGGCCCACATTGCAAACGGAATATGCTGATGACAATGACAAATACCACCGCAGCATCCTTGCCGGACATACAGCCCGCCCTGGATGCAACCCTTGAAAAAATACCCTCCTTTCCCAAGGACTTTGCCCAGCACCGCCAGCTGCTTTCAGACCTGAAGGAAGAACTTGTGGATCTTTGCGCCGCAAAATCCGCCAGCGCCGATATTCCGGAAGACCTCCGCTGGAGCCTGGCCCGCGACATGCCCGATTTTTCCACCGATGCCCTGTATGTGAAGCGCTATTCCCTGCCGAGCATGGCAGGCATTGTTTTTCTTGGTTTCTTTATTGGCGGGCTGCTGTCAAAACTGCTGGGGCTCATTGATATGGGCGGGGAAATCATCCGGGTGGGAACGGTGCTCGGCATGCTTTACGGCGCGGAGTTTCTGGCGGGCAACCCCAGGGCGCGCAGCCGCCTTTTGCTTTTTCTTGGCCTTGGCACGCTGACCGCCTTTGCCGCCAGCATGGTGGCAGGCGTTTTACGGCTGGCCTCCTGGGCGGACTTCAAAAGCGCCGTGTTTGGATCAAGCGGCGCGCCGGGACTGTTCAAACGCCTGTATCTGCTGCTTGGCGCGGCCTTTCTTTTTGTGCTGCTGGCCAAAAAAACGACCGCGCTTGATATGGCGGCGTTCAGGATTTCTCTGGGGCAACAGGCCCAGGCCCGCGCGCGGAACCTCATGACCTTTTTTACCGCCTGGGATGCGTTGCGCACAGAGCTGGACAGCCTCAGGGAACAGGGACAGGCAGACGCGCACACAGGCAGGTGCCCCAGAAGCGACTGCCCGCTGGCCCTTGGCGTCATCCATCTCCTGGACGGCATGAATGAGGAAGCCAGGCGGTTTCTCTCGGAACAGCTTGTTTTTATGGGCTACAACCCCGGTGAGGGCGACAGCCACATCGTGTGGGACGATGCCGTGCATGCCGAGCTTTACGATACCGTCGGGCTTGTGCGCAACGGCGACCGCTGCCGCGTTCTGCGCCGCTATTCCCGTTCTGGCGATGCTATCGTCAAGGGGCATGTGCAAAAAGAAATCCCGCCTGCCGGGACATCCGCCAGAGGGGCCGCCGCCGGGGGGGCCACAGCATGAAGATACTGGGCATCGACCTTGGCACCAGCAATACCTACATCTATGGCGCGTACAAAAGCTCCACGGCTCCGCAGCCGGTGCTGCCGCCCCGCGTCAGCGCGCCTGACGGCTGCGTTGAAACCGCCATTCTTTATGAAGACGGTTCACCCCTGCTTATCGGGCATCTGGCAGAAAGCGAGTATTACGCCAACCCCGGCATGCGGGCGCGCCGCAGCCTGCGCTGCCAGTTCAAACCCGAAATAGACGAAGAAAATGCCGAAGCGGTGGGCTGGATGACGGACTTTCTGCGCATGCTTCGCGAGGCTTTGCCGCAGGACACGATCGAGCCTGACAGCCAGATATATGTGGGCATTCCCGCCCGCACGCGTGAAAGTTTCGGCATACAGCTCGCGCACTGCTTCAAGGATGCGGGCTGGCCCGCGCCTTCTCTGATCAAGGAATCCGACGCGGCCATGATCTCCTGCCTGCAGTCCGGGGCCATCGAACTGGATGATCTGGAACACAGCCTGCTTATTCTGGACTTCGGCGGCGGCACCTGCGACTTCACCCTGGCGGAGAACTCCAACATCCTGCACAGCGGCGGCGACCGGCTTTTGGGCGGGCGTCTTTTCGATGACCTGTTCTTTCAGCTTTTCTGCCGTCAGAATCCCCAATTGCAGGAAGAGGTGAAGGCCGACAATTGCGAGTATTATGTCCACTGGGTCTTGTGCAAGGCAGAAAAAGAACGGTTTTCCAAAATACTGCAAAAGGATGTCGACAGCGCCGTAAGCCTGCACCTTTCGTGGTATGACGCGGCGGGCACGCAAAAACATGCATATCTGCACGAGCTCACCTGGCAGCAGGTCGTCAGCGCGGCGGAAAGCTATGTGGCTTCTGAAGCCCTGCTGGGCATGCTCAGCCAGTATGCCAACAGGGGATCGCTGGGCGCTGTAGCCGAAGAAATGCTGCAAGGACGTCAGGTGGGCCTCATCTCCTGGTTCAAGGACGTTCTTTACGATATACGGCGGCAAAAAAGCGTCGACAAGGTCATCCTCACGGGCGGCAGCAGCGGCTGGTTTTTCACCAGCGAGGCTGTGCGCGATGTTTTCGGTACAGACAATATCGTCATGAGCCCGCGCACCTATGAGGATATCGCCTTTGGCCTGGCCCTCTACCCCATGCTGCTGCACACCCACCTCAAGATAAAAGACCTGCTTGAGAAACAGAGCGAAGATTTCTGTTTGCGCGTTGCCGACCTCGCGCAGGGCATTTTTGAAAAGCACACAAAGATGGCCGCCAAAACCTGCGCCGAACGCATCGCCGTCAAGGATATCCTGAGCGTTCTTGAGGCCGCCCAGGAGGACAGAAAGACCGTTGAAGAGATCGAGCGGGAAATCAGCGAAAAAATCCAGAACGATTCCGGCCTGCTGGCTATTGTTCAGGAACGCACGGAAGCCGCCCGCAAAGAAATAGAAAGGGAGTTGCGCCTGCAGTTCAGCCGCTGGCTGCGTGAAAATGGCGTGTACCTTGTGCCGAGGCTGAATTTTTCCGCCCGCACTCTGAGCACCAGTTTTTTCGATGCGGTACAGGTGAAAGTTTCGCGCCTTACCCTGCTCAACACCATGGATGTCATGGCTGTGGCCGTGCTGCCGGGCATAGCGGCCCTTGCCATTGGCGAAAAAATGTTGCTCACCACGGCTGAACCGGTTTCCGCCGTTATCGGCGGCGCGGCGGCTTTTGCGGGCACATGGGCGCTGGGCAAATTCGGCAAGAATTTTCTCCGGCGGCAAAAGCTGCCCAAGTTTCTTCTCAATGAAAAAAACCGTGAAAAAATCACGGCAAAAAACAGGGAATATATTGAAGAAATTCTGGAACAATCCTTTCAGGAGATCCGACAGGACCTCATGGAAGATGCCAGAGGCAAGATACGGTATTCCCTCAAAGCCCTGCTGCAAAGGCTCACGGTACTGAACCATATCCGTGTGGAGCGCGGCGCATCCCCGGCAGGGCAATGAAACCCTGAACTGGCCTTATCCACACGTCGCCGAGCGCCAAGGAGCATTGCAACGTTGCGATGCGGCGCAGCCTTGAAGCTGCTGCCTCTGCCGCCCCGCTTGAGATCAGAAAACATCCCATAGTATACCAAGATACAATAAAAGTTTTAGAGGGTGGGGCGTGGGCTCCCCCACAAAGCGATTTTACTTTGAAATTGCTCTACCGCCCCCCGGTACAAGCAGATATGGCCGCCCCTTATGGGAGCGGCCATATCTCTTCTTGGCAACTCTGCGGAAAAAGGCGGCTTTTTATCGCCACACTTGTCGAAACCAGTCGTCAGCGCAAAGCCGGGGGGGCCTTTCCCGCAGAATATCCTGCGTCCCAAAGTCGATGCCTTGATGGAAGCTTGCGTCGTGGCGGCGCTCCATCAAGTATTACGGCATGCTGTACTCGCGCACGAAATTGAACACGTTGCCTTCCACTTCCAGACCCTGCGCCCTGGCCTTGCCATACCAGACCTGCGCTTCGGTCTTGTTTTCCGGCACGCCCACGCCATAGTCATAGCAGGCCCCCACATAACGTTCGGCCTGCGCGTAGCCCCGGTCAGCCGCCAGCTTGGCCAGGCGGAAGCTTTCAGCGGGGTTTTTTTCAAAACCATACTTGCCCTGGCCGTGATACAGTGCCAGGTTAAACAGGGCCTCGGCATTGCCCGCGTTGGCCGCACGGGTCATAAGGTCCACCACTGTCGCGTCGTTTCTGGGCACGCCAATGCCCAGTTCATACTGGTAGGCCAGAAGCACCTGGGCTTCACTGTTGTTCTGCTCCGCTGCAAGACGGAACCACTTGGCGGCCATTTCCATATCCTGGGGCACGCCGAGGCCGTTTTCATAGCAACGGCCCAGGATGATCTGGGCCCGGGCATTGCCGTCCGAGGCCAGGGGCTGCACCAGTTGCAGAACTTTCTGGTATTGGCCGATATTGTAGGCTGTCCATGCTTCGTTAAGATTCTGTTCCACCTTGTCCACGGGTTGTGCGCCCACAGTCAGGGCCGAAAACAAAAAAAACGTCATTGTCAGAAAAATAGCGGCAAAATTTTTTTTCATAAAAACCTCCTCATGGTCGCGGCCAAAAGGCCACGCCTGATACCTGATGCCTGATGTCTGATGCTTTATGCCAAAAGAATAGCGCCGCGAAAAAGACTTGGCAAGATGCCGTCGTGTCCGTGGCGCAACAGTGGCCCAGTGCCCATTCGCCCTCTCGGGGGCAGCCCTTGACGCCCCGCCGTGGAGCAGGCACAAACACGGCAAGCCCTTATGCATTTCTATCAATAATCCGCCTTACGGCTGACATACACCAGGAGGCCGAGCATGAGCCATCCCCCGCACAAGCCCCCCCAAGACTCCGACAACGCGCATACCCCGCGCGATGCCAATCTGCCCGTGCCCTCGGGGCAACAGCACGACGGCGAAGGCTCCGGGGAAGAGCAACGGCGCGTGCTCGACGCTGAAGTGGTTTTTATGTCGGATCAGCAACAGAACGAAGAACGGCAGCAGGATACAACACATGGCCACAGCAGCCGTCAGCACGGATCTGAAGGATTCGGCCAGACCGGCGGGCAGGGCCGTTTTTATCAGCGCACCTTTGGCGGACGCAACTTCGGCGGCTCCCAGGCCGGATCGCCCCTGGGGCAGATATGGATCACCAGCCGGGACAACTCCAACGCCTGCCTCGCCCCTTGCATCACCTTTGTCATTTTTCTTGTCTGCCTTGCGCAGTTCGGCTTTCTGGCGGGACTTGGCTTTGTGTTCTTTCACTCCATAGGGGCAGTTGCGGGTACGTTGCGGCAGATGCGTCTCATGACGGTCGGCGTCATGCCCAACCCCTGGCTGTGGCGTATGGGCAACTGGATACTGTCTTTTATCGTTACCATCTGGCTTGCCGGAGGGTTTGACTGACACAGTTTCAACGTGAAGGCGCGCTGGCGTCTGCGGGAGCAGGCGCGATTTATCCGCGCTGCAAAACGCCGTAAACGTTGCGGCCGCATATTCTTGAAAGCAACCGGTTTAAAGTCTGGCCGCACGCGAAGACGGCTTTGCAAGCCCTTCCGGGCGGCATCATGATACTGTGGAGAACGCCAATGACGCCTGACATCTGGCAGGTCTATCTGCTGGAATGCGCCGATGGCACCTTGTACTGCGGCATCACCTGCGATATGGAGCGGCGCCTTGCGCAGCACAACGGCGCAACGCCGGGCGGCGCGCGCTATACGCGCGGCAGACGCCCGGTACGCCTGCTGGCCAGCCGGGCATGTTCCTGCAAGGCGGACGCCCTGCGGCTGGAATGCGCAGTAAAGGCCAAGCCGCGCCACGCAAAAATCACTTTTTTGCTTGAGGGAGAAAAAAAGCAATGCTGACTGTGGACATAGCTCTGACCTTCTTTGCGGCGTCTCTTCTGCTTGGCATTGCTCCTGGGCCGGACAATATTTTTGTGCTCACCCAGTCCGCCGTCTATGGCGCGGGCGCAGGCATGGTAACAACACTTGGCCTCGTCACCGGGCTCTGTGTGCACACCACGGCCGTCGCGCTGGGCGTGGCCGCCATTTTTCAGAGTTCGCCCCTGGCCTTCACCATACTCAAGGCCGTGGGCGCGGCATATCTGTTATGGCTGGCCTGGCTGTCATTCAGGGCAGGCGCTGCGCTGGCCGTCACCAAGGGGGACGGCGCGCCCTTTCCCGGCTATGTCCCGCTGTACCGGCGCGGCATTGTCATGAACGTGACAAACCCCAAAGTTTCGCTTTTTTTCCTCGCATTTCTGCCACAGTTCTGCGATCCGACACGGGGCAGCGTGGCCATGCAGGTTCTCAGCCTGGGACTGCTCTTCATGCTGGCCACCATCATCGTTTTTTTCAGCGTGGCCCTGCTTGGCGGCAAACTGGCCGTGTGGTTCAACAGGTCTCCGGGCGGGCAAGTGTTCATTCACAGGGCCGCCGGACTGGTTTTTGCGGGTCTGGCTTTGGCCCTGCTGCTTGCCACGCATTGACAAGAGCCATCGGTCGCTTCAATCATAGGTTACACAGATTACTCAAGGACGGAACAGCGCACGATGCCCGCACCCACAGGCACATGTTCTTTCGCGCCGGAGCGCAGGGCGTTTCTGGCAACAGTGACGGGCATTGCCTGCCTTGCCGGAGTGTGCGCCTTCACCTCCCCCCCCGGCGCAGCAGAGCTTTCAGGGGGTATGGAGAGTTGCCCGGCGGATGCCGGGCAGACAGAACTTATCGAAAAAATTTCGCAGATTGAAAGATTATCTGGCGGCAGACTTGGGGCGGCCCGCCTTGATTGCGCCACAGGCAGCCTGTTCACATACCGGGGCGATGAAGCCTTTCCGATGTGCAGCACATTTAAAGTTCTGGCTGCCGCTGCAGTGCTCAAGCTGCACCCGCAGAAACTGAACAATCTTGTCCACATCAGGCCGGACGAAATTGTCGCGTGGTCGCCTGTTACGGAAAAATTCGTGAACAGGGGCATACGTGTGAATCAATTGTGCGCGGCGGCCCTGCAATACAGCGACAATACGGCTGCCAACCTGCTTTTGGGGATGATTGGCGGCCCCTCGGGCCTTACAGCCTTCGCCCGTTCGCTGGGGGACAGCAGATTTCGCCTGGACCGTATGGAACCCGCCCTGAACAGCGCGGAACCCGGCGACATGCGGGATACCACAAGCCCTGCAGCCATGGCGGCTACGCTTAACACCCTGCTGATGGGCGAGGCCCTGCCCCTTCAGCACCGTGAACTCCTGAGGCAATGGCTGACGGAATGCGCCACCGGAGCAAGCCGCATACCCGCAGGAACGCCCGCTGGCTGGAAAGTGGGACACAAGACTGGCAGCGGGCCGAACGGCACTTCCAACGATGTGGGCATACTCTTGCCTCCGGCAGGAACGCCAGTCATACTGGCGCTATATCTTACTCAATGTGCGGCAGCCGCTAACGATCGTGATGCGACTCTGGCCGCGACCACCAGCCTGCTTTGTCCGGCAGGGGCGTGAACAGGGCTTTTACCGCTTTTCTTGACAACTGCTATGGCCAAGGGTATGTAGCCAGACTTTCGAGGTACAGCATGCAGAATTATCGCATATCACTCAACGATCTGCCCCCTGAGGGCAGAGAGTTTCATCTGGACGATCAGGCCATCTGGCAGAACTCCATTGAGGAGTTTCATATGGACTGCCGGATTACCAAACCCCTGAGCGCCAGTATCAGCGTACTGCCCACTGACGGCGGCTGGCTTGTGCGCGGGAGCCTGACAGGCGAGGTGGTTCTGCCGTGCAGCCGCTGCACTGAGGACGCCCCGGCTGTCGTCAACGCGCGCTTTGAAGATTTTGAGGAACTGCCGGAGAGCGACGAACTGGATGAGGCTGCCGGGCCTTCCGGCGTGCGCTCGCAGGACGAAACCCCGGAAAGTCGCCTTGTTTTTGTGAACAACGTGCCCCTGCTTGATCTTGCGGCCATCTGCTGGGAAGAGCTTATGCTCGCCCTGCCCGTGACTCCCCTGTGCAACGCCACCTGCAAGGGGCTTTGCCCCAGTTGCGGAGCCAACCTCAATGAGGGACTCTGCTCATGCGAGCACGAAGAGCTTGACCCACGCATGGCTGTCTTGCGCGGGCTCACGCTGCACAAGAACTGAATGGGCATCACAGGCCGCCCCCTGACATGACATGGCGGCTTTGAAAAAATGGTTTCCGCTGACGGATTGCCGCAGACGGAGCCTAGACATTTCTAAAGTTTTTTACTAAACTGCTGAGTCTTGCGGGCAAGTCCTATCTCTGGTCCTGCCCGCCATATCTTTGCCTTACGTGTCCGCAAGGACTGAAAAGGAGAACACCATGGCTGTGCAACAGAATAAAAAATCCCGTTCCCGCAAGGGGATGCGCCGCTCCCACGATCGTGTGGCCATTCCCGCCGTCATTTACTGCTCCTGCGGTGAACCTACCGTGCCCCATTGCGTCTGCCCCAGCTGCGGCACGTACAAGGGTCGTCAGGTAGTCGCCAAGACCGATAGCGAGTAATGAACGAGCGCCCCATTATCGCCGTGGACGCCATGGGCGGGGACTTTGGCCCCTCCGTGGTAGTGCCGGGCGCCGTAGAGGCTGCCCGACTTCATGATCTGCATGTCCAGCTTGTGGGCGACACCCCCAAGCTGGAGGCCGAGCTGGACAAGCTCGACCTCAAGGACGTGCATTATGATATCGTTCAGGCTGATGATGTGGTGCACATGAATGAAAAGCCCTCGGACATTCTGCGCCGCAAAAAGAACGCCTCAATCCAGGTGGCCTGCCGCCTGGTGAAGGACGGCGCCGCGGACGCTGTGGTCAGTGCCGGACATTCCGGCGCCACAGTGGCTTGTGGCATGTTCATCATGGGCCGCCTTCCCGGGGTGGAGCGTCCTGCTCTGGCCGCGTTGCTGCCTACGGAAAAAGACCCCGTAGTTGTGCTCGATGCCGGAGCCAATGTGGATTGCCGCCCCTATCATCTCTTTCAGTTCGGCCTTATGGGCGACGCTTTCGCCAGGGACCTTTTAAGCTATCCCTCGCCCCGCGTCAGCCTGCTGAGCATCGGTGAAGAAGAAGGCAAAGGCAACTCTCAGGTCAAGGAAGCCTACGAACTGCTAAAGATGGCCCAAAACCTCAATTTTGTGGGGAATGCCGAAGGGCGGGACATCTTTACCGGTGACCTTGATGTCGTGGTCTGCGACGGTTTTGTCGGCAACGTAGTGGTCAAGATGAGTGAAGGCCTGGCTTCATCGCTGGTGCGCATGCTCAAGAAAGTCTTTACTACCGGCGTGCTGCCCGCTCTTGGCGGCATGCTGGCCAAGGGCGCTTTCAAAAAGTTTGCCAGCACCATTGACTATGCCGAATACGGCGGCGCCCCGCTGTTGGGTCTTCAGGGCCTGGCCATCGTCTGTCATGGTCGTTCCAGCTCGCTTGCCATGACGAACGCCATCAAAATGGGCGGTACCTTTGTTCGCAAAGGCACCAACAGCCACCTTGCCGAGACCATCCTGGCCAACGAGGAGCTCACGCGCTTCTCACGCGCCATCTAACCGGCGGTACTACAGAATGAACCCTCTCTGCCATTTGCTTGCGCTGAGCGCCTATGTGCCGGACGCGGTCCTGACCAACGAGGACCTCGCCAAGGTGGTCGACACCAACGAAGAATGGATTGTCACCCGCACCGGCATAAAGCAGCGACACAAGCTGGCTGATGACGAGAACACTTCCGACCTGGGCCTCAAGGCCGCCCGCAAGGCCCTGGCCGAAGCGGACATGGAAGCCTCTGAACTCACCCACGTTATCGCGGCCACCTGCACGCCTGACGTGCTTTCGCCTTCCGTGGCCTGCATCATAGCGGGGCAGCTCGGCACAGGGCCTGTCATGGCCTTTGATTTCGGCGCTGCCTGCTCCGGTTTTATCTATGGGCTTTCGATCTGCCGCTCGCTTCTGGCCCAGCAGCCCGACGCCAAAATTCTTTTTGTCTGCACTGAGGCCCTGACCCGTCGCGTGAACTGGGCCGACAGAAGCACCTGCGTGCTTTTCGGCGATGCGGCCACGGCTTGCATTGTTACCGGCTCGTCGGGCAATGTCATGGCCGGGCTTGAGGACGTCATCTGCCAGAGCGACGGCACGCAGCGCGACCTCATTGTGGTGGGCGGCGGAACCAGCAGCCGCTACGCCAAGGGCGACCCCGTCGACGACGACTTTTTCATCACCATGCAAGGCCGCGAGACCTACAAGCATGCCGTGCGCAACATGGTGCATATCTGCGAAGACGTGCTGGCCCGCAACGGCCTTACCGCCAACGATGTGAGCCTGCTTGTGCCCCATCAGGCCAACATGCGCATCATTGAAGCTGTGGGCAGCCGTCTGGACATGACCGGCGACCGCGTCTTTGTCAATGTTGACAAGTACGGCAACACGTCCTCGGCCTCCATTCCCCTGGCCATTACGGAAGCCCGCGCCGCCGGGCGCATCAAGACCGGCGACCGTCTGCTTGTCACCGCCTTTGGCGCGGGTTTGACCTGGGGCGCGGCCCTGCTGCGTTTTTAATCTTTTCCGGGCTATCCGCGCTCAGGCCGCCAACCTGTAACCACTTTGCCGCGCGGATTTTACACTGACGTCGCAGGGCGGAGTCAAGCTTCATCAAACGACGCCGTGCGGGCCAGAGCGCAGCCCGTCGCACAAGTTCTTTTTTTCTTGTCCGGCGGCATTGAAATGAACGCATGGTCACGCTATAAACAGCACTCTCAAGCAAAGGCAGAACGAGCATGAGTACAGAGCATTCCGCACCCACCGCTACGCCCACCGCCATTGTGACGGGCGGCTCGCGCGGCATCGGGCGGGCCATTGCCCAAACCCTTGCCCGCGACGGTTTTCAGGTTTTTCTTACCTATGTGAGCCGCCCCGCTGAAGCGGAACAGGTGGCAGCCGAAATCAGGGCAATGGGCGGTCATGCCAGGGCTTTTGCCCTGAATGTCAGCGACAGTGCCGCTGTTTCTGATTTTTTTGCCAATGAAATCAAAGACAAAGTCAACCTTGCCGTATTGGTCAACAATGCGGGCATCACCAAGGACGGCTTTCTTATTCGCATGAAAGACGAAGACTTTGATCAGGTCATCAACGTCAATCTGCGCGGCGCTTTCATCTGCACCCGCGAAGCCGCCAAAATCATGAGCAAAGCGCGCAAGGGCCGCATTGTAAATATTTCTTCGGTGGTGGGTCAGACAGGCAACGCCGGCCAGGCCAATTACGCCTCGGCCAAAGCCGCCCTGTTGGGCCTTACCAAGTCCTGCGCCAAAGAACTGGCCACCCGGCAGATCACGGTTAACGCCGTAGCGCCCGGGTTTATCGAAACGGACATGACCGCCGCCCTCAGCGACGAAGTGCGCAAAAGCTATGAAGAATCCATTCCTCTCAAGCGCATGGGCACTGCTCAGGATGTGGCCGAAACCGTCGCCTTTCTCGCGTCGGACAAAGCTGCCTATATCACCGGGCAGGTGCTCGGGGTGAATGGGGGCATGCACTGTTAGGCGGAAAGTCCGAAGACGCTCCCGGCGCACCCCTGGGCCGGGTTTGGAAGTGATCATTAAATTACCTGGAGGATACCATGTCTGATGTCGCTGAAAAAGTTAAAAAAATTATTGTTGACCAACTTGGCGTGAGCGCTGATGAAGTGAAGCCCGAAGCCAGCTTTGTGGAAGACCTCGGCGCTGACTCCCTTGACCTGACCGAACTGATCATGGCCATGGAAGAAGAATTTGAAGTCGAAATCGCTGATGACGATGCTCAGAAACTTCTGAAGGTTCAGGACGCCATTTCCTATATTGAAGAAAAGAAATAGCCAGAGTTTGATCGCCAGATCTGCTGCGTGTGAGGGGGCCTGCAAACCCCCTCCCGCATCAAAGGAGCATGCATGACCCGTCCCCGCGTAGTAATCACTGGTGTTGGCGGCGTTACGCCCCTCGCCAACGATATTGAGAGCACATGGAAAAAACTGCTCGCAGGCGAGTCGGGCATTGCGCCCATCACGCTTTTTGACGCCTCGGCCTATGATTCCCGAATCGCGGGTGAGGTGAAAAATTTTGCGCCCGAAGAGTTCATGCCCGCCAAGCAGGTGCGCCGCATGGACCGTTTCACCCAGTTTGCCGTGGCTTCTGCCCAGATGCTGCTCAAGGACGCGGGCTATGAAGTGACGGACGCCAATGCCTACGACACCGCCGTAATACTCGGCATCGGCCTTGGCGGCCTGCACACCATTGAGACCTACCATGCCAAGCTGCTGGAGTCTGGCCCCAACAAAATTTCGCCCTTCATGATTCCCATGCTTATTTCCAACATGGGGCCTGGGCAGATATCCATCTTCACAGGGGCCAAGGGCCCCAACATCGTCACGACCACGGCCTGCGCCTCGGCCATTCACGCCATGGGCACCGCCTTCAGCGAGCTTTTGCTCGGCAGGGTCACGGCCGTTATCACCGGCGGCGTCGAAGCCACGGTCACGCCCCTTGGCGTGGCGGGCTTTACAGCCCTCAAGGCGCTTTCAACGCAGCACAATGATGACCCCACCAAGGCTTCGCGGCCCTTTGACGCCAACCGTGACGGTTTTGTCATTGGCGAAGGCGCGGGACTGCTGCTGCTTGAAACGCTGGAATCGGCCCAGGCGCGCGGCGCGAAAATTTACGCTGAAATGGTGGGATACGGCGCTTCCGGCGACGCCTACCATATGACCGCCCCCTGTGAAAACGGCGAAGGCATGGCGCGCGCCATGCAGAACGCCCTGCGCGAGGCGGCCCTTGATCCTTCGGCCATCGGGCACATCAATGCCCACGCCACGTCCACAATGCTCAATGACAGCATTGAAACCAAGGCCATCAAGCTGGTGTTTGGCGACCACGCCAAAAAGATCAAGATATCGGCCACAAAATCCATGACGGGGCATCTGCTTGGCGCTGCCGGCGGCATCGAATCCGTGTTTACGGCTTTGGCGCTGCATGACGAAATGCTGCCCGGCACCATCAACCTCGACACCCCCGACCCGGCCTGCGACCTTGACTACATGGCCGACGGATCAAAGCATATCGCCTGTGAGTATGCCATGTGCAACTCCTTTGGCTTTGGCGGCACCAATGCCAGCCTGATTTTGAAGAAATGGGATAATAAATAGTCCCTCAGCACCCTGCCATAACCAGCAGGAACGCCCGGAAAACGTGCTGACCAGATCCGTTCCCTCCGCGCCGGGTCCAGCCTATTCACAACACTGCCCGCCACTGTGGCGGGCAGTATATTTCACTGAGGACCAAGTTCATGGATGAAATTCTCCTTCAGGACCCGGAAATCGCACGGGCCATCGCTCTGGAATCGCAAAGGCAGATGGGTAAGCTTGAGCTTATCGCTTCGGAAAACATCGTTTCCACTGCCGTAAGGCAGGCTCAGGGCAGCATACTCACCAACAAGTATGCTGAAGGCTATCCCGGCAAACGCTATTACGGCGGTTGCGAATATGTGGATATGATCGAAACTCTTGCCCAGGAACGCGCCAAGCTGCTTTTTGACGCCCAGTACGTCAACGTGCAGCCCCACTCCGGCTCCCAGGCCAACATGGCCGCCTATCTGGCCTTCCTCAAGCCTGGCGACACCATTCTTGGCATGGATCTTTCTCACGGCGGGCATCTCACCCATGGCAGCCCGGTGAACTTTTCCGGCCGTCTCTTCAACATCGTGTCCTACGGCGTGCAGCGTGAAACCGGCCGCATTGATTATGACGCAGTGGCGGCCAAAGCGCGTGAACACAAGCCCAAGGTCATCGTGGCCGGCGCCAGCGCCTACCCCCGCGCCATTGACTTTGCCCGCTTCCGGGCCATTGCCGATGAAGTTGACGCCAAACTGGTGGTCGACATGGCGCATATCGCCGGTCTCGTGGCCGCTGGCCTGCATCAGAGCCCCGTGCCCTACGCCCACGTCACCACAACGACCACGCACAAAACTCTGCGCGGCCCCCGTGGCGGCATGATCCTGTCCACCGAAGACTTGGCCAAAACGCTGAACAGCCAGATTTTCCCCGGTATTCAGGGCGGCCCCCTGATGCACGTGGTGGCCGCCAAGGCCGTGGCTTTGGGCGAAGCGCTGCACCCCTCTTTCAAGGCATATCAGAAGCAGGTGATGGACAATGCCGCCACCCTGGCGGCATGCCTGACCGAGGCCGGCTACGACCTCGTCTCTGGCGGCACCGACAACCACCTCATGCTGGTGGACCTGACCAACAAGGACATCACCGGCAAGGACGCTGAAATAGCGCTGGATACCGCGGGCATCACGGTCAACAAGAACACTGTTCCCTTTGAGACGCGCTCTCCCTTTGTGACGTCGGGCGTGCGCCTGGGCACTGCGGCCCTCACCACGCGCGGCATGAAGCAGGATCACATGCGCACCGTGGGCCAGTTCATTGTAACGGCCATTGAAAACCGCAATGACACTGCTGCCCTTGAAAAGATCCGCAAGGAAGTTGAAGAATTCGCCCTTCAGTTCCCCCTGTTTGCCCATTAGAGCATTGAAATGTTGAAATAAGTTGCATGCTCTACTGCTGTACGAAAGTGCAGCGCGCCGCACTGTGACGTGGTCCCGCCGGAAATCGCATTCTCCGGCTGAATGCCAAACAGAGCTGTGCAGTATTTCAAAGGCACTCTGGTCAAGAGCTATTTCAGGCTGAAATTGCTCAGGCGGGCGCGCTGGCAGCACCCGCTGGAAAGGCGCAGGCACGGTTTATCAGCGCAGTTTATTAGCGCGATTTATCAGCGCGGTTACGTGGCGAAGCGACGTCTTCAAGCTTTGAGGATGCATATTCGCAACGGTAATGGGCTCTAACGACTGACGTTTATTACGGCTTTCGGCGGCCCGAAGGCTCATTACCTTCGGGCCGCCCTTGCTAGGCACTGTCATTGTGCCCAAGGCAAGGTCGGATTGCGCCTCGCATGCGGGTTGCCAGTCCTTCAGGGCAGACAGGCGACTTCGCTTTGTTATTGCCCTGGCGGATGCGTGAGATGGCCCCGCTGCGAACCGGCGAAAGGCCAAGCGCGGTTTATCCGCGCGGTTACGCGCAGAAACGAACGCGCCGCTGCCCTTGAGAGCGGATAGCCTCAAAGGCCATCAGCCTCAGATCGGGCCGTGCGCCCTTGCGCGTGCACCGTGTTTTTTCGCCTTCAAGGCCCCGGCTCCCCGGCTTGGCTTTTGTGCCGCCACTATGTACACTGTGTGAAATTTTAACGGGTGTCTTATGCAACGACTGCCTTGGCCTGAATATTTCATGAACATCACCTACCTTGTGAGCGGGCGCTCCACGTGCACGCGCCGCAAGGTTGGCGCTGTGGCCGTGAAGGACAAGCGCATTCTCGCCACTGGGTATAACGGCGCTCCAGCTGGAGTTCCGCACTGTCTTGACGTCGGCTGCCTGCGTGAGCAGATGGGCATTCCCTCGGGCCAGCGGCATGAAATCTGCCGGGGCCTGCATGCGGAACAAAATGTCATTATTCAGGCCGCTGTGCACGGCATCAATATCAGCGGCGCTGAATTGTACTGCACAACCCATCCGTGCGTTCAGTGCAGCAAGATGCTTATCAACTGCGGCATACGGCATATTTATTATGCGGAATACTACCCTGACGAACTCGCCACCACCATGCTTGATGAAGCGGGGGTGCATGTGGAAAGACTGAACTTCATTCCACCCGTCATCAGCCCCCAGCCGGAGTAGACCACATGTCTGAACTGGATTACGCCCCCTTCATGCGTGAAGCCATCGCCCTGGCGCGGAAGGGCCGCTGGAAAACCTGCCCGAACCCTATGGTGGGCGCGGTGCTTGTGCGCGACGGCCATGTTGTGGCCAGGGGGTGGCACCATGCCGCAGGGCTTGACCATGCCGAGGTGGACTGCCTGAAAGACGCTGCCGCCAGGGGAGTGGACCCGTCCCAGTGCACCCTTGTTGTGACGCTCGAACCCTGCTGCCATCAGGGCAAGACGCCGCCCTGCACCGATGCTGTTCGTCAGGCCGGGATCAAGAAAATCGTGGTGGGTCTTTCTGACCCCAACCCTGAAGCCTGCGGCGGCGCATGCCAGCTGCGCGAAAGTGGTCTGGAAGTTATTGAGGGCGTGTGCGCTGAAGCCTGCCGCGACCTTGTAGCCGACTTTCTGGTCTGGCAGCAGAAGCAGCGCCCCTATGTCATTCTGAAGATGGCGGCCACTCTTGATGGCCGCATTGCCACACGCCGGGGCGAATCCCAGTGGATCAGTTCTGAAGAATCACGGCAGGAAGTGCAGCAACTGCGGGCTGGCATCGGCCATTGCGGCGGCGCAGTGCTTGTGGGCGGCGGCACCTTTCGCGCGGATAACCCGCGCCTTACCGTGCGCCCCCTCAGCGACGACGAACCCGACTGCCGTCAGCCTCTGGCCTGCGTGCTCACGTCGCGCCTGCCGCAGCCCGATGCGGATTTTTATCTGCTGAAAGAACGCCCGGAGCAGACCGTGTTTCTGGCTTCGCCCGCTGCCGCCGCTTCAACCACGGCCAAAGCCCTGCGCGACATCGGCGTGCGTGTGCTTTCCCTTGGCCCGGCGCTGCGCGGCGGCCCCGATCTGACTCATATGCTCAAGGCCCTGCGGGAAGAGCTGCACTGCCCCTACCTTTTGTGCGAAGGGGGCGGACACCTGGCGCTCAGCCTTCTGGAAGCCGGGGTTGTTGACGAATTTCGCCTGCACATGGCGCCCATGATTTTAGGTGATGAAGACGCGCACCCGCTTTTTTCCGGCCGGGCGCCCTTAAGCCTGGACGAGGCGCTGCGCATGCGCGTTATGGGAACCCATACCAGCGGCGGCGACATCCATATAGAACTGCGCCCCCTGTACACTGCGGAAACAAAGTAGGACCACATGTTTACAGGCATTATCCAGGGGCAGGGCGAGGTGCGCTCGTTGCGCAGAAGCGGCAACGAGTGCCGCATTTGTCTGCGCCCTCTTTTTACCCTGCCTGATATTGTCGATGGCGAGTCCATTGCCGTCAACGGAGCCTGCCTTTCTGTGGAAGAACACGGGGCAGACGCCTTTACGGCCTACGCTTCCGGCGAGACGCTTTCGCGCACCACCCTGGGGGGCCTGCAAACGGGGCATCTCGTCAACCTTGAACGGGCCCTGGCCCTGGGCGACCGCCTGGGCGGTCACCTTGTGAGCGGCCATGTGGATTGCATCGCCACTGTGCGCGAAGTGCGTCAGGCGGGTCAGTCCCTGCGCTGCCGCATTGCCTTTCCCGCCGAATTTGGCGTCGAAGTTATTCCCAAGGGCTCGGTGACCCTTGACGGCATCAGCCTTACAGTCAATGATTGCGGCCCGGATTTTCTTGAGGTCAACATCATACCCGACACCCAGAAGCGCACCACCATGCTGCACTGGCGTCCGGGTGTGACCGTCAATATGGAAACAGACCTCATCGGCAAGTACGTGCGCAACCTGTTGCGTCCGTGGACTGCCGCCGCCAGCGGCGATACCGCCGCGCCCAAAGCCTCCGGGCTGAACATGGATTTTCTGCTGCGTCAGGGTTTTTTGTAGGCATGACCTGGGGTCGTGCCCTCTGTCGTTTTTGCAATCGTATCACTATAGAATGAACAGCGCACACCATGCGCCGAGGAGTTGCCATGAGCACTATGACAACCATTGCGGGCCAGTTGGACGCCAAGGGCCTTAAAGTGGCCATTGTGGCCACCCGCTTCAACGACTTCATTGTGGACCGCCTGGTGGGCGGCGCTCTCGACTATCTGGAGCGCCACGGCCTTGCCACTGAAAACATCACGCTTGTACGTATCCCCGGCGCTTTCGAGATGCCCCTGGTTTGCAAGAAGCTCGCTGCCTCCGGCAAATACGACGGCATTCTCGCCCTTGGCGCCGTCATCCGTGGCGGCACTCCGCATTTTGAGTATGTCTGCGCCGAAGCCACCAAGGGCATTGCCCACTGCATGCTGGATCACGGCACGCCCATCGGTTTTGGGCTGCTCACCTGCGACAATATCGAGCAGGCCATTGAGCGTGCCGGTTCCAAGGCTGGCAACAAGGGCGTGGAAGCTGCCGCCGCCATGCTGGAAACCATCCGCGTCATGGAGCAGTTGTAACCCATGGCCAAGGCCAAAAATGCAACACGGCGCGGCGAACGCGAAATGGCTTTTCAGGTTTTGTACGGCCTTTCCTTCACGCCGGCCCGTACTCTTGAAGAGCTGCGCCGCAGTTTCCGCACCTCGCCGGACAATCTTGCGCGCAGTGAAGAAAGCGGCGTTCCCGTTGATGCCAGCGGTTTTTCCTGGGAACTGGTGCAGGGGGTTTGGAGCAACAGCGCAGCCCTCGACGATGCCATCACCCGCTTTTCGCACAATTGGCGCGTGGACCGCATGGGCCGGGTGGAGCTGACACTGCTGCGTCTGGCCGTGTATGAGCTTTTGTTCCGCAACGACGTGCCGCCGAAGGTCTCCATCAACGAGGCCCTGGAACTAAGCCGCCAGTTCGGCGAAGGCAATGCCAAGAATTTTATCAACGGCATTCTCGACGCCGTCGCCAAGGCCCTTGAAGCAGGCGAACTGCAAAGGCTCGCCCCGTCCGCCAATCCCTCCATCTGAACCGGTATGCCCCATGACACAAGAACGCTATAATCCCCAAGCTATAGAAGAAAAATGGCAGGCCCGCTGGCAGGCTGAAAATTCTTTTGCCTGCAGCCATGAAAGCAGCAAGCCCAAGTACTATGTGCTGGAGATGTTCCCCTATCCTTCGGGCAACATCCATATGGGGCACGTGCGCAACTATTCCATTGGCGACGTGGTGGCGCGCAGCAAACGCATGCAGGGTTTCAACGTGCTGCATCCCATGGGCTGGGACGCCTTTGGCCTGCCCGCTGAAAACGCTGCCATAAAAAACAATACCCACCCCGCCGAGTGGACCTACGCCAACATACGCAATATGCGCGCCCAGCAGAAACGCCTGGGATATTCCTACGACTGGTCCCGCGAGATCGCCACCTGCCGTCCCGAATACTACCGCTGGGAGCAGATGTTTTTTGTGCGCATGTTTGAAAAGGGCCTTGTCTACCGCAAAAAAGCCCCGCAGAACTGGTGCCCTTCCTGTCATACGGTGCTGGCCAACGAGCAGGTCATTGACGGCCTGTGCTGGCGCTGCGACAGCCGCGTGGAGCAGAAAGACCTCACGCAATGGTTTCTCAAAATCACCGCCTATGGCGACGAACTGCTGGACGATCTCAACAAGCTTGAGGGCGACTGGCCCGACCGCGTCATTGCCATGCAGCGTAACTGGATCGGCAAGTCCACAGGCGCGGCCATTACCTTTGGCCTTGAAAAAGAAATTGAAGGCGTAGAGGGCATAGACGTCTTTACAACCCGGCCCGACACGGTGTTCGGCGTTACCTTCATGACGCTGGCTCCCGAGCATCCCTTGGTGGAAAAGCTCATTGCGGACTATCCCAACGCTGAAGAAGTGCGCGCTTTTGTGGAACGCATCCGCAATATGGACCGCCTGGATCGCCAGTCCGACGGGGTGGAAAAAGAGGGCATCTTTACCGGCGCTTACGCCATACACCCCTTCACGGGGCAGCGCGTGCCGCTGTGGCTCGGCAACTTTGTGCTGGCCGACTACGGCACGGGCGCTGTCATGGGCGTACCTGCCCACGATCAGCGTGATTTTGAATTCGCCCGCAAATACGCCCTGCCCCTGCGCGTGGTCATAAGCCCCGCAGGTGAAGAACTGGACGCGGAAAGCATGACCGAGGCCTTCACCGCTGGCGGCGTCATGGTCAATTCCGGCTCCTTTGACGGCATGCCCAACGAAGACGGCAAAAAGGCCGTGGCCCGGAGCCTTGAAAAAGAAGGCAAAGGCAAGGCCACCGTGCAGTTTCGCCTGCGCGACTGGAACATCTCGCGCCAGCGCTACTGGGGCTCGCCGATCCCCATGATCTACTGCGATTCGTGCGGCGTTGTTCCCGAAAAGGAAGAAAACCTCCCTGTGCTCCTGCCTCTGGACGTAAAAACGCACAGCGACGGGCGCTCGCCTCTGGCCGACACCCCTTCGTTCGTGAACTGCACATGTCCCAAGTGCGGCGGCGCTGCCCGGCGTGAAACAGACACCATGGACACCTTTGTGGAGTCGTCCTGGTATTTCGCCCGCTACACCAGCGCCCGCGACACTGAAGCGCCTTTTGATACGGACGCCATCAAATACTGGCTGCCTGTGGACCAGTATATCGGCGGCGTGGAGCACGCCATTCTGCACCTGCTCTACTCCCGCTTTTTCACCAAGGTGCTCCGCGACATGGGCTTCTTCCCGGCGGACCTTGCCGAACCTTTCCAGAACCTGCTCACTCAGGGCATGGTGCTCAAAGACGGCGGCAAGATGTCCAAATCCAAGGGCAACGTGGTCGATCCCACGACCATGATTCAAAAATACGGCGCAGATACCGTGCGCCTGTTCTGCCTTTTTGCCGCTCCTGCCGAGCGGGACTTTGACTGGTCCGACTCTGGCATTGAAGGGGCCTCGCGCTTTATTGGCCGCGTATGGCGGCTGTTTATGGAAGAACAGGAGCGTCTGCTGCCCCTCACGGCCTGCGCTGCCACCGATCAGGACGCCGCAAGCCCTGAAGCCCGCGACCTGCGCCGCCGTGAGCACCTCACGGTGAAGAAGGTCAGGGAAGACATGAGCGACCGTTTCCAGTTCAACACGGCCATTGCCGCTGTTATGGAGCTGGTCAACGCCATGTACCTTTCGCGGGAAAAGCTGAGCATGAGCGAGGCGGACCGGCGCGTGTTCTCTTCTGCCATGAGCACGGCCATAACCCTGCTCGCACCCATTATCCCGCACATTTGCGAAGAGCTTTGGCAACGCCTTGGTCACAAGACCACTGTTTCCGAAGAACTCTGGCCAGAATGGAGCGAGGCCGCCATGGCCCAGGACATGCTTACCGTGGCGCTCCAGGTAAATGGAAAGCTGCGCGGCACGGTTGAAGTTCCCGCTCAAGCGGACAAGGCCGCCATGGAAGCTGCGGCTCTGGCCGACAGTTCGGTACAGCGCCATCTGGCCGGTCTCACCGTGCGCAAGGTGGTGGTAGTGCCGGGTAAACTGGTCAACATCGTGGCTAACTAGATCATTTACTTTTGAAGTGCTTTGTGGGGGAGGGCCCCTTTTGCAAAAAGGTCTCCTCCCCCACGCCCCCACCCCCTAAAACCTTTATTGTAGTATAGTATGTTACAACGAGGTTTCCGATCTGAGACGGGGGCACAGAGACAGCGCCTTCCTGGCATCACTTCGTCTCAAAGTTTATCCACTCTGATCAGGCCCAGTCCGGCCGCATGAAACATACTCGGGAAGGGGCGTTTTTTCAAAAAAGCGCCCCTTCTCCTTTCCCCTTCCCTGAAAAAGCGTTTATCGGTATGGTATTGTCTTGGCTGCTTTCTTTCTTACATTATGGTTCACCCCCGCCCGCCGGGATTGATAAGGAAGCACTGATTTAGAGCAATTTAATTTTTAGAGCAATTTCTCTTTGAAATTGCTCTGACGGCTGCGTGAGCAGACGTTCGCTACGGAGGCGTAAGCACAGTTTACCTGTGCGGTTAAACGCCGTAGCGAGCGTGCCTTAAACCTTGAGAATACACATTCTCAAAGTTAATCTGCTCTAAAGAACCTCCTGGAAACGCGCAGTTATTTCGTTTGGCAAGGCGCGATCTTTTTTTGAAGCAGGAGCGGACTCTTCCGTCCTCGACTGTTTCAAAAAAGTGAAGCAACGCCGCCAAACGAGATGAATCAGCGTTTCCATAACTGTACGGCATACAAACATGAGCACTCCCCATCCCGGATTTTCCTTTCTTGTCTGCCCTGACGGACAACTGCTGCGCGCCCACCTGAACAGGTTGCTGGCAGCCCACCCGCCTGCGGCCAGTGGCGGCCTCATGCCCCAGGCCGCTCCTGCGCAGTGGGAACGACATGTTTACTGGGGGGATGAAGAGCCGCCGCAGCGCTTCTGGGAGCAACTGACGCTTCAGGGGCTCTTCGGCGCTCCGCGCGCCCTGATCGTCCGGCAGGCCAATCAGTGGCCAGCGGCGGTATGGAAAAAAATCTCCCATGCGCTGGCCCGCCCCTCGGATCAGTGCTGGCCCTTCTTCTGCCTTGAGGTCAACTGGGAACGGGGCCAGCCCAAGATTCCGGCCCATCTGGGCAAATTGCCCTGCATGGCCTTTGCCGACAAACAGGGCTGGATATGGCGGCTTGAAGGACTCAATGAACGCACGCTGAAAAAACACGTGCTGCAGCGTTGTCAGGCTCTGGACCTGCGGTTTGAACCTGACGCCCTTGAGCAGTTCTGCGCCTCCGTCCCGCCCGACGCCCTGGCTATTGAAAACGAACTCGAAAAGCTGCTTCTGCTCCGCGCCGCCATGCTGGATGCCGATGACGCCGCAAGCGCCGCCGCTGGCGCGGCTTCCGGCAACCGTGAGCAGAACATAAGCCTGGCCATGATTTCCACGGCCTCGTGGAGCCCGGAATGCGACGTTTTCGCCTGCATCCGCCACATGCAGGCAGGCAATCTGCCCGCCGTGTGGCGAGAGCTTGCACGCAGCAAGGACGGCGACAGTCTGCTGTTTTCGCTTCTGGCCCTGCTGGCCCGTGAACTGCGTCTACTATGGCAATGCCAGGCTGGTGAAAATCCGCGTATGCGCCCCCAGGAAGCCGGGGCCAAAAAACAGCTTGCCCAGCGCCTCGGGGCAGAAGGCATCGCGCAGGGCATGACCCTGGTGGTGGATGCTGAACTGCACGTCAAAAGCGGCCGCCGCAGCCCTGAGCAAAGTCTGGACTTTCTGGCCACGCGCATGACGGCCCTTTTTGCCCGGGCCCAGGGCCGGGCATGACCGACATGCTGGCAGAAATCCCTTTATTTATTGGCCCAAAACGGGCAAAATCCCTATAGTCAGATCCCTGCCTCTTGCATAACCTCCAAGACTGCTTACATTATGACAGCAAAGCCAGGCCCCATACAACTGCACGCAGGGCACAGAGCCCGGTTGCGTGAGCGTTTCGAGCATGAACCCGCCGCTGTGGCGGACTATGAGGTTCTGGAACTGCTGTTGGCCTACGGGCTCACACGCAAGGACACCAAACCCCTGGCCAAGGAATTGCTGCAACGCTTTGGCAGCATCCGGGGCGTCATGGACGCCCGGCCCGATGAACTTCTTGCAGTGCCCGGTTTCGGGCCAGGACTGATGACCTTTTTTCGGGTCCTGCGCGAAGTCCGCAGCCGTTATGTGGCTTCGGCCATGCGAAAAAGAGAAGTGCTGGTCACGCCGGAAGCCGTGGCCCGTATGGCCCAGAGCCGGTTGGCGGGCTGCCCGCACGAGGAGTGCTGGCTGGCGCTGGTGGACCAGCGCAACAGGCTTACCGCCTGGGAATGTCTGCGGCGCGGCGGCATTGCAGAGGTTTCAATGCAACCCAGAGAAGTATTTGAGGCCGCGCTGCTGCGCAAGGCCAGCGGCATCATAATGGTGCACAACCACCCCGGCGGCAACCCCGCGCCTTCTGAAGCGGACAAAGCTTTTACCGCCGAACTGCAGAGACTTGCACCGCTACTGGGCCTGCGCTTTCTGGATCACGTTATCGTTACTGAGGGAGACTGCTACAGCATCACACAGATGCAGACCATATAGGCAGTCAGGGAGAGTATATGGCTGATTACAATGACAAGAACCATTTGTTGCACCTGGACGGAACCGACTCCACTGCGGGTCCGGACATCGAAAACGAAGAACAGCGGGACGCAACCCCCCTCGCGCAGGATATAGCTGAAGGCGAAGGCAGTCTGGCCGCCGCCATGCAAAGCATACCCGACACCTTGCCGGTTCTGCCCGTGCGCGACGTGGTTATTTTTAACTACATGATTTTGCCCCTCTTCATCGGGCGCGAAAAATCGGTTCAGGCTGTGGACGCCGCTCTCAAAAATGGACGGCATCTGCTCGTCTGCGCCCAAAAAGAAGAAGGCACTGAAGACCCCGGCCCGGACGACCTGTATAAGGTAGGCACTGTGGTGCAGGTTATGCGCATGCTCAAGATGCCCGACTCGCGGGTGAAGATTCTTGTGCAGGGCGTGAGCCGTGCCCGTGTGCGCAGTTTCAGTCAGGTTGAGCCCTTCCTTGAGGCCCATATTGAAACCCTGTCCGAAACCACGCCCAAGGTAGACCCCACCGTGGAGGCGCTGTTGCGCTCTGTGCGCGAGCAAAGCGAAAAGGTGCTTTCTCTGCGCGGGCTTTCCT
The DNA here is from genome assembly GCF_002237645.1 of Desulfovibrio sp. MES5. GTDB lineage: Bacteria > Desulfobacterota > Desulfovibrionia > Desulfovibrionales > Desulfovibrionaceae > Desulfovibrio. Next base: position 39,141 of record NZ_MJUZ01000017.1, read on the forward strand.
CGCCGGATGTGCTGGCGGTTTTGCAGGGCGTGGACGACCCTGGCCGTTTGGCTGACCTTATCGCCGCCAACATGCGCATGAAGACGGCCGACGCCCAGCGCATTCTGGAGGCCGAAGATCCGCTGGACCGCCTTATGCTGGTCAACACCCAGTTGCAGCGTGAGGTCGAGGTGGCCACCGTGCAGGCGCGCATCCAGAGCTCTGCCCGCGAGGGCATGGACAAGGCCCAGAAGGACTACTTCCTGCGCGAGCAGCTCAAGGCCATCCGCAATGAGCTTGGCGACAAGGAAGAAGAAGGCGAAGAAGAGCTGGAAAACCTCAAGGCCGCTCTGGACAAGGCAGGCCTGCCCAAGGACGTGCGCAAAGAAGCCGACAAGCAGCTGCGCCGCCTGGCGGGCATGCATGCGGACTCCTCCGAGGCCAACGTGGTACGCACCTATCTGGACTGGATGGTGGAACTGCCGTGGAAGAAGCTTTCGCGCGACAGGCTGGACATAGCCTACGCCAAGCAGATTCTGGATGAAGACCACTGCGGGCTGGAAAAGGTCAAGGACCGCATCCTTGAGTTCCTGAGCGTGCGCAAGCTCAATCCGCAGTCCAAGGGTCCCATCCTCTGCTTCGCAGGCCCTCCAGGCGTTGGCAAAACGTCCCTTGGACGCTCCATCGCCCGCGCGCTGGGGCGCAAGTTTCAGAGGCTCTCACTGGGCGGCATGCACGACGAGGCTGAAATACGCGGGCACAGGCGCACCTATATTGGGGCCATGCCTGGCCGCATCATCCAGAGCCTCAAGCAGGCGGGCACACGCAACCCGGTCATTGTGCTGGACGAAGTGGACAAGCTCGGCTCGGACTTCAGGGGCGATCCGTCTTCGGCCCTGCTGGAAGTGCTGGACCCGGAACAGAACTACACCTTCAGCGACCACTATCTGAATGTGCCCTTTGACCTTTCAAAGGTTATGTTCCTGTGCACGGCCAACCACCTTGAGACCATCCCGGCGGCCCTGCGCGACCGTATGGAAGTCATTACCCTGCCTGGCTACACCATGCAGGAAAAGGCCGAAATAGCGCGCAAGCATCTGCTGCCCAAAAAGGTCAAGGAAAACGGCCTGGATGATAAGGACGTGATTCTGGAAGCAGCGGCCCTTGAAAAGATCATAAAGGAATACACGCGCGAAGCGGGCCTGCGCAACCTTGAGCGCGAACTGTCGTCCATCTGCCGCAAGCTGGCCCGTCGCAAGGCCGAAGGCAAGAAGGGCCCCTTCAGGGTGGACGTGGCCGATGTGGAAAAACTGCTGGGCGCACCGCGCTTTATTGAAGACGAAAAGGAAAAGAAGCTCATGCCCGGCATGGCTCTTGGCCTGGCCTGGACTCCTGCGGGCGGCGAAGTGCTCACCGTGGAAGCAACCGTCATGAAGGGCAAGGGCGGTCTTACCCTGACCGGCCAACTCGGCGACGTTATGAAGGAAAGCGCCCAGGCTGCCCTGAGTTATATCCGCAGCCGGGCCGACGATCTGGGGGTGAACCCGTCCTTTGTGTCCGAGTTTGACATCCATGTGCACGTGCCCGCTGGCGCTACGCCCAAGGACGGCCCTTCGGCGGGCGTTACGCTCACCACGGCCCTCATATCGGCCCTCAGTGGACGCCGGGTACGCGCAGACCTGTGCATGACCGGCGAGATCACCCTTCAGGGCCGGGTGCTGCCCGTGGGCGGCATCAAGGAAAAGATTCTGGCGGGCGTGGCGCGCGGCCTCAAGCACGTGATCATTCCCTGGCAGAACACCAAGGACCTTGAAGACGTGCCCAAGGAACTGCTCAAGCGCATCACCGTGCACCCTGTGCACCACTACGATGAACTGCTGCCCCTGGTCTTTGAGGGCAAGGGTGGTCGTGGCGGAGCCTCCGGCACGGACAAGAACGGCAAGAACAAGGAAGAAAGCAAGAAGGAAACCGTGGCGGCCCGTTCACGCAAGCCTGCCGCTTCTTCCGGCGGCAGTCGCAAGGGCGGACGGCCCCAGCCCGAAGCTGGAGCCTGAGTCCTGTGAAGCTGCGCCAGTATCTTGCTGAATCCGCGCAAAAAATGACAAAGGCGGGGGTGGACAGCCCCCGCCTTTGCGCGCATGTGCTGGTGCGCCAGATACTCGGCCTTGACCGCATAGCCTGCGTCACGCAGGCAGACCGCCAACTGTCGGCCAGTGAACTGGCGGCCCTTGACGCCCTCGTGGCCCGGCGCGCAGCAGGGGAGCCCCTGGCGCATATTACGGGCAGCAGGGAGTTCTATGGGCGCGATTTTCTTGTAACACCCCACACGCTCATTCCCCGTCCAGAAACGGAACTGCTTGTTGAAAAAGCCCTTGAGGCAGCAGCAAAGCTCGAATCCGGGGGCAGGGTTACGGAGCGCGGCCTGTATTTCGCCGATCTTGGCACAGGGTCAGGCTGCATTGGCATTACCCTTGCCCTTGAACTCCCCCGCTGGCGAGGCCTGCTCATGGACATCAGCGGCGAGGCCTTGAACACGGCGCGCCAAAACGCCCAGGCGCTTGGGGCGCGGGATCGCATTGTCTGCATTGAGGGCGATCTGTACAGACCGCCGCTGGCGCCCGGCGCATACGCCCTGCTGGCGAGCAACCCTCCGTACATTGCTGAAGATGAGCGTCCCATGGTAATGTCCGAAGTGCTGGAGCACGAGCCCCACGGCGCGCTTTTTTCGCCTGCCGGTGGGCTGGCCCACCTTGAGGCGGTCATTAAGGCAGCGGCCAGAGCGCTTGTGCCCGGCGGCTGTCTGTTGCTGGAACATGGCGCGGCACAGGGCGCGGAGACACGCCGCATCTTACGTGCCGACAATCTTTTTGAGGCTCCCGTGACCCACAGGGACATGGCAGGCCTTGAACGCTGCACTGTAGCCTACCGGACCCGCTGAAGCATTTTCAGGGAAAGCGTGCCGCAAAAGTGGCGGTTTACGCGGCTCTACTCATGATTCAGGGGGCTTGCGCATAACGGCGAGTCAGTGAAATTTATAAAAAAATGCGCGAAAATGCATTTTTTACTTGCCAAGCAGGTCGGAAGTGGCTAAATAGCACTCTTGCCGCTGGCGTAGCTCAACTGGCAGAGCAGCTGATTTGTAATCAGCAGGTTGCGGGTTCAAGTCCCATCGCCAGCTCCAGTGAATTACGCCGGTCAAAGGAAGGACACTTGCCCTGCCTTAGCGGCACGAGTGGAGGGGTTCCCGAGTGGCCAAAGGGAACAGACTGTAAATCTGTCGTCGTAAGACTTCGGTGGTTCAAATCCACCCCCCTCCACCACCACTTTTCCGTCTTCCATGAATTCAGACGGGTGGTGGCTGGTTACAAAAAACTGCCTTGGCTGTAGGAGACAGGGAGCCTGTCGGGGAACTACGGTAGCGTGCGGGAATAGCTCAACGGCTAGAGCATCAGCCTTCCAAGCTGAGGGTTGCGGGTTCGAATCCCGTTTCCCGCTCCATTCCTGCTGATTTCCTCCCCCTCAGTCAACCCGTCCGCCAAAGCACGTTCCCTGGTGTCCAGGGACTGAATGCGGACAGCGGGCCGCCCAACGGTTTTTTTCCACTGCCGCAGCCGTTACGCGAGGAGCAGGCGTTACACACGCAAAGCTTGAAGCACTTTTTTGTAACGCAGGTAAAACGCAAACATTATTTTCTCCAGGGAGACGTACAATGGGCAAGGAAAAATTTGAACGCAAAAAGCCCCATGTAAACATCGGCACCATCGGCCACATCGACCATGGCAAGACCACGCTGACCGCCGCCATCACCAAGGTGGCGAACATGAAGAACGGCGGCAAGTTCATTTCGTATGACGAAATCGACAAGGCCCCCGAAGAAAAGGAACGTGGTATCACCATCTCCACCTCGCATGTTGAGTACGAGACCCCCAATCGTCACTATGCGCACGTGGACTGCCCCGGCCACGCCGACTACATCAAGAACATGATCACCGGCGCTGCCCAGATGGACGGCGGCATCCTGGTGGTGGCCGCCACTGACGGCCCCATGCCCCAGACCCGTGAGCACATCCTGCTCGCCCGTCAGGTCGGCGTGCCCCAGCTCGTGGTGTTCCTGAACAAGTGCGACCTCGTTGACGACGAAGAACTGCTCGAACTGGTGGAACTGGAAGTGCGCGAACTGCTGTCTTCCTACGACTTCCCCGGCGACGACGTTCCCGTGATCCGTGGTTCCGCCCTGAAGGCTCTGGAAACCGACAGCCCCGACTCCGCTGAAGCCAAGTGCATCATCGATCTGCTGGAAGCTTGCGATACCTTTATTCCTACGCCTGAGCGCGACATCGACAAGCCCTTCCTTATGCCCATCGAAGACGTGTTCTCCATCTCTGGCCGTGGCACCGTTGTGACCGGTCGTGTGGAACGCGGCGTGGTCAAGGTCGGCGAAGAAGTGGAAATCGTGGGTATCAAGCCCACCGTCAAGACCACCTGCACCGGCGTTGAAATGTTCCGCAAGCTGCTCGACCAGGGTGAAGCTGGCGACAACATCGGCGCTCTGCTGCGCGGCGTCAAGCGTGACGACGTGGAACGCGGCCAGGTTCTTGCCGCTCCCAAGAGCATCACGCCCCACAAGAAGTTCAAGGCTGAAGTGTACGTGCTCTCCAAGGAAGAAGGCGGCCGCCATACCCCGTTCTTCTCTGGCTACCGTCCTCAGTTCTACTTCCGTACCACGGACATCACCGGCGTTATCGGTCTGCCCGAAGGCGTGGAAATGGTTATGCCCGGCGACAACTCGCAGTTCCTGGTTGAACTCATCGCTCCCATCGCCATGGAAGTTGGCCTGCGCTTCGCTATCCGCGAAGGTGGCCGCACCGTTGGCTCGGGCGTGGTGACCGAAATCACCGAGTAGGCATATGAGAGTCAACATACTTCTGGCTTGCACCGAGTGCAAACGCCGCAACTACAGCACCCGGAAGAACAAGAAAAACACTACCGGTCGGCTGGAAATGAAAAAATATTGCCCCTGGGACAAGAAGCACACTCTGCATCGCGAAACCAGGTAACATAATTCCGCCGGGGGGCGTTAAGCCCCCCGGACGGCACGCAGGGCAGTAGCTCTAACGGCTAGAGCGGCGGTCTCCAAAACCGCATGTTGGGGGTTCGAATCCCTCCTGCCCTGCCATTTTTTATCTCCGGACAACACCATGGCAAAAAAACAAGCTCAGGCTGGCGACCCTAAGGCCGACAAAGCCCCTAACATTTTCGTGCGCTTCGCGCGCTACGTCGAGGATGCCAAGGCAGAGTTGCGCAAGGTGACGTGGCCCACGGTGAAAGAAACACGCAAGGCCACCTTGGCCGTGTTGGGCTTTGTCGCCGTGATGGCCGTCATTCTTGGGCTGGTTGACCTTGGTCTGTCAACACTGATCAAGTCCATACTGTCCTGAAGGCCGATATGAAAGACCCCGCTATCGACGAAACTTCCGAGCTCTCTTCAAAAGCTCGTTGGTATATTGTGCACACCTACTCGGGTTTCGAGCAGCGTGTGCAAAAGACCATTAACGAGTTGCGCCGCACCGGGCAGGAACAGGGCCTTATTGAGGAAGTGGTGGTTCCCACCGAAAAGGTTATCGAACCCACCAAGGGTGGACAGCAGCGCACATCCACGCGCAAGTTCTATCCTGGCTATGTGATGGTTCGCATGGTCATGACCGACCTGTCCTGGCATCTGGTGCAGTCCATCCCCAAGGTTACAGGCTTTGTGGGCGGCAAAAACCGTCCCACCCCCATGCGTGACGGCGAAGCCGAACGCATCCTGGAACTGATGGAAACACGTCAGGAAACCCCGAGACCCAAGTTCAATTTTGACAGGGGCGACGAAGTGCGTGTCATTGAAGGACCCTTTGGGGGCTTTAATGGTGTGGTTGAAGACGTTAACTACGATAAGGGAAAGCTGCGCGTTTCCGTTTCCATCTTCGGGCGTCAGACGCCAGTGGAGCTGGATTTCGCTCAGGTTTCCAAAGGCTAGGACCCTTTCGCACTGAAGGGTTTTGCGGACAGGATTGCTCTTTGTCCGCACGGCACGTTTGTATATCCATACAAGACATGCCGGGGCGCATATCACCTAACCTTGCTTAATGACTTGCCCCCGCGCGGCGGCCAAAGGCCGGTCAGCGCGAGCAGCGATGAAGGATAAAGCAAATGGCCAAAAAAGAAGTTGCCAAGATCAAATTGCAGATCCCTGCGGGTGCGGCCAACCCCTCCCCGCCGGTAGGTCCCGCCCTGGGTCAGCATGGCCTGAACATCATGGGCTTCTGCAAAGAGTTCAATGCCCGTACCATGGACCAGAAAGGCATGATCATCCCCGTGGTTATCACGGTGTATGCCGACCGCTCCTTTACCTTCATCACCAAGACCCCTCCGGCCTCGGTGCTGATCATGAAGGCGGCCAAGCTTGAAAAGGGTTCAGGCGAACCCAACCGCAACAAAGTGGGCAGCCTTACCATGGCTCAGGTGGAAGAAATCGCCAAGCTGAAGCTTCCCGATCTCAACGCCGCCACCCTTGAATCTGCGGTGAAGTCCATTGCGGGCACCGCTCGCAGCATGGGCGTTGACGTTAAGTAAGGCCTTGCCGCAGCGCGGGGCTCACGGGCTTACCGCAGTTTGCAGGTTTATCGGTCTTGAGGCGACAGCCGGGTGGCTCTGCCATTAACCCGCCGCAGCCGCCATCGTTGAAATCAATTGTACTGCCGCCTTCGCGCAAGACGATGCGTGGCAGGAGATGCAAAACGACAAGGATTATCTCATGCCTAAACATGGCAAAAATTTTCGCAAGGCTCTCGAAGGCACCGACCTTCAGGAGCGCTTCAGCGTTGAAGACGCTGTGAGCAAGTCGCTTGGCGCGGCCTTTGCCAAATTTGACGAAACCGTAGATGTGGCCATTCGCCTTGGCGTTGACCCCAAGTATTCTGACCAGATGGTGCGCGGCGCTGTCACGCTGCCCCACGGGCTTGGCAAGACTGTGCGCGTTGCTGTGTTCTGTAAGGGCGAGAAGCAGGCCGAGGCCCGCGAAGCTGGCGCTGACGTGGTTGGCGCGGAAGACCTGGTCGCTCAGGTCAAGGAAGGCAACCTGAACTTTGACGCCGCCGTGGCCACCCCCGATGTCATGGCCCTTGTGGGTCAGATCGGCCGCGTGCTTGGCCCCCGTGGTCTTATGCCCAACGCCAAGACCGGCTCGGTTACGTTTGACGTGACCAAGGCCGTGACTGAGCTCAAGGCTGGCCGCGTGGACTTCAAGGTCGACAAGGCTGGCGTTCTGCACGCTCCTTTGGGCAAGGCCTCCTTTGGCGCCGAGAAGATCCTTGGCAACCTCAAGGCTCTGCTTGACGCGGTGAACCGCCTCAAGCCTGCGGCCGCAAAGGGCACCTACATGGTTTCCATGGCGGTTTCCACCACCATGGGCCCCGGCTTCAAGGTCGATATGCCCCAGGTCAAAAAATTTCTTGAGGGATAAACTCTCAAGTGTGATGGCGGCCTGGTTTGCAGGCCGCCATCATAATGTCTGAGGAACGGAATACGAGTCGAAGACGGCAGGCGGGTTAACCCCCTTAATTGCCCTGCCCAGACGCTTCTACTTTGGCTCGGCATTCCACCTGGCAACCCCGAACGTGAGAGGTATCACGTGAACAGGTCTGAAAAAGCCGCAGTTATTGGAGCCATCAAGGCCAAGGCCGACAGTGCTTCCTTTGCTGTGCTGACGGACTTCAAGGGTATGACGGTGGAAGAGCTGACGAACCTGCGTGTAAGCCTTCGCAAGGCTGGCGGCGAATATCTCGTCGTCAAAAACACGTTGGCGCGTATAGCTCTGACCGACGGCACGCACGATGTCATCAAGGATAGTTTCCGCGAGAACATCGGCGTGGCCTTTGGGTTCGATGACCCCGTGGCGGTGGCCAAGGCGTTGAGTGATTTTGCCAAGCAAAGCAAGCTCTTTGAGCTTCGCTGCGCCAGCCTGGACGGCAAGGCCCTGGATGCCGCCCAGTTGGACGCACTGGCCAAGCTGCCCGGAAGGGAACAGCTTCTCGGTCAGCTGCTCGGCACCATGAACGCCGTGCCCACCAACTTTGTGTCGCTGTTTGCCAACATGCTGCGTGGCCTGCTCTATGCCCTCAAGGGTATCGAAGAGCAGAAGTCCAATGCCGCCTAGTTGGCCATCACCGCAATCATCCGAATTTAAGCCAAAGATTAGGAGACTATCATGGCCGTTACCAAAGAAGAAGTTGTTGAATTTATCTCCAGCATGACCGTTCTTGAACTTTCCGAGTTCATCAAAGAACTGGAAGAAAAGTTTGGCGTGTCCGCCGCTGCGCCCGCCGCTGCCATGATGGTGGCCGCTCCCGCCGCTGCTGCTGAAGCTGCTGAAGAAAAGACCGAGTTCGACGTTATCCTGAAGGAAGCTGGCGCCAACAAGATCGGCGTCATCAAGGTTGTGCGCGCTCTGACCAGCCTGGGCCTCAAGGAAGCCAAGGAAAAGGTCGACGGCTGCCCCTCCACCCTGAAGGAAGGCGTGTCCAAGGACGAAGCCGAAGACGCCAAGAAGCAGCTGACCGAAGCCGGCGCTGTTGTCGAAGTGAAGTAAGTTCGGTTCTACCGCGCTTTATGGCGGGGCCTCTGGCCCCGCTTTTTTTTTTGCCGCCAGAGCGTGCTTCTTTTGAAAAAGGGAAGCGCTCTGGCGGCCGCACATGCGTATATTGCGTCACAACATGGCGTATATTCAGCCGAAAATCATAATCTCTGGCTGAATGACACCCTCGAAAAGCTTCACATGCAAAGTTGCACTGGTCTGGAAATTTCCTGTGGATCAGCGCAAATTCTTTTTGCCATTACCGCCGGTATTGTTTATGCTTCTTGAGCGGTAAAAAAAACAGATCAAAAAAAAGGCTTGCCAAAACTTAAAATTCTCATTATGTATCCTCTTTCATGAACGGCTTAGGAGGCCTTTTTCTGTTTAATATAACTTACTGCATAAGTACATATTTTTAAGGTTGACGCCTGAACCCAAGCCCTGTTTACCCAGACAGGGATGGGTTTTTTTCGCCTTCCCCGCGCAGTAAGCAATACCTCCCACCGTGATTTACGCTTTCAGGGTGCAGTGACAACAAGTTTTTGCCCGCCGGCTTCGGCAGATGCTTCACTTGTCGCTCCGCCGGGGCGCAACCGCTACCTATCTTGAGGTACCCATGGGCCAGCTCACCAAACAGTTCGGCAAGATCAAGATTTCCCTCCCTATTCCCCATCTGCTTAATCTGCAGATAGATTCATATGAAAAGTTTCTTCAGGAAGGCGTTCCGGAAGCCGATCGCCGTCCTGATGAAGGGCTCGAAGGCGTTTTTCATACCGTTTTTCCCATTGAAGACTTCAACAAGACCGCCAGCCTGGAATTTGTCAGCTATGAAGTTGGCGAACCCAAGTATGATCAGGCGGAGTGCATCTCAAAGGGACTGACATACGAAGCCCCCATGCGCATCAAGGTGCGCCTTGTGGTCTATGATGCCGATGAAGCGTCGGGCAACCGTACCATTCGCGACATCAAGGAGCAGGATATCTATTTTGGCACCCTGCCCCTTATGACCGAAAAAGGCACCTTTATCATAAACGGCACCGAGCGTGTCATCGTTAACCAGTTGCAGCGTTCGCCAGGCATCATTTTTGAGCATGACGGCGGCAAGACGCATACAAGCCGCAAGGTATTGTATTCGTGCCGCATCATTCCCATGCGCGGTTCCTGGCTGGACTTTGATTTTGACCACAAGGACATACTCTACGTCCGCATTGACCGCCGCCGCAAAATGCCCGCCACGATTCTTTTCAAGGCTATGGGCATGAGCAAGGAACAGATCCTCGACTACTTCTACTCGCGTGAAACCTACCGTCTGGAAGCCCGTAACGCGATATACTGGGAAGTGCGCAAGGATCTGTACCGCAAGGACAATGCCTATGCCGACATCATTGACGGCGAAGGCAACGTCATTGTCAAGGCCGGCAAGCCCATTACCAAGCGTAGTTGGCGTCTGATCTGTGAATCGGGTATTGAAGCCATTGAAATGCGTCCCGACACTCTGGACAGCATGTTTCTGGCTGTGGACGTGGCCGATCCCAAAACCGGCGAACTTCTGGCCGAAGCCGCGGACGAAATCACTCCCGGCCTGCTGGACCGCATGCGTGAAGCCGGCATTGACCGCGTCAGCGTGCTGCACACCAAGGGTACCGATACGTCGTCCTCCATCCGCGACACCCTCATGCTGGATCGCATTCCCGACCAGCAGAAGGCGCAGGAAGAGATCTACCGTCGTCTGCGTCCCTCTTCGCCGCCCACTGCCGAGATTGCCGCCAGTTTCTTTGACAACCTGTTCCGCAACAGCGACTACTACGACCTGTCGCCCGTGGGTCGGTACAAGCTCAACCAGCGCCTTGCGCTGGACGAGTCTCCGGAACTGCGCACCCTGACGGACCATGATATTCTCACGGCCATCAAGGTGCTGGTGCACCTCAAGGACAGCCATGGCCCGGCCGACGATATCGACCATCTGGGCAACCGCCGCGTGCGCCTTGTGGGCGAACTGGTGGAAAACCAGTACCGTATCGGCCTTGTGCGTATGGAGCGCGCCATCAAGGAGCGCATGAGCCTGCAGGAAATCTCCACGCTCATGCCGCACGACCTTATCAACCCCAAGCCTGTGGCTGCCGTGCTCAAGGAATTCTTTGGCACATCCCAGCTGTCGCAGTTTATGGACCAGACCAACTCCCTGTCCGAAGTGACGCACAAGCGCCGCCTTTCGGCCCTGGGCCCCGGCGGTCTGACCCGTGAACGCGCGGGCTTTGAAGTGCGCGACGTGCATACGTCGCACTATGGCCGCATCTGCCCCATTGAAACGCCTGAAGGCCCGAACATCGGCCTTATCGTTTCTCTGACCACCTTTGCCAAGGTCAATGACTACGGCTTTATTGAAACGCCGTATCGCGTTGTCCGCGAAGGCCGCGTTACCGAGGACGTGGTGCACCTTGACGCTTCGCGTGAAGGCGACCAGGTCATCGCCCAGGCCAACGCCCTTGTGGACGAGCATGGCAACCTGCTGGACGAGTTCGTCACCGTGCGCGTCAAGGGCGAAGTGGAAATGCGCCATCGCGACGAAGTGAACCTTATGGACATCTCGCCCAGCCAGATGGTCTCCATCTCCGCTGCGCTCATCCCCTTCCTGGAACACGACGACGCCAACCGCGCGCTCATGGGTTCCAACATGCAGCGTCAGGCCGTGCCTCTGCTGCGGTCAGAGAAACCCCTTGTGGGCACTGGCATGGAAGTGGACGTAGCCCGCGACTCCGGCGCCTGCATCGTTGCCCCTGCCGACGGCAAGGTGGAATATGTGGACGCCGACCGCATCGTGGTGGCCTACGAAGGCGATGTGTACAAAAAGCAGGGCGGCGTGCGCGCCTATGACCTGCTCAAGTACCACAAGTCCAACCAGAACTCCTGCTTCGGACAGAAGCCCAGCTGCTATCCTGGCCAGGTTGTCAAAAAAGGCCAGATTCTGGCTGACGGCCCCGGCATCGACGACGGCGAACTGGCTTTGGGCAAGAACCTCGTGGTAGCCTTTATGCCCTGGTGCGGCTACAACTACGAAGACTCCATCCTGATCTCCGAACGCACGGTGAAGGAAGACGTCTTCACCTCCATCCACATCGAAGAATTCGAAGTGGTGGCGCGTGACACCAAGCTTGGACCCGAAGAAATCACCCGCGACATCCCCAACGTCAGCGAAGACATGCTGCGTAACCTGGATGAAAGCGGCATCATTCGCATTGGCGCGGCGGTCAAGCCCGACGATATCCTCGTGGGCAAGATCACCCCCAAGGGCGAAACCCAGCTTACCCCTGAAGAAAAGCTGCTGCGCGCCATTTTCGGTGAAAAGGCCAGGGACGTGAAAAACACCTCCCTCAAGGTCCCGCCGGGAGTGGAAGGCACCATCATTGACGTCAAGGTCTTCAACCGCCGCTCCGGCGAGAAGGACGACCGCACTCTGGCCATTGAGGTTCATGATACTGCGGTATTTGACCAGAAAGAATCCGACCACATGCGCGCCCTCACAGACCGTACCCGCGCGCTGCTGGCCCCGCACGTCTGCGGCAAGCAGGTCGCGGCCTCCGTGCCCGGAAAAAAGAAGGGCGAAGTGCTGGTGGAAGCTGGCGCGGCCCTTACTGAAGAAATGCTTGCCGAACTGCCCGTGAAAAAGCTTGCTGGCCTTTTCAAGAGCAAGGAAGTCAACGATGACGTGGCCGACATTCTCAAGTCGTATGACCAGCAGATAGATTATCTGCGCGCCATTTACGACTCCAAACGCGAAAAGGTCACCGAAGGGGACGATCTGCCCCCCGGCGTCATCAAGATGGTCAAGGTTCACATTGCCATCAAGCGTAAGCTCTCTGTGGGCGACAAAATGGCGGGCCGCCATGGTAACAAGGGCGTGGTTTCCTGCATCCTGCCGGAAGAAGACATGCCTTTCTTCGCCGACGGCCGTCCCGTGGACATTGTGCTCAACCCCCTGGGCGTGCCTTCGCGAATGAATATAGGCCAGATCATGGAAACCCACCTCGGTTGGGGAGCCAAAGAACTGGGCCGCCAGCTGGCCGAACTGCTGGATTCCGGCGCGGCCATGCAGGTACTGCGTGACGAGGTCAAGAGCGTTTACAGCTCTGAAGACATCAACAAGCTCGTGGATGAAATGGACGACGAAGAATTCAAGGCTTCTGTCCACAAGCTGCGCAACGGCATTGTGACCAAAACCCCTGTGTTCGACGGCGCGACCGAAGAAGAAATCTGGGGCTGGATGGAAAGGGCTGGCCTTGCCAACGACGGCAAGACGACCCTTTACGACGGCCGCACGGGTGAAGCCTTCAAGAACCGCGTGACCACGGGCGTCATGTATATGCTCAAGCTGCACCATCTGGTTGACGAAAAGATCCACGCCCGCTCAACGGGCCCCTACTCCCTGGTGACCCAGCAGCCCCTCGGCGGCAAGGCCCAGTTCGGCGGGCAGCGTCTGGGTGAAATGGAAGTGTGGGCGCTGGAAGCGTACGGCGCCGCCTACCTGTTGCAGGAATTCCTCACGGTCAAGTCCGACGACGTGACCGGGCGCGTGAAGATGTACGAAAAAATAGTCAAGGGCGACAACTTCCTTGAAGCCGGTCTGCCCGAATCCTTCAACGTTCTGGTCAAGGAACTCATGAGCCTTGGGCTCAACGTCACCCTGCACCAGGAAGAAGGCAAGAAGAAGCCCAAGCGCGTGGGTTATATGAGAGATCGCGAGGATGAGGCGTAAGCCGCCCGTTCTGGCGGACCCGGATATTCGTCGCGTCACCCGCAAGTGGCGACCCCACCTGCGGGTGACGCGACATAGCTAACGATTCCAACGAGCTTTTACCAAAGCAAGGTATTATATATGAGCCTGGACGATCTTTTCACCGCACGCGGCACGTCGGCCAACGTGACCAATATCCGCAATCTGAAAGCCATCCAGATTTCCATCGCCTCTCCTGAAGCCATCCGCGAATGGTCCTATGGTGAGGTGAAAAAACCGGAAACCATCAACTACCGTACCTTCAAGCCGGAACGTGACGGCCTTTTTTGCGCCAAAATTTTCGGCCCCGTGAAGGACTATGAATGCAACTGCGGCAAGTACAAGCGCATGAAGCACCGCGGCATTGTCTGCGAAAAGTGCGGCGTTGAAGTCATTGCCTCCAAGGTGCGCCGTGAACGCATGGGCCATATCGAACTGGCCGCGCCGGTGGCGCACATCTGGTTTCTGAAGACCCTGCCTTCCAAGATAGGCACGCTCCTTGACATGACCATGGCTGATCTTGAAAAGGTGCTGTACTTCGACTCCTACATCGTTCTTGATGCGGGCCAGACCAATCTGCAGAAGCGCCAGGTCATTTCTGAAGATCAGTATCTTCAGATTCTGGACCATTACGGCAGCGACGAAGTGCTTACTGTGGGCATGGGCGCTGAAGCCGTGCGCAGCCTGCTGGAAGAACTGGATCTCGAAAAGCTCCGTACCGAGCTGCGTGAAGAAGGCGAAGCCACCAAGAGCCAGACCAAGAAGAAAAAGCTCACCAAGCGCCTCAAGATCGTTGAAGCTTTTCTTGAGTCGGACAACAAGCCCGAATGGATGATTATGGAAGTTGTTCCTGTCATTCCGCCGGAGCTGCGTCCCCTCGTGCCCCTGGACGGCGGGCGCTTCGCCACGTCCGACCTCAACGATCTGTACCGCCGCGTCATCAACCGTAACAACCGCCTGAAGCGGCTTATGGAACTTGGCGCGCCCGAGATCATTATCCGCAACGAAAAGCGCATGCTGCAGGAAGCCGTTGACGCCCTGTTCGACAACGGCCGCCGTGGCCGCGCCATCGCTGGCACCAATGGCCGCCCCCTCAAGTCCCTTTCGGACATGATCAAGGGCAAGCAGGGCCGTTTCCGCCAGAACCTGCTGGGCAAGCGCGTGGACTATTCCGGCCGTTCGGTCATCACCGTGGGGCCCTACCTCAAGCTGCACCAGTGCGGTCTGCCCAAGAAGATGGCGCTTGAACTCTTCAAGCCCTTCATCTACTCGGAGCTGGAAAAACGTGGTCATGCCTCCACCATCAAGAGCGCCAAAAAAATGGTGGAACGCGAAGAACTGGTGGTTTGGGATATCCTTTCGGAAGTGGTGCGCGAATACCCCATTCTGCTGAACCGCGCGCCTACCCTGCACCGCCTCGGCATTCAGGCTTTTGAACCCCTGCTGGTTGAAGGCAAGGCCATCCGGCTGCACCCGCTGGTCTGCTCCGCCTACAACGCCGACTTCGACGGCGACCAGATGGCCGTGCATATCCCGCTGTCCGTGGAAGCGCAGATCGAATGCCGCGTGCTCATGATGAGCACCAACAACATTCTGTCGCCCGCCAACGGCGGCCCTGTCATCGTGCCCTCGCAGGACATCGTGCTTGGCCTCTACTATATGACCGCCGAGCGCAGCTTTGAAAAGGGCGAAGGCATGTCCTTCTGCGCCCCCTGGGAAGTCGAGAGCGCGCACGATGCGGGCATCGTCTCCCTGCACGCCCGCGTCAAGGTGCGTATGCCCGACGGGTACACCTACGACACCACCCCGGGCCGCGTGCTGGTCAGCGATATTCTGCCCGAAAAGCTGCCCTTTGACTTTGTAAACTGCGTGCTGACCAAGAAAAACATCGCCCGCCTCGTGGGCGCTGCGTATCGCGAATGCGGCATCAAGGCCACCGTCATCCTGTGCGACAAGCTCAAGGACATGGGCTACGAGTTCGCAACACGGGCCGGCGTGACCATCGGCGTGAAAGACCTGACCATTCCTGCCACCAAGAAGGGCATTCTGGCGGCGTCCCAGGCTGAAGTGGACGACATCGAACACCAGTACCGCGACGGTATCATCACCCGTACTGAAAAGTACAACAAGGTGGTGGACGTGTGGACCAAGGCCACTCAGGACGTTTCTACGGAAATGATCAAGGAAATCTCTTACGATATCCTCACTGATCCCAAGACTGGCAAACAGGAAAAGAACCAGAGCTTCAACCCCATCTTCATGATGTCCAACTCCGGCGCTCGAGGCAACCAGGACCAGATGCGTCAGCTTGCCGGTATGCGCGGCCTGATGGCCAAGCCTTCGGGTGAAATTATTGAAACGCCCATCACGTCTTCCTTCCGCGAAGGCCTGTCGGTGTTGCAGTACTTCACCTCCACACACGGCGCTCGTAAAGGTCTCGCGGATACGGCCCTCAAGACGGCCAACTCCGGTTACCTCACTCGCCGTCTGGTGGACGTGGTGCAGGACGTCATTGTGTCTGAACACGACTGCGGCACGGTGGACGGCATCGAGCTGACCCACCTCAAGGACGGCGGCGACATCAAGACGCCCCTGGCTGAACGCATCATTGGTCGCGCCCTGCTCTATCCGGTGTACGACCCCGATGATCCGGAAAAAATCCTGCTGCCCGAAAACACCATTATTGCGGAAGAAGAGGCCCAGATCATCAACGACAAGGGCATTGCTTCCGTCATGGTGCGCTCGCCCCTTACCTGCCAGGCCGAACGCGGCATATGCGCTCTCTGCTACGGGCGTGACCTTGGCCGTGGGCACCTCGTCAACACGGGTGAAACCGTGGGCATCATCGCGGCCCAGTCCATCGGTGAACCGGGCACGCAGTTGACCATGCGCACCTTCCACATCGGTGGTACGGCTTCAAGCACCATTGAAAAGAACAAGTTCGAAGCCCTCAACACCGGCCGCGTCATCCTCAACCGGGTCAAGGCCGTTACCAACAGGGACGGCGTGCACCTGGTGCTGGGCAAGAGCGGCCAGTTGGCCATTGTTGACGCCCAGGGCCGCGAACGCGAAAAATACATCCTGCCCAACGGCGCACGCCTGCTGGTGCACGATGGTCAGGAAGTGAACAAGGGAACAGTGCTGGCCGAATGGGACCCCTTCAACGAACCCTTTGTGTGCGAAGAAGAAGGTACCCTGCGCTTCACGGATATCGTCGACGGCAAGACCGTTCAGGAAAAAGTGGACGATATCACCCGTCAGGCCAGCTTGACCATTATGGAATACCGCACCACCAACTTCCGCCCGTCCATCTCCATCTGCGATGACAACGGCAACGTGAAGAAGCGCAGCCATGGCGGCGCGGCGGCCATTTACAGCCTGCCGGTGGGCTCCATCATAATGGTCAAGGACGGCGACAACATCCAGGCCGGTGACATCATCGCCCGTAAACCGCGCGAAACCGCAAAGACCAAGGACATCGTGGGTGGTCTTCCCCGCGTGGCCGAGCTCTTTGAAGTGCGCAAGCCCAAGGACATGGCTGTTGTTTCCGAAATATCCGGCACAGTCACCTATGCTGGCGAATCCAAGGGCAAGCGCAAGCTTGTGGTTACGCCTGAAATCGGTGAAGCCAAGGAATACCTGGTGCCCAAGGGCAAGCACATCACCGCTGCCGACGGCGACTTTGTCGAAGCCGGCGACCCGCTGACCGAAGGTTACCCCGAACTGCACGACATCCTGCGCACCAAGGGCGAGAAATACCTTGCCCGTTACCTGGTGGACGAAATTCAGGAAGTCTACCGCTTCCAGGGCGTGGGCATCGACGACAAGCATATTGAAGTCATCGTGCGCCAGATGCTCAAAAAAGTTACGGTTCTGGATTCGGGCGGCACCAGCTTCCTGGTGGGCGAACAGGTCGACAAGGGCGAGTTCAAACTGGAAAACCAGAGGGCCATTGCAGAAGGGCGTCAGCCCGCCACTGCGGAACCGCTGGTGCTGGGCATCACCCAGGCCTCTTTGACCACCTCCTCCTTCATCTCGGCGGCTTCCTTCCAGGAAACCACCAAGGTGCTGACCGAGGCCTCCCTCAAGGGCAAGATGGACTATCTGCGCGGCCTCAAGGAAAACGTCATTGTTGGCCGCCTGATCCCCGCCGGAACTGGCTACCGCGAATACGTCAATGGCGACATCGTGGTGCCGGATCAGAAGGAACGCCCCGACAAGTTCCTTGAAGAACTTGAAGAAAACCCCATTCTGGTTGACCTGAACAGCTAGAACGGACATACATGCCATACAAGAAGCGCAGGGATCCCCCTGCGCTTCTTTTTTATTTCCGCCCCCACGGCCCCCGTAAAACTCGTAGTACAATGTAGTTGGGGAGAAAGCGCACAGTAGCCTGAAAGGGGCCAGAGGCAGCGCCGTCCTGGCATCATACGATCTCAGCGTTTGTTTACTCGAGCATAGCCACAGCCAACGTATTGGGATGCCCTGCCCAAAAAGCTGAAAACACCCACAGGCAGACCACGAAATCGGAGATGCCCCCAAACGCTGTGACAGGGTAAATCCACATACTTCAGGCATTGTCGGCCCGTAAGCTCAGTGACGCGGCTGTGGCCCTGCGCGACAGGGCCGTATATGATCCGGTTGCTGCTGACGGTTACGGTGTTCGCACGATTGCCAGTGCTGGCGCAAACTGAGGCGCGCGCTGTACGGCCTGCCCGAACTGGGCGCTGCGCCCCATCGCTTGGACGTATCACTCCACCAGCCAGCACAATCTCGGTGCTCGTAATGCGCGGCTGCCTCTCGCGGCACTCCCTGCTCCCAACATTCTGCCTGCAAGCTTGTCAAAAAGGCTGCACTGCCATTTGCAGCGCGTCCCAGCCAGTCATTCGCTGTGCGAAAACCACCATCCCAAAAGCGTGGGGAGGCGGTGGCTTCCCCGCAAAGACATATTCTCAAGGTTGATTTCCTGTCTTGCACATGTGCCAGACAACGCACTGACTAGGCGGAAGGTTCAGGTCGGCTGTCGCGTCTGCGGGCAGTCAGGCAGGCGTGTATGAAGTTGGTGTGTGCAGGGTTCCTGCGCACGCCCGCACTATACAGCCAAAGGGCAATTCACTTTTTCAGCGCTATCCCTGCGCCTGCCGCCACGCGTGGTGGCCCAAAAAACGGCTGCCAGCACTCTCATCATACTGACATTACACAAAACAATCTCAAGATGACCCAAAAACAAACTGGAGCACAGCCGGCAAGGAGGACTCGACGAGGCAGAGGTGCCGTCTTGTTGAGAGCCCCGTTGCGGGCCATGAAAACACCTCACCTTGTGAAATGCATAACAATAAAAAAATTCTTATATTTCAGTGTACTAAAAACCACACTTTTATGCCGGATTTCACTTCCACCAGACTCAGGCCTGATGCTTCAGGCAATGGCATGGGCTGACAAGCAGTGCTTATGGAAACGCGCCTTGTAGTGAATCATAAGCATCATAAAAAATGAAAAAAATTATCAATATATTCGCAGCAATATAAACACTACTAATTTGATAAGTATAAATTGCACGTTCAAACGATAATTTGAGTAAAAAAATATGATTTACGTCTGCAAAAGTGGGCCGAAATTCTCATACAACAGTGTGATTGTGACAAAAATACTATATCTTTTGAGTCCACTTTTATCTTTAACAAGTCAAATTAGTTATAATTTTTTATCGCAAAAAAATAGAAACTTAATTGACGCAGTATTTTTAATATAATAATGTTTTGGTAGTGATTAAGTTGATCAACAATAAGAATGTTTAATTGCTCTTTATAAGTGCCTCATGTATCATGAGGCGTAACCGCGCGTGACGCAAGGGGGTTGCCATGTCTGCCTTATCAGAACGTGAGTACCTGGCGGAAGAAATTTGCGAACTGTATTCCAAGCTTGCCGGTGATGCGTATGCGGAAGACCTCAATAGGGCCAGAGATCTTGCACAGAGTGACGCGCCCCATGATCACTGGTTGCAAACCAACAGGTTGGATTATGAATCGCGCCTTTTCCTCTACCTCTCGGCAGCTTTTGCCATGAGGTGTATGAAGAACGAGCCTTACAAATGCGCTGTTTTCATGCGCAACGCGGCTGAGTCACTTCACAGTGCCAAGTCGTAGATAAGCACAAAACCAGGGGAAATCCCGATGCGTGGGCTCGGGATTTCCTTATAATTTGCGCCGGCCTGGTTAATACCGGGGCAACATCATCAGGATTATGCCAGGAAGTAAGGATTCACCATGCAGGAAAAACACATCGGATTCAGGATCATTCTCCCCTGCCTGTTGTTTTTGACCTTCGGCTTGGTGCTGTCTTCGGGCGAAGCATACGGTGAGGAGCGCATCCCCTTCACCTACCCGCCTTTCAGTGCCAAAAAAATGCCGCCGGTCTTCTTCACTCACGATCAACACATTGCCTATTTGGCAGACAAAGGGCAGGACTGCACAACTTGCCACCAGATGACGGACGAAGGCCTAGCCGAATCGTTCGCAAACGTCAGAAACGTTGCTCCACGCAAACAGATGGACTATCTGCACGCTACCTGTACCGAATGTCACGTCAAACTTGCCAAGGGGCCCCGCCTTGTTGACTGCCGGATCTGTCATAGCGAGCGCATTGCATCTGAGAATGCCGCCAAAAATTAACTGGTTGTCACGTACAAGGTAGAAAGAAAGTAGGAGGCAAAATCAGATGGTTGATTTTATTACCGGACCCCTTTTTGTCATTTCACTTGTGATCTTTGTGGTAGGCATGCTGGCCCGCGTCTTCTGGTATGTAAACGGTCTGGACTGGCGCCTTGAACGCGTGGCCTACCGGTATCATGCCAACCGCTCCATTGCAGGCATCTTTGCGTCAATCTTCAAATGGCTGATCCCTGGTGGAACCGACAGCTGGAGAACACAGCCCGTTGCCGCTGTTTTATTTTTTCTTCTGCACTTTGGTGCAGTGCTTGTTCCGCTCTTTCTGCTTGGCCACACCGTGCTGCTTGAGCGCTATGTCGGCATAACCCTGCCTTCGCTGCCCGGCACCCTGGCCGATATTTTTTCTGTCATGAGCATCGTGGCCATCGTTCTGCTGGCCATACGCCGCATACTCTCGCCTGCGTTGCGCCAACTCAACAGCGGCGGGGACTGGCTCGTACTGCTTTTGACATT
Organism: Desulfovibrio sp. MES5; assembly: GCF_002237645.1. GTDB lineage: Bacteria > Desulfobacterota > Desulfovibrionia > Desulfovibrionales > Desulfovibrionaceae > Desulfovibrio. The sequence goes on from NZ_MJUZ01000017.1 coordinate 59,686, forward strand.
TTTGCCCTTTGCCACCGGGCTTATGGCGCGGCTGGACATGTCCGCCTACCAAAGCTGGATGCTGGCGCACGTTCTGAGCGGCGAGCTTTTCCTTATTCTGGCTCCCTTCACCAAGCTTTCGCACATAGTTCTCTTCTTCATGTCACGTGCTCAGCTCGGCATGGACTTTGCCATTAAACGGGGCGGAGCCACTCGCGGCGGCGCTTTCCCCTGGTAAACGGGAACCTGTATCATTATTTTTTCGTCTGAAAGGAGCGGATTATGTCCGAATTGCTTTGCACCCCTACCCCAGTCACCACCAAAGAAGGCATTCTTGAACTTCTGAAGGACAAGGCCGGGGCGCAATATTATAGCCAGATGAAGGAAATGAAAGTGGACCAGGAAGCCCTGGCCCGCGATCTTGAACAGACCTGTAAATCACGCACCCGCACATGGCTTAGTGTTTGCGCACATTGCGCCATGTGTGCGGACAGCTGCTTTTTCTACAGAACCAACAACAATGACCCCACCCAGATTCCGTCATACAAGATACAGGCCACCCTGGGCGAAATGTTGCGCCGCAAGGGCAAGGTTGACACCGAATTCATGATCAAGTGCATGGATGCGGCCTGGGGCAAGTGCACCTGTTGCAACCGCTGCGGCGTCTATTGCCCCCACGGCATAGACACGGGCGTCATGTTCAGCTACCTGCGCGGCATACTGTTCAAGCACGGCTTTATTCCGTGGGAAATGAAGATCGGTTCCGGCATGCACCGCGTGTACGGCGCGCAGATGGACGTGACCGAAGAAGACTGGCTGGAAACCTGCGAATGGATGGTGGAAGAACAGCAGGAAGAATGGCCTGATCTTGAAATCCCTGTGGAAAAAGAAAATGCCGACGTGATGTACGTTCTTAACGCCCGTGAGGTAAAGCACTATCCTGAAGACATCGCCTTGGCCGCGATTCTCTTCAGCGTGACCGACACCAACTGGACGGTGCCCAGCGAAGGATGGGAAAACACCTCGTTAAGCATGTTCGCTGGCGACTGGGAAGGCTGCTCGCAAAACATCAAGCGCATCTATGCCGCTGTGGACCGCCTCAAACCCAAAGTGGTTGTGGGTACGGAATGCGGCCATGCCCACCGCGCCACCGTGGTTGAAGGTCCCTATTGGGCCGGGCGTGAAAGCGGGGATCCGCCGGTGCGCTTCATGCACTATGTGGAGTGGGTGGCAGAAATGCTGCGCACAGGCAAGCTCAAGATTGATCCCGCGAAAAAGATCAAGGTTCCCTGTACGTTGCAAGACTCTTGCAACTACGTGCGCAACCACGGCCTTGGCAGCGCCACACGTGAGATCATGAGCTATATTGCTGAAGATTTCAGAGAGATGGATCCCAAGAGCGACCACAATTTCTGCTGCGGCGGTGGCGGCGGCCTCAACGGCATTGGCAAATACCGCCAGGAACGCAACGTGGGGCTCAAAAACAAGCTGGACCAGATCAAGGCCACCGGCGCGGAACTGGTTATCACCCCCTGCCATAACTGCTGGGACGCCATCCGCGATATGATGGAAGTGTATGAAGAACACAAGATCAAATGGTCTTTCTTGAAGCCCCTGCTGGCAGAAATGATCATCGTGCCGCCGCACATCCGGCATATCGAGCCGGAGTAGGCAAAATCAGCAGAACTGCGTCGCTTTGTCCTTTGCCGCCGCAGTTCTGCTTTGCAAGGGCGCTACTAGGCCCGTTGGCCGGGCAACAATCCCATTGCCCGGCCAACAAAAAAATTCAATGCAGCTACGTCGCAGGCAAAGGCCGATGCTGGCCAACGCCGTGAAACGCCGCGCTGGGGCTGCGTGCTAACAGGCTACCGCGGCGGAAACAGCCCCCAATAACGCATCACCAGGACAGTCTTTGCGCAAAACCGGAACTCCGGTTCCGAAGCAGATGGGCCTAGGCCCCACATTTGTACAGACAATGGCGGGAATATCACGCGTCTGCGAGTTCCTGCGAAGGCGGCTGTACAAGATGGTGCCTGAGGTTCCCTGCAACTCTACATCAAAAATGATGCAGTCCGGTTTGCAACTGTTGACCAGATGCAGGCTTTCATCACAGCTGGATGCGACGCTTACCTGGTAGTTAGATTGACGTAAGACTTGCGACATCCTGTTTAGACTTTCGGCATCGCTGTCTACCAAGAGAATATGCTTTTGCATTGGTGCCTCCGGGTTCTGATTCTGGTCGTCTGGTGACTGAATGGCCTTGTTTGCGGTGAGCCGCACGACGCGGCGAAAACCCGGCGCTCTGACGAACAGAACTGAGCGTCACCGCATCCAAAGAGTTGTGCAAGGTCATGGCGGCCTTGTCCCAAACGTCAAAGGCGGCTTTGCCGGCTGGGGCTTCACTGTTAACGCCGGGCAATGTAATGCCCCCTTCCACTGCGTTGATTATGTCCGCCAGAGTTATGGAATCAGGGTTGCGGGCAAGCATGTGCCCCCCGGCGATACCCCGTATGCTCTTGATGATGTTCTCAGATTGCAGTAAGCGCATGATCTTTTGCACAAACTTTTCAGAAATACCCGTACAGACCGCCAGTTCGGAAGCGGATGCCGGCATGTCCTGATCTTGTTCAGAAAGGCACAACAGCAAATGTAGCGCATGACAGGACATTGTGGAAATACGCATAGTTATTCCTTATTTAGCGGGAGACGATTAAGTTGACGATACCCGATGCATCTAATTTAGACTGCTTTACTCATGATTCTTAGCTCAAGCCACTTTGGGCGTCAAGCGGGCTTGCGAGATTCATTCTGGAGGTGCGCCCGGCGCACAGGAGTCAAAACCAACTGTGAAGTTTTTCTCAAGGTACAAGGCAAACTGAAAAAAGTTGTATCATAATTGCTATGTTGATGTTACTATTTGCCACACGCGCTTGTGTTTCGGACGTCGAACTTTTGTCTCAGCGTGATGAGGCCATAGGTTCCTTTTGATTTCCCCTTTTACCACTGTTCCTTGGGGGATACGCAATGAAGCTTTCAGCCAAAACGCGCTATGCAGCTCGTATTTTACTGTATTTAGCAAACAATGGCTTTGAAACACCGGTTTCCTCAAGCTTGCTCGCAAGTAAAACAGGCATCAGCTCACAGTTTATTGAACAAATTTTGCGCCAGCTTCGGCTGGCGGGCATCACAGGTAGCGTTCGCGGCGCCAAGGGTGGGCATATCCTTTTGCGCAAACCGGAAGATCTTACTTTTGGTTGTATAGTGCGCCTGATGGAAGGCGGCATTGAGTTGAGCGGCTGCCTCGAAAAACCCGGCAACTGTTCACGCTTTGACGCCTGCGAAGTTCGCAAGGCTTGGGAAAGCCTACAATCTACGCTTGATGGCGTGTTTGAATCCATTACCCTGCGCGACCTCATGCATGATGACCGGCTTTTGCTTTGAACAACGAGGGCCCTCCCTCTTTCACTCCGCTCTCACGAGCATGCGCATACCGCGCGGACGCCTGGACCGAGGGCGGTTTGGAGCGGCTATTGCTGCAGTGCCGGAGCTCTGTCCGCATAGTGCAAAGCGCCTGCGAATGCCCTTTTGCTGGCACTACCCCGGGTTAGGGCGCGTTACATCCGTACGCGTTTACCACTGCACTATGCCGTGTGCGCTCGCAGGCGACCGCCCGTCCCCGCGCCCCCGTCCCCGCGACCCCGTCCCCGCGACCGCCAGAGGCATTTAAAAGTGGCATTGGCTGCAATGTGGCGCGCTGCACAGGGGCCTCTGCTGGTTTTCTCGCTTGTATCACTCCCGCTTTTCCATTCCCTGCTGTTCTGCCACACTCTGAGTTTGGGTGCTTCGCCAGTTCTCCTTGAGCACCCTTTTCATTCTTCTGCGCCTGCTGCCTCCAGCTGAAGTCCAGCTGTAGTGCCCCCCATGAATCAAGCGGCCTTTAAGGGAGTATCCTTCCGTTTTTTACCAGCCTGCTGATGCACGCATTGCGGGGTCTTCCAGCCAAGCGCCGAGTGCAGGTACGTGGTATTAAAGAGTTCTATCCAGCCGGAAAGTGCGTCGGCCAAGTGCTCAAGGCTGCGCCATTCATGCAGCCAGAAAAGTTCTTCCTTAATCGTGCGCATTGTCCGTTCAGTATCCACGTTTCCTTTGGGATTGTTATAGCTGGTGAATGCCTGTAAGATGCCTAGTATCGCGCATTCACGTACAAAAGCCTTTCCTGTTGGTTGGCAGCCGTTATCACTCATCAGGCTCAAACCCTGTTCTCGGACGCCTTCGGGAAAGTGCGCTTGAATGCCCATCTCCAAGGCTTGCAGCCACTCGTGACTTCGGCTTTGGTAGCCAGCACGATGGCCGACGATCTTTTTAGAAAACCAGTCCACTACCAGTACAACATACACCCAGCCACTTTCCGTCATGACCTTGGTCATATCGATGCCCCACCACTGGCAGGGCCGAACAGGGCGCGGCTTGCT
>NZ_MJUZ01000018.1 GCF_002237645.1 Desulfovibrio sp. MES5
GGGGGAGGGACCCTTTTGCAAAAGGGTCCCTCCCCCACAAAGTATTTCAAAGCGTAAGTGGCATTCCGCGTGCAGAGAACGCAGGGCTCAGGCGTGCAGGCTCTGGCTGCCCCCGTGCACATTGATATGGTGCAGCATGACGCCAAGAACGCCTTCAATGTCCAGAAGCGACGTATCCACAATAAGGGCGTCCGCAGCAGGGCGCAGCGGGGCCACGGCCCGGTTGCGGTCGAGAGCGTCACGTTGGCGGATCTGTTCTGTGAGGCTTGTCAGCTCTGCGGTTTCCCCCCTTTCTTCAAGGTCGCGCAGACGCCGCATGGCGCGCACTTCCGGGGCCGCATCCAGAAAGAATTTGAAGCGCGCGTCAGGGAACACCACTGTGCCCATGTCGCGGCCCTCGGCCACCAGAGGCGACATCTCGCCAATGGCTCTTTGGGTCTGGCGCAGGATGTCGCGCACCACCGGCACCGTGGCGATGCGGGCCGCCAGCATGCCCACTTGCTCGGTGCGGACTTCGCCGCGCACGGCCACGCCATTGCAGAACAGGGTAGACTGCTGCCCCATGCCGCTGAGGGTAAAGGTCCATTGCCCGCAGCGGCTGCGCAGTTCGTCTTCAGGGAGTTTTTCCGCGCCGGGCCCCAGCTTGAGGGCCATACAGCGAAACATGGCGCCGGTATCCAGATAGGCCAGCCCCAGGCTTTCGGCCATGCGGCGGGCCAGGGTGGTTTTGCCGACCCCGGCGGGGCCGTCCAGCGTTACGACAGGCAGACGGGCGCTCATTTGTGTTCCTTAAGCGCGGCATCAGTCCCGGCATGGCGGCTTTCCAGAAGGATTTCGTCCATGGCCAGCAGAAAGGCCCTGTTTTCCTGCTCATTACCGACGCTGACGCGCAGATGGTCAGGCAGGTTATAGCTCTTGAGCGGGCGGATAATAATGCCCCGGCGGAGCAGGGCCTCAAAGCAGTCCTCGGCCCCCAGCGTGTTTTCCGGCAGCCTGAAAAGAACAAAATTCGCCGCGCTGGGCCAGACGTAGCAGCCCAGGGCCGTGAGGCCAACCGTAAGGGCATTGCGCCCCTGCCGCACGGTCTGCATGGTAAGCGCGTAGAAGGTGGTGTCTTTCAATGCTGCCAGGGCGGCTTCTTCCGCCAGAATATTGACGGAGAAGGGCAAACGGGCCCGCCAGCAGTAATCGGCTATGGCTTGAGGCAGAATGCCGTACCCCACGCGCAGGCCCGCAAGGCCGAAGCTCTTGGAAAATGTGCGCATAAAGGCCGTGTTTTCGGGCAGGCGGCCGCTGGCCAGCAGGGAAGATTCCGGCTCGTTTTCCGCAAAGTCCATATAGGCTTCGTCCACCACAAGCAGGCAGGCGGGCGCAATTTCGGCCAGTTTGGCGGCCAGCTGCGCCACGTCTTCGCGCGGCGGGCAGTAGCCGGAAGGATTGTCGGGCGTGGTGACGAACACAAGGCGGGTATTGGCGTCCACCCGTGAAAGCAGGGCATCAAAGTTGAAAGAAAAATCGTCATTGAGCGGCTGGCGGCGCACTTCAACGCCGCAGACGCGCCCCTGAATGGGGTAGATGCTGAAACAGGGTTCAAAACAGACCAGATTGTGCACGCCGGGTTCTGCCAGAATGCGGATGAGCAGGTCTATGATTTCATCGGAGCCGTTGCCGACCACTATGCGGCGGGCATCAACGCCGTGGAGCTGCGCCAGCGCCGCCGCAAGCCGGGGATTGCCCCCCTGGGGATAACGAAAGCCCATGGCCGCGTAGCGCTTTACGGCTTCACACGCCATGGGCGACATGCCCAGCGGGTTTTCGTTGCTGGCCATCTTGATGACCTTGGCAAGATTGTACTTCTGCTGAATTTCGGCAATGGACAGACCAGGAACATAGGCCTTCAGGGCAAGAATTTCCTGCCGCGCGCTGATCTCAAACATGTCTTCTCCACAGCCGGGCATGGGGGCGCTCTCGGCAACAAGAGGATTGTTGACGGGCCGCGCCTCTATTATGGAGACGCGGCCCTGATGTGACGTCATGCCGGGGGTATATTCAGCTTATCCAGCTGGAGCCCCAGCAATTTCAGGCGTTTTTGCCAGTGGCCGCAATGGCGGCGTGGCGTACGCTTTGCATCTGTATGCCCTCGAGGGCGCCTGGCACTAGCTGGGACGTACGGTCAGCACGGGCATGTCGGCGTTTTTGACCACCTTTTCGGCAACGGAGCCAAAGAGGATTCTGTCAATGCCCTTGCGGCCATGGGTACCCATAACAATAATGTCCACCTCTTCTTCCTTGGCGTGGGCCAGGATCTCTTCGGCCGCGTAGCCGATGAGCACCTTGCCCGTGGCCGTTACGCCAGCAAAGTTTTCAGCCACAAAAGATTCCATGGACTTTTCAGCGCCGGAGACGATTTCGCCCACAAAATTTTCTATGGTGTTGGGGGGCACATGAAAGCCCACATACTGGCTCAGCGAAGGAGCGGTGTATACAACCACAACGCTTGCGTTCAATCCCTTTGCAAGCAGCACGGCGTATTCAGCCACATCCTTGCTGTGTTCGGAGAGGTCTACCGCGCAAAGAATCTTTTTGATTTCCTTCATGGCAAGCTCCTGTTCCCCGTGGGATGATAAGGTTATAAAAGGCGTAGCCTGCATACGTTCAATGTGTTCGCCATGCGGGCGGGTTCAAGACTGTTTTTCGTAATCTTTGTTAAATTTTAGTTTTTTTTGCAGCAATAGACAAGGTCTTTTGGAGAGCATATGCTTGGCCCTGGGGAAAATTTTTCCCTTCCATAAATTCGGTATGTTATAAAATCAGCTAGTTGAGCCATCCTGCGAATTGGCAGACTTCTTGCACAAATGGCGCAAATGCGGAACGCCAACCCTGGAGGCGACATGAAGATCAAGAATGAGCAACTGGAAGCCCTGCTTCGTCAGCAGGAGCAATCCTCCGGCACAATCCGCAAGTCTGGCGGTCAGGGGGCGGGCTTTGAAGCCGCTCTGGCCGAACAGTTGGGGCTTGTGGACGAGGGGGCGTCTTCCACCGCCGGGGGCACGCTCCCGGTGGGCGGCATGCAGACGGCCCAGGCGTCGCAGGCGTCCATGATAAGCCAGATGCTGCTGGGCGCAACAGAGCAGGCCGACGAAGCCAATCCTACTGAAGACGTGCTGCAGGAAGCCTTTAACCAGGCTTCCGGTACGCTGGACATGTGGGATTCTTACGTCAGCACTCTTGGCGATGCCGGCAAAAACGGCTCCCTGCGTCAGGCCTATGCGCTCTTGCAGGGCATCGACGGACAGGTTGCCTCGCTGAAGGAAAATACCGCGGGTCTGCGCGGGCAGAACCCCGGCCTGGATACCCTGGTGAACAATCTTGAGGTGCTCGCCACCACAGAAAAGTTCAAATTCAACCGCGGGGACTATAACGTCTGATTTTTTCCTCAGCAGCAGATTGCAAAAAAAAGCCGTGAACATCAGGGGTTCACGGCTTTTTTGTGTTCGTGGGAGTGTCGTTGAAGGGATTGTGCGTGTCGGGGAAGCGTGTCAGGGATGGACTTGTGATCCCCCGGGGCGCTGTAGGGCTGGTGCGCCCCGGAGGATCTGTTCAGGGAACTTATATATCAAGAGAGTGGCATTCTCGAAGTCTACGGGCTTACCGTCATGAACGTGCGCAGGCAAATTGCGAGTGTTCTGTTGCTGGGCGGTCGCCTGAGGCAGCCGCCCGTGAGTGGCGTTAGCCAAAAAACTTAGTTGGTCTTGGCGTCGGGGGCGTTGCCAGTGGACTGGTCCATCATGCCCATGCCGTAGCCGCCGTGCATGCCGGGGCCGCCGTGCATGCCGTAGCCGCCGTGGTTACCGGGACCGCCATGGCCGCCGCGCGGGCCCATCATGCCCCTGCCGCCCATGCCGGGGCAGTCGCCCGTGCCGCCCATCATGCCGCGGCCCATACCGCCGTGACCGCCCATGTAGGGAACGCCCTTGTCCTGCATCTGCTTGCGCATGGAGCTGTCAAGCTGGTACAGCTTGTTGTCCACGTCCTTCACATCCTTCTGCAGGGCCACGATGCGCGGATCGTCAGCCTTCACTCCCTGATAGAGCAGGGCGTTGATTTCAGCCTGCTTGCCGTACTTCTGCTGGAAGAGCGGCTGCATCTTGGGGCCGAATTCCTTGTGGATGTCCTGCAGGGCGTTCATCTGCTCAGTGGTCATGTTCATATGGGGGCCCATATGGGGGCCCATCTGGCCAGCCGCAGGAGCAGCGGCGACTTCGGCCGGGGCGCTGCTGGCGATGCCAGCGGTGCCAAGCAGGGCTACAAGAGCGAGCGCCGCAGTGGTAGAAGCAAGTCTGGATGTTTTCATGGTAGTATCCTTTATGATGTTCGGTTGAGGCCGAAGTTTTTTTGTCTCTGTGCGGGCTTTTTGGCCCCACAGGGCGTCATTACCGTGTGTGCGAGAGGGAAATTCTGGGGGCCGTATATGCCATTTCTGCCTTGCCAGCCCGGCCCCCTATGGCCGCCGCAGCCGGACAGTGACGCCGCTGTTGTAAGAGTCTGCCAAGAACATTGTGGAGATGTCTCATGCGGTGTCCTTGGGTTTTCAGGGCGTCTGTGGCCGGGGCTTACCGGCCCATGTGGTTGCCGCCATGGGGACCGTGGGGGCCGTAGCCGCCGTTGCCGCTGCCGCCGTTGCCGCACCAGGGAGAGGCTGTTCCGGTGCTTGTGGCATTTTGGGCCTGCGCGGGCAGGGCGGTGATGGCCATGGCGAACACAAGGGCCAGGGATGCAAAAATAAACGAGGGTTTGATGGTTGAAGTTTTCATGATGGTCTCCTTGACGTTATATATATCGTGCTCTTGATTATTTCCCTTAAAGGAGCATCAGATCACGTTTTTGAGCTTTTCGTATTCTTCCGGCGTTATTTCTCCGGAAGCAAGGCGTCGTTTCAAAATGTTCAGCGTGTCGCGGCGGTCAAAATTGCAAGGTTTGCGTCCAATAAGGCGGAAGATAAAGTAGACCGCCAGAACCAGTGCCGTAATCGCCAGAAGCATTCCTATCCAACCGCCACCCCAGCCGAAATAATTCAAATAGCTACAAGCATGCATTATGTGTCCTCCCGGTGAGACCGGGCGCGCCCTGCATTGGGGCGGGGTTGCGCTGTCACCTGTTTGCGCGTTTTCACGCGCTCTTGCCCCCTATAAGGCAAAGGCCGTGCCAAACATGTGCAGTTTTTTATAACAGTAAAAAATAATTGAATGTATTGTTTTACGCCCGTTTTTTGGCTGCACCATGGTCAGATGGATGTTGTCCATTTTTTACCCACATTGGCTCGGCTGTGTCCAATTTTTACCAGCGCCCTTGACCAGATGGGTAAAAAATACATAATAGGGACATTCAGCCACACAAGGACAGGCCATGAAGAGCAGATTTTCAAGATTATTTTCCGTCAGAGGAGTGCGTGCCCTGCATTTGGGGCTTTCTCCCTGGATGATCGTGGGCATGGCCATCATTCTTGGTCTGACCATTTCGGCCCTAGCCGTGCGCAGCAACCAGCGCGGCAAAACATATATGATACAGAACCTTCTGGACCGGGCCGAGGCCCTCATATGGGCCCTGGAGGCGGGCGCGCGCACGGGTTTGTGCACCCCCCTGGGCAATTCTGACGGCCTGCAATCCCTGCTGGCGGAAACGGCCAAGCAGCCCGGCATTGTTTTTATGGCTGTGGCCAACAATGCGGGAGAAATGCTGGCCTACAGCGTGCCGGTGCGCACCCGCGACAAAAGCCGGGGCAATGAAGACAGATATTCAGCGACGCCGGGATCAGGCGGCGACAGCAGGTCAACCGCGCAGGCGCAACAGGGCGAAAAGGCTTTGGCCCTTATCATGCCCACGGCGGTGCAGGTGACGGAAAAGCCCGCATGGCGTCTGCGCCAGTGGGGCGACAGAAAAGTCTTTGAAGTGTACCGCGCCTTTGTGCCGCTGGAAGATGACCGCCCAATGCCTTTGCCCATGCGTGGGCACGGGCAGCACGGCATGGGGCGCAGCAGGGGCATGATGGGCACGGATATGCCCCATGGCCCCATGTCGCCAAGAAGGATGGAGCCGCTGCCTCAGGCCGCAGTGCCAGGCATGCCGGGCACTGCGGGCGGACCGCAGCCGGACATGAGGTCACAGCCGCCCAATGCCGGAATGTGGGGCGATGGCAGCACCTGGCCAGCGGCCCAGCTGCATCCCGGTCAGCCTCGGCAGCCGCAGGGCGTGGTTGTGGTGGGGCTTGATCTCAAACCTTTTGAGGCGGCCCTGGCGGCGGACTTGCGCTATAACGCCATGTCGGCGGCTCTGGTGGCGGCTTTGGGCCTTGCGGGCTTTGTTTCACTGTTCTGGGCGCAGAATTACCGTCACTCACGCAAGATGCTGCGCGATTCGCGGGCCATGGCTTCGGAGGTGGTGGCCAATCTGCCTCTGGGCCTTCTGACCAGTGACCCTTCGGGCCGGGTGGCCATGGTCAACGACACCGCCCTGCGCATGTTTGACCTTGACCGGGCCACGGCCGTGTACGCTCCCCTGACGGGGCTGCCGGGTCTGGACTGGAAGGCTCTGGTGTCGGAACTGGCCGGGGGCCGCAAGGTGCTTGAGCGTGAATGCGTCCTGACCACAGGGCGCACGGGCGCGGTCATCAGCCTCAGCGCTGCCTCCATGCGCAATCAGGACGGCGTTTTTCTGGGCAATGTGTTTATTCTGCGCGACATTACCGAGGTCAAGCGCCTGCAGGCGGACGCGCAGCGCAACGACCGCCTGTCGGCCCTTGGGCATCTGGCTGCCGGTGTGGCGCATGAGGTGCGCAATCCTCTGAGCACCATCAAGGGCGTGGCCCTCTATATCGCCAAACGCATGCTGCCCGGAGGCCGTGAAGAGGAAGCCGCGCAGCGCATGATCGATGAAGTGGACAGGCTGGACAGGGTCGTCTCCGAACTGCTGGAATTCGCCCGGCCCGGAGCCATCAGCACCACGGACGCCGACCTTGCTGAAATCGTCAATCGGGCCCTGCGTCTGACCGAAGCCGATGTGCGCGCCAGAAACATCCAGGTCACCCTTGACGTGGCTTCTGACCTGCCGCCGGTGCGGGTCAATGCCGAACGCCTCACCCAGGCGCTGCTCAACCTCTTTCTCAATGCCGTACAGGCCATGGGCGAGGGCGGGCAGTTGCACGTGGGCGCGCGCCTGTCGCCTGACGGAGAGACCTTCAGCCTTACTGTCCGCGACAATGGCCCCGGCATTCCCAGAGACATTCAGGCAGCCATCTTTACGCCCTATTTTACCACCAAGCCTTCGGGCACGGGCCTTGGGCTGGCCATTGTCTACCAGATTGTCGAAGGCCACGGCGGCAGCGTGAGCGTCAATTCCGAGCCGGGGCACGGCACGGAATTCATCCTTGTGCTGCCTGTTCGCGGCAGGGATGAAGCCTTTTCGGCGGGACAGCGGCAGAAATAATTTCAGGGTGTCGGGCCGAAAAGGTCCGGCGTCCCTTGAGCAGTTACATTTTGAAATTGCTCTGGCGACCGCAGGAGATGAAGCGCGCCGTAACGGACGCGCCATAAGTTATGGCAATGCGGATTCTCACAGTTACCCTGCGCCAGCTATCAACCAGGATGATCAAGGAATATTGTTATGAGTGCGACTTCAGCTGTCAGACTGATGGTGGTGGACGACGACCGCAACCACCGCGAAATGTTACGGGCCCTGCTGGAAGAATGGGGCTACGATCCCGTCACTGTGGACAATGGGGAAGAGGCCGTGGCCATGTGTCAGGAAAACCCCTTTGATCTCATTCTTATGGACGTGAGGATGGGGGGCATGAGCGGCATTGAGGCCACCCGCGCCATCAAGAGTTACAATCCCGCCATCCCCGTGCTGATCATGACGGCGTACTCCGATGTGGCCAATGCGGTGGAAGCCCTCAAGGCCGGTGCTTACGACTACCTTACCAAGCCTTTGGCCTTTGACGCCCTCAAGCTGGCGCTGGAGCGCGCGCTGGACCACGCCAACCTGCGCGACGAGGTGCGCGCCTTGCGCCACGAACTGGCCGCCAATGTCGATTCCCGCAATGTCATTGGCCAGAGTCCGGCCATGCGGCAGGTGCTTGGACTGGTTTCAGCCATTGCCGCCTCCGAGGCCACGGTGCTCATCACCGGTGAATCCGGCACGGGCAAGGAGGTCATCGCCAAGCTGATCCACGCCAACAGCAACAGGGCCAAGGGGCCTTACGTGGCCGTCAATTGTGCGGCTCTTACGGAAACCCTGCTGGAATCCGAACTGTTCGGCCATGAAAAAGGGGCCTTTACCGGAGCGGAAAAACGCCGCGAGGGGCGCTTTCTGGCGGCGAACAAGGGCACCATTTTTCTGGATGAAATTGGCGAGATTCCTTTATCCATGCAGGTCAAGCTGTTGCGCGTCATTCAGGAGCGCGAACTGCAACGTGTGGGCGGCGATCAGACCATCAAGGTGGATGTGCGCATTCTGGCCGCCACCAATAAAGACCTGGCTCTTGAAGTGGAGGAGGGGCGCTTTCGGCAGGACCTTTACTACAGGCTCAACGTGGTTTCATTGCAGTTGCCGCCCCTGCGCGACCGGCATGAGGACATCCCCCTGCTGGCCATGCACTTCATGAAGATTTTTGCCGACCGCAACGGCAAGATGGTCAAGGGCTTCACCCCTGCGGCTATGGACAGGCTCGTCAAGCACGCATGGCCCGGCAACGTGCGCGAACTGGAAAACGCGGTGGAACGCGCCGTTGTGCTGCTGGTGGGGGAATACATCAGCGAGCGCGAACTGCCGCCCACCATTGCCGAAGCTGAAGAGGACAGCCCGCGTTCGTCCCGGCTGGATTTTGCCAACATGACTCTGGAAGAAATCGAGCGCCTGGCCGTGCAGGACACCCTTGAGCAGGTCGGCGGCAATAAAAGCGAAGCCGCGCGGCGTCTGGGCATCAACCGCAAGACGCTGCTGTCCAAACTGGGCGACGGCAAGTAGGCAAGGTCAGCAGGGAATACCGTTGAGGGGAAGTATCCTCAAGGGGTGAAGCGCGGTCACGGCGCGCGCCTGCGTGCGCAACTATTTGTATTTAACTGCTTATTTTTGATTGCGGGGCGCGTGAACAGGGGCAAGTGCCGTTTCAGCCTGCAACCGCAGACACGCCAGAACTGAAACTACTACGGTTCGATGGACGGAATTTACGCATAATAAAGCAGAGCAGCTTTGAGAATATACATTTTCAACGCGCAAACCACGGCTGCACGGCGGGCGTCAGCGTGCAGCCGCCAGATGCATCTCAAAGTTACCATGCTCCACGAATAAAGGTTTTAGGGGGTGGGGGCGTGGGGGAGGAGACCCTTTTGCAAAAGGGTCCCTCCCCCACAAAACATGGAACCCTGACGCTATTTCTCTTTATGCGGCGGCAGGGTGTTACCTGCGCAAAGCCAGCAGGCCGTCCAGTATGGTCCAGGGACTGGGGGGGCAGCCGGGCACAAAAAGGTCCACTGGCAGCATGTCGGTAATGCCGTTATTGCACTGCGGCCCATTGCGAAAAAGCCCGCCGGATATGGCGCAGGCCCCCACCGCCGCCACAAGGCGCGGTTCGGGTATGGCGTCATAGGTATCAATGACGGCCAGACGCATGTTTTCAGAAACAGGCCCTGTTACCAGAATACCATCTGCATGGCGTGGGGAGGCCACAAAGTCAATGCCAAAGCGCGGCAGGTCAAAGACCAGGGTGCCAAGCACATTGCAGTCCGCCTCGCAGGCGTTGCAGCCTGCGGCGCTGACCTGGCGCAGCTTGAGCGAACGCCGGAAGAGGGAAAATTTGCCGGGGATGGAGGGTGTGGCCGCCTGCGGGGCCGGTTGGCCGGGAACCACCAGCAGATCTTCACGCTTGAAAACCGCCATGCGGTGCTCGCCGGTGAAGGCTATGGCCTGCCGGGGGCAGGCATCGCGGCAGGCTCCGCAGAAGGTGCAGCGCCCCATATCCAGGGTGGGCGTGCCGTCGGGCGCGCCTTCGGTGGGCAGCAGGGCTCCTGTGGGGCAGGCCGCGTAACAGGCCGTGCAGCCGTCGCAGTTCACGGGCGTGAGGCTGGGCCTGCCCATAAACCTGGGAGAAAGCACGGGCTGCTGGCGGGGATAGTCCAGCGTGCGGTATTTCTGACGGATGCGTTCCTTGATTATGTGCAGCATGTCATAGCCTTACAGGTCGTGTCCGCAATAAGAGAGGTTGAAGCTCTTGTTGCAGAGGGGAAAGTCTGAAATCTGGTTGCCGCGCAGGGCCACGGCCAGCCCGGTCCAGTTGTGGAAGGAGGGGTCTATTACCTTGTACACAAAGATGTGGCCCCGCGAATCGGTGAGCGCCACATGGCAGACTTCGCCGCGCCAGCCTTCCACCTGGGCCACGGCGAGGGTATGCGGCGGCAGGGCCGCAAAGTCGGTGGCCGGGGTGTCGGGCTTGCGCCCGGCTCGTGCAGGGGCCGTATGGCCTGCGGACGCGGCGCAGGCGGCGGGCGTTTCGACTTCCTGATTGGGCTGACCGGGCAGGGCCGCCAGACGGGTGAGGTCAAGCTCAAGCAGCCGCAGGCTGTCGTCCAGCTCGCGGCTGCGCACACGGGTGCGCGCCATGACGTCCCCCGTGATTTCCAGTCGGGGGGCGCAGTTTTCGCAGGAAAGGTCGCTGAGGGGCATGTGAAAGCGCGCGTCCACGTCAAGACCGCAGGCGCGGGCGGCAACCCCCACCAGCCCCAGTTCGCGGGCCACGGCAGGCTCCACCGAGCCGGTCTCCGCAAGGCGGTCGCGCACGGTCACGGCATCCAGCATGACGTCCACAGAGCCGCGCGCGTCTTGCCAGGCCGACCGCACACGGTTGAGCAGATCCGCGCATTCTTGCGGGTTGAGGTCATAGGCCACGCCGCCGGGCCGCAGCAGGCCGCGCCCAAAGCGGTTGCCGCACAGGCTGGCGGTCATGTTCAGAAAATCTCCGCGGATGCGGCCGTTCCAGGAGGCTGTGGGCAGAAAGCCCGTGTCCCCGGCAATGGCCCCAAGGTCGCCCGTATGGTTGGCCAGACGCTCCAGCTCAAGGCCGATACGGCGCACAAGCTGGGCGCGCTCGTCCGGCTGAAGTCCTTTCATGCGCTCAAGCATAACGCAGTACGCCGTGGCGTGGGCCACCGTGGAGTCTCCGGCTGCGCATTCCAGCAGGGGAAGACGGCGGGCGGCAGGGCCGTGAACAAGCATGCTCTCCAGCCCCCGGTGCTGGTAGCCCAGGGCAATTTCCAGATGCAGCACATTTTCGCCATAGCACTGAAAACGAAAATGCCCCGGCTCGATGATTCCCGCATGAACAGGGCCAACGGCCACCTCGTGCACGTCCACGCCCTCAACCCGGTAAAAGGGGTAGGGCTGGGCGGGAGGCGTCGGGGCCGCCTGCTCAGGCATGGTCGCCACAGCCGCCGCTCCGGGCGATGTGACGGACTCCGCGTCAGAAACATTAGCGGCCCCATCATGCATGCCTGAAGCGTCCGCCGCGTTGCGCGTCCGGGCCTCGAAGCTGTCGGGAGTGCGCCGCACGCTTTTGAGCCAGGGGTGTCCCACGGGCTCCACGCCCCACTGTTCGTAAATTTCGCGCTCGAAGTAGTGCAGCTGGGGCAGGTCGGGCGTCATTGACACAAAGGCCGTCACCGGCGGCGTGCGGCGGGCCATGAGGCGGCGTGTGCCGTCATGGGCCAGCACGCAGCACAGGCTTACGGGTATGGGCTGCCCGGGCACGGCTTCTGTTACGTCTTCGTCGGGAATGCCGAAAAAGGCCAGCACGCGCCAGCCGCCAGCTATGGCGTGGCGCAGATGGTCACGCAGTTCGGCCACGGAGAAGCTCGCCAGACTTTTCAGATCAACCGCCTCGCGGTAGTCGAACGACATGATATCCTCCCGGACCAGATTACCTTTGAAATGCTTCACATTCCAGCCTTGTCATTTTGCCGGAAAATGTGATTTGCGGTAGCCGTTAACGGGGCTTTGCCGCTTACGGGTAGCGACGGCCATTTCGCGCAGCGGCAGAGCATGCCCCTTTTTCAAGGCGATATGCGCTAGCCGCCGATGAGGGCAGCGCCCTGACGTAAGAAATTCCAAAGCCAGTCGGGTATCCACAAGCCAAGGGTGAGCACGGCCAGCCCCAGAACCAGGGGCGGCAGCACGCTCAGCAGCGGTTCCCGCGGGGTCTGGGGCATGTCTATGGGGCGGTTGCCCTGCACCATGCGCAGAACCGCGACGGAAAGACCGACAAAAATCACGGCAAGAGCCAGCAGATAGGCTGCGGCCAGCAAGGGCGAGTTTGCCGCCAGCATGCCCTTGAAAATGATGAATTCACTGATGAAGATGCCGAACGGCGGCGACCCGGCCACGGCCAGAAAACCGGCCATCCACAATGTCCCGGTTACGGGCATGGTCCAGCGCATGCCCCGGATGTCATAGCTGGAAAAGGTGTGGTAGCGGGCCAGAATATTGCCGGAAAGCAGAAAGAGCATGCACTTGGTCAGCGAATGGCAGACGGCGTGCAGCATGGCTCCGGATACGGCCAGGCCGCCCACGCCTATGCCCAGGGCCAGAATGCCCATATGTTCCACGCTGGAATACGCCAGCATGCGCTTGTAGTGCCCCTGTCCCACAATGAAGATGGCCGCCGTGACAAGCGAGATCAGGCCGAAAAAGCTGAGCAGCCCGCCGCTGAAGCCGCCAAGACCGGCGGCCAGCATGATCTGGTGCCCGCGCAGAATGCCAAGCAGGGCGCAGTTGAGCAGCGCGCCGGAGAGCAGGGCAGACACCAGCGAAGGAGCCTGGCTGTGAGCGTCGGGCAGCCAGTTGTGCAGGGGGGCCAGGCCCATCTTGGTGCCATAACCCACCAGCAGAAAGATATAGGCCGCCTTGAGCCACGTTTCTTCACCGGCACGGGCGTGACTGACAAACCAGCCAAGCTGGTCCATGCCTTCCACCATGGCTGCCATGCCTTCGGGCGTATAGAACGCCACGGAAAGCAGAATGTTGCCCACCATGGCCAGGGCAATGCCCACGGAGCAGATGATAAGGTACTTCCACGTGGCTTCAAGGGAACGCTGATGCCTGTGAAAATAGATAAGCGGCGCGCTGGAAAGGGTGGTGCCTTCGATGCCCACCCACAGGGCTCCCAGATGGGGCGTGGTGGTTACAAGCGTCATGGATGAAAGAAAAAAGCACAGGCAGGCGGCAAGGCGGCGCTGGGGCGCATTGGTAAAGCCGGGGCCGCCGTGGATGTCCGTGTGAACTTCCAGCCGGTCTTCTTCACGCAGGTAGTAGACCGCATATATGGAGGCCGCCAGAAAGAGCAGGCTGGCCAGCATGAGAAAAAGCGCGCCAAGGGGGTCGGGGGCCAGCAGGCCGTTCAAGGCTCTGGGTTCGGCTCCCGTGCCGACGGCATACGTCGTCCAGGCGGCCAGAGCCGTGTGGCAGAGGGCGGTCAGGGGCAGAAGAACCCGGCACATGGCCTTGGTGCCAAGCAGGATGATACAGCCCGCCCCGAGCGGGAGAAAAAGCAAGGCTTCCAGCATGGCGGTCAATCCCTGAGGCTGCGAAAGCGGCCAACGTCAATGGACTCAAAAGTGTTGCCAATATGGTTGATGGCAATGCCCATAACGAAAACAGCCACAAAGACGTCCAGCAGCAGGGCAAGCTCAAACCATGTGGTGCCTGCGGTCATGAGCGGCATGCCCAGCAGAAAGATGCCGTTTTCCGCCACCAGATACCCGATGACCTGGGCCAGGGCCGTGGTGCGCCCCACCACCAGGATGAGGCCGCAAAAAAGCGTGGTCAGGGCCGTGGGCAGCACCAGCGGCGGAAAAAGAGCCGGTAAAGTGAGCAGCCGCGCTTCAAGCCACAAGGAGAGCACAAGCCCCCCCATGCCGGCCAGTACGCCGACGGCCACATGCAGGCGAGGTCTCATGCGTTGGTGGGAGTGCAGGCGGTTACGGGTGCGCCAGAGCAGACCGGGCAGAAGCGCCCCCTTGATGAGCAGCACGGCGGCGGCCAGCAGGGCGTGTTCCATAGTCAGCAGCATGCCCGCCAGCAGAATGCCCTGAAAGGCCGTGAAGCGTATGAGCCACATGAGCCGTGTTGTGCTCAGCATGAGCAGGTTGTTCAGCATGAGCAAGAACAGGCAGCTTTGCAGTGCGGATTCCACGCTTTTACCTCGCCTGGGTCAGGATGAGGGCCAGGGCCGCCATGGCCGATGCGCCGCCCAGCAGAAAGGGCACGCGGTCCATGCGCAGACGGGCCATGACAGATTCCACAATGCCCACAATAACGGCCAGCAGCAGCACAATGACAAGGCGCAGTCCGGCCTGTTGCCACAGGGGCAGGGCCGGGGTCATGAGGCCGGCAATAAGCGCGGCGAAAAACCACAGCTTGAGGGCAGCCCCGTAGACGACCATGGCCAGGTTGGGACCGGAGTGATCAAGCACCATGACCTCGTGGATCATTGTCAGTTCCAGGTGCGTGTTGGGGTCATCCACGGGAATGCGGCAGTTTTCCACCAGCAGCAGAATAAAGAAGATGCAGGGCAGAAGCAGCAGTTCGCCCCGCCCCATGGCCCATGCCCCGGCGATCTGCCCGCCAAAGAGGGATGAGAGCGAAAAGGCCGTATGCGGGCCGCGCCCCATATCCAGCGTCACACTGGTGAGCACCAGAAGCGCCAGAAAGAAAAGCGGTTCGGCCAGGGCAGCAAAGGTGGCCTCGCGGCTGGCGCCCATGCCTTCAAAAGCCGAGCCTGTGTCCAGGGCAGACAGCATGATGGCAAAACGTCCCATGCCCAGCAGATAGGCCGCAAGAATAAAGTCGCCGCTGAAGGCCAGGGGCGAGGTGCCCCCGCCAAGGGGCAGCAGAGCCATGGCGCACAAGGTCGCGGCCAGGGCTACGGCGGAGCCGCTGGAGAAAACCCATGTGGTGGTGCGGCTGACGACCTCGCCCTTGCGCATGAGTTTGGCAAGGTCGTAGTAGGTTTGCAAAATGGGCTTGCCGTGCCTGCCCGCAAACTTGGCCTTTACCCGGTTGATGATGCCGGGCAGCAGGGGGGCCAGAACAAGCGCCAGAACAAACTGCGCAAAATAAACGACCAAGTCCTGTTTCATGCGCTCAGCCCCCATATAAGCAGGCCCACCACAGTGGCAAGAATATACAGGATGTAGAGGTGGATTTTGCCGTGCTGTATGATTTTACAGGCATTGCACAGGCGCTCCACTGCCTCGAACAGGGGCGTGTAAAATCCGTTGCGCAGGCGGTCCGGCGCAGAGACGCTCAGGGAGCCGCTTTTGGGAAACAGACGGGAATCAAGGTTCATGCGCACATTAAGCCCCATGCCCGGCGCAAAGATTTTGGCCAGCGGTTCGGAGAATCCGGCGTCCGTATACTGAATGCGGGCCGAACCGCCCTGGTAGCCGCAGCCCCATGTGGGCATGGAACGCACGCTGCGCCGCCGGAGCATCCTTTTGCGCAGGATGATGCCCGCGAGGGCAAGGCCGAGGGCAATGGAACACACAAGCGATACCATGGCGAGACTGGCGCGCGCCTGATCCTGCCCTGCTGCGGCTGCGCCCTGCATGTCGTTGGGCATGGGCAGCGCGGCAAGGCCCGTCATGGAGGCGAGGTCAAAAAAGGCCGGAGCCGCCAGCCCGCCAGCCACGCAGACGGCGGCGGGCAGCGCCAGGGGCCACAGCGTCTTCCAGCCCAGGGGGCGCGCACTGGCCGCAAAGCCGGTGCGGGGTTCGCCAAGAAAGGTGATGCCGTAAGCCTTGGTGTAGAGGGCGGCGGCGAGCCCGCTGATGAGAGCAAGGCCCACCAGCGCCAGCAGAAGCCCCACCTGCCGTTCCAGCCCAGGAAGACTGGGGCCGTCCAGAAGGGAGAGGGTCAGCACAAGTTCGCCCGCAAAACCATTGAGGGGCGGCAGGCAGGCAATGGCGGCCGCGCCAAGGGCAAAGGCCGCGCCAAGCAGCGGCAGACTCTTCTGCAGTCCGCCGAGCAGCTCCATACGCACGGTGCCCGTGGCGTGCAGCACTTCGCCCGCGCACAGAAAAAGCAGGCCCTTGAAGCCCGCATGATTCAGCATATGCATGAGGCAGCCTGCCATACCGAGGGTCGCAATCCAGGCGTTGCCGCAGGACAGGCCGATAAGGCTCGCGCCTGCGCCCATAAGCATGAGGCCCATATTTTCAACGCTGGAATAGGCCAGCAGGCGTTTGAGGTTGCTCTGCCCCAGAGCTTTTAAAATACCCATAAGGCCCGTGCCCAGGCCCACAAGCAGCAGGGCCCAGCCCCACCATTCGGGGGCAGCGCCCGGAGCGGCCAGCATGCCCAGGCTGCGAATGATGCCGTAAAGACCAGCGTTGATCATGGCCCCAGAAAGCAGGGCAGACACGTGGCTTGGGGCTGCTGGGTGCGCTTCTGGAAGCCAGACGTGCATGGGCGCAAGGCCCATCTTGGCTCCAAAGCCCAGAACGGCCAGCACAAAAAGGGCCGTCAGCACGTGGGGGCCTGCGTCGCGCACAACTCCCAGCATGACCGCGCCGCCCTGCAGGGCCTCAAAGGACGTGGCGCCCGTGCTTTGCCAGAGCAGGACGAAGAAGGCCATGAGCGCCACAGCGCCAAGATGGGCCGCCACAAGGTAGACCCATGAAGCGTCGCGCACCTTACGGTCGCCGTCGTTGAAGTCGATGAGAAAAAAGGGCGCGAGGGACATGAGCTCCCACGACAGCATGAAGAGCACGGCATCGCGTGCGGCCATGACGAGCGCCAGGCCCAGAAGCAGCAGCAGGTAGAAGAACCAGTGGGCTGCCAGGTTGTGTTCCTGCGGCTGCTCATGGCGCAGGGCAATGCCGCCGGAAATGGCGCACACAAGACCCAGCCCGAAGACCGGCAGCAAGAAGATCCTGCTCAGGGGGTCAAGCCCCAGAGTGCAGGCTCCTATGGGCAGTCCCCAGGGCAGACTTAATGAGACAGCCTCGGCCCAGGGAGAAAATGCCAGGGCGCACAGGCCAGCCACGCAACCCGCTGCGGCTCCGCAGGAGCCCAGCAGGTTGGCGGCCCGGCCAGTGCCCGCCGTTGGCGGCAAAAAAGCCAGCAGTGCCGTTCCGGCGGCTGTGGCCGCCAGGATGAGCAGGGTTATGATAAAGAGCGTCATGGCATTCAGAGGTTACGGACGGCGCTTAGGCCATGCCCTGTTTCAGCATATCCTCAAAATGTGCAATGGTTTTTTTCAGGCCGTCTTCAAGCTTGACCTGAGGCTCCCAGCCCAGTTTTTCACGGGCAAGGGTGATGTCGGGCTTGCGCTGCTTGGGGTCGTCGCAGGGCAGCGGTTCGCAGGTGATGACCGATCTGCTGCCCGTCATTTCCACAACCTTTTCAGCCAGTTCGCGGATGGTGAACTCACCGGGATTGCCCATGTTCATTGGGCCGATGAAGTCCTCCGGCGAGGCCATGAAGCGCACCATGCATTCGATGAGATCATCCACATAGCAGAAGGAGCGTGTCTGGCTGCCATCGCCGTAAATGGTGATGGGCTCGCCCTTGAGCGCCTGGATAATGAAGTTGGACACCACGCGCCCGTCGTTGGGATGCATCTTGGGACCATAGGTGTTGAAGATGCGCCCCACCTTGATGGGCAGGCCGCCCTGACGCCAGTAGGCGAAGAACAGGGCTTCGGCGCAGCGCTTGCCTTCATCGTAGCAGGAGCGGATGCCGTTGGGGTTCACGTGGCCCCAGTAGTCCTCGGGCTGCGGATGGATTTCGGGGTCGCCGTACACTTCGCTGGTGGACGCCTGATAGATGCGCGCCTTGAGCCTTTTGGCCAGGCCCAGCATGTTGATGGCCCCGTGAACGCAGGTCTTGATGGTCTGCACGGGGTCGTGCTGGTAGTGTATGGGCGAGGCCGGGCAGGCCAGATTATAGATTTCGTCCACTTCCACGTAGAGGGGAAAGGTCACATCATGGCGGATGAGTTCAAACCTTCTGTTGTCGAGAAATTCTTCAACATTGGCGCGGGCGCTGGAAAAAAAGTTGTCCAGGCAGAGAACTTCGTGGCCTTCGTTGAGCAGTCTTTCACAGAGGTGGGAACCCAGAAAGCCTGAACCGCCTGTAACGAGTATACGTTTGCGGAGATGCATATTTCCCCCGGGAAGGTATTGTTAAATCATGCGTTGGTGCAACAAAAACGCTTAAGCATAGTCCTATTGTTCAGGCTTTGCAATGGCATTCACGGCCGCCTGGGCATACGCGCGGCATGGGCAGCGGCTTGCCCTTGCCCGTCCTCGTTGCTATGTATCGGCGCGAGGTACACATGTCCAAGAAATCCGTTGAACGTATTGATCCCGTTACCGTGGCGCTGCCGCCTGAAGGCGTGGACAGCCACGCCCATCTGGACGGCGAGGAATTTGATCAGGACCGCGAGGCCGTGCTCGCGCGCGCCAGCGCCTGCGGCGTGGCCCATGTGGGCAACGTCTTTCTGGGGCCGGAAGACTTCGCCGCCAGGCGGCAGTATTTTGAGGCCCACCCCCAGGTGTTTTTCCTGCTGGGCATCCACCCCTGCCACGGGCAGGACTGCACGCCGCAAGCGCTTGAGGCCATGCGCCGGGCCTTTGATGAAGACCCGCGCTTGAAAGCGGTGGGTGAGATAGGACTGGATTTTCACTGGGACGACTGCCCCCGCGAGGTGCAGTACGAGGCCTTTGCCGCCCAGTTGCAGCTGGCGCGCCAAGTGGGGCGGCCTGTGGTGATCCATTGCCGCGAGGCTGAAGAAGAAACCCTTATGGTTCTGGAATCGAAGGGGTTTAAAGACTATCCCCTGCTGTGGCACTGCTTTGGTCAGGGGCCGGATATGGCCGCGCGCATCCTTGCCAACGGCTGGCATATCTCCGTTCCCGGCCCTGTCACCTATAAGGCCAACGAAGACCTGCGGCAGGCTGTGGCCCGTATTCCGGCCGACCGCCTCATGCTGGAGACCGACGCTCCCTATCTCGCGCCCCTGCCCTGGCGCGGCAAGCGCAACGAGCCCGCGTTCACGGTGTTTACGGCCAGGGCCGTGGCCGAGGCGCGCGGGCAGGCAGTGGAAGAGGTCTGGCGCGTGTGCGGGAACAACGCCCGCCGCTTTTTCGGCCTGTAGACAAGCGCCGCGCGGGCCGGTCAGGAGGCGTCCCGTTTTTCTGCGCTGGCAAACTTGCCGTCCCGTATGCCAGTGGCGGCCTCACGCATCAGTGGGCCGAACAGCGTTTGGACATAGTTGGCCCGCATACCAGTGGCGACTGCGCATGCAGTGGCGGCTGCGCGCGAGGGGCGGCTGAAGGCGTGGCGGTGCTGGAGGCGTGGCGGCGCTGGAGGGACGGGCAAGTCTGCCGCCCGCGCCGCAAGTGGCAGCCTTCGGCATCTTTCGTTGAAACAGCGCGAAAAGGCGGATTGTTGCCTCGCTTGACCAGATAAAGACCCTCGGATACTGTTTCTGCCATGGTTGACTTTTGCAACACTTCGGCTCCCCCTCTGTGGAGGCAGTGTCGGCGCGATACCCTGGTTTTTGTGGAATCCGCGACCGCAAAAGCATCTCTGTTCTGTTTTTTCGGCGTCACCTGACCGTTTGTCAGGTGGGGCTGGATGTCTCCCGCGCTCCATTAGTGGACAGCCTTTATGCTGTCCGCGAGGGCGGCTTCTTCCTTACACCTGACTCCCGGCGGCGTGGTCACGCCATCTTGTTGTGTTGTGCGGCGCATGCGCGCCACCCGTTCACGCTAACCGTAGGAGACAGTCATGAAACGTGGAATCCTCGCGGCTCTTTTGCTTTTGTGCGGCATGGGCACGGCCCTGGCCGCCGCTCCGGCAGCGCCCCTGGACGCCTTTAAGGGCCAGAAGGGCGCTATAGACATCGCGGGCGGCACTGCCCACATCCCTGTTATGAAAGAGGCCGCCAGGCAGATTATGGAGGCCAATCCCGACGTGCGCATCACCGTGGCTGGCGGCGGTTCCGGCGTGGGCGTGCAGAAGGTGGGCGAGGGCATTGTGCAGATCGGCAATACAGGCCGCGCCCTCAAGCCTGCCGAAGTGGAAAAGTACGGCCTCGTGTCCTTTCCCTTCGCCATCGACGGCGTGGCCGTGGCCGTCAATCCGGCCAACAAGGTGGCGGGGCTGACCAAGGCCCAGATCAAGGATATCTTCTCCGGCAAGATCGCCAACTGGAAGGAAGTGGGCGGCGCTGACGCCGCCATATCCCTCTATGTGCGTGAAGACGGCAGCGGCACCCGCGAGACCTTTGAAGAACGCGCTCTGGACAAGGGCGCATCCTCCGCCGGGGCCAATGTGGTCAACTCCAACGGAGCCATGAAGACCGCCATAAGCCAGGACCCCAACGCCGTCGGCTATGTGGGAATCGGCCATCTGGACAAGAGCATCAAGGGCGTGAGTGTGGACGGCATGGCCCCCAGCCAGGAAAACGCCGCTTCCGGGCAGTACACCGTTACCCGTCTGCTCTACATGAACACCAAGGGCGAACCTCAGGGCATCACCAAGGGCTTTGTGGACTACATCTTTACTCCTGCCGGGCAGGAGATTGTGTCCAAGGCCGGCTACATCCCCTATGTCAAAAAATAGGGAATCGGCTGTCCGTCAGGGCGGGGGCGCTGCGGCGCTTCCGCCTGCGGGCCTGCAGGCGGCGGACCATACCGACAGTCCGGGCCTGGCCCTGCGTCTGTCGGTATGGGTGGCGGTGCTGGCCGTGGTGCTGCTTTTTGCCATGGTCGTCATGGCAGCCCTGCCCGCCATAAGACTTCCCGGCCCCGGCGGCCCCCTTGACTGGGTCTGGCAGCCCGCGCAGGGAAGATTCGGCATCCTGCCCATGTGCGTGGGGTCTCTGGCCCTTGCCGCGGTAGCCCTGCTGCTGGGCTGGCCTCTGGCCGTGGGCCTGTGCTGCTGGCTGCTTACCGAAGAGAGCCCAGCCCTGCAGCCCCTGGTTCGCTTTGTCGAGGGGTTTGTGCGCTTCATGACCACGGTGCCCACGGTTGTGTACGGCTTTGCCGCCGTATTCTTGCTGACGCCCTTTGCCCGGGCGCTGCTGGGCGGCACGGGCATGTGTCTGGCCGCTGCGGGCGTGATGCTGGTTCTGCTGATTTTACCCACTATGACGCTGATTCTGATGGCGGGCCTGCGGCCCCGGCTTGAGCGGCTTTGCCCCTGGGGCCTGGCCATGGGCTTCAGCCGTTTTGACCTGACGCGCCTTTTTGTGCTGCCCCGGTCTGGCCGCAATCTGGCCAGCGCCGCTGTGCTGGGTTTTGGCAGGGCCGTGGGCGACACGCTCATTCCGCTCATGCTGGCGGGCAATGCCACGCACGTTCCCGGCGGTCTGGCCGAAAGCATGCGCAGCCTCACGGCGCACATGGCGCTGGTCACGGCCAATGAGGTGGGCGGGGCGGCGTACAATTCCCTTTTTGTGGCCGGGCTCATTCTGCTGGCTGTCAATACGGCGGCAAGCCTGGCCTTGCGCCGCCTTGTCAGGCAGAAAGACGCCACGGAGCAGCGGGAGGCGTCGGCATGAGGCGCGGCGTTCTTGTGCAGATCTCCATGCGCTGGCTGCTGCGCGCCTGCGCCCTGATCCCGTGTGCGGCCGTGCTTTTTTTACTGGGCTTTCTGACCGTCAAGGGCGCTCCACAGTTGGGCAGCCATCTGCTTTTTGGCGACGTGCCGTCTCTGGACGCCCTGCTGGGACGCCGTCCTGTATGGGATGGTTTGTGGCCAGCCTGTGCGGGAACCCTGTATCTTGTGGGCCTGACCATGGCGCTGGCCCTTTTTCCCGGCGTGGGCTGCGGCCTGTATCTGGCGGAATTCGCCCCGGCGCGTCAGGCCGGGCGCATCCGTCTGGCCATGGATGTGCTGGCGGGCACGCCGTCCATCGTTATGGGGCTCTTCGGCTTTACGCTCATACTTTTTCTGCGCCACTCCGTCTGGCCCGGAGCCAACACGTCCCTGCTGCTCTCGGCCTGCTGTCTGGCCCTTCTGGTGTTGCCGGTCATTGTGACCGCCACCTGTGAAGCTCTGGAGGCTGTGCCCGACAGCCTGCGCCTCACTGGGGCCGCGCTGGGCTTTACCCGGCGGCAGCTTGCCCGCCGGATTCTGCTGCCAGCCGCCGGGCCGGGCATATGGGGAGGCGTGCTGCTGGCCACGGGCAGGGCGGCCGAAGACACGGCGGTGATCATGCTTACGGGCGTTGTGGCCAATGCCGGGTTGCCCGGCGGGCTGGCGGACAAGTTTGAGGCTTTGCCTTTTTCCATTTATTACACTGCGGCGCAGTACCAGAATACGGATGAGCTGCTGCGCGGTTTTGGAGCGGCTCTGGTGCTGCTTTTGCTGTCGTCGGCCCTGCTTTTTTGCGCCCGGCGTATGGAAAAGCGCTTTCGCCAGCGCTGGCAGGGGGTAGCGTGAGTTCTGCGGTTCGCATCAATGACCTGTGCGTGCACTTCGGGCGGCAGCAGGTGCTGCACAATGTCTGCATGGAGGCCCCCAGGCAGGGCATCACCGTGCTTGCCGGGCGTTCCGGTTCGGGCAAGACCACCTTGCTGCGCGCCTTGAACCGCCTGAACGAGACCTTTTTTCACTGCCGCACGTCGGGCGTGGTGGAGCTTGACCTGGGGCGCGGGCTTGAGACCATATCTCCCGCGCCCGGCGTGAACGTGCGCCCGCTGGCGCAGCTTCGCCGTTTGGTGGGCATGGTTTTTCAGACGCCCAACGTCCTGCCCGTCAGTGTGGAGCGCAACCTCGCCCTGCCCCTTGAAGTGGTGGCGGGCCTGCCCGAAAAAGAGCGCGGCCTGAAAACCCGGGAGGCGCTCATGAGCGTGGGCCTGTGGGAGGAGGTGAAGGATCGCCTTGATATGCCTGCGGAACGGCTTTCCGGCGGGCAGCAGCAGCGCCTTTGCCTTGCGCGGGCCTTGGCTCTGGAGCCCGCCATGCTGTTGCTGGACGAGCCCACGGCATCCCTGGACGTTCATGCCACGGCGGAGATTGAAGATTTGCTGTTGCGTCTTGCCAGCCAGTATCCGTTGCTGGTGGTTTCGCACAATCCGGAGCAGGCCGTGCGCCTGGGAGAGCGACTGATCATCATGGCGGACGGCCGTGTGCGGCAGGTTTTTGAGCGCGGGCAGGTGGACGGCGAGGCCGTGGCCCGAGCCCTTGCGGACGCGGGGTAGGGCAAAGCCGCCCTGCATTGGCGCTGGCACGGTGTTCTTGCGCTGACGCAGGCGCAAGCGAGGCTTGCACGCGCTGGTCTGCGCTGGCCTGCGCTGATCTGCGCGTTTGTGCCGTTGCGGGCCGTAACGCTTCAGCCGCGTGACCCTCCCAAGTCACCCGCAAGCTCGCGAAAAAAACGCCGTGCTCCGCGCCTGCCCACCTTGCCGCAGTGGGGCGAAATCCTGTATTTCCTGATAAATTTGTCAACAATCTTGGAAATATCCTCTCACTCCCTTGACCTTGCCGCCTGAAGCACGGCATTCTCTTTTTTGAAGGAGGAAGCATGGAGCATCTGACTTTTTCGACCCTTGATCCAGCCTTCAACTTGGCGCTTGAAGAAGTTCTGTTTCAGTCCCTGCCTGCTGGCCATCCCGGCTGGTTTCTGCTTTGGCAGAATGGCCCCTCAGTCATTGTGGGCCGCCATCAATGCACAGCTGATGAAGTGAACGCAGACTTCATCCGTCGCGAAAATCTGCCTGTGGTGCGCCGCATAACCGGCGGCGGAGCCGTGTACCACGATACGGGCAACCTCAACTTTTCCTTTATTGAACATGCCAATGGCCGCGAAAAGGTGGATTTCAGGCGCTACCTGGAACCTGTGTGCGCTGCGCTGGCCGATCTTGGCGTGCAGGCCGAGATATCGGGCCGCAATGACATTGAGGCCCAAGGGCGCAAAATTTCCGGCAGCGGGCAGATGCTGCGGCGGGGCAAGGTGCTGCACCACGGCACCCTGCTTATTGACGTGAATTTTGAGCGGCTTGTAGAAGCTTTGAATGTTGATCCTGAAAAGATGCGCTCCAAGGGCGTTGCCTCGGTGCGGTCGCGGGTGGGCAATATTTCGGAATACTGGCGTCCCGGCAGTGATGTCGCGGCCTTGACGGCGGCCCTGATTCGCCGTTGCGCCGACGCTCCCGGCACGGTAGACGAGGCCCTTGTGGCCGAAGCCCAAAGGCTGGCTGATGAAAAATACCGGCAGTGGAGCTGGAACTACGGGGCCATGCCCAATTTTACCGAGCGCAAGCGGCAGCGCTTTGATTGGGGCACAGTTGAACTGCGCATTGATGTAAAAAGCGGGCACATAGCCGCCTGTAAAATATTGGGCGATTTTTTCTGCAATGCCGGAGAGGGCATTCAAGAGTTGGAGCAGCGCCTTATTGGTGTTTCACGAGAGCCGGAACACCTGGAACAAGTTTTGGAACAGGTCGATTTATCCCGCTATTTCAGTAACTGCGAACCATCTGTTATGACAAGGTTTTTTGCTCGAGCGTAAAAGGATGAACGCCAAAAGACGGGTGTGGAAAATAATTTGGTTAATACTTGAAGCATGTTATGTATGCAGAATGCGAAACCGCAATGCATATGGAATGCTGATATTTTTTTCACACTTCTTGTGTCTATCCTTTGCAAGTGGTATCCTTTGTGTATAAGTGCGTTGTTGGTTTTCTTTGGGGGCTGCGCCCAGTGCCTGGCATGACGCAGCTATTTTGTAACCACACCCAGACCAAGGAGAAAACATGTCGGATTTGCGTACTCCGCTTACTTCCTGGCATGAAGCCCAGGGCGCCAAGATGGCTCCTTTCGCCGGCTGGCTCATGCCCATCCAGTATGAAGGAATTCTTGCGGAACACCTGCATACCAGAAAGCATGCCGGTATTTTTGATATCTGCCACATGGGCGAGTTCCGCATTGAAGGGCCCGGCGCGGCTGAGGCCCTGTCGCTTGCCGTAAGCCACAATCTTGAAACTCTTGCTCCCGGAAAGTGCCGCTACGGCTTTTTGCTCAATGCCAAGGGCGGCGTGCTTGACGACGGCATCATTTATCGCTTTGGGCCGGAATCCTTCATGGCGGTGGTCAATGCCGCCTGCGCGGCCAACGATCTGGCCACCCTGCGTGCCCGCCTGCCGGAAAGCGTAAGAATTACCGATATTTCAGACGGAACTGGCAAGGTGGACCTGCAAGGCCCGGATTCGCTGGACGTGCTCGAAAAGCTCATGGGTCAGAACTTTCATGACCTTGGCTACTTCTCTTTCCGCGAATCGCAGTGGCAGGGCGTGCCCGTGCTGGTGAGCCGCACCGGCTATACCGGCGAACTGGGCTATGAGCTCTATCTGCCCGCCAACAAGACTGAGGACTTCTGGAAGGCCCTGCTGGCCGACGAGCGCGTGAAGCCCGTGGGCCTTGGCGCGCGCGACACCCTGCGCCTTGAGGCGGGCCTGCCCCTGTACGGGCATGACCTTGATGAAGAGCACAGTCCTGCCGAGGCAGGCATGGGCCGCATGATGACGAGTCAGGCGGACTATGTGGGCAAGGAAGGTGCGCAGGTCATCCGCGAGGTTCTGGTGCCCCTGAAGATCGAAGGCCGCCGCGCCGCCCGTCATGGCGATGTTGTGGCCCTGCCCGGCGGCGACGCCGTGGGCCGGGTTACCAGCGGGTCTTTTGCGCCGTCTCTCGGCTATGTCATTGCCTTTGCCTGGGTGGACGCCGCCCATGCCGATAAGGAAAACTTTGTGGTGCGCGCCTCAAGGACGGAACTGCCCGCTGTGAAAGTGGACGTTCCTTTCTACAAAGAGGGCACGGCCCGCAAAAAACTGGCCTGAAGCCCGCGTGTGGCGGCCAGCGGTCAGTAAGGCCGTGCGCCGCTTGCGGGGCTGAGTCTGTGATGGTTTGCGTGCCGCCACGGCGCGCACTTTGCTCCCAACAACTTTCAGGAGAACGCATATGGCTACCAATCCCACGAACCTGTTGTACAGCAAAAGCCACGAATGGGTGCGCATGGAGGGCGACGAGGCTGTGGTGGGCATTACCCACTTTGCCCAGGAATCCCTCGGCGACATCACCTATGTGGAACTGCCCCTGGTGGGCGACGAAGTGAGCGAGGATGGGGAGTTCGGCTCCGTTGAGTCCGTCAAGGCGGCCAGTGACCTGATTTCGCCGGTCAGCGGCGACGTTGTCGGCGTCAACACCGCTCTGGAAGACGCCCCCGAAAAATGCAACAGCGACCCCTATGGCGAGGGCTGGCTTATCAAGGTCAATGTTTCCCGCAAGCCTGAAGGCCTTATGGACGCGGCTGCATACGAAGCTTTTTGCGCCACCGAAGGGCATTAGACATATACCCTTTGAAAAGGGTTAGGTGCTCTAATGCTGCACAAAAGTGCAGCGTGCCGCAACATGGCGTAGATTCTGCCGGAAATACGATTTCCGGCAGAATGACAAATTGAAATGTGAAGCATTTCAAAGTTAATCTGATACAGAGGCTGCCGCCACGGGGAGTTTGTTTTTCGGCTGAAATCCTCGCCATCCCGCGCGATCCGCAGACGCGGCGTCAGGGTGGCAGGGGCCTGCCGCACAAGGCGCGGACTGTTGGTTCCCGCCTTGCAGGTTGGAGTTCATGCCGGAGCGGGACAAATTCCCCGGTATTGCGCTTTGAGTCTGGTTTGGATTCTGGAGCAGGGTTCCTTTGCGAATATGCATTCACAAAGGTAACGGCGCGTGACAGCGCGGATACGCCGCACCTGGCCTTCATATGGCCAGCCCCTGCTCACGCTGCCGCCAGGGCGCTTTCAACGTGAAACTGCCCTGCATGGCGGTGCTGTCTTCATCCGCAAGCCCTGTGGGCTCGGTTGGAGTTGCGTTTCGTTTTACGGGGGCGTCTGCCACGCAGATGCCTGGGCATTTCAAGGTGAAATGCCCCAAGCCAGCCCCCCAATGCCTTGGGACCGGTAACGGCGCCCGGGGTTGCGGCCCGGAATATGGCGACGCGGTTTACAGGCCCGCCAGCTCAACGTGAGCGGCGGGCGCAGCCGCCGCCTATTCCAACGGATACCCCTTACCTTCCAGGCATCCGTCACGCGTAACATGTTCAAGGAGCAGATATGCCATACATCCCCCACACACCGGAAGAGTTGCATGAAATGCTCTCCGTGGTTGGTGTGCGCGATCTGGACGGCCTTTTTGCCGATATTCCTCCGGAAATGCGCCCCAAACAGTTCAATCTGCCCAAAGGTCAGTCTGAAGCCGCCGTTTGCGCCTACTTTGAAGGCCTGGCCGCCAAAAACTGCCCGGATATAATATCCTTCCTTGGCGCGGGCTATTATGCCCACGACATCCCCAAGGCAGTGGACGCGCTTTCAGGGCGCAGCGAGTTCTACACGTCCTACACGCCCTATCAGCCCGAGTGCTCGCAGGGTACCCTTCAGGCCATTTTTGAGTTCCAGACGGCCATAAGCCGCCTCATGGGCATGGATTGCGCCAACGCCTCTGTGTACGACGGCGGCTCCGCCATTTTCGAGGCCGCCATGATGGCTGTGCGGGCCACCCGCCGCCGCGTGCTCGTGGTGGACGAGGCCGTCAACCCCATCTGGCGCGTCATGCTGGCATCCTATATTTCCAGCCTTGACCTTGAACTCAAGACCGTCAAACAGGAAAAGGGCGTGAGCCGTCTTGACGCGCTCATGGCTGCCATCGACGACACCACTGCCGCCGTCATTGTGCAGAACCCCAACTTCTTCGGCGCGGTGGCCGACTACACCCAGGTGTTCGCCAAAGCGCGCGAGCACAAGGCTTTCGGCGTCATTTCCGTGTACCCGGTCATGCAGTCGGTGCTGAAGACGCCCGGCGAAATGGGCGCGGATGTGGCCGTTGCCGAAGGGCAGAGCCTCGGCATGCCCCTTTCGTTCGGTGGCCCCTACCTTGGCATAATGACCTGCCGCAAAGAGCATATCCGCCAGTTCCCCGGCCGCATTGTGGGCCGCACAAACGATCTCGACGGCAAAACGGGCTACGTGTTGACCCTCCAGGCCCGCGAGCAGCATATCCGCAGGGCCAAGGCCACGTCCAACATCTGCTCCAACCAGGCGCTGTGCGCCTTGAGATCGCTTATCTACATGTCGCTGCTCGGCCCCTGCGGCCTCACGCGGCTGGCTGAAAACAACATGGCCCTTGCCCGGTACGCCGTGGAACGCCTCACTGCCATCAAGGGGGTTGAGCTGCTCAACGACGCCCCTTACGGCAATGAAGTGGCCCTGCGTCTGCCCATACCCGCTCAGTCGCTGGTGGACGCCCTGGCCGGACACGGCTGCGTGCCCGGGTATCCTCTTGGCCGGTACTATCCCGGTATGGAAAACGTCTTGCTGCTGGCCTGCACTGAACGCAACAGCCGTCAGCAGATCGGTATGCTGGCCGAAACCGTGGGAGGTCTGTTGTGAAAACCATATTCGCAAAATCCGTGCCCGGTCGCAGCGCCTTTTGTTTAGAATCCGACGCCCCCAAGGCTGCGGATATGCTGCCCGCAGGCTTGCTGCGCAAGGAAGAGCCCCGTTTGCCCCAATGCTCCGAACTGGACGTGGTGCGCCATTTTACCGGCCTTTCCAAGCTCAATTATTGTGTGGACGGCAATTTCTATCCTCTTGGCTCCTGCACAATGAAGTATAACCCCAAGTTCACGGAGTATGTGGCCTCGCTGCCCGGCTTTACGCGTCTGCACCCCATGCTCGCCCAACTGGGCAGCGGCGTCGGCTGCACCCAGGGCGCGCTTGAGTGCGTGTATCAGGCCGAAAACCTGCTCTGCGAACTCACCGGCATGAAGGCCTTTACCCTGCAGCCCATGGCAGGGGCCAACGGCGAATTTGTGGGCGTCAAGCTCATTGCCGCCTACCACAAGGCCAAGGGCCGTAACCGCAAAAAAATGCTCATCCCCGACGCCGCCCACGGCACCAATCCCGCTTCGGCGGCTCTGGCGGGCTTTGAGACCATCAATATAGAATCCCGCGACGGCATGGTGGACCCCGACGCCATCGTGGCCGCCATCCAGAAGCACGGCGAAGATGTGGCGGGCCTCATGATGACCTGCCCCAACACGCTGGGACTTATGGAAGTGCATCTGCCCCGCATCGTGGCGGAACTGCGCAAGATCGACGCCCTGCTGTACTACGACGGCGCCAACATGAACGCCATCATGGGCAAGATGCGCGTGGGCGACGTGGGCTTTGACGTGGTGCACCTCAACGTGCACAAGACCCTGTCCACCCCGCACGGCGGCGGCGGCCCCGGCGCCGGTCCCGTGGGCGTGGGCGAGCGCCTCATCCCCTTCCTGCCAGCCCCGCGCGTGCGCAAGGGGCCGGACGGCATGTACAGCCTTGATTACAATGTGCCGCAGTCCATCGGCTATATGGGGCCCTTCTACGGCAGCTTCGGCATACTGATACGCGCGCTTGCCTACATGATGCGCCTCGGAGCCGAAGGGCTCACCAGGGCTTCGGAATACGCGGTGCTCAATGCCAACTACCTGAAAAAGCGTCTGGAAAAAGTCCTGGATATTCCCTATGCCGCACGGCTGTGCGCCCACGAGTTCGTGGCCTCCGCGCCTCAGGGAACCCGCGCCCTGGATATAGCCAAAGCCCTGCTGGACCGTGG
This sequence comes from Desulfovibrio sp. MES5, assembly GCF_002237645.1. Taxonomy (GTDB): domain Bacteria; phylum Desulfobacterota; class Desulfovibrionia; order Desulfovibrionales; family Desulfovibrionaceae; genus Desulfovibrio. The sequence continues at coordinate 29,713 of NZ_MJUZ01000018.1, forward strand.
TTTCCACGCGCCCACCATCTACTTCCCGCTGATCGTGCATGAGTGCATCATGGCCGAACCTACGGAAACGGAAAGCAAGGAAACGCTGGACTCCTTTGTGCAAGCCCTGGAAGACATCATGCTCGTGGCCAAGAGCGATCCGCAAGCCCTGCTGGACGCTCCCGTGACCCTGCCCGCACGCCGTATGGACGAAACGGCGGCGGCCCGAAACATGATTCTTACGGAAGACATGGCCTAAGGTTTTCTTTTTGTGACCTTTATGGGGGAGGGACCTTTTTCAAAAGGGTCCCTCCCCATGCCCCCACCCCCTGGACAGTGTCGTCACGAGCGCCTTTCCTGGTATTTCTGCGTCGAACTTCGCCTTTTATTCCGGTCGAGTACCAGCAGAGTGCATTCCCCGCATAAAAGGCTTGTTCTCCGTGATATAACAGGAAATTCATCTCATGACGAAACTGTCTGAAACTTTTACTTTTGTTTCAGTTTTTGCAGAGAGCCTCCTGATCTGAAACAGGGTTTCCAGAGGCGAGGCTTTTGAGAGCACTTCAAAGAGCCAGATGCAGATAGAGGGGGCCGCGCAAAGCGCGGCCCCCTCTATCTGTCGGTTCATTGTATTGTTGTGCTGCCGGGTATCGTGCCCGGCGAGGCGCGGCTGTTATTTATCCACGCCGCAGCACTTCTTGTACTTTTTGCCGCTGCCGCAAGGGCAGGGATCGTTGCGGCCTATGCGGGGCGCGGCCTTGGCCGGAGTGTTGGAGGCTTCTGCATCGCCGCCGCCGGAGTAGGACAGGCTACTGGCCCGCTCCTTATGGCGGAATTCACGCGCAAGCGGCTGGCCTTGGGGCTCGACCTCTTCGGGGGCCACCTCAATGGCGTCCACAACGGGTTCGGCGGGGGCCACGCGGATTCTGGTCAGGGCGCGGAACACGCTTTCGCGAATCTGGAAGAGCATGGACTGGAACAGTTCAAAGCCTTCACGCTTGTATTCCAGCTTGGGGTCGCGCTGGCCGTAGCCGCGCAGGCCGATGCCGTCACGCAGGGCGTCCATGTTGCGCAAATGTTCCTTCCAGCTGCGGTCAAGCTCTTCAAGCATGAAGTAGCGCTGGATGTCGCGGTAGCTGTCGCCGGTTTCGGCCCTGAGACTGCCAAGAATCTTGTGCACCAGGGGGCCGCACTCTTCCCTTTCGGGCAGGCGGGCGTTTTCAGGCAGCACGCGGTCAAGGTTGAACACGTCGCGCAGGCGGGCAAAGGCCGCCTGACGGAGGCCGTCCTGATCGTCCACGGGCACGTTTTCAATGGAGCCGTACACGTCGTCCAGCACGTCGTTCATGAACTCGTCCATGACCGGGTCAAGGTCTTCTTCCACCATGAGTTCACGGCGCAACGCGTAGATGACTTCGCGCTGCTGGTTCATGACGTTGTCATAATCCAGCAGGGTTTTACGAATTTCAAAGTGATGCGCTTCAACGCGTTTTTGCGCGCCTTCAACCGCACGGGTGACCATGGCGTTTTCAATGGCTTCGCCATCACGCAGGCCCAGTTTTTCCATAAGGCCCTTGATGCGGTCAGAGCCGAAAAGGCGCATGAGGTCGTCCTCAAGCGACAGGTAAAAACGGGATGAGCCGGGGTCGCCCTGACGGCCGGAACGGCCGCGCAACTGGTTGTCGATGCGGCGGCTTTCGTGCCGTTCAGTGCCGAGAATGTGCAGACCGCCGAGATCCACCACGCCTTCGCCCAGCACGATGTCCGTGCCGCGTCCGGCCATGTTGGTGGCGATGGTGACCTTGCCTGCCTGACCGGCCTGAGCGACGATTTCGGCTTCTTTTTCATGCTGCTTGGCGTTGAGCACGTTGTGGGGAATGCCCAGCTTGCTCAGGCGGTGCGAAAGCATTTCGGACGTTTCAATGGAAATGGTGCCCACAAGCACGGGCTGCCCTTTTTTGTGCAGATCGGTGATGGCTTCCACAATGGCGTCGAACTTTTCCTGACGGCTGCGGTAGATGAGGTCGGGGTAGTCCTTACGCACCATGGGCCGGTTGGGCGGAATGGAGATAACCTCCAGATTGTAGATCTGGTGGAATTCCACGGCTTCGGTGTCGGCCGTGCCCGTCATGCCCGAAAGTTTTTCGTACAGGCGAAAGTAGTTCTGGAAGGTGATGGAGGCCAGCGTCTGGTTTTCGGCGGCGATGGTCACGCCTTCCTTGGCTTCCAGAGCCTGGTGCAGGCCGTCGGAATAGCGGCGGCCCGCCATGAGGCGGCCCGTAAATTCGTCAACAATGACAACCTGATCTTCCTGCACGATATAGTCCACATCGCGCTTGAAAATCTGGTGCGCCTTGAGCGACTGCATGACGTGGTGCTGCGCCGTGATATTGGCGGGGTCGAAGAGGTTGTCGAGCTTGAGCATCTCTTCGCAGTAGGCCACGCCCTCGTCGGTAAGCATGGCGGTGCGGCCTTTTTCGTCAATGGTGTAATGCTCGGGGCGGAGTTTGCGGACGATTTCGTCCACAGTGCGGTAAAAGCCCACGGATTCGTCGGAAGCGCCGGAAATGATGAGGGGCGTTCTGGCTTCGTCAATGAGGATGGAGTCCACTTCGTCCACAATGGCGTAATTGTGGCCGCGCTGCACCAGCTGGTGGCCGTAGAACTTCATGTTGTCGCGCAGGTAGTCGAAGCCGAACTCGTTGTTGGTGCCGTAGGTAATGTCGGCGGCGTACTGCTGTTTGCGCTCCTCATCGTCAAGACCGTGAACGATGACGCCCGTGGTCAGACCCAAAAAGCTGTACAACTGGCCCATCCAGGCCGAGTCGCGCTTGGCCAGGTAGTCGTTGACCGTGACCACGTGCACGCCCTTGCCAGACAGCGCGTTGAGCACCACCGGCAGGGTGGCCACGAGGGTTTTACCTTCACCTGTCTTCATTTCGGCGATTTTGCCCTTGTGCAGCACCATGCCGCCTATGAGCTGCACGTCGTAGTGACGCATGCCCAGCACGCGGCGCGAGGCCTCGCGCACCAGGGCGAACACTTCGGGAAGGAGGGCGTCCAGGGTCTGGCCTTCTTGCTGAACGGCATTTTTGTACTGGAGGATACGGGCGGCGAAGTCCTCGTCCGCCAGTTCCTGCGTCTGTGGTTCCAAGGCATTGATACGCTGCACTAGGGGGCGCAGACGGCGCAAATAACGTTCGTTCTTGCTGCCGAATATTTTTTTGAAAAGAAAGCCGAACATGAAGTCTCCTCTGTTGGGCACGGGCAAGCCGCCTTTGGCCCGGATGCTCGCGCCTTTACGGCGCGTCGGCGCAAGCTCAGGGCCCACGGTCCTGAGCAGCCTGGGGGGCTGGCGGCATCTCCTTAAAATAAGACATAAATGCCGGGTTGGCAATGCGGGCGGGCGCGGCCTTCGCCGGAAAAGGTGAAATTCGGAGCCGCAGCGCCGTGGCGGCGGGACGGTGAAGCTCGCTGCTTGCGGGTGTTGCCGAAGCTCTTTTGCGCGGGTTCACCGGCTGCCGTCAGGCAAGAAGAAAAACCGCCGCAGGACTTATTCTCGCCACAGGACTTATTCTTCTGTTATCGCTGCCGATACAATACAAAGAGCGCCGCTCGTAAAATCATCTTTTAGGCGTTGGACGGTGCCGCGGCGGGTTGCGGTCAGTCTTTCAGTCAATTCGGGCGGCCAGTTTGGACGGTCAGTTTGGGCGCTCAGTCTTGCAGATGTTCCTGCTTTATGACGGCTTCGGCCTTGATTCTGTCCAGCAGTTCTGCAAAGACGGCCTTGACGTTTTCACGTATGTCGCCGGCCACAACAAGAAAGAGCACGTCGTCGCCGGGTTTGAGCAGGCCCTCCTCGGCATCGGCCACAATGGCGAAAATGCCGGGGCGTTGCTCCATTTCGGCCACAATGGCGGCCATCTTTTCACGGTCGGGCCTGATGTCTACTGAAGTGACCGTGGCGTGGTCGCCGCGTGACCATCCCCGTACCACGCCGTTGTGAACGAGCACCATGCCCACGTGGTCGGTGAAGCCGGGGCGGGCTTTGAGTTCCTGAAGAGTTTTGTTAATATCCATAGGGAACCGCCTTGGTTTGATCCACATCCGATTGTGGCGCTGGGCAGTATATACCAGGCCCGTGCCTTCATAAAGGATTTTGTTCATGGCCCAGCTATCGCAGTTATTGTCCCGTCTTCCTGAGACCCAAGACATGAGCATGAGCACCATGGGCCATGTTCTGTGGGTCTGCTGGCATGGCAAACTGGCCCCTGCCGTCGGGCAGACGCTGCTCAACTATGGCGGCATGCTGGTGGGCGAGGAAGAAGAGCAGGCCCTGTGGTTCTTTTTTACCGATGATGTCTTTCTGGCATTGGCCCGGCTTATGGTCTGGGGCAATTTCAACGAACTGCCGGTAAGCATAGAGCTTTTTCCCGGGCGCTTGCAGTTTGGCCGCAAGCGTGACGTGAGCCTGTTGCTGGACGGCGCCCTGCAGTCGCAGGAAATGCTTGTGCGCGACGGCCTTGAAGTATGGGTGCATCCCAAGAGTCGCGAAGGCAAAAAGAACCTTCCCGGTATTGATTTTGAGCGCAGTTCTGGCCGCCAGGGCATGAGCCCGGTAGACTGGGCCACCATGCTGGTGGACGTGCGCATGCCCTATGCCTCCACCCAGGCATGGTTCGCCATCCTGCACCCCCTGGGCAGCCCTTTGGACAAAGCCTACCAGAGCGGCTGGAGCGCCATGTTCAAAAAGATCGAAGGGCTGTTGCAGCGGCTCAAGATAAAGTCCATCGTCAGCGGCTCCTTTGTGATGCTGGCCATGGACAATCTGCTCATGCTGCGCACCTTTCTGCGCGACTATCTGCACAGCTGCGATAAGGAAAACGGCGAAGGCGGGGCGTGCTGGCCCTGCGTCTGCGTGGTTGCCGACCGCAACAATCTCAATTTCAACAGCGACCTGCCCAAGAAGATCGGCCTGCAGTGGGACAACCTCATGCCGGACTTCCCCTACCTGAGCTATCGCAACGCCTATCTGCTGGGCGAGGGCTTTACGGTTCGCGACCTGCGGTATACCGGCGAGCAGATGAGCATGGACAGCTGGTGCAACGTGCTGCTGGACGAAAACAGCCTCAGCGAGCGTTCCATCCCCCTGCTCATGCCCGCCCAGCTGACAGCGGGCGACGCGGCGGAAACCGGGTGTTTTTATTGCGGCATCCACAGCCACACGGCGGCCCAGTGCCCCACACGCCAGATCCCGCCCAGCGGGCAGGACTTGTGGGACAAGGTGGCGAATCTGGACCTGGACGCCATCAATGAGGGCTTCCGCCGTATCGAACAGGTGCTTACCGAGCAGCATATGGCTGGCTATGACGTGGTGCTGGCGGAAGGCGGCGACGCGGCGCTTGTGCTGCAGGGCGTGCTGGACATCAACGGCATGTGCCAGTTGCGCAATGTGCCCCGGTACTGGCTGTACCGCATGCGCGACCCCGAACCGGGCGAGACGCCCCCCGCCCGTGACGACAGCCCCGCCTGGGACATGCTGAACAAGCTTGTGGCCGCCTCGCCCGAAGGGCTGGCGGACATTGACAAAAAGACAAGCCTGAGCATCGCGCGGCACCCGCGCGATTGGCGCTTGCGGATGGTTCTGGGCTTCTGCCATGTGCAGCGGCAGGATTTCCCCCGTGCCGCCGCAGCCTTTGGCGAAGCGGCCATGCTCGCCCCATCGCCCATGCTTCAGGCCTGGAACGAATTTTTACAGGCAAGGCTTGAGGAAGAGCAGGGGCATTATGGCGCGGCCATTGAGCAATACGCCCAGGTATGGCGCGTCATGCCCCAGTGGCGCGAAGTCCGCTACCGTGAAATGGCCTGCAAGGTCAAAATGGGCTTTGCCGAAGCGGTGCAGGATATGCTGATAAAGCTTATCCGCGAAGACCCCACCTACTTCAACCGCGTGCTGGTGGACCCTGCCCTGGAGCGGGGGCGTCTGCTCATTCTTTCTTCCCTGTACGATTTGTGGGCCGAGGCCAAGAAAAAGGCCGAGGCGGACGGCGGGGCCATCAATGCCCTGCATGCCCGGCTTGACGACTGGTTTCCGCCGGAGCATCTCGTGCAGCTGCAGCTTGGGGCAAAGGTGCGGCAACTGGAAAAACTCGGCAATACCACCAACTATATTGCCTATCTCAAGGTTGTGGAAGAACTGCCGGCTCTGGAAAAAGAGCTTGAGGCCTGCATCAGTCACGAAGTGGAAGATTTACGCAATAAGTATAAATATTATCTTGATATTATTCAAGAAATTCGTGACGAAGCTTCATGGTTCCCCTTTCCCGCAGCCCTGCGTCAGTTCAGCCGCGACTTCAATGAAAGCGCGGGCATCATCAACCGCGCCTTTTCCTGCAACTTCAAGGAAGCGGAATCATTCAAGCGCACGCAGGGCGATACGCCGCGCCTGGCAGAGCTGCTGCGCAACCTGCGCAAGCGCCTGCAATTCTTGCGCATGGTGCGTGACGGTACGCTTTTCGGCCTCACCATGGGCAAAACATTTTTGTGGCTGGAGCTCCTCGGGCTGCTGATCTGCTTTATTGGCGTGCCCGTTGTGGTCTTTTGGGGCGACAGCCTGCGCCTGGGCTGGTTGCGTGAAATCCTTGGCGACGACCAGTGGTCCATACAAAAGGTGCTTATTCTCATCGTGTCCGTTGTGGCCCTTGGCATTGCGGCCCTGCGTTCCACCCTTGTTTTTGACAGCAAGCGCGAAAAGCTGTTGGAACAGGCACGACAGCAGCGCGAACAGGCACAGCAGGAGCGGCTCGAACGTGTCCGCAAGCAGCGCCGCGCGGAAGAGGAAAAAGCCCGAAAGTCGCGTGAGGCCATGGCCGTCCGTGAGGCGCAACGCAAGTATAAGGAAAAGAGTGGGTAATGCTTTGTGAGGGCGAGAATGCTTTGTGGGGGAGGGACCCTTTTGCAAAAGGGTTATACTGCCCCCCACGCCCCACCCCCTAAAACTCTTGGTGTGATGTACTGTCGCTCAGCGAGTTTTTGATCTGCAGGGCTGAGGCAGCCCTTTCAGGCAGCATACCATTTCAAAACGCGCCTGCTCCAGTGACAGAAACCGGATCGGATGCAAAAGTTCAAACGCCCGCCAACTGCAATGAAATGCAGAGATTGGCGGGCTTTTGCGTGCAGAATGCCTGTACGCAGTCCAAGGTGCTGCCGCAAACGGCGCTTGCGCCTTCACCATGAGCGGCTGTTCACGCGGTTATCGAGCAACTCCAGCGTAAAAAATGCGTTGAAAACCAGCGCGCCCCGGCGTCAAACGGCGTTACGTCAGCCAGATAAAGCCGCCCATGGTGAGCACGGACAGTATGGTGCTCCAGAACAGGGTTGAAGCCATTTCCTGTTGCCCGGTTCCATATTCCACAGCAAAGATGACGGCGATGGAGGCCGTGGGGATGGCCAGCGTTACGGCAACCAGCCCGCGTTCTGCACCCGGAACCGCCAGCCAGATCATGGCCAGAAGTATCATGCCCGGCAGCACGATGTTTTTGGCAATGACGTTGACAACCACGGGCAATGACACGCTCACCCTTTGCGCATAAAGCACCGCTCCCACCGCAAACAGGGCCACGCCGCCGGTTGCCTGCCCCAGCAGCAGAAAGGAGCCCTTGAGAACCCTGGGCATGTCCAGCCCCAGCAGCAACAGCACGAAAGCAAGCACCGGCGCCCATACGACAGGTTGCCGCACCGCACTGACGATGCTTGCAGCCACAATGCGCACGACGCTCTTTTTCTGCCCGCCTCTGGCGCTCTGCGCTGCACCCACAAGAAAGACAAGGGCCAGGGGAACCAGAACAAGGTTCAGAAGAATACTGCCTGCGGCTATGGAAAGATCGGCCTCCACCGGAAACAGCAGGCCCAGTACCGGGGTGCCCACAAAGGGCACGGCGGGCCCGGCAATGGCCAGGCCGCGCAGAGCCGCCAGCCTGACGTCCGACCCGCATACAAAACGGGAAATCAGGAATGCCAGTATAAAGCCGCCAGCCATTCCTACAGCCAGCCACAAAAAGACCTGGACGTTTTTCAGCACTTCAGCGAGGGGCGTGCCCAGTATGCCCGCGAAAAGAAGCATGGGCAAAGCATAGCCCATAACCATGCGGTTGAGCACAGAAGCCTGATCCTGGGTGAAGTCATGCCGCCACCCGGCCAAAAGGCCCAGCAGCAGGGTGACCACAATGGGGAGCAGAGCCGTGATGATTGTTTCAAGCATAGAGGATTCCTTTATTGCCGTGTGGTCTGTCGCTCACGATGCGGGCGCGTCTGACGGGAATGGCATGGCCGCTCACATGCGCCACGGATGTCAGCCGCTTTTGTTGACAGAAAAACCCGAACGCCACGGGCGCGGTACCGCACTGTTACGGATCGTGCGCAGGCTTGCGGCTGCTGGCGGATGAACAAACGCTGCCCGGTCTTTTATGGGGCCGGGCAGCGTTTGTTGCTAAAGCAAGGAAGGAATGGCGGGAATGATGGGCACTTCAAGCAGGGTCGGGCCAGAACGTTTGAAAGCCTGAGCGCAGGCCTTGCGCACGCCTTCTGCGGTTTCGACGCGCAGGGCTTCGCAGCCGTAGCCCCTGGCAAGGGAGACGATGTCAAGGCCGGGCAGGTCAAGACCGGGGACGCCAGCGGTTTCTTCAAGGGCGGCAAAGGATTTCAGGATGGCGTATGCGCCGTTCTTGGGTATGACAAAGAGAATGGGCAGTTCCTGCTGTGCCGCCGTCCAGAGCCCCTGAACAGAATATTGCATGGAGCCGTCGCCGATAATGGACAGAACCGGGCGGTTTCGACCACTGTCGCGCTCAGCCAGGGCAAAGCCCACGCTGGCGGGCAGGGTCCAGCCAAGACTGCCGCTGGCAAAGGTATAGAAGGTGTCGGGCAGCTTCACAGGCCAGGCCGCGTGCAGTTCGCCGAGGTTGGAGGGCGATTCTTCCACCAGAACAGTCTCGGCAGGGGTGGCTTCACGTAGAGTTTTAAAAAGTTCAAGCGCTGTCAGCATGTTGCATTGGCAAGGTTCGGGCGCGGCTGGGTGCGGGGCCATGCGTTGGGCCTGCTTTTTGACCTTGGGAACAGTGGAGCGCGCTTTGACGCGGGCTTCCAATGCTTCCAGCGCCAGCACGGCGTCGCAGAGCATGCTGTCGCCCACCGGGGCGCGTCCGGTTTCTTCCGGGTCGTCAGAAATGTGCAGCAGTTGCAGTTTTTCAGGAATATAGGGGCCTGCCACATAGGGATAGTAGCGAAAAACCGGCGCGCCGATGACAATGGCCACATCATGCCCTTCAAGTTTTTTGGCCAGCGGGCCTATGGCAAAGGGCAGGCCTCCGGCATAAAGGGGGTGGTCTTCGGGGAAGGGGGGTCGCTCCGAGGCGGGAGCCGCCCAAACGGGGGCGTTGAGCTTTTCGGCAAGGGCAATGGCCTGCTTCCAGCCATTGCCCCTGGCAATGGCAGCGCCATAAATAAGCGCGGGGTTTTTAGCTTTTGAGAGCAGGTCGGCAAATCTGGCTATGCGTTCGGGATCAGGTCCGATGCGGGTCGCCACGCACCGCGCCACAGGCTCGCCGATGGCGGGTTTGTCCCAGTCGTCAAGCGGGATGGACAGAAAAACAGGCCCGGCCGGGGGCTGCAATGCCATGGCATACGCCCGCATGATCGCTGCTGGCACATCTTCCGCACGCACCGGTTCGTAACTCCACTTGACCCAGGGTTTGGGCAGTTCCGCTGGCTGCACATTGGTCAGCCACGGTTCCAGAAGGAGCATCTCGCGGGTCTGGTTGCCTGCCGTGATGATCAGAGGCGTCTGGTTCATCCTGGCTGAAAGAATGTTGCTCATGGCATTGCACAGCCCGGCCGAGGTGTGCACATTCACCAGCGCCGGTCTGCGGGTGGCCTGGGCGTAGCCGTCGGCGGCCCCAACGGCAGAAGACTCGTGAAGTGCATGTATGTAGCGAAAGTCTTTGGGAAAATCCTTAAGAAAGGTTTCTTCGGTGGAACCGGGATTGCCAAAAATGGTGGTAAGGCCCAGTTGGCGTAAAAGCTTGAAGGTTGCCTCTCGGATGGTCATAGCCATAAGTATCTCCGCAATTGACGGTTAACGTTACTATTACTCTTAATTGGGTAGCATAGCCGGAGTCGCCGAGCAACAGAGCCTGTGCCCTGCTGGTATGCGTTACACAAAGAGGCGGGCTTGGCCGAATGCTGGGGCCGCTGGGAAAGCGAATTTTGTGGATATGTGCTTTCAATAATTGAAATTTATTGAGCATTTGGCATAGCGAAAAGGCTGCGCGTGCGCTGCCAGCCGCTCTTGCGTTCACCGCCAGCCGCGTGACGTGTAGGGGAGCGGCCCGAGATGTTTTTGCCATGTGGGCGTTGCCGTAATGCGCCCTTTGGTTACGCGCAGAAGCGGAATGCGTTGCCATGATGGCGCGAGGCCTCCGGGAAAGCGGCTGCGGATTCATCCACGGCCGTGCCCATGCAGCGTGTTTGCGGTCTGCGCGTGGCGGCATAGAAGTTTCACCCGTGCGCGGGGCTTGGCAAAGCATCAGGCTTTGTGAGCAGTGAGACAGCGTAAAAAGACAGCACGCGTTACAGTTCAGTCCGTTCCCAGCAGGTCCTGTGGCGTGGCAAGGTTTGTGAGCGTGCCGACAGCTGCCGCCAAGACGCGCTGCCTGTTTCGGAAAAAGCGGGTGCAGGCGTGATTGGGGCTTGAAAATAGAAGGACGCTGTGAGCAGGCTTCATCTGATCATCCGCGAGAAACCTTTAACGCCTGAAATGCTCGCTTACGGCAGGCAAAGCCCGCCTACTCGTATTTTGAGGCAAGGGTTTTGCTAAAATCCTTGCAGAGCAGCCAGCTCGTTTTATCCGTAAGCTGCTCTAACGTACTCTTTTAATAGTAAATATTCATTTGAATTTATTAACGTTTTCAGCAGGTTGAGGCTTTTTTGAGTCCACACGTCTTGCCAATATTTTCAAGAATGATTATTATTAAAACAAGACCAATGAGGAGGACGCCATGTCGCAACTTAAGGACTTTGCACTTTACGATATAGACTGGAATCTGACCCCGGAGCATGCGGTAACCATGTATCTTGAATGGGGCAATAACGACTGGCATTCGGAGTATCCTCCGGTTCGCTCCAAGGACGATGTGGCCCACTATTTTGTTGTGGACAGCTGGCAGAGTCCCCCGATGGTGCGGCTGGTTCGGCGCAACTCCGAAAGGGCAGACGATCTTATCAGCCTGCCCCTGCCCAAGAATCTTATGGATGATTTTCGCAAGGAGCATGGCGACTGGCGAGGCATCAGCGCGCCGACCCCTGAAGTGAAGTCCTGGCTCAAGCATGAGCTTGAGCAGGATTAGTCCCTCCGGGCGCAGCAATCTTGCGCTCTCGCAGCATATCTGGCCGCAACAGCCCATAGAGGCTGCGCGGCTTGGGCAAACGTACATGTACTGAAGTGAAACGCGTGAGGGGCCGCATTGCGGCCCCTTTTCAGTTTTGGCCCGGTAATTCCATTGAGAAATTGCCGGGCTTTTTGATTGATGCGCGTAGCGGGCGTTTGCTGCGGGGGCTGCAGATCTACGTTACGATGGCGTAACACCTGAAAGACGCTGCCTCTCAAGCCCCGCTTCAGAGCAGAAAGCGCCTTGTAACATTATAACTTCAATAAGAGTTTTAGGGGGAGGGGGCATGGGGGAGGAGACCCTTTTGCAAAAGGGTCCCTCCCCCACAAAGCGTTTCAAAATAACAGTAGCCTAGTACCAGCGGCCAAACTTGCGGATGTACACCACCTTCATGGCCTGCGCCACAACGCAGTAGCACAGCAGCGTGGCCGCCAGCCAGGGAAAGTAGCTCCAGGGCAGGGGTTCAAGGCCTACCAGATTGCCAAGCCCGGAGAAGGGCAGGTACATGCCGAGCGCCATGACGGTTCCTGTCAGCAGCAACACCGGAAGCGCGGCGGTGCTTTGCACAAAGGGGATTTTTCTTGTGCGCAGCATGTGCACCACGAGGGTCTGGGAAAGAAGGCCTTCAACAAACCAGCCGGACTGGAAGAGCGACTGCATCTCAACGCTGGTTGCGCCAAAGACAAACCACATGAGCGCATAGGTGGTTATGTCAAAGATGGATGAGGTGGGGCCTATCCAGACCATGAAGCGGCCGATGTTCTTTGCGTCCCATTTGCGGGGTTTTTGCAGAAACTCCTTGTCCACCCTGTCCCAGGGCAGGGAAAGCTGCGAAAAGTCATACAAAAGGTTCTGCAGCAGCAACTGGATGGGCAGCATGGGCAAAAAGGGAATGAATGCGCTGGCCACCAGCACCGAAAAGACGTTGCCGAAGTTGGAACTCGCCGTCATGTTAAGATATTTCATTATGTTGCCAAAGGTTTCCCTGCCTTTGACAACCCCTTCTTCCAGCACCATCAGGCTTTTTTCAAGCAGAATGATGTCTGCGGATTCCTTGGCGATATCCGCGGCGGAATCTACAGAAATGCCCACGTCCGCATCCCGCAGGCCGGGAGCGTCATTTATGCCGTCGCCAAGAAAGCCCACAGTGTGGCCGCCCTGTTGCAGCGTCTTGATGATGCGCGACTTCTGCAGGGGGGTGAGCCTTGCGAACACGTCGTGTTCCCGCGCGGCTGCAAGCAGCTCCTGTTCGTTCATGGCGTCCAGCTGGTCGCCGGTGAGCACGGTTCCCGGTTCCAGGCCGACTTCACGGCAGATTTTGGCCGTGATGACCGGCGTGTCGCCCGTAAGCACCTTGACGCCCACGCCGTGTTCGCGCAGAGCGGCAATGGCGGATTCGGCGCTGTCTTTGGGCGGATCAAGAAAAGTGAGAAAACCTCTGATGATCAGGTCTTTTTCCGCTTCAGTGGTGTACTGCTGGCGGATATCGTCGCCCTTGATGGCTTTTGCGCCCAGGGCCAGCACCCGGAAGCCGTCACGGTTGTATGCCTCGGACAGATCAATGATCTTTTGCCGCCACTGGGCGTCCATAGGCACGACCTTGCCGTGCACGTAGACGCCCGACGCGATGGAGAGCATCTCTTCCACTGCGCCCTTGCAAACCAGAAGGTGTTCGCCGGAAGTATCGGACACGATGACCGAAAGGCGGCGGCGCACAAAGTCGAAGGGGAGTTCATCCACCTTGTGCATGTGGCGGGGCAGGCCGTTTTCTGGGTGCTGCTCGCCAAAATGGACAATGGCCTTGTCCATAAGGTTTTTTATGCCGCTCTGGTGGTAGCTGTTGACCCAGGCAAGGCGCAGCACGTCGTCGTCCCTGTTTCCCAGCGCGTCCACATGGCGTTCGAGAATGATCTTGTCCTGCGTCAGGGTGCCGGTTTTGTCTGTGCACAGGATGTCCATTGCGCCGAAGTTCTGGATGGAATTGAGGCGCTTGACCACCACCTTGCTGCGCGACATGGCCACCGCGCCCTTGGCCAGGTTGGCGCTGACGATCATCGGCAGCATTTCGGGCGTCAGGCCCACGGCAATGGCCAGGGAGAACATGAAGGCGTCGCTCCAGTCGCCCTTTGTGAAGCCGTTGATAAAAAAGACAATGGGCACCATGCAGAGCATGAAGCGGATGAGCAGCCAGCTTACGCTGTTGACGCCCCTGTCAAAGGCCGTCTGGGAGCGGGTGCCCACAATGCTCTTGGCCAGCGAACCGAAATAGGTATTGGCCCCGGTAGCCACAACAAGGGCCGTGGCGGTGCCAATGACCACGTTGCTTCCCATAAAGCACATATTGCCCGCATCAAGGGCGCGACCCGAGGGAACGGCTTGCCCGGCTGTTCCGGCGGATTTTTCCGCCACAGCGGCAAGGGTGTCGTATTTTTCCACAGGCAGGGACTCGCCGGTAAGGGCAGCCTGGCTGACAAAAAGGTCGCGTGACTCGATCAGGCGGACGTCAGCGGGGATCATGTCTCCGGCGGTAAGCCGCACAATATCGCCTGAAACCAGCTCTGCCAGCGGGATTTCTCTGGTTTCGGACTGCCCGTCCTCATTGCGCCGGGTGACTGTGGCCGTTGTGTGCACCATGGCCTGCAAGGCCTCGGCGGCCTTGTTTGAGCGGTATTCCTGCCAGAAGCGCATAAAGCCGCTCACGAGCACCATTACCAGCACAATGGCGGCGCTGGTGCCGTCGGTTTCTTCGCCAGCGCCCAGCGGAAGCCAGTAGTCGCTGTAAAAACTGACGGCGCTGATAATAAGCAGCACGTAGATGAAGGGATTATTAAAAGCCCCGGCAAGCTGCACCAATGGATTGGGCACACGCTCGCGCGCGACGTCGTTGCGGCCTTCAGTCTCAAGCCGGGCCACCGCCTGGGATTCCTGCAGGCCTTCGCTGCACGAATCAAGGCTGGTGAAAAGCTCGTTAAGGCTTTTTTGTGCGGCCTCTGCGGCCCGAAGGGAGGTGTGGGCATGCGCGGGGCGCGCCGCCTTACGGAAATCAAAAAACATTGGCATAGCCTCCTGCCGCTTCAGGCGCGCGGCGGAAGCATGTCCTGCCTATGCGATATAGGAGAGGAAATGCAGCCTTGCGACCGGGGCGGCGGTAAAAATGTTGATGCGCATCGTGTCCGCAGCGAACACTGTGGGGGCATTCGCTGCGAAGCTACTAGGGGGATGGTCCATGACTCAGGAACTCCTTTTTTGCGGGTCGCCTGTGGGGCGACGGTTTTTGCGCGGCGTGCGCGTCAGGGTTGGTTCACGGTGGGCCTGCTCTGGCGGTTGCGTGAGCAGGGCTCGCCGTGAAGGCGTAAGCGCAGCCTGTCTGCGCTGGTGTATGCCGCGAGGGCGGCTTCAGGCTTTGAGATGCATATTCTCAAAACCGGTTTGCGCCAGTGGGCAGGCCGCTACACAAATACCTGCCTGGTGCGGCTACCTTGCGGGTGTGACGCAAGAGGCCGCAGGCGCGGGAAAATATGCTCGAAAATTCCGGGGTGACGTGGTCAGCACCAGAAAGAGATTGATGGCGAAAAACGCCACAGCCAGCATAATGCAGAGAAAGAGAGAGAATTTCATGGCTCGCCTCCGATGCCCGAAACAGGCTGCGGCGAGCGGGAAGGAACCGTTACAGGCCGTAGCGTGCTATTTCAGGCAAACCGATCGCACAGGTTTGACTACTACTGGGTAAACTGTCCATAACGGGTCTTGATTTAGGGTTAAGGGTTACGGGGTAAGGGTGCATAAGACAGAAAAAGCTCTAGGTAATTTTGCCTGAAGAGTCAAGCATGCCCGGCAATCTTTTGGGCTGCCCTGTGAGGAACACGCGCAAATTGCATAGAAAGGCGCGCGGATTGCGCAGGCGGCAGCAGGGCAACCGGCTGCGCACACGGCGCGCCAGGGCAGGCGGTGCTGACTTTTGGCTTTACCGGCCGAGCAGATCCCGGGTTTGCGGCGTAAGGCCTTTCAGGCTGTCGAAGACGGCCAGGGCTCCCTGGTTTTCCGGATCCTGAATAATGGCAATAAGCACCATGTCAGATGTGGCGTGAACCCTTGTCAGGGCAGAAGACTTGAATGCCTGGCTGCGCGGTTCGCCGCTGAATGACCAGAAGTGGCCGTCCTGCTGCGGTTCTGTGGCCTCGGCCTGAAACTGGCGCAGGTCTTCGGCGATGCTTTGGCTTGTGGCGTTTTTTTCGTTGGGCAGAACAAAAACGCTCACCAGCGCCTTGTAGTTGTCGCCCGACGGGTCCTTGAGGCCAAGTATCAGCATGCATTCTTCATCGTTGCCGGAACGAAAGCCGGTGCGCTCTTCGCCATCCCATCCCTCGGGCAGTTTTGCGCTGAAGCGGGCAAAGTCCCTGGTTGCGGCTGACGAGGCTTCAGAAGCCGCGTTCGCGGCAAGGACGCCGGAACCCAAAACCAGCACGCAGGCCAGAAGAAGGGGGAAAAAAACGGAAATGCGCATGCGAACCTCGCTGTATGCTGAATTTGTGCGGCACGTTCTGGCCGCGTGGAGCACCTGGATCAGGACGCGCTTCGCAGCAGGTACATGATGAAGGGCAGGCTCTGGCGCACAACCAGCAGCGCCAGGGCCAGCCAGTTGAGCCACAGCATCCGCAGCCGGGAGCGCGCGGTAAACAGTATGGCCCAGCAGATCACAGCCAGCGTCAGGGGCACGAGGCCGGCAACCTGCGGCGTGAGCCAGTCCGGCAGACTCTGGCCGCTGAATGAAAATCCGATGAACAGGCCCCATCTGTCAATGCAGCGGGGTATGTATCCTATCAGGGCCCACAGGGCGCACCAGCGGACTGCCTTTTCAAGGTCAACAACGGCGGGAAAAGGTGCGCCCTTCCGGTGGAAGAAGGACAGGGTCAGCAGGGCAAAGGCGCCCGCAGGGGCAAAGCAGGTGAAGTAATTGTGCGTGGCCGCGCCAAGCACGGCAGAAACCATGCGGCCCCATTCCATACCCTGCGGCGGCCCGGAGAAAGACCAGTTGGGCAGAACCTGCGCGCAAAAAAAGCAGATGGCGGCCATCAGGTACAGGCACAGCCTGCCGCGCATGGCTTCGCCCGCCAGCTGGTCGCTTTTGCCGGAACCTTCCACAGGGGCCGGGGCGCGGCGCGCCTTGCAGGTTGATCGGCCTTTGGAGGCTGTGCCCGCGCTGTTTTTCGCCGCAGGCATATCTTCGTCAGGCAGCCCCGCGGCAAGGGGAGAGCGACCATCCAGATAGGCCACAATCCACAGGCAGCACAGGCCGCCAATCCAGGCCAGCACCGTGGTGGTGTAGGGCAGCACCGCGTCGTCCCACAGGGAAAGGCTGTTCAGGAGGCTGGACGAACCGCCCAGGCTTATGAGCGTGGCTGCCAGGTCGGCGGCGGTCAGCAGCGGGCCGAGCAGGCCGAGCCCCAAGGCCAGCCGTGTGAGCCGCTGTGTTCCTAAAATGCAGAGGCGGGCATTGCCGCGTCTTCCTGCCAGCAGGGTCAAAGCCATAATGACCGGCAAGGCGGCAGCGGCGCTCATGCCGATGTTCAGTATATTGGAGGCCCATTGCCAGTAAAAAAGCCCTTCAGGTATGTTTTGCATGCCGTCTTGTAGCCCGTGACGCCCAACGTAGCAAGATGCCCACAGGGCTGGCGGCTCGAAAAAATGTGGGCGGGGCCTCACGGTGTGTGGCTGTCAGGCAGGCTTTCGCGGAATTTTATCGGCGCTGTGACACTTCAGTCATTCTGATTTTGTATCACAGCACAGGTACGCTTGTTCGTCGGCAAGGCATGGTTTATAGTGCCGAACCCGACAAACCATAACCCTGATACGTGGCCTGCCCACGCACGAGACGCAATCCATGACGTTTTTCGCCGTATTTCTGCTTGCCGTTGCCCTGTCCATGGATGCTTTTGCCGTTGCCGTAGTCTCTGGCTGCGCCCTGCAAAAGCCCAGCCCGCGCCATTATGTGCGCCTTTCAGCCGCCTTTGGTTTTTTTCAGTTCGCCATGCCCGTTATCGGCTGGTACCTCGGCGTGTCCATACGGGAATATATGGAAGCCTGGGACCATTGGATAGCGTTTGTCCTGCTGGCCTGGATAGGCGGCAAGATGGCCCTGTCAGGACTGCGCGCTCTCAGGCATCGGGAGTCCTGCGCCTGTCCCGCCGTGGACCCCACAGCTGGCAGCAATCTTTTGGTGCTGAGCGTCGCCACCAGTATTGACGCCCTGGCAGTGGGGCTGTCGCTGGCTATTCTTGGAACGCCCATCTGGGGCGAAGCCGCGCTGATAGGGATTATCTGCGCGGGCATCACGGCTGGGGGGGTGCGTATTGGCAAAACGTTGGCCAATCTCTGCGCGTTCAATGGGTGGGCGGAGCTGGCGGGAGGCTTGACGCTGCTCGCCATTGCCTGCAACATCCTGCGAGAGCATCAGGTTTTTTAAGGAAACGCTGATTTATTTCGTTTGGCGGCGTTGTTTCACTTTTTTGAAACAGTCGAGGACGGAAGAGTCCACTCCTGCTTCAAAAAAAGATAGCGCCTTGCCAAACAAAATAACTGCTTGTTTCCTGGAAGCTCTTTAATCAGTACTTCCATAACCTCAACCAGACCTGTCCGCCGTGCTTGCAAGCGCACTATGCCGGCCCGCGAAGCCGCGCGGAAAAAGGAGTATTCATGGCTACTATCAGCGCCAAATATCTTGGCGACCTGCGTATGGAATGCGTGCATAACCAGAGCGGAGCCAGAATTCTTACCGATGCCCCCAGCGACAACCAGGGCAAGGGAGAGGCCTTTTCGCCCACAGACCTTTGCGCCACGGCCCTCGGAACCTGCGCCATGACCATTATAGGCATGTACGGCAAAACCCACGGGGTGGACGTGACCGGCACGGAAGTGGAAATCACCAAGACGATG
Source organism: Desulfovibrio sp. MES5 (assembly GCF_002237645.1). Classification (GTDB taxonomy): domain Bacteria; phylum Desulfobacterota; class Desulfovibrionia; order Desulfovibrionales; family Desulfovibrionaceae; genus Desulfovibrio. Next base: position 48,069 of record NZ_MJUZ01000018.1, read on the forward strand.
AGTGCTGACCCGCGCCGCATCGGCAAGATTGAGGTTGTGTTCAAGATGCCTCCGCGCGCTTACTCCGCCAAGGAAAAAACCATCATTGAACGCTGCACCGCGTCCTGCCCCGTGCATCTGACGCTGCACCCCGAAGTAGAGCAGATTTTTACCTTTATCTGGCAGGATTAAGGCGCGCAGCACGGCAAAACGGCTGTATGTCGGCGCGACTGTTTCCATTGACCCTGATATGGAAACACGGCTGCGCGAAAGCAATTTTGTTGGCGCAAATGGCCTGTGGCGGAAGGCAGGTTTTTTTGTCCGCCTGGTATGTGCATTGCGGCGGCTTCCCAGGCGGGAGGCCGCCGCAATGCTTGAGAGGGCCAGGCAGTGTCGTCACGAGCGCCCTTCCAGTTATTTCTGCGTCGAACTTCGCCTTTTATTCCGGCCTGGTACCACCACGTACACTCCCTGCATAACAGGCTCATTCTCCTTGATATGACTGGAAATTCATCTCGTGACGGCACTGTCCGAAGCAGTTAACGAATGAAAGGAGTTAACTGATCTGCAAGGATTTTCAGGAAAGTCCTTGCCACGGAATGCGAGCCGGCAGGCTTGTGCCTGCCGTACGCGCGCATTTCAAGCGTTGCATGCTCTATTGTTATGGGATCCTGCCACTGCCGTCAGCAGCGCAATCCCGCTTTATGGAGCCAACGTTACGGAAAACTTTTTCCGGACTTGCGTATATGGGGCCCCAATTCCCACGAGCAAGCCGGAATGGCAAACGCATGCGTCAAGAAGAGAGCAGCAACAGGCGCGCAGAAGACTGTTTTTTCTCAAGAGGCGAAAAAGTCCTGTTCTGTTGTGCGTGGGTATTGTTGTGGTGGCTTATCAGCGCCAATCGTTATGTCTTTGCACTGCCCTGGCATGAAAAATGGCAGTTTGAGCCGGAGCGACCCTTTCAAAGCTCCTGTCAGGCGCGATATGAGATCAGGAATGGGCGTATCTCCCCGTATGGACTTCTGATGATGGAGTATGCAATATATCAAAGGGGCAGTCTTGCTCCACCGACGGCTCACTTTTGCAGGTGCAGCTTTATCCACTCGCGATTCCTCTGGAGGCCGGATGTCTGAAATTGAATCCTCTGTCATTATTCCTGTTTTCAATCAGTGGGAATTGACGCGCGCCTGCCTCAAGGCTCTGGCTGCCACCACGGCGGGCAAGGCCGTGGAAGTTATTGTGGTTGACAATGCTTCTTCAGATGCAACGCCTGAAGCGTGCCCTTTTTTGGGCGAACGGCTTTTTGGCAAGTTTTTTCGCTATCATCGCTGCCCTGAGAACCGTAATTTCGGGCCTGCCTCCAACCTCGGCGCACAACTGGCTGCAGGGGAATTTCTCATTTTTCTCAATAACGATACCGTTCCCCTTCCTGGTTGGTATCAGCCGCTCATCGACGATTTTTCGCAATGGCCCGACCTTGCCGCCACTGGCCCACTTTTGCTGTATCCTGAATCTGAACCATTTGGCTTCACGGTACAGCATCTGGGGGTGTTTGTTTCTCCCCTCATGAAGGTTGGCCACCTTTACGAGGGCATCTCGGCGGAGTGCCCCCTGGCGAAAAAACGCCGCTTTTTTCAGATCATTACCGCTGCCTGCATGGTGATGCGCCGGGCGCTCTTTATGGAAACAGGCATGTTTGACGAAAACTACGTCAACGGATTCGAAGATGCGGATCTCTGTGCCCGGCTTATAGGCAAAGGCTACCGCCTGACTGTGAACCCGGAGGCCAGGGTCGTTCATCACACAAGCCAGACGTCGGGCAGGCACCAGCATGAGGACGAGAACTTCGAGTATTTCGCATCACGCAGGCTGCCCTCGCTGGTTCCAGATTGGCACCTGCATTTAAAAAACGACGGCATGGCTTTGCGCTTGGGGGAGTGGCAGACGTTGCAGGGAACGCTGCCTCCAGAAGAATGCGGGCATCTGGACAAAATAGCCGCCAAGTCCTCGCGCGAGGAACTGACGGAGCTTCTCGCGCGCCATCCCTTTTGGGAGAATGGATGGCGTCTTCTGGCCGCAGACAATGAAAAAAAGCCCGGTCAGATGGATATGGAGCTCGCCAGGTTCAAGCTCTACCCCTCGGCAGACGGAGCCATGAACCTCTATAAAGCCGCGTGCGCGGCGCACGATCAAAAAGCCGTTACAAGCGCGCTTGGCCTTTTGACGTCATTTTGCAAGCCTTTTGAAGAATACGTGTCCTCGGCAGAAACTGTGAGCAAGTGGTGCCCCAAGATGGGCCTTGATGAGCTGGCGGATCAATATGTGGCCTGGCTTGCCGGAGCAGAGCGGTTTAAGACACAAGTGTATCAACCCTTCCTCGAAGACTTCTGGAAGGTAGCCAGCCAGTTTATCCTCCATCCTCACGCAAACTGGGCCTACACCTTGTGGCGGCGCGTTGTGGACCTTCCCCGGCGCGAGGCGGAGTCTGCGCTAGCAGTCCCGAGTAGCGGCGACATAGGTTTTTCTGTGCTTATGCCGGTGTATAATCCCGAGGTGGAACATCTCGTCGCGGCGCTGGAATCCCTTATGGCGCAGGATTGCCCGCATTGGGAACTTTGCGCTGCAGACGATGCCTCCACCAATCCTGTCATCAAGGTTATTCTCGACCGCTATGCCAGGAAGGACTCAAGGATACGCGTCGTCTGGCGGGAGAAGAATGGCCACATCGCCGCCGCTACCAATACGGCGCTGGAAATGGCGCGTTACCCGTATGCGGTGTTGATGGATCAGGATGACCTGCTTACTCCCGATGCGCTGCGCGTGGTGGCAGAAACCATTGCAAAACACCCGGACGGCCTGCTGTTTTACTCGGATGAAGACAAGATTCATGACGAAGGGTATGTCTTTTACCCCTATTTCAAGAACGGCAAGTGGGATTGGGAACTGCTGCACGGGCAGAACTATGTCAGCCACCTTGGCGTATACCGCACGGACCGGATGCGGCAGATCGGCGGCTTTCGCGAGGGATTTCGCGGATCGCAAGATTTTGACATGCTGTTGCGCTACATTGCGGGGGCAGATGCCAGGGATCTTGTACATATCCCGCGAGTACTCTACCACTGGCGCGCGCATGCGGGCAGCACGGCTTTGGATGTGGGGGTAAAGAGCGAGGCTGTGGACAGCGCGCGCAGAGCGGTTCAAGAGCGTCTGGACGCTTTTTCTCCTGGCGCCGAGTCGTGCATATTGCCCAATTCACAATTTTTGCGCGTGAAATTTCCACTGCCTGAAAAACGCCCCCTGGTGAGCCTGCTCTGTGATGTGGGAGATAATCTTTCTCTACTGAAAGAATGTTTGCCTGCTTTGACGGCAAAAACCGCATATACGAAATACGAAATACTCCTGCTGTGCAACGAGGCCGTGGGCGAAGGGCATATTGCAGCGGCACGACGGTTTGCCGCTCTTCATAAAAATGTCCGGCTGCTGCCCTATGCTGCGGAACTGTCACCGCCAGAACGGCTCATGGGGGGGGTAGAGCTGGCATGCGGCCAGGTTCTGGGTTTTCTTGCCGGGGGTATTGCTCCTCTGACTGAAGACTGGCTTGAAGAAATGGTCTCGTGCCTCTGGCGGGACGGTGTGGGGGCCGTGGGGGGCAAGGTGTTGCGCCGGAACGGAAACATGTTGCACGGCGGCTATCTCACGGATGCAAGCGGCAAGCTTGGCGCGGTGCTTCAGGGGCTTTCCTGCAATGAACCGGGTTGGTTCAACTGGGGTAAATTGGCCAGAACCGTGGACGCCCTGGATGATATGTGTCTTTTTACGCGCGTTGAAACGCTTACTGGCATGGGGGGCCTTGATGCCTCACTGCAGCATGCTTCTTTGCCGGATTATTGCCTGCGACTTGGCGAAAAAGGGCAACGCACCGTATGGTGGCCCTTTGCGGAATTTACGCAGCTTGATGACAGAAAGGCGCGCACATGCAGTACCTGGCCTGGCGACAAGGCTTTTACAGCTCGCTGGGCCGACCGCCTTGCGCCCTTTAATGAAAATCTTATGGCTGCGGGAGCAGGCTGGTCGCTGTGCGTCAGTGCGCCGGATACGTCGGGAAATGCCTTGCCGTTGAAGCGGAATCACGGCCAGACCGGCCCGGAAGACTTTTGCGTTGAAGACTACCTTGCCCTTTATCCGGACGTTGGCGCCAGCGGCATGGACCCACTTGAGCATTATCTGGCGTTTGGTCGCGGGGAGGGCCGTAAGCCCTGCCGCTCAAACGTGGACTACAGCCGCCTTACGCCGGAACGGCTGGCCGCGTTCCATGCTGCTCCTGCCGGGAATGTTGTCGTATGCACCGCCATTGCGGGCGGGTATGAGCGGCTTTTGCCCCCAGCCTTTCTGAACGACGGTTGGCGCTACGTCTGTTATGCCGATACTCCCGTGGAATCTTATGGTATTTGGGAGGTGCGGCCCTTCCCGTTCGAGAATGCCGACCCCACGCGCAAAGCTCGATGGGTCAAGCTGCATTTGCCGGAACTTTTTCCTGAAGTCCAATGGGTGTTGTGGCTGGATGCCAATATCATTATCGCGGATGATCTTTCACCAATAATAGCTTCCTGCAGCGGACAGTTGCCGCTGTATACCGTGCCGCATCCTTTTCGAGATTGCCTGTACGATGAGGCTCTGGCCTGCATTGATGCCCGCAAGGACGATCCGGAAGTGATCCGCAGGCAAATTGCGGCGTACAGGGCAGAGGGCATACCGCCGCACTACGGCTTGACTGAAACCGGCACAATACTGCTGAACCCCCGCCATCCGCAAACTCGGCCTTTCTTTTCTCTTTGGTGGTCAGAGCTTGAATCCCGCAGTAAACGTGACCAACTCAGTTTTTCTTACGCGCTGGCCAAACTGAATATCCCATTGGCGCATCTGCTCCCCAACGGCGGTACGCCGCGTTGGCATCCTGCGTTTTATTTTTTGATGCATTCAGAAACAGAATGGGTGCCTGTGCCGGAATTTCTGCTATCAGCGTGAGGTGTTTTGCTGTAGGCAGCTTTGCGCTCAACATGGAGAAAAACATATTATGAATCCAGAATATCCCCTAGATGCCATATTTAAAAAGCTGTTCAAAATCCGGGAAGATGTGTTTGAGTTGCTGCAAAAAAGAAGTTCGCCGCTGGATACTCTATGCTTTTTCCATTGGCTGATTAAAATGAATAATGTTCAGGATGCAATAGAAATTGGCACGTTCAGGGGGCTTTCAGCCTGCTTTATGGCAACTGCAATAAAAGGCACTCTGTTTACCATCAATATTTCAAAAGAAGAAGAAAGAGACGCGAAAGAACTGGCCAAGTACTTGGGCGTCAAAAACATAAGGTTCATTTTGGGGGACTCGCTCGAGGCGCTGGATATTCTTCTGCCTGGCGTGCCTGCCCTGGATTTTGTGTATATTGATGGAAACCACAGTTATGAATATGCGGCGGGCGAATATTACAAGGTGGAGCCTTTTTTGAAGCAGCGTCCGGCTGCGGCGGCAGTTTTTGATGATGCCGATTATGTACATCCCGATGGCAAGGAAGACGGAGGCGTGCCCCGTATTGTTTCCGAACTGGGCATCGGACATCTGCCTGGCAATCTTCGGTCATGCGCCATAAAGCCTTTCAATGCGTGGCGTACTGGCCTGATCTAGGCAAACAGCGCTTCAGATACGGCAGTAATTCAGGGGCCATAATGAAAATACTGATTATAGTTCATAACGATACGGGAATCGGCAACATTGTAATGATGACGCCCGCCCTTGCAGCCCTGCAACAGGTGCAGCCTCAGGCGGAAATTTTCATTGCGGGCAATCGGGCTTGCCCGGAACTATTGTCGGGCATGGGGATCCATTATCTGGAAAACATCCCCGCCAGCATGGTTTTTGATCATACTTTCATAGCCAATGTGCCCTTTTCTTTGCTCACGGCCTGGCTTGATCCCATCATGCAGGCCACCAAGGGCTATATGACGGCTATTCACTATGATGCCGTGGATATACAGCATGAATCTCTGATGCACATGAAAATCCCGGAAATTTTTGGCTTTCGGGGAACCCCTCCGGGGCCCTGGTGCAACGTGGAAGATGTCTCCGTGCCGTGGCCAGCCTCGCAGAAGGCCGTCGTGCTTGCAGATACTTCAAAGCAGGGAGCATGGCAAAGAAAGCGCTGGCCGTATTTTAAGGAGCTCGCCTGGGTGCTGGCAAAGAGGGGATATGCCATTGTTTTGGTTGGAGGCAGGGCCGAAGCGGAAATGTTTGATGCCTCCGGATGGCCTGCACATTTCAATTTGATGGGCCAGCTCCGTCTTCCGCAGTTGGCTGGCGTGATAAAAAAAGCGGCTTTTTTCGTGGGCAATGATTCAGGCCCGGCACACATCAGCGGCGCAGTTGGAACAAAAACATATGTGCTGTTTGGATCTACTTCGGTTGTAAAAAATCGTCCACTTGGCCCGTGCGTGCAGGTTATTTCTTCTCCCGCTCATTGCGCCCCATGTCAGTTCACCCCGCAATGGGAAGAGTGCTCCAAGGTGGTCTGCATGCAGGAGTTAACGCCGGAGATGGTGTTGAAGGCTATATTTGAAACTCCGGAATGCACGGTGTCCGCTCCTCCTCGCAGTGTTGTTTCTGACGCTGCAGCTTCTGAACAGGGTCTGACACGTAAAGACATGTTGAAAAAGTACTATGAAGGCTATGAAAAGCATTATCTGAAAACAAACAATAGCAGAAGAATAAAAGAAGATTCATTATATTATGACTCAATCTATGCCAGTTATCTTCCTGTAAATAAAAATGGGCTCGCATTGGATTGTGGTTCTGGCTCCGGCATGTTTTTGTATTTTTTGCAGCGGCATGGTTTTGCTAAAGTATACGGGGTTGATCTTTCACCACGGCTGATTGCTCTGCAAAAATCGGCACTGGGCATCACTTCGCTTTATGAAGACGCGCTCCAGCACCTGCGAAACAGTAGTGCAAGTTTTGAACTCATTGCCGCTCTTGATTTTCTGGAACACCTTACGAGAGAAGAGGCCTTTGAATTTTTGTCTCTCGCAGCACAAAAAATCACACCTTCAGGGCGGCTTTTTTTGCAGGTGCCCAATGTGGCAAATCCTTTTAACAATAGAATACAGTTTGGCGATTTTTCACATATTGTTGCATATACAGAAAGAAGCTTGAGTTCACTCGCAAAAATCTGTGGATTTTCGCATGTTCATGTTGCTTCCAGTTTTGCGGATAATGAAGAGCCAGCCAGTTTTGAGCAACTGCGCGCCATGTACCGTGTTTTTGGGCAATGTGAACCTCCGGAAATCCTTTCACCCAATATTGTGGCCATTTGCGGGCACGAACCGATAGTACCTTTTTCGGCGAGGCCTACGGAAGAATAACGAAACAGGCTGATCGCGGGCAAATCTGTTTTCTGTATTGGCGTGTACTGGGTATATTTGCCTATACGAATAGTGGTAATAACATCGGTATGCTCATAAGGTGGCACGCCAAAAAATGATAGTCTGCCAGTGTCTCTTTACCTGGCGTTGCCTGCGCTGCCACGGGCGAGCAGGTGCGTAGACATTCTCTTCCGCGGCATCTTGACAGTTGCTTATTAGGTTAAAGTTTTATCCTGATATTGCTTCGTCTGGCGATGGCGCGATATGTGCGAATAGCAGCCGCATGAGGGCATGTAGACGTGTTGAGGGACTGCATGCGCAGTTCCTTCAGAAAAAGCGGCATGAAGCACTACTACTGTAGTGTATTCATTTCTATTGCATGCCCGAAATATTGTCTGCCATTTTATCTTTTTCTCGCGCTATTTCGGCAGTATGCGGGAGATTATGAACTGTCCGCTCGGCTGCAGGAGCAGCAGGGGCATGCCCCTTGCCGTTTTTCACGCAAGAGGCTATTGCCCTGCGTGAAGTTTTCCGTTTTTACGTGGAGATAAGGAGACAGTAATGCCAAAAAACGCGGCACTCATTCTGGCGGCAGGCAAGGGCACCCGCATGCATTCCGACAAGCCGAAGGTTTTGCAGACCATGCTGGGCGAGCCCATGCTGGCCAGTGTGCTTGCAGCCTTGCGGCCCGTATTTGCCGAGGACGTCTGGATTGTGACAGGCCACAAGGCCGAAATGGTGCAAGCCGCCTTTCCGGACGCATCCTTTGTGCTTCAAAAACAGCAGCTCGGCACCGGGCATGCTCTTATACAGGCTCTGCCCGCGCTGGTCGCGGCGGGCTGCACCCACCTGCTGGTGGTCAACGGCGATGCGCCCCTGCTCTCGGAATCGCTCGTGCGCCAGTTTCTGGCCGAAGCCGTGGGCGCTGACCTGGCCTTCGCCACCATCGAACTGAACAACCCCGGGGCTTATGGCCGTGTGGTGCGGCAGGGCGACGAGGTGCGCGCCATTGTGGAGGCCAAGGACTATGATCCCGCGCTGTACGGGCCGCCAACCAATGAAGTCAACGCGGGCATGTACTACTGCGCGCTGGACGCGGTGGAAAGCCTGCTGCCCCGTATCGGCAATGCCAACAAGAGCGGCGAATATTATATCACCGATCTGGTCGGTCTGGCTGTGGCGGAAAAATACAATGTCCTCGGCGTGCGCTGCGGACGTGATGACGGTCTCATGGGGGTGAACTCGCCCCAGGAACTGGAGCGGATGGAAGAAACCCTGCGCGAGCGCCGGGTGCGTGATCTGCTTGCCTCGGGCGTCATCATTCACGCGGCCTCCAGTGTGCGTGTGGGGCTTCTGGCCGAGGTGGAGCCCGGAGCGGAGCTTACCGGCCCTTGCGAAATTTACGGGCGTTCGCGCATCCTGCGCGGCGCTTCGGTGGCCTCGCACTGCGTGATCCGCGACAGCGTCGTCAGCAACGGGGCGCAGATACGCTCTTTTTCGCACCTTGAAGGCGCCCATGTGGGCGACGACGCCCTTGTGGGGCCCTATGCACGGCTGCGCCCGGGCGCTGTGCTTGAGTCCCAGTCGCATGTGGGCAATTTTGTCGAGCTGAAAAAGGCGCGCCTGGGGCGGGGGGCCAAAGCCAACCACCTGAGTTATCTTGGCGATGCGGATATCGGCGCGGGCAGCAATATCGGCGCGGGCACCATCACCTGCAATTATGACGGCAAAAACAAGCATGTCACCAAGATAGGCCAGCGCGCCTTCATTGGCAGCAATACCGCCCTGGTGGCCCCGGTGAGCGTAGGCGACGATGCGCTTGTGGGGGCAGGGTCGGTCATCACCGTGGACGTGCCTGCCGGTGAACTTGGCATTGCCAGGGCAAAGCAGAAAAATCTGCCACGCAGAAAAAGCTGAAGCGCATCCTGGGGCGTCTGCACGGGGCATGAGCCCTGGCTTGTGCTGTGTGCGGGCAGCGCAGGGCGAAGCGTGGGTTCTTCAGCGCCCGGATTTTTTATCCTGAGCCGCACCCGTTTGTAACGGAATTGCCGCAAACCCGCTGCCATGGCGCATAAAGAGGGGCTACGCCGCCAAGCCATGCGTGGCGCGGGTTTTTTTCGAATTTAGCGCATCCATTCTTGCCAAGGCGCTGGTGCGATGCTATCTATGAACCATGGAACTTCTGGGACAGCTTGAAACACAAGTTGCGGCTCTTTTAGCCAGGCTTGACCGCCTTAAGGCGGAGAATGCGCGCATCAGCGCTGAGTCTGCCGCTATGGGGGCGGAAAAGACCGCTCTGGAAGAAGAAAACCACAGGCTGCGCGAAGCTCTGGAGAATGAAGAACAGCTGCGGGCTCAGGCGCTGGCGCGCATTGACGCCGTACTGCGCAACATTCAGGAGCACGACAGCGTAGAGTAGGTTTTTGTGAATCAGGACGCTATCAACCTAACCGTTCTAGGCTTAAGCATCGCTTTTAAGCCTGGTGCAGATATGGACCGTGTTCATGAAGCTGTAAGGCTTGTTGAAGAACGGTTCGCTGACCAGAAGCTGAGGTTCCACGGAGGGCAGACCAAGGATATTCTGCTGACCTTTATGGCCCTTGGACTGGCGGATGATTTGTTGCAATCGCAGAAAGAGCAGGCGGACGCGCGTGAGCGCGTAGAGGCCATGCTTTCGAAGATAGAGGGGTCTGATTAGACCTCTGGGCGTTTCCCTGGGGAGCGCGTGATTTATGCCTCGGTGCTAACCTGACAAGTATATAAAAGGGAATCGTCACTGTCCTCAGTGTGCAAGCCCGGCCACGACCGGGACGCCTGAAGGGGGCATACAGGTTCCCGACCTGGTTATCCAGGTTCTGTACCGCAAGCATGACACGGCTCTCTGGGGAAAAAGCCGCTTTCAGCAGTAGTTTGGAATTCCAGCTTCCGCTATGGGGCCGTCACTTCTTCTTGCAACGCCATCCTTATTGCCGCGTTTGCGGCGTCCAGCCAAGGATACAGCAGCCCTTTGGGCTCAATTGCTACGGCGGCCAGTATTGGCTGCCGGTGTTCGCCGGGCTGGTTCTAGGACTGGTCCCGTATTGATAAAAGAGAGGCTGGATTCATGGACCCATTGTTCATCGTGGCGCTGCTTGCGTCCGTGCTGCTGGGGGCGGCACTGGGCGTGGTGGTGTATAAGCGGTCTACCACAAAACGCATCGGCGACGCCGATGACCTGGCCAAGCGTATTGTGGCCGAAGCCCGCAAAGAGGCTCAGGCACAGAAAAAAGAAATTCTGCTCCAGGGGCAGGACGACCTGTTCAACCAGAAGCGCGAACTTGAAAACGAGTTCAAAGAGCGGGAGCGCGAAGTCAAAACCCGCGAGCGCAAGCTGGAAGAAATGGGCGGCCGCCTTGAAGAGAAACTGGAAAAAGCCACCGCCAAAGAGCATGAACTGCTCGCCTCCGAAAAGGATCTGGCCCGTAAGGAACGGCAGCTTGCTGAATCCGAGATGTTTCTGCAGACCCGTATAGAGGAGCAGGAACAACGCCTGGCGCAGATATCGGGCTTTACCGTTGAAGAAGCGAAAGCCCAGCTCTTTATGGAAGTGGAGGCCAAGACGCGGCACGAATCTGCAAAGATGATCCGTCAGATTGAGATGGAAGCCCGCGAAACCGCCGACCGCAAAGCCAAAGAAATTCTCTGTAACGTCATTCAGCGCTACGCTGGCGATTATGTGAACGAGCAGACTGTTACCGCCGTCACCCTGCCCAGCGAAGACATGAAGGGACGCATCATCGGCCGTGAAGGGCGCAACATCCGCGCGCTTGAGGCCGCTACTGGCGTGGATCTCATCATTGACGACACGCCGGAAACCGTCATTCTTTCCGCCTACAGCCCCTTGCGCCGTCAGGTGGCCAAGATGGCTCTGGAGCGCCTTATCCAGGATGGCCGCATCCATCCCGCCCGCATTGAAGACATTGTGCAGAAATGTGAGCAGGAACTGGACACCCAGGTGCGCGAAGTGGGCGAGCAGGCCACCTTTGACGCCGGGGTGCACGGCATTCACCCGGAAATCGTGCGTCTTTTCGGTCAGTTGCGCTACCGTACTTCCTTTACGCAAAACGTGCTGCAGCATTCGCTTGAAGTGTCCGCCCTGTGCGGCATGATGGCGGCGGAACTCGGCATGGATGTAAAGAAAGCCAAGCGCGCCGGACTGCTGCATGACATCGGCAAGGCGGTGGACCATGAAGTGGAGGGGCCCCATGCCCTCATTGGCGCGGATCTGGCCAAGAAGTACAACGAAAGCCATGAGATAATCCACGCCATCGCCGCCCACCACGAAGATCAGCGCCCATCCACGGCTCTGGCCGTACTGGTTCAGGCTGCGGATTCCATTTCCGGCGCACGCCCCGGCGCGCGCAAGGAACTGCTCGAAAACTACGTGAAGCGCCTTGAAGACCTTGAAGGCATCGCCACCAGTTTTGAGGGCGTCAGCAAGGCCTACGCCATCCAGGCCGGACGCGAGATCCGCGTTATGGTCAACTCCGATCAGGTGGATGACGACACAACCTATGTTTTGTGCAAGGATATTGCCGAAAAGATTGAAAAAAATCTGACATATCCCGGGCAGATCCGCGTCACGGTCATCCGTGAACGGCGCGCCGTGGGCCTTGCCAAATAGGTTTGGTTCAGTAAGGGAAGAGGTCATATGCTATGACGCAAGGCCTTCTGTTATATGTTTTTGATCTGGCGGCCAGCTTTATGCTGGCCGCCGCCGCATCCTGCCGGGCGCGATCGGGCGGGGCGCATTTCAGTGGCGCGGCGGTGCTGGCCTGTCTGGTCGGCCTTGCCGCGCCGCTGCTGCGTGAAGGACTGCTTGGGCATCCGGTGCTGGCCCTGAACCGGGGCGACTATCTGGCCGCGGCCGTGGCGGGCGGACTGGCCGGTATTCTGGCCGGGCGCTGGCGACGCTCGTGGTTGAGTTTTTACTGGCTGGACAGCCTGGGCCTGGGGCTGGCCGCAGGTGTGGCCACAGTGGCGGGCTTTTATTCCGGGCTGGGCATGGCGGGCTGTCTGGTGCTTGGGGTGCTGACCGCCCTGGCAGGCGGCCTGCTGCGCGACGTGGCACTGGGCGACATGGCCCGGTTGGTTGAGGACTATCTTTACGCCACTGCGGCGGCCCTGGGTGCCATGCTGACCCTGGCGACCCTGATGTACGGCAAAATGCCTGCATGGCAGTGTGTCCTGGCGGGGTGCGGGCTGGTACTTGTGCTACGGGGTTTGCGCTTGCGCAGGGGCGGTTTTGGCGCAGTTTAAGCCACGATTTTAGAAAGTCTCGAAAAAAAGCAAAATGAGTCTTGACTCTTTGGTATAGTTTCACTATCTTCTCGGTTCGCGCAACGGCACTGACTTTGAAACGGCACGCAGGCGAAAGAAATTTCGCCGGACCGAAAGAAAGTGATTGACGGGGTACGAAAAGAGGTGCATAAGTCTCCTCCCGCTCATATAAAACTGAATAATGACTTTTAGTTGCGATGCCGAAATCATTTCAGCAAAGCGAAAATAAGTGATTGACAGTCTGGGCAAAGGGGAGCATAAGTCTCCCTCGCTCATACAAAACTGCATAATGACTTT
>NZ_MJUZ01000019.1 GCF_002237645.1 Desulfovibrio sp. MES5
ATAGCGGCAATGTGCCGCTTGAACTGGCGGCCTAGAAAATGCCTTGGGTTTAAGACACCCTATGAAGTTTTTTTAGAAGACGCCAATACCCAAGGACTGGGTGTTGCACTTTGAACTTGAAACCGCGGCATTTAACTTTGCAAAGTTAAATGCTCTAACGCTGCACTCTCGTGCAGCGCGCCACAACGTGGCGTGGATTCAGCCGAAAATGCGATTTTCGGCTGAATGACAGCTTTGAAATGTAAAGCATTTCAAAGCTTATCTGGTCCAAAAGGGGCCCGCCCCACAAGGCATTTCAAAATAAAATTACTCTAAAGCCGCTTCAGCGCTTTCGCCAGGGGCCAGAGCGCCTTCCTTGGCGCGGGGTTCCGGCAGGCTCCATACGCCGGGCATGGGGGCCGTCAGTTCCGCCTTTTCTCCCACATAGGGATTGAAGTAGCCATGGCGCAGCCAGGGGCAGAGCTTTTTCAGCCTTTTCATAAACTGCGTCAGGCCCATGCTTGGCGAAAGCTCAAGCTTGCCCCCGTCTTCCATATCCCGCTTCATAAGGTCAAAGTACCACTCGGGATCGATATTGAGATTGCGCCACTGTATCATGCTGACGCCGTTTTCGCCCACCATACGCGCCAGGGCTTCCAGTTCTTCTTCGGTATCCGTAATGCCGGGAAAGAAAAGCAGGTTCAGCGACACGAAAATGCCCCGGCTTCGCGCCTCGCGTATGGAGGCGCAGACATCGTTCAGGCTGTAGTCCGCAGGACGGTAATAGCGTTCGTACAGTGTAGGGCGCGCGCTGTTGATGCTCACGCGCATGCTTGTGAGCCCGGCGTCGGCCAGGCGGGCCACGGCGTCGGGCCGTGAGGCGTTGGTATTGCAGTTGATGGTTCCCAAACCGCCACCGGAACGGAACAGTTTTATGCTTTCCTCAAGAAGGTCGGGATTCATGAGGGGGTCGCCCTCGCAGCCCTGCCCAAAGGAGTAAATGGGGGCGCGGCTTTCGCGCCCGGCATGAATACGCATGACCTCGGCCACTTCTGCGGGTTCCGGCGTAAAGGCCAGACGGCACTGGGGCGTCACCGCCACGGGAGAATCCTTGTCCTGGGCGGAAATACAGCCCACACAGCGCGCATTGCAGGAGCGCGACGAAGGCAGGGGCGCTTCGTAGCGGCCAAGGGCGAAGTTTCGCGCCGCCGGGCAGTCGTAGCGTGCCACGCAGTTATCCAGAATATGCCGCACAAGGCGGTTCTTGGGATAGTCCTGCAGCAGCCTGCGCGCGCCCTGCTCTATGCGGTGACGCGGGATGCGGTTGAAAACCTGGCGCTGGTCCGTATCGACCTTACGGGCGCAGATATAAAAACGCCCACGCGCAAAGCCAATGGCCCCATACGCGAACAGGGGCAGCAGGGGCGCGTCGGGATTGCTGGCATAGGCAGGATGCGCTGAAAGCGTGTGCGCGGGGGAGGCAAAGGCCGCCACGGCCAGTTGGGCCTCGCCTTCGGGCGGCACTATTTCTCCCGTCTCGGGATCAAGCCCCACCGCCTGTCGGCCAGGCAGCAGAAAAAATTCGCTTTCTTCCGGCAGGGGCATGAGTTCGTCAGGACGCGGCAGCCCCCACTGCGCGCCTCTGCGACAGACCATGAGCAGGCGTTCGTCATCGTAAATATTGCCCTGCTCGTCCGCCATGACAAGATGCGGCTCAATATGCTGCGCGGCCATAAATGCTCCTTGCCCCGGCGGGGGTGAACGTATATAACGGCCCAACGTGGCCGGGCGATCCCGGCCCGTACTTTTGGAGGCCCTTCATGTTTTCCATAATGCTTTTCATTTTTTTGTGTTTTTTCGGCATTCTCGCCGTCCTTGTCTACATGCTGCGCTGCCAGGAAAAGCTGGTGCGTCAATTGCGCGAGGACCACGCCCAATTGCGGGTGATGCTGCGCGCCCTGGAATCACGCCTGGACTATCTGGACGGCAGCCAGCCCCCCGCTGCGGATCTGAGCGTCGCCGATGCAGGCGTCAACGACGCCACCGAGCAGCAGGACTATGCCGTCCCGGCTTTTTCGACGGAAACCGCGCTGGATATGGACTCGAACCCGTACGAGACTGCGCGCCACCAGACGCGGGCCGCCAGGCTGACGGCACGCGCAGCCGAGCCCGTCGCCGACACTGGCAATGACCCCCTGCTGCACCTGAGTTTTGACCCGCCTGCCGGCAAGGGCCAAACGCCGCGCACGGCTGGCGCGCCAGCTGTTGACCCGGCGCTGGATCTGCATTTTGACCCTATGGATGGGGCCCAAAGCGCGGCCCGGCACTAAACGGCTCTAGGCCTCCGGGCCGTCAAGACCGTAGCAGCCCCTGGCCGCAGCGAGATACGCCCTGCGCATGTCAGGGCAGACGCACTCTTCGGCCCAGTGCAGATAGAGCAGTTTGAGACATTGTTCAAGCACAACATCGCTTCTGGCAATGCGGCGGGCCACAAGTTCTTCGTGCCCGTAGGTCCACAGATCGCAGATGTGATCGGTAAAAGCCTGAGCCCTGTGAACCGCGCGGTGGCGCGCGTTGACCTCGGCCAGCCCTGTGGCGCGAATGTGGGCCGCCACGTCAGGGTGCTCCAGCAAAAATTTTATGCGAAAAAGGGCGTCGCCCACATCGTTGGGCGCGTAGCCCACAAGGTGTTCGCCGTCCACAAAAAGCTCGGCAAAACCGTGCCCCACGCGGGGCGTCACAAGACAGCCGCCGCAGCCAAGGGCCTCAAAAACCCTGAAGTTCAGGTCGCCGCGCTCGCAATGGTTAAGCAGCACCCGCCCCTGAGGAAAAAGCCGCCTGTAGTTCCCCTTGGCCACATGCAGACCGGGGAGCTGACTGCCAAGGACGCGCAAAAATTCTGAACGCAGGGGCGTGTTTTCCGAAACTGTGCCAACAAAAAGACAGTCCCATACGGGCTGCGCGTCCGGGTCGGGCTGATCCTGCGCCCAGGCGAAGGGCGGCGACCACCAGACCCTGTCTTTACCAAGAAACGGCGCGTGAAACTGGGGAATGTCATCACGCAGGGAAACCATGCAGGCGTCAAAAGCCTGGGCATAAAAAGGCTGCCAGCTATGGATATGCGAATCCACACTGTAAAAAACAGTCAGGCAGGGGAACTTTTCAACGCCGAGCACAAAGGGCGGGCGGCTGTTATCGCCAACAACCAACACGTCGGGCACAAATCCCGCCAGACGCACAAGGTCTTGCCAGCCGAATATGCGTTCGTCCTCAAAGTTGTGCAGAACCACGTCCTGCCAGCCGCCGGCTTGCAGTTCAACACCGAAAAAAGGGCTGCCTAGCCATAAAATACGCTGCATGGTCCTCCGGTAACTGTCAGAAAGTCTTTTGCATGTCGTACAGTTGCCAATAAAGACAAGATACAATAGGTTTGAAACCTAGCCTTGACGCTTCGCCGCGTCAAGACGAGAGACTGCAACATGCTTCTGAATGCCCGCCGCCTACGCCTTTTCGCGCGCATCCTCCTGGCGCTCTTCCTCCTGCTGTCCGGCCTGACGGCGGGGGCCTTTTACCTGTTGCAGCGCAACCCCGAAGCCCTCGCAGGGCATTTTATCGAAGAACTCAGCGCCCGTACCGGGCTGTCCATCTCTGTGGACGCCGTCAGCGTGGCCCTTCTGCCCGTACCCGCCCTGGCCGTGAGCAACGTGACCGTCACAGGCGAAAACTGGCATTTTACCGCAGCCTATGCCACGTTGCGGCCCGATTTTGCCGCGCTTATTCAAGGGCGTTTTGAACCCCGCAATGTCTCCCTTTTGCGCCCCCGTGTGGAAGGAACCGTGCCCGTGGCCCTCAGCCCCGGCATGGAGCTGAAAAGCCTGCTCGCTTCGGGCAGCGGCGGGGCTGCGGCATTGCCGGGGCGCTGTCGCCTTGCGGTGCAGCAGGGCGAACTGCGCATCCGTGGAGCCGACGACTCAAGCCTCCTCATTGAAGGGGCGCAGTGCGACCTGGAAGCCAAACCGGGCGACAGCATTGCGGGCAACCTCTCATGGGCCGCCGCCACGCTTGTGCCCGCCGATGGCCAGCCCATGCGGCTGGAGAGCCTGAATGTGGACGGCAAGACCAGCCTTGTCGACCCCCTGGGCAAAAGCCCCCGCATGGCGTGCAGCGGCGTGCTGCGCCTCCCGGACTGGCTGCCCGAACTAAAATTTTCTTTCAACCTGACGCCCGATATCATCCCTGGCAAACAGGGCCTTACCCTTGCCGCCGACCTTGGCGGCTCCATCGCCAGGGACGGGATAAACATTCCCTTCAAGCTCGCGGGCGGCGCAGCGTGGCGGCACGCCAATCTGAACGAGGTCAGCCTGAACAAGCTCCAACTGGCCCTTGGGCCGGACAGTGTGAGCTTTGACGGCGCAGTGCAGATTGAAAGCCCCGCAGGCCCCACCCTTGAAGGCAGCCTGCAACTGCACCGCGCAAGCCTCACGCGCTGGTTGGGCTTTGCCCGCAATCTGGCCCCCGGGCTGCAACTGGCCCTGGACGAGCTTTCGGAAGGGCTGCTTGTTTTTGACATGGACGCAGCCGGTCTGCGCGTATCGCATATTGAAGTGACGGCTGCGGGCAGCCGGTTTACAGGCACGGGCGGCGTGGCCGACTGGCGCAAGCCTGAAGTGGCCCTTGATCTGTTCGCCGAAAACGTCAATCTTGGCCGCGCCATCCCCGAGGCGGTGGGCGACCAGCCCGAAGAGCCCAAATTCGAATACGGCCCGCTCACTCCCATGCCGGGTGCGCCCCTCATGCCCGGTGAAATCGGCGTGGACTACAACATCCGCCTTGCCGCCAGAAAGGTGGATTACGGCCCCATCGCCATCAATGACGCCCTTGTGGTTATCCGGCAAGGCCTGATCGACGCCCAAAGCCGCCTCGAAGACACACTGCTGCTTGTGGAAGGCAAGCTTTACGGCGGCAACGTCAAGGGCGAAACCATCCTTGGCGGCGACAAGAGCACGCCCTACTCCATACGTCTGCGAGCGCGCGACGTGAATGGCGAAAACCTGGGCAAAGACCTCAAGGTCATGCCCGTTGGGGGCGGACGCCTGCGCGCCGACGTGGACATCATGAGCCAGGGGCGCGAACTGGATGTCTTTTTGAGCAAGTTGCGCGGCAGCATCACCGCAAGGGCTGAAAACGGCTTTCTGCGCGCGCCGCCCCGTATCAGCGGCGGCAAAAAAACTGCGTTCGCCTTTACCGTCTTGGACATCGGCCTCAAGGTGCGTACAGCGGCCTGGGACGGCCAGAAGCTCGGCCTTGAGGGGCAATGGAACGCGGCAATGGCAGCCGCCGGGCTGGACGTGGCAACCGACATCAACGGCAGGCTGTGGTTCAGCGGCGACGGGGCCGACGGCGGGCAGATGGACTTCACCAATCTGCCCGGCTCGTTTTCGCTGCGTATGGACGCAGAGCGCTCATTCGACCCCGAAGGGGTGCATGTGCAGGCTTCAGGCCGCTTCAGCGGCCAGTCGGCCCGCAATGAATTTTCGGTATCCGAGGGGCATTTCAATGCGCTGGGCGTGGAGGCCCACGGGCAGGCAAGCTTTATCGCCGGTTCGGAGGGGGTTTCGTGGCAGGGCAAGGTTTCGGCCTACAGCCCCGACATGGCCCGTACCCTGCGCCTGGCAGGCCTTGGCAAGATCAACATGCCCAAGGGCTTTAGCAGCATTGAAATGGACACCCGCTTCAGGGGCGACCCCAATTCCCTTTCTTTGCGGGATATCCGGGCCAAACTGGATGAGAGCAGCGTCACCGGCACACTGAACATCGACTGGCGCGACCAGGTCAGCCTCAATTTCAAGCTCAACGCCGACCAGTTCGACCTTGACCGCTATATGAAGGCCAATGAGGAAAAATCCGGCGCGTCAGGGGGCAAACCCTGGGATTTGCGCTTTATGCGCAACTTCCGCGCCTCTGGCGAATTTGGCGTCAACAGGCTCACCGCCATGCGCTTCACGGTGCAAAACCTGCGCACCAAGTACAAACTTGAAAACGGCAAGCTCACGTCCGACTCCATTACCGGCCAGTTTTACGGCGCGCCCATCATCAGCAGGATTTCCATCAACTTCACGAGGGGCTTCAGCTTCGCCAACACCCTCACCATCAACGACTTTGACCTGACAGCCGCCAGCAATGCCAGAGGCGGCGCAGCCGCCCTCACCGGCAGGGGCTCCATCCACTCTGAGGTGCACGGCAACCTCACCGGGCCGGACCAGCTGCCCGCCCTGCTCAACGGCAAATGGAGAATCGAGGTGCTCAACGGCTCCTTCCAGCACAGAACGCCGGAGGGCAAGCTCAAGGGCAAACCCACGATGATTACCGCTTCGGGCGCGTCAGGGAACATTACCAATGGCGTGGCGCGGAGTAGTGATTTTTATCTCAAGGGGCCGGGGCTGCAAGTTTCCGGCGGCGGCTGGATCAACTTCAACAGTGAGACCCTGGACTGCAATTTCGATGTCAGCATGAAGAACGTTCCAGACTTTCCCCTTCGGCTTTACGGCAGCCTGAGCAACACCAAAACCTCCATTGGCGCGGGCACGCTCATACTGAACACCCTTGGCGACATTACCAAAGGATTTGTGGATGTGCTCGGCGGTATTCTCGAAGGCACGTGGAAACTCTTTCGCTGACAGATAAGCAAGTTTGGGCATAAAGCCCAAACGCCCTGTCGACTATTCTTCCTGTCTCCCGTTGACAGAAGCGGTCGTAGGGGCTAGGTTCATTGCGTGTTCTTTTTTGCACAACCAAAATTGCGGTTCCGCCAAGGAGAGTAACGGTGAATATTCTGATTTTCGGACCCAACGGCAGCGGCAAAGGCACCCAGGGCGACCTTATCAAGCAGAAGTATAACCTCGCCCACATCGAATCCGGCGCCATATTCCGTGAACACATCGGCGGCGGTACTGAACTGGGTAAAAAAGCCAAGGCCTATATTGACCGTGGCGACCTCGTGCCTGACGACATCACCATTCCTATGGTGCTTGAAACCCTGAAGACCAAAGGGCAGCACGGCTGGCTGCTGGACGGCTTCCCGCGCAACATGGTGCAGGCCGAAAAACTGTGGGACGCCCTCAACAAAGAAGGCATGCGTCTGGACTACGTGGTGGAAATCCTGCTGCCGCGCGAAGTCGCCAAAAACCGCATCATGGGCCGTCGCCTGTGCAAAAACAACAACAACCACCCCAACAACATCTTCATTGAGGCCATCAAGCCCAATGGCGACGTGTGCCGCGTCTGTGGCGGCGAGCTCTCCAGCCGTTCCGACGACCAGGACGAGGGCGCCATCAACAAGCGCCACGACATTTACTACAACACCACCGACGGCACCCTGGCCGCCGCGTATTTCTTCAAGGATCTCGCTGCTAAAGGCAAGACCAAATACATTGAACTGAACGGTGAAGGCAGCATCGAATCCATCAAGGAAACCCTGCTGTCCAAACTGGCCTAAAGCCAGCGGAGGTCTTTTACCACAGTTCGGCCTGAGCGGATGCGTTTCGGGCAGTGGGGGCAGGTTTCGGGCAGCGCGGATGCCGCTGCCACCCAAACCCTGACCACCCTGGAGATAAAAGACCATATTCCCGTTGGCGCGCTTACCCGTTCCCACAGGAAACACCGGCTTCAGCGCCGGAAAAGGGGCTCCAGCCGCAAGGCAGGAGCCCCTTTCAACGCGAACCGCGCACGTTCACCGTACAAATGCTCCAGCAGCAAACCAGAGCAGGTTAATTTTGAACAGCTCTACACTTCAAAGTTTTCATCCAGCCAAAAATGCGGTTTGCGGTAGGCGCTAGCAAGTCTTTGCCGCTTACGTATAGCGACAGCATCTGCAGACTGCCCGTTCAATTTAACGCTTGAAATGCCCGCTTATGCCAGGCAAAAGCCTGCCTGCTCGCATTTCGTGGCAAAAATTTTAAGGAAAATCCCTGCAGAGCACTTAGCTCGTTTCATCCGTAACCTACTCTGGCAAACCAGAGCAGGTTAATTTTGAACTGCTTTACATTTCAAAATTTTCGTTAAGCCAAAGAATGCTATTTTAGGCAAAATCCACGCGCCTTGCGGCGTGCTTCGCTCTCGTACAAAAGTTTTCGGGGGTGGGGGCGTGGGGGAGGGACCCTTTTGCAAAAGGGTCCCTCCCCCACAAAACACTTCAAAGGCCAGCGCTCCCATTGCAGTAGCGCCTTTTTGGCATTGCGGGGCTGGGGCGCACGGCGTGCTTGCCCCCAAGCCCAAGCTGCGCTACTACTCGGCCATGAGCAATTCACAAAACACCAATGGCTTTGCCAAAAGCGCGTCCATGCTGCTGGATGACGTGCTCGGTCTGCCCGACGCGGCGCAGGCTGACAGCACTGTGGACGTGGCCTTTGTCCGCCCTGCGGCCCGTCAGCTTTACGCCCAGGACGGCGACGATTTTTTTGCCCCTGCCACCAGCAGTTCCGCGGGCTTTGACCTGCGCGCCTGCCTGGATGGAGACAAAGAGGCAGAAGCGGTTATCGCTCCCGGTCAACGCCTCAAGATCGGCACAGGCATTGCCGTGCAGCCCCGCGCAGCCGGCATTGCCGGCTTTGTCTATTCCCGCAGCGGCCTTGGCGCGCGCGACGGACTGACCGTCGCCCAGGGCGTCGGCGTCATTGATCCCGACTATACGGGAGAAATTCTGGTGGTTCTTCTGAACACCTCCGGGCAGGAACGCCGCGTCGCCAATGGCGAACGCATTGCCCAACTCATTTTTCAGCCCTTTATGCGACCACGCTGGCGCGAAGTGCAGGAGCTGGCTCCCACTGAACGCGGATCCGGCGGTTTCGGCCACACAGGGCGCTGATCACGCCGTACCGAAACATCGGTACATCACCTCAACACCATATGTTCATCGAGAAAAGGAGTCCGTCCATGTCACAAGCCTTTGCTGCCGTCAAAGCCGGGGAAGAAAGCCTGCTCTGTCGTTCTTACAGCCGTTATCCCGTGGCTGTGGTCCGAGGCAAAGGCGCGCGACTGTGGGATGTTGACGGCAAAGAGTACGTGGACCTTTTGGCTGGCATCGCCGTTACCGGCCTTGGGCACTGCAACGACGAGGTCAACGCGGCCCTGACCGCCCAGGCTGAAAAACTCTGGCACGTGAGCAATCTTTTTTACCAGAATGAACAGCTTGAACTGGCCCGTCTGCTGCTGTCCACAAGCCACCACAACAAGGCGTTTTTCTGCAACTCCGGCGCTGAGGCCAATGAAGCGTGCATCAAGCTGGCCCGTCGCTACATGCGCAAGATCAAACAGCGCGACGCCTATGAAATCATCACGCTTGAAGGCTGTTTTCACGGGCGTACCCTCGGCGCGCTGGCCGCCACAGGACGTGAAAACCTCAGTGACGGCTTCACGCCGCTGCCCGATGGCTTCAAACAGGTTCCGGCCTGTGACCTTGAGGCCATGAAGGCTGCCATCACTCCCGCCACCGCCGCCGTCCTGGTGGAAGTGGTGCAGGGCGAGGGCGGCGTGGTGCCCTTGTGCGGCGATTATCTGCGCCAGCTTGAAGCATTGTGCCGCGAGCGTGATGTCCTCTTCATGTGCGATGAAGTGCAGGCTGGGCTGTGCCGCACGGGCAAATTCTGGGCTTTCCAGAATTATGGGCTGACGCCCGACGCCATCTGCATTGCCAAATCCCTGGCCAACGGTCTGCCCATGGGGGCCATACTGGCTACCGATGCCGTGGCCTGCGGCTTTGAAGCCGGCAGTCATGCCACCACCTTTGGCGGCGGCGCGCTGGTTTCAGGCGTGGCAGCCAAGGTTGTGGAAATACTGCTGCGCGACAAACTGGCTGACAATGCCGCCAACCTGGGCGCGCATGTCAAGCGCGAACTGGCTGCCATGCAGGATCGCCTGCCCGGCAAAATCAAGGAAGTTCGCGGCATGGGCCTTATGATAGGCATAGAACTTGCCGTGGACGGCAAACCGGTGTGGGAAGAACTGCTGCGCCGGGGTTACATCTGCAACCTGAGCCACGGCGTGACCCTGCGCCTTCTGCCCGCCCTGAATATCGACAAAGCCGACCTTGATTCCTTCATGCAGGCCCTTGAAGATATTCTGAGTGGTCTTCCCGCCTGAAAAAGCGCTTTCAGGGGCTTTACAGAAAAATAATTGTGGACTAAATAGTCTGCGTAGAAAATCGATGACGATTAGTACGGCAACCCCGCTCCGGCGGGGTTGCCGCTTACTTTGACAAGGAGACGCCATGGACGTTTTTGATCAAGCTACAGAACTGGAGCGCCTGGACAGGGAATCCGCTCTCATGCGGGCCCGTGCCGCCATTGACCGCGGCGGCCCGGAAATGATCGACGGTGTAGCCTGCTGCCGTGATTGCGGCGAACCCATCCCCCTGAAACGCCTTGAGGCCCTTCCCGGCGTTGGCCTGTGCCGCGCCTGCCAGGAAGAACGCGAAAGCGGCGACTAGCCGCCCCTCCCCGACATTAGCGACAGGGCCTGCCGCCCCCGTTGCCCTTTTTTTGGCTGCCGCCTGGTCTTGATGCTCGCCCTTTTTCTGGCGGGCACAGCGCCGGATGTTTTGTCGCGCCTCATGACCTGTCAGCGTGTGAAAGGCCTTGTAGGGGGGAGAACGCATATGGTGGCCACCTGACAGATAGGGGGGCGTGTGAAAGGCCCTGTGGGGGAGGAACCCTTTTGCAAAAGGACCCCACGCCCCCACCCCTTAAAACCTTTACTGGGGTTCGGGCGATTACAGGGATGGCCCGGGCTTTGACGTTTTTTCCCAAGCGACCATCTAGAAAATATGCCCTCGCAAAGAATGCGGCTTCCTGGTTTTCGCGCGTATCCCGTCAGGATAATCAGAATGCTGCCGCGAGCGACACGCAAAAACGCTCTGCGCCATCGGCCCCAATGGCCGTTTGACGCAAAATGGAAGAGCCCCGGCCAGTTGGCCGGGGCTCTTCCATAACTTTTGGCAAGGGGCTGCCAACGCAATTCACGGCGGGGATTTTCAGAAAAATCCTTGCAGAGCAGCCACGTTATTTTATTCGTAACCTCCTCTAGTTCCAGATAAAATGCAGCAGCCAGTAAGACACAAAACCAACGACGCCCGCCGCTGGCAGGGTCAGCACCCAGGCCGTGAGCAGGCTTCCGGCCACGTTCCAGCGCACGGCCGAAAGCCGCTTGGTGGAACCCACGCCAAAAATGCAGGCCGTGATGGTATGCGTGGTGCTCACAGGCGCGCCCATCATCGAGGCGCCGGTGATGACCAGAGATGCCGACGTTTCAGCGGCAAAACCGTGCACGGGTTCCAGCTTGAAAATGCGGTGGCCCATGGTCTTCACAATTTTCCAGCCGCCCACCGCCGTGCCCATAGCCATGGCCCCGGCGCAGGACAGCTTGACCCACAAAGGCACTTCTACCGCGTCGATCTTGCCGAAAATGAGCAGCGCCAGGGTAATGATGCCCATGGTTTTCTGCGCGTCGTTCAGGCCGTGACTGGTGGCCATAAAGGCCGCAGACAGCAGCTGCAACCGCCTGAAGGCTCCGTTGACCCTTCGCCGGGACATGCGCGAGCACGACCAGTAGATGATCCACATGATCAGATAGCCCATAAAAAAACCCGCCAATGGCGAAGCCACCAGCGGGATAAGCACCTTGTCGATAATCCCCTTGCCGTTGAGCGCGCCAAACCCGGCGTCAGCCACAGCCGCGCCGATAAGCCCGCCGATGAGCGCGTGGGACGAAGACGAGGGAATGCCGAAATACCACGTTATGCAGTTCCAGACGATGGCCCCCACAAGGGCCGCCAGAACAAGCACATGACTGCCCTCAACCACCTGGGGCAGGACTATGCCGCTGCCCAGGGTCTTGGCCACTTCCGTGCCAAGCAGCGCGCCAGCCAGATTGAGCAGGGCAGCCGCCCCCACGGCAAAGCGCGGCGTGACCACCTTGGTTGACACGACCGTTGCAATGGCGTTGGCGCAGTCATGCGCGCCATTGGTAAAGTCAAAAATAAGCGCCACCAGCACGATGAGCGCCAGCAGCACAGGAATATCAAACATTTTTCAGCACCGCTTCTTCAATGGTTTCCGCCAGGGCATTGACCTGCTCAAGCAAGATGCTCATGCGTTCGTAGGCCTGACTCCATTTAAGTGTCTGCATGATTTGAGACACGGTGATTTCCTGCTGTTCGTCCAGCAGTTCCGCCAGGCCCACGGCCAGCAACATGTCGCACTCGCCCCGCAGATTGCGGAAGGCGCGGGTTTTGTGACAGTCGCGCCTGTGGGTCAGCCCCTCAAGCATAAGACGGCTCATGTCCAGCATGGCGCTGATGGTGCGGGCCATCTGAAGCGCGGGAAAACGTATGCGTGTGAACTCAAAGATGTGCAGACGGGTGCTCAGGCTGTGCAGGCAGTCCATGCACTCTTCCTGCTCCTGGTTGATGCGCAGGATGTCTTCACGGTCGATGGGAGTGATGAAGGTCTGTGTAAGGTCGCGGATGATCTGACTGTGCAGCACATCCGCCTCTTCTTCCAGAAAGGCTATTTCCTTATGGATACGATCCATATTGGACACATCGTCCAGCATTTCAACCAGCAGGCCCGCCATGCGGCGCAGAAGACTGTTCTGCTCTGCCAGCATGGCGAAAAACGGTGCGGATTTAGGCAACAGCGCTGGAAACATCCTTTCTCCTTGGGATCGGTACACGCACGCATGACCTCATTGCCACGCACCATACCGGTTGACGTTCCGGCGGTTGTCCGTCTCTGGCGGACCGCCGTCTTTTGATTTGATATATGTATACTCACAGCGGGCACGTGCCAAGAGGGCACACCCGAAACAAATAAAAGTTTTAACCAGAGCCGCCTGATTTACTTTATTTTAAGCATGTTACAGCAATATTTTTTGGGGATTAAAAACTGTTTGAACACTCAAGATTTTTTTAACGCCTGTTGTTCCGCCTGCGGCAGAACACCCTCAAACCACGCGCGCACAAGACGACTGAGCGCTTCGGGCAGAGGCCAGGGGGGATAGTCGACACATGCGGCTCCCGGCAGGCGCAGGCCGCCGTGGTGCAAAAAAAATCCAGGCAGGTCCGGGGATGGCTCCGCGCCGCCGAAAGCGTCGGGCAGCGCGCCGTCCCCATTCGCATACAGGGCGTCGCCCCACAGCGCGTGTCCCAGTCCCGCTGCGTGCACCCGTATCTGATGGCGCGCGCCCCGGCGGATGCGGCAGGCAGCCAGCGTCAACCCCTGCGGCGGAAGCGAGAATGGGCGGACTAAAGGCCCACACGCGGACGCGGGGGACGCTTTTTCCGGCAAAGGATGGCCCTCGCCTGCCCTGCCCTCTGCCATGCCTGCTGCCATGTCTTCCTCAAGGCCCGGCGCCAGACCTGATGTATGGCTCGCCGTCTGTGCCGCCGTCATGCCCCCGGCAATGCCAGAAGCCAGACCTGCCGGATCAGGAACGACGCCGAAAAGCAGCCGCAGTTCCTCGGCGTCCATTGTATCGGGATGCCAGACATGCAGGGGCCAAAAGTCCGTCCAGCGGGTCTTGTCTGCCTGCGCGTCTCGCAGGCGGCTTTTGCGGCGTCCGCTTACGCCCAGAGACTGCCGCGCGGTGACCGGCCCTGTAAGAACGCCCGTCAGCAAGGCCACATAACGTTTTTCACAGTGCCCTGCAGCTTCTGCGGCGCGAAAAGCGGCAGCGGCGGCGGGCGTCAGAGCGGCGCAAAGCAGGCCTGACGTGCCGAAGTCCAGCCTTTGCAGCAGCATGCATTCCTGTTGTTGCGCCGCTCCCTGTGACGCTTGGCCTTGCGCCGCCTGGCCGCGATTGTCGCTGCCGTCGGGCGTGACAGGAGGGCATGCCCGGCCTGAAGCCCGGCAGCGGGAAGGCCCGTGCCAGGCTGCCGCCAGCGCGGGGGCAAGAGCCTCCACGCTGGCCTCTGTGCTGCCCGCCAGGGCAGCGCTGTGCATGTTGGCTGGTTTGCTGAAAAAACAGTAGTCGTCCTGCCTGTCGAGCATGCGCAGGCCAAGACTGGTCGCCAGTGAGCAGGGGTCGCTGTGCGTGGCGGGCATGATCTGTGCTGGCGCATGTTCCGACGCGGACGCTGCGCCGTCTCCCGGCGCGGGCGTTGGAGCAGTCCCCGGTGCGGATACTAAATCGGCCCCTGTTATGGGCTGTGCCGCCGCTTCAGCCAGACAAATCACATCCCCCTCGCGCATACGCCGCGAGGCGGCGGCGGGACGGCCATTGACCAGCACAAGGCCGCTCTCGATGCAGCGCTTGCGGCCGCGCACCCCCAGGTGGGGCAAAAGCGCTTCAAGCGCATGGTCAAGCCGCTGGCCCGCCTGCTGGTCCACACGCAATTGCCGCTTGCGTCCATCCACATCCGGGCTGTCGCAGTTCCGTTCGGGGCCATTCTGACCGCAAAATTGGGGTTTCACTCAGATCTCCGCAGCCTTGCCCGGCATAAGATCAAGAAGGGCGCGGGCCGTCAGTTCCGGCTCGTGGTACTGGGGATTGTTCTCACACACGATATGCCGATCCACAATAGTGAGGCCCATATCGCTGATGGATTTGCGCACCTCGTCGCCAAGGCCGCCCTCATAGCGGCCATGGCGGGAATCTATAAGCACATGGTGCAGCAGACGGTCGGTTGGGGCTTCCGGGGCGTCCTGGCGCAAATGGCGCAGAATCATGGCGGCCTGGCCCGCCACACTCAGCCCCAGCAGTTCGGCGTCGCTGCCGGAATTGGGAATAAAAATCTTGGGGCAGTCCGCTTCGGCCACGGTGCTTCCCACTCCCTGGGGCAGCAGGTTGGCCAGCACGCTGGTGTAAAAGCTGCCCATGGGATAGCAGATGGCCCCGGCGGAACTCAGATAGACGCCTGCCGCAGGCGCGAGCGGCGGACGGCATGGCGTTGCGGGCAATTCCAGGCAGTCCCGCTCATTGAGCCGTTCCGGCTCGTGCACTGTAAGAAAAATCCGCCGCACAGGCCTTGCCAGCGTGCGAAAGAGGTGCTGCCCCACCAGTACCGAGCCGTCGTCCAGTTCAGCCGCAAGATGCAGGCTTTCCCTGACAATGGGGCGCACCACGCCCCGCGTTTGCAAAAGACGGCTGAAAAAGGCCAGCACAGGGTCAAAGTTGCGCTTGTGGTGCAGATAGCCCCCGGCCAGCAGCAAATTGCCGAAGCAGGCGCGGTAGGGATCAAAATCAACGGGCATGCGGGAGAGAAAAAAATTCAGGTGCAGCCGCAGGGCATCGGCAAAAACGCCGGGCATGCTTTTCCAGACCCGGTGCCCCGCCCTGCCCATGCTGACAAGATGCCGTCTGAGAAAGTCCGCCGAGGCCTTTTTGCCGGAGCAGGAGGTCGCAGCGCCTAGGATGGATGCCACGTCTTCCGACAGTTCTTCGTCTTCGGCAGGGAGGCGGCAGGCGCAAAAATCCAGCACTGCGGCGGGTACCACGGCGCAGTCGGCCAGGGCCAGCAGGCGGTTGCGGATATCGCCCACGGCAGGCATGGCGAAAGCCCGGCGCAAAACCGCCGAACTGCCGCCGGAATCAAAGGTGGTGATCAGATGGACGGAATTGTGCGTATGGCGGGTCAGCTCCCGGCTGAGGGCGCGCAGGGCCGTGCCGCCAGTAAAAAACGTCAGACGCGGCCCCAGGGCCGGAAAAGCCGTCGGCGTCAAAGCGCCGTTCACGCACCGCCCCCGCAGGCCCCCACAGGCCAGGTTGCGGGACGCGTGGTGGGGATGAGCCCCAAATCGCACATGCGCATGAAAATAAGCCTGCCTATCCAGGCATCGGTGGCGGCATAGGCGATTTGCTTGGCGCTGAGTTCGGGCAGGCTCCAGTTGGAGCACTGGGAGCCCTTGGAAATACGCCAGCCAAAAAAATTGGCCGCAAGAGTGCGCAGGCCCTGACTGGGCAACTTATGCGCCCTGGCCACGCCGCCCAGATCAACCAGCCCTGCCGGCTCAAAATCGTGCAGTTTGGCCAGATCACGCATGTCGTCCCTGATGCCCACACCGGCTTTGACCTGCGCCGGGTTTGCGAGCAGAGCTGCCAGATCGGGGCCAAAGGGCATCCAGGCCAGCTGGATCAGATACACGGCCTGCGCCGTGGCCAGCTGGATCAGCGCCGGAGCGTTGCGCCTTCCCTTGCGAAAGGAAGGCCGCGTTTCCGTATCAAAGCCCAAAACGCTTTCTTCCCGCAGTTGAGGCAGCGCGCGTTGCCAGTCTTCTTCGCTGCGCACCACATGCACATGCCCCTCATAATGACACAGGGGCAGAGCGTTCACTTCCTCACTGCTCAGACGGCGACGTAAGACATCCATATCCATAGGTTGTTTACCAGACTACTTGCCAATGCAGAATTGTGAGAAAACCCTGTCCAGCACTTCAGCCGGGCTGCTCAGCCCGGTAACTTCCGCCAGATGGGCGGCGGCCACGTCAAGACGCACGGCGCAGCAGTCATAAGGCCGCCCGGCATCAACATCTTCGCGCAGGGCCGTCAGTTCGGCCAGGGCCGCCTCAAGAGCCAGTGTTTGCCGGGCATTGGGCGCAAGCCCTTCTTCTCCGGCAGCCCCATCACTTTCAGCCAGCAACAGCGCGCGCAGGCGCTCAGCCATGTCCTCCACCTGTGTATCGGAAAAAGCGCTTGTTGCGCAACAGGTTTGGTTCTGAATCCAGCTTGGGGGGAATTTTTGGGGCATGCACAGGTCGCATTTGTTCCACACGACCAGTACAGGCGTTGTGCCTGCCATTTCAAGTACTTCGCGTGCTGCGGGGTCCGGGCAGACCTTGGCCGTTGCCCCGGCCTCGCCCAGAGCGCCGCCGTCCAGCACAAGAACAATGGCGTCCGCCTCGGCCAGTTTTTGCCGGCTGCGTTCAACGCCAAGCTCTTCAATACTTTCAGCGGCCTTGCGCAGACCTGCGGTATCCGTCAGGCGTACAGGCAGACCGTTGAGGTCGCAGGCCTCCTCCAGAAAATCGCGCGTGGTGCCGGGAATATCAGTGACCAGCGCCCGGTTGCGCCCAAGCAAAGCGTTCATGAGGCTGGATTTGCCGGCATTGACGGCGCCAGCCAGCACTACGACAGCCCCCTGCTGCATGACCCGCGCTCTGCGACTGCCCTTGAGCAGGTGCCGCAGCGCGGCAGACACTTTTTCAACAGCGGCGCTGAAGGTGGGGGCATCCATGCCTTCAACTTCGTCTTCAGGAAAGTCCACCGCCACGCACACCTGCATGCGCAGTTCTTCCAGCTCATTGCGCAGGGCCTCGGTGCGGCGGGCAAGCAGGCCGTCCAGCCGGTTGAGGCCGTAGCGCAGAGCCTCGCGCGAGGGCGCGGCGATAAGTTCGGCCACAGCTTCAGCCTGGCTCAGGTCCATACGCCCGTTGACAAAAGCCCGGCGTGAAAATTCACCCTGCTGCGCCTGCCGCGCGCCCCGTCGCAGGGCGCTCTCCAGCACTGCCTGAACAATAAAGGCTCCGCCGTGGCAATGGATTTCAGCCACGTCTTCCCCCGTAAAACTGCGCGGCCCAGGCATAAAGACGGCCAGCACGTCATCCAGCGCTTCGTCGTTCCAGTCCAGAACCCGCCCCCTGTGCAAAAACCAGGGACGAAAATTTTCAAACCTGGACGACAGGGGCAAAAACATGCGCGCAAGCACCTGCTTGGCTTCAGGCCCGGAAATGCGCACAATGCCGATCCCCCCGGATCCGGGTGGCGTGGCAATGGCCGCTATGGTGTCGCGTGTGGTGATGCCCATGTTTACGCTACAGTTATGGGTGCGCCGGTTTTACCCTGGCGGCATTTTTTCAGGGTTCAGGAAAATGCGGCTCCCGCCTTCCGCCAAAGGCGAAAATGCGGAAGCCGCCTTGATGTGCAAGCTCTGTCCGATTGCGTTACTAGAGCATTTAACTTTGAAAAAGTGTACATGCTCCAACGCTGCACGAGAGTGCAGCGCGCCACACCGTGGCGTGGATTCAGCCGAAAAATGCGATTTTGGCTGAATGAAAACTTTGAAATGTGAAGCATTTCAAAGTTAATCTGCTCTAAAATACGCCCTGACGGTGTGCACCGCCCAACCTCGCCACGCATAAGCAGGGAGGCCCCCAGGCGTTTCAGCATAAAAAGTTCCACCGCTGAACCCGGCGGGCGCGCCTGACGCATCCTTCATAGAAAACGCTTGCGCCCGTAGCCGCCTGAGGCCGTTCAACGTGAACTCGCTCTAGTTCTTTTCGGCCTTTTTGCGCAAGATGACAACCCTCTTCATGGGGCCGTCCCCTGTGCTGCGCGTCTGCACATCGACCGCCTCCTGAAGGCAGACGTGTACAATACGGCGATGGTACGAAGACAGGGGCCGCGTGGAATAGGACCGGCCACTCTGGCGCACCTTGTCGGCCAGCGCCAGCGCCATTTCGCGCAGCTTTTCGTCCTGACGGCGGCGGTATTCCCCGGCGTCAAGCTGCACGCGCACAGCGGCATTCATGCCTCGCGACACGATGCGCGAAATCATATACTGAAGCGCGGCCAGCGTCTGCCCTTCACGACCGATGAGCAGGCCCGAATCTTCTTCACTGTCAATGCCGACCTGCACCCTGTCGCCGCCCAGCTTTACTTCCAGGTTCACATCTTCGCCCACAATGGGGCGCACCAGCTGTCGGACGGTTTCACGCACAAGAGCGTCCAGGCGTTCCTGGTCAAGCTGCTCCATCGGCATGGCGGGCAGCCCTTCGGCGGCTTCTTCAAAATCATCGTCCAGAACGTCCATGCCCTTGGGCTGACGGGCAGCCTCACGGCCACCGTCTTTTGCGGCGTTGCGACCTTCGCGCCCATCACGGGAATCGCCACGACGGCCGCGCCCTTCGGGGCGTCTGCCGTCTTCACCGTTCTGCCCGTTTTGAGCACTCTGGCCATTTTGGCCATTTTGACCGCTCTGTCCGTTCTGGCCATTTTGACCGTTCTGGCCGCTGTGACCATTTTGCCCATTTTGACCATTCTGGCCGTTCTGCGCACGCCCCGAAGCCTTGCCCCGGTCTCTTGACCTGTCGCCACGGCCTTCGCCCTCGGCCTTGTCGGAAGGCTTTTCAGCGCTTCTGTCGGCAGCCCTGGATCCTGCGCGGCCATTGGCCTTTTCAGCGCCACGTTCCGGGTTTCTCTCACCCTGTTTTTCCTGACGCGGGCCTGCCCCCCTGGGCGGGCGGGCATCGCGCCCCTGCGAACCTTCGGCCTGTTCGGCAGCCGGTTCCTGTGCAGGTTTGCGATTGCGGGAACGGTTATTGCGCTTTTCCTGCTGGCCGTTGGTGGCCTGCGGGCCTTCCTCGCGCTGGGCGCGATTTTTTTCCGGCGCTTCAGGCGCTGGCACGCTTTCAGAAGCTTCAGCCTGCGCGCCTTTGCGTCCCAGGATACTTTCAACGGTTTCGCGCAGCTGCACCCGGCGCGCGCGGACCTTGGCCTTGCGCGCTCCGACGATGCCGAAGATGCCGGACTTGGAGTCCTGCACGATTTCGATTTCCAGCTTTTCACGCGCAGCATCAAAGTAGCCGCAGGCTTCCTCTATGGCGCTGTCCAGGTCCTTTCCCTGGAATTCTTTAAACCCTTCCATACTCGTCCTCGTTCCAATGGGCGGTACAGGCCGCCGTTGCGGCTATTTCGCGGCGGCGTGGCCTTTGAGCTTCCGTATCATCATCTGCTGCTGCGCAATGGACAGCACGTTGTTGACAAGCCAGTACAACACCAGACCTGCGGGGAAGTTCAGGAAAAGCACCGTGAAGATAAGGGGCAAAAACATCATGATCTTCTGCTGCGTGGGATCGGCGGCCGGGGGGTTCATCCTCTGCTGCAGGAACATGGTCACACCCATGATGATGGGGGTGATGTACAAGGGATCCTTGGTGGAAAGGTCAGCCAGCCAGAGCATGTCTGTGCCGGGCAGATACTTGATGAAGGGCGCGTGGCGCAGCTCGATGGAGGTGAGCAGGGCCTGGTACAGGCCGAAGAACACGGGCAGCTGGATAAGGATGGGCACGCAACCGCTGGCGGGATTGACGCCGTAGGTCTTGTAGAGTGCCATGACCTCCTTGTTCATCTGCTCCTTGTTGTCCTTGTACTTCTCGCGCAGCTCCGTCATGTGGGGCTGGAGCTTCTTCATTTTTTCCATCGAGGCGTAACTCTTGGCCGTGAGGGGCCAGAACACGGCCTTGATAAGCACGGTCAGCAGAATGATGGAAAGGCCCCAGTTGTGCACGTACTTCTGGAAGAATTCCAGCAGCCACAGCAGCCCTTTGGCAATGATGTGGAAAAAGCCCAGGTCAACGCTTTTGGCAAGCTGGGGCGAGGCGGCCTGGAGCTCGGAACGCACCTTGGGGCCAACCCAGTAGGAAACAGTCAGTTCCTTTTCCTGGCCGGGGCCAAGCAGGGCTTCCTGTTCTTCGACAGCGGCGCGATACACATTCTGCTGCATAACGCCCTTGACGGTCACGCTGTTGGTTTCACCGGGCATCACGGCCGTAAGAAAATACGTGCTCATGGCGCCAGCCCAGTAAATCTTGCCAACGGCCTGAACACCGGTGGTTTCAAGAGTGCTCGCGGAGCTTTCTTCCTTGAGGCTGCCGTCGTTGTCCCAGGCGACGCGCATGGCGTCGTAACGGTCGCCAGCGGCATTGCTGGCGTCAGCGGCTGCCGTGTAGCTCACACGCACGCTGCGCGCCTGTTCGCTCAGGTTCGTCACGCGAACCTTTTCCTTGATGAGATAGGTGGAGGCGTCGAAGGTCAGTTCGCGCACCACACGCAGGTTGTCCACTTCGCCCGTCAGGCGCAGTGAACCCTGCTGGTTTTCACCAAGGGAGAGGCCGCTTTCGCCAGCATCCAGGGACCACTGACCAGTGCTCCACGAGGGCTGGCTGTTGATAACAAGGCCCATGGGGGCCACCTGGGCCGTCTTGGCGTCAACCATGTTCACCAGGGGCGAATCCGCCGCGAGGCCAACCTGAAATTTTTTCAGCTTGAACGAACGCAGCGCGCCGCCGCCGCTGTAAACAACAGCTTCATAAAGGGGGGTGTCCACCGTAATGTCGCGGCCTGCCGAGGGCTCGAAAACGGGCAGACTGGGCTGCGCGGGCGCGGGCGCTGTTTGCGCCAGTTGCTGTGGCACCTGCTCGCTCTGCTTCTGCTGCTGCGCCACGGGGGCGGGCTTTGAGGTCCAGCCCATATGCTCGGCCAGATATCCCCAGCCGACAATGACAATAAGACAAAGAACAATGGCAATGATAAGATTTTTACTGTCTTGCATGTGGGCGCTCACTCCTGGGACAATGGCGGAACGTCGCGGCGACGTCGTCCTGATGGTGGTGGAACTGGATCATAGCCCGATCCGCCCCAAGGATGACAGCGGGCCAGGCGCTTGAGCGCCAGCCAGCCGCCACGCAACACGCCGTGGGTCATTACGGCCTCTACGGCATAGGCGGAACAGGTAGGGTAATAGCGGCAGGCAGGGGGCAACACGGGCGAGATGCAGCGCTGGTACACGCGTATGGGAAATACGCAGAGGGTGCGCAGCATGTGGCTCATGGCAGACCTGCCAATGCCGAAGAGCCCGACTGATGTCGGGCCGCACGCCGTAGCAACGGCAAAAGTTCCGCAGCCACACGGGCATAATCCAGTGCGGCTTCTCCGGCATGCTTTTTTGCTATGGTAACGATGTCGGCCTCCACGGGCAGTTCTTCTCTGTGCAGGCGGTAGAATTCCCGCAGGAGCCTCTTGACGCGATTACGCACCACGGCATTGCCTACCTTGCGGGAGACGGCCATGCCTGTGCGCGCGCGAAGACCGGGACAGCCTCCCGGCAACACAAAGACAAGGAAATGCTCGGTGTGGTAACGCCTGCCCCGCTCATAACAGGCCGTAAACTCCACCCGACGGCGGATGCGCAACTGCCTGGGCAGAAGATACCGGCGCATGGAAGCTCCCGGACGACGAACGGGGGATGCCCCCCGTTCACTCAGGCGCTGAGACGCTTGCGGCCCTTGGCGCGACGGCGGCGCAGGATGGCTCGACCACCAGGGGTGGCCATACGGGCGCGAAAACCGTGGGTGCGGGCTCTTCTGATCTTGCTCGGCTGATATGTTCTCTTCATGACTGACTCCTTAAAATTTCCGGTATGACCAGCGCCCTTACCGGGACTTAGCGGCACGTCGGGCTTTAGCGGTTATGGGCCGTCCACTTGTTATAGCGGTCAGGGACGGCAAGGCCCTGGCGTTAAAATATATGGAAGAAGCTACATACACGCGCACAGCCCCTCCGTCAAGCGCAGACTGGGCCGATCGTCGGCTGAACATGGCGCGCGTCACAAAAACAGGCGGCGTAACGCCGCCTGTAAGGCTTGACCGGCATGGCAGAATGCATCCTGCCATTACACGGGCTGTTGGTCAAACGCCAAAATCTTACGGCAAGGGAGCCCGCGCAGGAGCGCCGCCCCCACCGGAGGCGCTGCCAGCCCCGTTGCTGGGCGGGAGCAGGTCGTCCGCTGTAAGGGAAGGAACCGGCGGCGGAATCGGAACGTCCGCCTGTGCGCCGCCGTTGGACGAACGCACGGAGCCAACGCCGGCTTTTCCAAAAGCCCCGACAGCTGCGCCCGATCCTGTCACCGACATGGATGGGGCCGCGGACGACGCGCTCGAAGACGCAGATGTGGATGCCGCCGCTGGCGGCACGCCCGAAGGCTTGGCCGCGCCTGAGGGCGCAGCGACGCCATTGCCAATCCCGACAGAAGGTGAGGGCGCAACCGCCGCAGTGCCATTGCCATTACCTTGCCGCGACGAAGACGGAGCGGTAAGCGCCGGGCTGACAGAGGCCGGTTTTTCTGCCGGGGTTCTGGCGGCCTGCGCCGCTTCACTTTTTTTACCAGCCTGAACGGCGGTGGTCCCGCCCTGCTTTGCGGGCCGGGACGTCGCGTGGGGCCAGGGGCGCGCAGGAGCCTTAGGGTCAACAACAATGCTGTGCGGGGCGGTTTTTCCGCCACGGCTGCCCTTGCCGGTGCTCACGTCAGGCTGCCCCTGAGGACTGGACATGAGTTCCGGCACAGCGGCAGGATCGGCAAAAGCCGCGCCCACCATGCGAATCTGGCGCGGCTGCGTCAGCGTATTCCAGTAAAGGCGCGCGCCGCCTGTGCGCATCCAGGCCTCGGTCAGATTGGGGCCGCCATCGGGCAGGGTCTGGGGAAGCGAAGACTCGGCGACACCGGCAAACGACACGCCGGACATGCCGGACGTGACGCCGAAACACAAAATGGCCACGCCCAAGGCCACAGGGCGCAAGGTACGGGCCAGCACCGCGTTTTTGTAGTGTGTCACGAACATAATACCACCTCTTCCTCGCTTATCGGCAAATGCCACAGTAAACTTTAGGGGGGCTGATTACAGTGCTTTGCGGAGGGAAGGACCCACACGCAGCGCCGGGCAGGCGAGGCTTGAGGTTGAACTGCTTTCTTTGTGGGAGAGGACCACTTTTAAAATGGGCTCCTCCACCACGCCCCCATCCCTTAAAACTTTTATTGTATTTCATTGCATTACACAGTGTTTTCTGCTGTAAAGCGGTGGTTCCAGAGGCAGCGTTTTTCAGGCGTCGCGCCCACGTAAAGCTGATCCGCTTTAGAGCATTGCAATGCTAATAAAGGGCGCTTGCTCTCAAGCGGCTCAAGCGACAGCGTGCCGCAACGTGATATGCGCGGTTTACCCGCTCTCAGGCGACGCACACGGGCTGCCATGCTGCGAGAACCCGCCCCACGTCACTACAGGCACGCCACCCGCTTCGCGCAGAGACGCAGCAGAAGCAATCCACGTAAAAGGCGGCTTCGACAGGCTGCCGCGCCTTGACAGCAGCGCCCCCCTTGGGCACATTTCAGGCATCATTTTCACCGGCCAAGGAGCAAAAATGTCCGTGCCCTCTTCTACAGACGCCACCCCTGATCGCTCTGGCCCCTCTTCCATCACGGCACCAGCCAGACCGTCACCGTGCATCATCCTTATAGGAATGGCCGGAGCGGGCAAGTCCACCATCGGCGAGGCCCTGGCCAAACGTCTGGGCTGGGCCTTTATGGACAGCGACCACCTTATTGAAGCCGTTTATGCTGCCCGTCTGCAAGACATAACCGACGCCCTTGGCAAGGACGCCTTTCTTGAAGTGGAAGCCGGCATCATCAGCGCCATAAAGGCCAACCGCGCCGTCATCGCCACCGGCGGCAGCGTTGTCTACCGCGAAAAAGCCATGCGGCACCTCGCCTCGCTGGGGCCCATCGTGCATCTGGACGTGCCGCTCAGCATTGTTGAAGAGCGCATAGCCCGCAATCCGCAACGGGGCCTGGCCATCGGGCCAGGGCAGACCCTCGGCGATATTTTTCTGGAACGCCAGGAACTGTACACCCGTTACGCGACCCTGTGCTGTGAAGCTACCTGTAAAAATCCGCAGCAATGCGTGGACTGGATTGTGGACAACCTGCCCCCGCAGGCCATTGCCGCTGACGGCGCAGGCCGCTGACGGCGTAGTCTGGCCAGACCGCACCCGCCTTCCCTCCTTCTTTCATGCCGCCTGCCGGGATCTGCGGCAATCATGCAGCGCGCCCTTTTGCCGTCAGCTGCCCGAATTGCAGGGCGGCATGTGCGGAATCCTGCCATGCGCCCTTTTGCCCAGGCCATAACATGGCGCTTGGACACAAAAAAAGCGGGGCCGAAGCCCCGCTAAAAAAACACATTTCTGTCGGCAAATACGCGCGCCCAGAACAACGCTCATTGAGAACATGCAATCCCAACCATCGAGCACGCCCACACTGGCGCGTATCCGCGCATATGGACGCGACTGCAAGCGTCAGCGCCTTTATGGCGCGCGCCTCTCTTCACACAGCCGACAGAGCCGCATCAAAATAAGATTATCCTAGAACTGCCAGCTCTTGCCGTCATACCTGATCAGTTCGTTTATCCTGCGGGCCTTGACCTGCTGGCAGGCCGCCGTCAGCGCAGCCTGACGGGAAGCGCCACGGCATTCGTAAACGTTTTCTTTGTAACGCACAAAGCCAACGTACTGGCCTGACGCGCCGGGGCGCAGTTCGGTGGAGATGCTGCTTTCGTCCACTTCAACATA
The DNA here is from genome assembly GCF_002237645.1 of Desulfovibrio sp. MES5. Lineage (GTDB taxonomy): Bacteria > Desulfobacterota > Desulfovibrionia > Desulfovibrionales > Desulfovibrionaceae > Desulfovibrio. The sequence goes on from NZ_MJUZ01000019.1 coordinate 25,141, forward strand.
GCTTGCCACAAAGTCCTTGCCGACCTGTTGCACGTCCTTTTTGGACTTGGAGGGAACCACGGTTCTGCCAGCCTGAGCGACCAGCTTGTGGCCCACGGAGTCCAGTTCGGCAGCTATCTGAGCTTCAGTTTTAGCGCCCTTGGCCACGGGTTGCGTCTTTTCCGCACTGGCGGCGGCTTTCTTGTCAACTTTTTTGGCAGACTTGCCGGGAGCCGGAGCTTCAGGCGCGGGGGCGGGGGCCGCAGCTTCTGCGGGCTGTGCGGGCGTAACCGCCGCTTCCGTAGAAGAAGTATCGCCGCCAAACCAGGCGCAACCGCCTGCTGTCAGACCAAAAGTCAGCAAAAGAGCCAGAAATGTTTGTTTGCGCATAGCACCTCACACATTAAAGCCGGGCGGCATAGGGCCACCCGGCTTTTTGCATATTATTCCAATGAAACCCGCCCTTCGATTATTCGAAGGAGATTTCGGTGCGCCGGTTCATGGCGCGACCTTCAGCGGATTCGTTGTTGTACTTGAAGGACTTGCCACGGCCGATGGCGGTCATGCGGCTGGCGGGGATGCCCTGCTTCACAAGATAGTTCTTCACGCTGTTGGCGCGTTCCTGTGAAAGCTTCATGTTGTAAGCGTCAGAACCGATCCAGTCAGTCCAGCCGGTAAGCACGACGCGCTTGTTGGGGCTGGCCTTGATGAGACCGGCGGCTTCGTTCAGGATGCCCATGGCCTTGCTGTCAAGAGCATAGGAGTTGAAAGCGAAGTGCACGCCACGCAGCACGATCACGTCTTCGTCCTGGCAGAACACTGACAGAACAAAGCGCTCAACGGCGGCGTCGCTGGTGGCCAGTTCTTCACCACGCACCACGATGGTGGCGGGGTTCAGAGCGGCGACCTGCTTGATGGTTTCTTCACCGTTCTTGGTGTCGGCGAAGGAGATGATGTGGATAACCAGGTTACGCTGGCTGGCGTACAGCTGACGGGCAACTTCCACCAGATTGGCGCCACGGTTGTTGTCGCCGTCAGTCACGAGGATAACGGCGGCGTCGCGCTTCATGCTGGACAGGAAGGGCTCATAAGCCTGCAGGCCGGTGCCCATGCGGGTCATGCGGCCAAAGATGTCAAAGCCGGAACGCAGCTTGTTGATGCCTGCGGCCATGCTGGCACGGTCCCAGGGGCCCTGGGCAACGATAACGCCGTTGGGCGAAATGGTGTGCAGGCCGCCATTATAGTTCAAGGCAGGAATAGCGGCGTTGACGCGCTGCAACACGCTTTTGGCCACAATGATTTTATCCTGCTTCAGCTGAGCGTTCTTCATCATCATGGAACCGGAATAGTCCACAACGAAGTCAAAGCTGTCAATTTTCTTGGTGCAGGCCGGTGCGGCCGCGGCGGCCACAGCATAGCTCAAAATAAGAGCAGCGGCCAGAACAAGAAGACGAAACGATTTCATACTGCCTCCCAAACGTTGATAAGTTCGTCGAATTACCGTCAACCAACAGTAAATCGCGGTGTGCCCGCCACGTTGCCGGCTCACTCCAGGCAAGGCCTTTGGAGACGGCAACTGTCTTAGACATAACCGCCTTTATGAAAAACCGCAAGTTTTAAATAGGAAATATTCTCTAATAACTGCCTGTTGCTTACGGCGTTCTCAGTTTTTTCGCAGCATCGCACCATAGAAAAACCATTGCGCACCCCACCGCTGGACAGCCTGCCGAGGCTGAGGCATACTTTGACGAAGAATTAAAGGAATATCTCTATGCCTACCCTGCCTTTTTCCAAATGGAGCCCAGGCGGCAACACCACACTTCTGTTTCCGTCAAACGGGCTTGCACCCGCCTTGCAGTGCCGCATGGCCAGACAGGCCCTGACCGAATCCTGCCTGGGCGGAGAACAGGCCGGTTTTGTTGATATTGAGGCCCATAGCCTGCGCATGGCCGGGGGCGAGTTCTGCATCAATGCCAGCAGGGCTGTGGGCGCAATGCTGGCCTACACCGATGATTGCAGCCAGCACGCTGAAGACGCGGCCCGGCCACGTGAAAACGGTGTCCTGCCCGTTGCTCCTGACGGCCCCGCATTACAGCGGAGCTATACAATCAGCGTTTCTGGCTGGCAGAGCCCCGTGCAGCTTCGCGTATGCGGATACGCTCCCCACTGGCGCGTGGAAGTCGTTTTGCAACTGCCAGACATCACCATACAGCGCATGGCCGAGGGCATACACCTGGTGCGCCTGCCCGGCATCAGCCATCTTCTGCTCGACGGTCACATACACAGCCAGCCCGAAGACTGCTACGCTGCGGCGGCCCTGTTGCGCGAACGCTATGACCTTAAACAGGAAGCGGCCGTGGGCGTCATATGGTGGAGGACGCTTCAGGGCCAGATGGATATGCTGCCTCTGGTGCACGTACGCGACACGCGCAGCGACTATCTTGAGAGCGCCTGCGGTTCCGGCGCGCTGGCACTGGCTCTGAGCCGTTCGCAGACTGCCGGGGGCAAAAGCTTTACCATCATGCAGCCCAGCGGCTCCCCCCTGGACGTGCGCCTTTTTTCCGAAGGCGGAGAGTTCATGGCTGGAGTGGACGGGCCAGTATCTCTGGTGGCCAAAGGGCAGGTCTGGCTGCCTGACGCGGCCGACTGATCATGGCCGCGAGACTGCGCGAGGGATTTACCACCGGTTCGGCAGCAACGGGCGCGGCGCTGGCCGCCCTGCACCTTTTGCGCGCCGGAGGCGCGCCAAGCCATGTGGACGTGCCGCTGCCCCCTTTCAGTTCCGGGGCTTCCAGTCCTTCCAGTCCTTCCGCTCCTTCCGGCCCGCCGGATGTCGCAGCTGATGGCGCAGCGGGTGCTGGAGCGGACGCATCAGGTAATGGGAACCCCAAAAACGCGGCACTTCCCACGCCAAGGGGCTGGCTGCGGCTTGAGGTGGCCGCCTGCGGCCATGGTCCGGCCCCTGAGCTGGCCGCATGCCCGGAGTTTGCGCCGCTTTTTGCTCAAGAAGGCTCTTGCGCCCAGTCCACCGGGGCGGGGCACAATGGCGTTTTTCGCGTGGCCCACGCCTCCATACGCAAGGACGGCGGTGATGACCCCGACGCCACTTCCGGCGCGCTTATCACGGCCACGGTAGTTGAACATTCCGCCATGGCCGCACAAACTGGCGTCACCTATGCCGCCACAAGAGCGGCTGCCGCAGAGGCCCTTGCCGTCAGCATTGAGGGCGGGCCGGGCGTTGGGCGCGTGACCCTGCCGGGGCTTCCCATTCCTGTGGGCGAAGCTGCCGTCAACCCCACGCCCCGCCAGCAGATAACCTTTGCCATGCGCCATGGAGCGCTGGTTTTCGGCACAGGCCCCTGCCCTCCCCTTAGGGTCATTGTCAGTGTTCCTGAAGGGGAACGTCTGGCCCGGCAGACATTTAACCCGCGACTGGGCATTGTGGGCGGCATTTCCATCCTTGGCACGCAGGGAACGGTACGTCCGTACAGCCATCAGGCATGGAAGGCCACCATTGAACAGGGGCTGGCCGTGGCTGCGGCCACAGGCTGCCGCGACATTGGGCTGACCACGGGGCGACGCTCCGAGCGCCTGCTTATGGACAAATATCCGCATATGCCGCAAAGAAGTTTTATTCAGGTTGCGGACTTTGCGGCGTTTTCCCTCAAGGCTGCCGGGGCCATGCCCTTTGACAGCCTCATATGGGGTTGTTTTTTCGGCAAGCTGGTCAAACTCGCTCAGGGGCACGCCTACACGCATGCCCGCCACGCCGACCTGGACATGGAGGATCTCGCGCGCCTGTGCCGCCAGTGCGGCGCGTCCTGCGCGGATCAGGTGGGCCACTGCGTCACCGCGGCCCACGCGCTGGAACTGCTCCTGCAGGACAAGGCCGGAAACGACGTTATCGCCCTCACGGGCGAAAAAGCCGCCGCCGTGGCGGCAAATTTCGCAGGCCGCCATGTGCGTCTGCATCTTTTTCACACCGACGGCAGGGAATTACTGGCATTATGAAAAATCAGGTCGCACTGCCCGGCATCGCCGTGCCCGCACAGAGCGGACCCGAAAGCGCAAGCGAGCGCAGGGCCGACTCCAAACCCGAAGCCACGCCTGGCGCGGCCAGGGCCATCTTGCCCTGCGTCCCGGCTGCCCCGCCGGAGGCTGATCTGCTGGAGTCCGTACCGCCCGAAGCCTTTACGCCGCCTGCTGCGCCCCTTGAGGCCGCATCTCCGGGGGCCGCTATGCCAGAAGCTGCGCTACTGGATGGTGCTGAGCCAGAGACCACCCCCCTTGAAGCCGCCGCGCCGTCTCTTCCACATTCCGCTTCGGACGCGGCCCCACGCGCAGTCAGCGCAGCGCTGGCTGCCCCTGACCCGCAGGAAGAACCAGCCGCTTCGCCCTCCCCGGATTTGCAGGCAACTTCCGCCCTTACGACGCCGCCCGTGTCCCCGGAAATCCCCGTTGATGCCGCCCCTGCGCCCGAAACCGAAAACAGCGCCGCGAACTGCGCCACCGGCGCTGCCGCCCATTTGTCAGAAGCGGCTTCGCCAGCACGCCCGCCCAAAAAACAGCGCAAACCCGCGCCGCTGCCCGCGCCACTGCCCGTGGATGCGCAGCCTGCGGAATCCCAGTCGGACGACTGGCCGCCCATGTCAGAAATTCTGCAATCTTTTTTCATCTTTGAGCCCACCACGGCAGAGCCTTCGCCCATCACGGTTCTTGGCCTTGACTGCGCCCGCCCGCGCGGCCTGCTGGAGCTTACGGCCTCACAACGCGCCTTGCTGCAAGAGGCGGACGTCATATGCGGCGGACGCTATCTCTTGCGCGAACTGACTGGCGCTGCTGAAGAAAAAAACTCCGCTGACCAGGGCGACGACGCCGACAACGCGCGCGCCTCTTTACCCGCTTCTGCGCCAGCTTCTGCACTTGACGCCTATGAAGACAATGCGGGCCCCCATACGCTTAAGGCGCGCCTGCTGCCCCTGAGCACCCCGCTGCAACCCGTGCTCACCAGGCTGAGCCAGATGCGCGCCGCTGGCGAGCGCGTTGTCATGCTGGCCGACGGCGACCCTTTGCTTTTCGGCATCGGGGCCACCCTGGTGCGCCTTCTCGGCCAGGACGCCGTACGCCTCTTGCCTGCCGTCAGTTCCCTGCAGCAGGCCTGCGCCCGGCTGGCCCTGCCCTGGCACAAGGTCATCTGCCTTTCCCTGCACGGGCGTGACGATCTCGGCCCCCTCAACGCGGCCGTAAGCAAAAACGCGCCCCTCTGCGTGCTCACCGACGCGCGCATGACCCCGGATTTTCTCACGCGCCACCTTCTTGACCGTGGCGTCGACTGGTTCCGTGCCCACGTTTTTGAACGTATGGGCGCGCCTGACGAGCTCTGCCACAACCTCGACATGGCGCAGGCCGCCAGCACCACATTTGGCCCTGCCTGCACGCTTGTTCTTGTGCCCGGCGACTCGCCGCGCCGCGCACGCCTCGGCCTTGAGGCGCACGAACTTGCCGTGGACAGGGGACTTATAAGCAAAAAACCCGTGCGTGCCGCCGCTCTGGCCCTGTTGCGGATCGAGCCGCACCATGTGGTCTGGGATGTGGGCGCAGGCTCCGGGGCGGTAGCCCTTGAAGCCGCTGTTTTGGCCCATGAAGGGCGCGTCATCGCGGTGGAGCGCTCCGTGGGGCGGGCCATGAGCATTCAGGAAAACCGCCGCCGCTTCGGCGTGGCCATTCTGGACGTTCGCCTGGGCGAAGCGCCCGAATGCCTGACCTCACTGCCCGACCCTCACCGGGTTTTCATTGGCGGCGGTCTTTCAGGAGAAGACGGTGAAGACATCCTTGGGCACGTGTGCCTGCGCCTGCCCGTAGGCGGGCGTGTTGTGGCAAGCTGCGTTCTGCTGGACACCCTCTGCCTTTGCCGCAACTTTTTCGAGCGACTGGGCTGGCCTGTGGAAATCTGCCAGATTCAGGCGTCCGAAGGCAGGGAACTGGGCGGCGATGTGCACCTGGCAGCCATGAATCCTGTATTTTTGCTTACAGCCCAAAAACCCGCCCCCGACGGCGTGGCGCAGAAGCGTGAACATGAATAGCGGCAACACAGAAACACCTTCGACCGGCGGCCTGATCTCCACTGGCCCATCTTGCGCAAAAAGCCCCGACACCGCCCACGCAAAGGGCGTCGGCCCAGGTCTTGTCAGCTTTGTGGGGGCAGGCCCAGGCGACCCGGAACTGCTGACCCTCAAAGGCCGCAAAGCCATTGAAGAGGCCAGCCTCGTGCTCTATGCCGGTTCGCTGGTTCCGCCGGACGTGGTGGCCTGCGCGGCCCCCGGCGTCCCCGTGGTGGACTCCGCCCCCCTGACGCTTGAGCAATGTCATGACCTTGTGCGCCGTACGGCCCTGGCGGGCGGCCCGGTGGCGCGCGTCCACACGGGCGACCCCTCCCTCTACGGCGCGCTGCGTGAACAGGCCCGCCTGTTGGACCAGGACGGCATCCCCTGGCGCGTGATCCCGGGCGTTACCGCAGCCTGCGCGGCGGCCGCCGCCGCAGGAGTGACGTTTACCGTGCCGGAAGTGACCCAGAGCCTCATCATCACCCGCATGGAGGGCCGCACCCCTGTGCCGGAACGCGAGGCCCTGCGCCTGCTGGCGGCCCACGGCACGTCCATGGCCGTCTATCTTTCAGCCGGGGCCTGCGAAAATCTGCAGGCAGAGCTGCTGGCCCACACCCCGCCAGATACGCCAGTTTTATGCGCCTACCGCGTGGGCTGGCCCGACCAGCGCCTCATCTGGGCCACTGCCGGAACCCTGGCCCATTGCGTACACGAACACGGGCTTGCACGGCAGACTGTTTTTCTGGTGCTGCCGGGGCAAAACGCCGCAGACACAGCCTCGCTCCTCTACGCGGCCAATTTCAGCCACGGCTACAGGCTGGCTGACGAAGACTAGACCTGTGGCGCATTGAAATACCTTGTGGGGGAAGGATCCTTTTGCAAGAGGATTTCCTGCTCCGCGCGCCCTCCCTTAAAACTTTTATTGGCTTTTGGCTTATCATAACGCGCTTGCTGATCTGAAGCGGACGCTCCAGAAGCTGCTGCAGGCAGCACTCCACCGTAAAGTTTGTCTGCTCCGGGGTGGTTCGCGAGCACCGCTTGTTTTTTGCCCTGGCAGCGCCTTTTTTTCTTCCGTACGCCATCCGGCGCAGGTGCCCACATTCCTGCAGCGCGCGCTTCGGCGCGTTTTCTTTGAACGATAAGAGCTCTAGAGCTGATTAACTTTGAAATCCTTCACATTTCAAAGTTTTTATTCAGCCGAACAATGCGCTTTTCGGTAGCCGTCAGCGGGTCTTTGCCACTTGCGGATAGCGGCAGCCATCCACAGGCTGTGTTCAATTAACCACTTGCTGCCTTCGCGGCAGCCTTTGCCCGCAGGGCTTGCCTGAACCGTTGACGGAACCGTCTTACGGGGCAGGACAGCATCGCTACGGATGGCGACAGCGATTGCATGGGGCAAGCCGTGTCGTTACGCATGCTGTCTTCGCGGCAATCGTTGGCGAGTCTGCGAGCCTTACGAATGGCGACAGCGATTACGTAGAACAATATGTATAGCTACTCATGCTGTCTTTATCCGTAGCTTCCTGCGTCGCAACGCTTTAAGCCTGCGCGCAACGCTTGAAGCATCCCTGGTTTCCTTCGTCGCAAGGGCTAAAGCTCGGCTAAATCTACGCCCACGTTGCGGCGCGCTGCACTTTTGTGCAGCGTTAGAGCATGTACCCTTTCAAAATTAAAATGCTCTGAACAGCGTCGGCGTACCGCCAGCTATGGACAGAACAGGCCCGGTATAAGCCGCCACCTTTGGGAAACATCCGCTCCCCCCTTCGAACGCCTTTACGGCGCATCCCCCCTTGATGCTCTTACAACGCGCCGCATAACTTGCCTTTTCCGGCCCGTGCCATGTCGCTCCCCCACGCCGCCACGGCGCCCTCACGCCATACGCTGGCGCGGTAAAGCCGCGTAAATGCGCCAGATGACGCAGACGGCATACTAGACCGTCCATAGTACCTGAATCGCAGGCAATTCATTCATAACTTATCCTGATAATCATGCAGAGCGTGATACAGTTGCCGATTTTTCTCTTTTGGCGTTTTCTTTCACTACAAATGGTGACATGTTTTGACTGTATCATTTCCGAACACTACACCATTTATTTGATATTTTTTTCACAATAATATTGTATTTTTTTACCTTCGCTTTCCATAAACCTATAACATGCGGAAAATTGAGCTATTATGCTAGAATAAGAGAGCAATGTTCATGCTGAGTAACCCTCAACCAAAGGATGCGTCATGAAAAAGCCACACTTGCAGGACAAATATTCCCTCTTCATTGACGGCCAATGGAAAGATGCCTCAGACGGCGCGACCTATGACACCTTCTGCCCGGCCAATGGCGAGCGTCTTGCAACTTGCGCAGAAGCCACCAAGGAAGATGTGGACGCCGCCGTCAAAGCCGCGACCCGCGCCTGGCAAAGCTGGAAAAATACCGATCCCATCGTGCGCGCCAACCTGCTTCTGAAAATTGCGGATATTATTGACGCCAACAAAGAACATCTCGCCATGGTGGAAACGCTGGACAACGGCAAGCCCATCCGCGAAACAATGAATGTTGACATCCCCTTCGCCGCCGACCACTTCCGTTACTTTGCAAGCGTAGTGCGTACAGACGAAGGCTCTGCCACCATGCTTGACGGAAACACGCTCTCCCTGGTTCTGCGTGAGCCCATCGGCGTTGTGGGGCAGATCGTGCCCTGGAACTTCCCCTTCCTTATGGCAGCCTGGAAACTGGCTCCGGTGCTGGCCGCCGGTTGCTGCACCGTGTTCAAACCCTCGAACCACACTTCCCTTTCCGTGCTGGAACTGGCGCGTCTTATCGCCGATGTGCTGCCCAAGGGCGTCTTCAACGTCGTGACCGGGCGCGGTTCACGGTCCGGCCAATACATCCTGGAGCACCCCGGCTTCAGCAAACTGGCCTTCACCGGCTCCACGGACGTAGGCCGCAGTGTGGGCCTGGCCGCCGCCAAGCGTCTTATCCCCTCCACCCTTGAACTGGGCGGCAAGTCGGCCAATATCTTCTTTCCCGACTGCCAGTGGGATCTGGCCATGGACGGCCTGCAACTGGGCATCCTGTTCAATCAGGGGCAGGTATGCTGCGCCGGATCGCGCGTTTTTGTGCATGAAGACATTTACGACAAGTTTGTGGCCGAAGCTGTTGAACGCTTCAACCGCATAGAGGTTGGCCTGCCCTGGGAAGCGAAAACCCAGATGGGGTCGCAGATATACGAGGCGCACCTCAAGGCCATACTGCTCTGCATCGAGCAGGCCAAGGGCGCAGGGGCCACAGTGCTTTGCGGCGGCGAACGCGTTACCGAAGGCGAACTGGCCAAGGGCTGCTTTATGCGGCCTACCCTGCTCGGCAATGTCACCAACAAGATGCGCGTGGCCCAGGATGAAATTTTCGGCCCCGTGGCCGTCATCATCAAGTTCAAGACTGAAGAAGAAGTGATCAGCATGGCCAATGACAGCGTCTTTGGCCTGGGCGGCGCAGTGTGGACGCGCGACATAAACCGTGCCATCCGCGTAAGCCGCGCCATTGAAACTGGCCGCATGTGGGTAAACTGCTACAACAGCATCCCGGCGGGCGCTCCCTTTGGCGGATACAAGGAATCAGGCATCGGTCGTGAAACCCACAAGATCATGCTTGAACACTACACACAGCAGAAGAACATCATGGTCAACCTGGGCGAAAAGCCCACCGGCTTCTACCCCTAGGGCAGATGCCCTTTGAAATGTGACGCATTTCAAAGGTGACCTTCTGCCGAAAATATGATTTTCGGCAGAATCCACGCCACCCTGTGGCGCGCTGCAATCTAGAACAGCGTTAGGGCCTGTACCCTTTTTCAATGGGTACAGGCCCTAGACCGGATCAATAGCGAGTATGCCTGTTCTCAACAGTTGCGGCACGCCCGCACCACATGCGACAGCACGGACAGACAGCACGGACAAGACAGCCCTTTGCGGCTCCATGCCAAGGACCTGCGCTCGCCAGCCAATTGGGCCTTTCAGGGCCCAGACGCGCCGTCACGGCGGTTCGTCGGCAAGGGCAGAGGGCGAAGCAAAAAAAAGAGGGCCGTCACGACCCTCTTTCGCAGTAGCATATATGGCCACCATATGAGCAAACCAGAACAGGTTATCCTGGCATGCCGCGTGGCTCCTGGTGTTGATTATTTTTGCGAGTATATATTCCAAAAATTCATGACACGCTGGTATTGGGTCATAACTGTGTGGATAAACTGCGCTTGCGCCTTCACAGTGGGCGTCTGCTCATACAGCCGCCAAGGCAATTTCAAGGTGAGGTTCTCGAAACCGGGCTTTTGGCCTGGCACGTTTTACGCCCAGTTCCCAGGGCGGCGGGCTGTGTTATGGTCTGCGGGGTCTGTAGCGTCGAGCCACAGTCGCATTTCATCAACAACCGTTTTTAGTTTTTTGTTAAAATTATCTTTTCTCACTATGGAACTATTGGCTCCAAAGCATCTGTGCACCTTAACAGCATCGGAAGTCGGCGGAACACTTTCAAGATAATTTGTCCAGTTGCTTACGATGCGTTCTATCTCAGTCCTTTGCTTTTTTGTAATGTCAATATTCAAATTCATCATACGATAGTTTGACACAAATAAAAAATCAGCACAAGTTAATAAAAAATTTTTTTAAAGCGTTAAAAAAAGAGGAGGGCCCCCACGGCCCTCCCCTTCACATGAGTGGAGAATTATTCATGAACTGCGAACCGGCCACGCACCCAGCCATGTCACGGAAAAGTGATGCTTTTCGTTTAACAGTGGCATTGCGGCATAAAGCCGCCTGCCGGGGTTGCGTTTTTTCAGGTTCCACGACGGCCCGCCCACAAGGGCAGGCTACGCCGGTTTACTGTTGGGGCCCTTCGGGCGTCCGCTGCACCAGGGCCAAAGCCAGCAGTGCGGGTGACGCCAAGGGCCTCTGCGCGGAATTTTGCAGCTTGCGCCGCACAAATCCCGCCATGTCCATTGCCAAATCCGCATCGGTTATAGCCGAACGGCAGGCCTTTTTGTTTTCTTCCAGTACGGCAAGGTACCGTTGTATCAGGGCAAGATCATGCTCCTCATAATAAGTCGCGGATCTGTCCTGCGGTCCGTTTTCCGACAGGAATGCGTCATTGATGCGTTGCGACATGACCATTCCTCCCTGAATGGATCACTGCTTCCCTGCGTCTGGGGGGCTGGTTCGCCTTGTTGTGTCAACACGCGGTCTCCCCTTCCCCACTCATCACTAGCCTTATCGGAACGCGGAATAAAAACCTTTAGCGGGAAGACCATATTTATGGGAAATTTTACCGCTCTGTATAAAGGCGTGCATACATAGTGCGTTATGCACTCCCCTTGCGCGAGTTACCCTTGCAAGGGGTCGTGATCACAGATACCATCGGCCACATCAAGCCAGAAGAGGAGAGTCTATGCCAACACGCATATTGCACAAGGAAAGCCTGATTCCGGGCAAAACCAGCAAACTGGTGCTTGATGCACCGGAAATCGCCCGCAAGGGCAAACCCGGCCACTTTGTTATGCTGCGCATGACCCCCACAGGGGAGCGCATCCCCCTCACCATTGCGGATACCGATGCCGAAAACGGCACCATTACCATTGTGTATCTGGTCATGGGCAAAAGCACGGCCCTGCTTGAAGCTCTCAATGTCGGCGACGATATCCTTGACGTCTGCGGCCCTCTGGGCCACCCCACCCATATTGAAAAGAAAGGCACCGTCATCTGTGTGGGCGGCGGTACGGGCATTGCCGCCATGCACCACATTGCCAAGGGCCACGCCCGCATGGGCAACAAGGTCGTGGGCGTCATCGGCGCGCGCAGCAAGGATCTGCTGCTTTTTGAAAACGAGCTGAAATCCTTTGTCAACGAACTGCTCATCTCCACCGATGACGGCAGCTACGGCCACAAGGGCCTTGTGACGGACCTTCTGCGCGACAGACTTGAAAAAGACAAGAGCGTCTTTGAAGTCGTGGCCGTGGGCCCCGTGCCCATGATGGCGGCTGTGGCCGAAACCACACGCCCCTTCGGCGTCAAGACCACGGTCAGCCTCAACCCCATCATGGTTGACGGCATCGGCATGTGCGGCGCGTGCCGTGTCAGCGTGGGCGGCAAAACCAAGTTCGCCTGCGTGGACGGCCCCGAATTTGACGGGCATGAAGTGGATTTTCCTGAACTGCGCCGCCGTCTGGCCGCCTATCGTGAACAGGAAAAAGTCTCCATCGATGACTATCAGAGGACTGCTCATGGAAACTAAGACTCCCAAAAAGCCCGTTGCCCCCAGGGTGGATATGCCCTGTCAGCCTGCCGAGGTGCGGCGCGCGAATTTTGACGAAGTAGCCCTGGGCTACACCAGAGAAATGGCCATTGAAGAGGCCACACGCTGCCTCCAGTGCAAAAAGCCCCTCTGCGTCAGCGGTTGCCCGGTGGAAGTGCCCATTCGCGACTTTATCCGCGAAGTGGCGGTCGGCAATATGGACGCCGCCTACCGCATCATCAAGAGCACCAACAGCCTGCCCGCCGTATGCGGCCGTGTCTGCCCTCAGGAACACCAGTGTGAAGGCAAGTGCATTCTCAGGGCCAAGGGCCAGCCTGTGGCCATTGGCCGCCTTGAACGCTTTGTGGCCGATACCTATATCGCCACCTCGGCCTGCGAGCAGGTCACCGGCACCAACTCCTGCGCCCTGCCGCGCGGCGACCTCAAGGTTGCCTGCATCGGCTCCGGCCCGTCTTCCCTCACCTGTGCGGGCGTCTGCGCTGCGGAGGGCATCAAGGTCGACGTGTATGAAGCCCTGCACGAACCGGGCGGCGTGCTTATTTACGGCATCCCCGCCTTCCGTCTGCCCAAGAACGTGGTCGCCACCGAAATTGACGGCCTGCGTCTGGCTGGCGTTGACTTTCACCTCAACTCCGTAGGCGGCCGTACCGTCGAGGTGGAAGAACTGCTTGAAACCCATCATGCCGTCTTTATCGGCGTGGGCGCGGGCCTGCCAATGTTTTTGGGCGTTCCCGGCGAAAACCTGGTGGGCGTGTTCTCGGCCAACGAGTACCTCACCCGCGTGAACCTTGGTCGGGCGTACGACTTTCCGCATCAGGACACCCCGGCTTTCCCGGGCAAAAACGTCACCGTCTTCGGCGCTGGCAACGTGGCTATGGATGCGGCCCGCACCGCCCTGCGCATGGGCGCTGAAAGCGTGCACATCGTCTACCGCCGCACCAGGGCTGAAATGCCCGCCCGCCTTGAAGAACTGGAACATGCTGAGGAAGAGGGCGTGCAGTTCGCCATGCTTTCGGCCCCGGTGCGCTTTAACGGCGACGCCGAAATGCGCCTCACCTCCGTGACCCTGCAAAAAATGGAGCTTGGCGAGCCCGACGCCTCTGGCCGTCGCCGCCCCGTGGCCATTGAGGGCGAAGTGTTCGACCTGCCCACAGACCTTGCCGTCGTGGCGCTTGGCACACGCTCCAATCCCATTCTTCTGGACGCCACCCCCAAGCTCAAGCAGAACAAGTGGGGTTACATCGAGGTAGATGAAGAAACGGGCGAAACGTCCATACCAAACGTCTTTGCCGGGGGCGACATCGTCACCGGCGCGGCCACCGTCATTCTCGCCATGGGCGCGGGGCGCAAGGCCGGACAGGAAATAGTGCGGCGTCTGCTGAAATAAGGTACAGTCATAACTGATTGTTGCTCTAAGGGTGCGAAAGTTTGCCAGGCGAACTTTCGCACTTTTTTCGGGCCGCACCCTTTGTTTCCGGCCATACCATTGTTTCCGGCCACTCCTTGCGAGGCTTGCTGCGGCAAAGGGCGCACCCGACATGCGCTGCTGCAAAGGCCCGCCCCTGCCGTGCGCCCCATGCTGCAAGACTGAGACGCCGTGGGCTGGCGCTGCGGCGATGCCGCCCTGTGGGCCTGGCCTTGCAGGGCTGGCGCGCTGGACTGGCGGGCTGGACTGGAGCGCCGGACTGGGGCGCGAGCGCTTCACTGCAGGTCTGACGCTGCACAACCAGTATACTGCCACCCAGCGCTGCGAGCCTGAAGCGCGGGCCTGACGCTGCGGGCGGCGTCATAGGGCTGACCGTGCCTGCCGCATCTTGCCAGCCGGGCTTTTCGGAGTCATACTGACAGCACACAGCAACCTTCCTCCCGCCACGGGAGGCCGGGACGCCCCGGACACTCAGGGAAACCAACGCATGATTCTCGCAGACCTGCACACCCACACCAAGTATTCTCACGGCGGCAACAGCCCGGCCGAAATGTACGCAGCCGCTCAGGCCAGAGGCCTTGAGATCATTGGCTTTACCGAGCATTCGCCACGGCCCCTGGGTTTTGATTACACAAACGAATACAGGGACAAACTGACGCGCCACCTGCCGGACTACGCCCGCGAAGTTCTGGAGATCAAGGCCGCCAACGCGCACGGCCCCTGCCGGGTGCTTTTCGGCATGGAAATGGACTGGCTTGAAGGCCAGCAGGACTTTACCCGTGCGTCCAGTACGGCCTATGATTTCGACTACCTGCTGGGCAGCGTGCACTTCATCGGGCAGTGGGGCTTTGATGACGGCGCGCAACCGTGGAAGGACATGTCGCAGGAAGAATGCGAAACCCAGTACACCCGCTACTTTGAAACCTGGGAACGTATGCTGGCCTCCGGCCTTTTCAACATTGCCGCACACCCGGACCTCATCAAAATTTTCTCTGTCGAGCAGTTTCATATCTGGCTGGCAAAACCGGAAAGTCTGGCCCTTGTGCGCAGAGGCCTTACGGCCTTGCGGCAATCCGGCATGAGTATGGAAGTTTCCTCGGCTGGCCTGCGCAAGGCCTGCCGCGAAATCTATCCCGCGCCGCCCATTATGGTTATGGCCGCAGAAATGGGTCTGCCCATAAGCTTCGCTTCGGACGCGCACGTAACGGACGACGTGGGCTACGGCTTTGCCCGGCTGGCTTCCTACGCCAGCGCCTTCGGGTTCAGGGAATACACCGTGTTTGACCGGGGGCAGCGCAGCGTCTACCCCATTTAAGGCGCGCGGCCTTGCCGAGGCTCGGGCAGACATTTTAGCAGGGGTTCTGACAGGGCGCTGGCAGGGATTCAGGCAGGCGCAAGAGTGCACGCCGCCAGCAATGCCGCAACGATGCAGCTTTTGCCGGCAGGGCCCGGCCCATACACCGCACAGGATGCCTTTATGAACAGGGCGACAGCGTCCTGACAAAGTCCACAGACGGCAGCGTATGCCCGCCGTAAGCCGCCCGGCAGAAGCCATGCTGCAATCAGATACGCTCTGGGCGCGCAAGACGGTTTCTGGAACCGCCGCCGTTCGAAGGGCCGGCTGCGCGACGGCAGCCTGCCAAAGAGCCGCGCTTCTGCCTGCGGCAACACTTTCTGGAGCTTTTTCGCATCACGTTGAAGACCTGTAGCAGGGATGACATATGTTTGAGCCAATTGTAACCATCAGGGACCTGAGTCTTTTTCTCCCCGGCGACGCCAGCCAGCGGCTTGTTTTGCACCATATTGACTGGCAGGTTGCGCGTGGCCGCCACTGCGCCCTGCTTGGCCCCAACGGGTCCGGCAAATCCACCCTGCTGCGGCTGCTGCGTGGCGAACTTTGGCCCGCCAGAGGCCACATCTGGTGGCACACGGCAGAGGGGCGCGAACAGTCCCCCCTGGCCGGACGCGCCATGACGGCCCTTGTGTCCCCCGGCCAGCAGGAAAACTACCAGCGCCAGGCGTGGGATCTCACAGGTCTGGACCTCTTGCTCACAGGATTTGACGATACGCCCCTGGTGTATTCCGACGGCGGGGCTCAGGCCCTCGCCCGCCGTGAAGCAGCCGTGCGGATGGCTGGCCGCCTTGAGGCGGAGGGTCTTCTGGATCGTGCCATGCCCACCCTTTCGCAAGGCCAGCTGCGTCTGCTGCTTCTGGGCAGAGCCCTGTTGCGAGCCCCGGCCCTGCTTTTGCTCGACGAATGCACCGACGGGCTGGACGCCCGGTACCGTGAAATTTTCTTTGACGTGCTTGAAGAGCACGCCCCGCGCTGCACCATCATTATGACCGCGCACCGCCCCGGCCAGATACCCTCCTGGTGCGAGGAACGCCACTATGTCAGTGACGGCAGGCTGTACTCCGTCCCGCCAAGACAGGCAGGCCAGGATGGCCCGGAGGCCGAAGAAGCCGACCCGGCGCAGGAAAAGGGGCTTACCATCGCAGCCGATGAGGCAGGACAGGTTGAGGCGGTGCATCCCCTGCTGAACCTTGAAAACGTGACCGTTTTCATCGACAGGCAGGAAGTGCTGCATGATGTCACCTGGAGCATGCACCAGGGGGAACATTGGCGCATCAGCGGGGCCAACGGCTCAGGCAAATCCACCCTGCTGCGGTTGCTGGCCGGGGACGAATTCGCGGCCGCCGGGGGCACGCTGGAGCGCTGGTTGCCGCGTCAGGGCGGCGCTGTGGACACCCTGGCCGAAGTACGCAAGGGCATACGCCTTGTATCCGACCTGTCGCAGGCGCTGTACGGCTATTCGCTGACGGCGCACGACATGGTCTGCACCGGGTTTGACAACAGCATCGGCGTCTACCGCAAGTTCAGCCCGGGGGAAAAGGCCGAGGCCCTCCGCCGCATGCGCGAAATGTTCCCTGAAGAAAGCGAGGAGGGCATAGAGGCTCTTGGGCGGCAGTCCATCCGCCGCCTGTCCACCGGGCAGTTGCGCCGCCTCTTTCTGGCGCGGGCGCTGGTGGGCGAGCCGGACCTGCTGCTGCTGGACGAACCCTGCTCCGGCCTGGATGCCCAAAGCCGCGCGCGCTACCTCAACCTTCTGGACCATCTGGCCGCCAGAGGGCTGCCTATGGTCTTTGTGTCCCACCATGGCGAAGACGCGCCCCTGTGCATCAACCGCGAGGCGCATATGGAAGACGGACGACTGCGCGTCATAGTGTAGGCATCTTCGGAACAAACCGCGCCTGCGCCTTCACGGTGCGGCCTGCCTGTGCTGCCGCGACAGTTTCAAAGCGCCGTTGTGCGGGGGCCTGGGCAATCCGCGCGACAGGTACTGCAGTAACCACAAAAAATCCCGCCAAGGCGGGATTTTTAATTGTCCGGGGCAATATGTCAGTCCACGGGCTATTCTTTTTCGCTTGCGTCCACGGCGCTTTTTTTGCCGCCAAAACGGGAACGCAACACTTCAATGACCACCGGCAGCACCGATACCACCACAATGGCATAGACGATGATGCTGAAATTCTGGCGCACCCAGTCGAGATTTCCCAGAAAAAATCCGGCAGAAACCAGGCAGCCCACCCACAATACGCAGCCCGTCACATTGAAGAAAAAGAACGTGCGCGGGCACATGAGGGCAATGCCCGCCACAAAGGGCGCAAATGTGCGGACAATGGGCACAAAGCGGGCCAGCACAATGGCCTTGCCGCCATGCCGCTCATAAAAATGATGGGCCTTGAGCAAATGCTCTTTCTTGATGAAGCGGCTGTCGCGGGAAAAAATGGCCGGGCCCACATGACGGCCAATGAAGTAATTGACGGCATCGCCAAGAACGCCCGCCGCCAGCAGCACCAGCATGACTTCCACATAGCCCATAAGACCGGCTCCGGCCACCACGCCCGCCGCAAACAGCAGGGAATCGCCCGGCAGAAACGGCGTTACCACAAGACCGGTCTCACAAAAAACTATGATAAAAAGTATGGCGTAAATCCAAAGGCCATACTGTGCAACCAGTTCAAAAAGATGCACGTCAATGTGTAGAACAAAATCAATGAAATAGCGTATTATATCCATATAATCCAGCTCCGGGCCCTGATTTCGGGGGCAAAGCGCCTCTCCCGACCGCCCTTGTACCCCAAGGCCGCTTATGGCACAACACGGGCATGCGACAGATTTTTTCTGCAACCCTGATTTTGTGTTTCTGCTTTACGCTGCTGCCGGCCCAGAACGTGAGGGCCGATTTTTACCATGTGGGTTTTCGCACCCTGGGGCAATGGGACCCGGAAAGCGGCCTGAGGCTTGACGTAAACCTCTGGTACCCCTCGGTGCGGCCTGCGCGCGACATCCAGTATGGCCCGTGGGAAATCTCCGCAGCCCGCGGGGGCAAGCCCGTGGACGGGCGCTTTCCGCTTATCCTGCTTTCGCACGATACCGCAGGCTCGCGCTTTTCGTATCACGATACCGCCGCGTGGCTGGCAGCCAGCGGTTTTGTGGTGGCCGCTCCCACCCACCCCGGCGACAATACCGACAATATGGATCTTCTGCTGACCTGGCAGCAACTGTCAAACAGGGTGCGCGAGCTTTCCAGCCTCATCCCCCTTCTGCTCAATGATCCGGAGGCCGAACCCACCATTGATCCCGATCGCATCGGGGTGCTGGGGTTCGGCGCTGGCGGCACGGCGGCCCTGCTGCTGGGCGGCGCGCTGCCTGACTGCGAGGGCTGGCGCACTTACTGCGTCCAGGCAGGCAAGCAGGACATGTATTGCAATACCTGGGCGCGCAACCGCATGGACGGCCTTTGCCAGAGCCTGCCCCTGACCAAAAGCCTCGCCGACACGCGCGTCAAAGCCGTGGCCGCTGTGGCCCCGGGTTTTGGCATGCTCTTCAACCGCGATTCTTTCCGGTGGTTTTACCCGCCGCTGCTGCTTATGGCCGCCTCCAACGACCGATTGAACAACACTGCCATGCACGCCCGTCGCATTTACGAGCTGGCTGGAAAAAAATCACGCTGGCTGGTGCTGGACAAGGCCGACGCAGGGGCGCTCATGGCCCCCTGCCCGCCCGCGCTGGAAAATGAACTGCCCGAACTTTGCCGTTCAGTCAGGGATGAGGACAGAAAAAGCATACATAAAAACATGTTCGCAGCGTTAACCGAGTTTTTTCTCCACTACCTGGGGAGCAGTGTTAACCTGCCGCACATTCCTGCGCCACCCGACCTTAGCCCGCCCTTGCCGCCCAAGCCCGAACCCGCGCCTGCGCCGGCACAGCCCGCAAAACGCAACCGTGCAAAATAAGAGTGTTTTTTCGTTAATTTTCAGCAAGCTAGTAGGAGCGGCTTCTTGACAATTACGCCGCCCCTTACTAAAGGTCTTATAGTGCTGCACACTGCTGATACGTACAGGCAATGCACGCAAAACGCCAGGTCTGGCGCTGGTCGCAACAAGATGTTAGCATTACATATTTGCGTGGAACCCCCTTACGGAGCCCACCGGAATGGCCTGCCAAGTTCGCGGCAGGCCCTCGCGAAAACATTCGCCAAGGTATATGCTGCCTGTGCGTAACAATGCATCCTTGCTGAGAAATGGAAGTACAGATGCCATGAAGATAAGGCTTTTTTGCATTCTGTGCCTTATATTTGCCGTAGGTGTCGGGTCCGATGCTCTGGCCGCGCAATCTTCAGGCACACAAAAAAACAACATTCAACCAGAGGAGCCCTGGGTTATCATGCCCGCCGGAGGAAGACCGGCCTTTATGGGTATTCATGGCGGCACAATGCCTGTCAGTCTGCTGGTTTACGGCGATGGGACCTCACTGGTGACCTTTGTGGGGCGGACTGGCAACGACTTTCTTGATGTGCTTCGGCGCACGGATCTGCCCGTGCCGAGCCTGCTCAACGCCACCGCACACAATGGAACCAGTGAAATCATACTGCCTGCGGGCAAATCTGGCATACTGACGGCAGGAAATACCAACAGCACCATGCCCGTCTTTAATGTCACCGGAGAAAGACTCTCTCATATGGACATGGCGCCAGGGCAACTGCAGCCCTTCGGCCTGTCCGATAAGCCTCTATCCATTGAAGGCGAGGTCAGCAGACCGGCCCATCTTTCTCCCGCCAAACAGTACAGGCTGTTTTTTCAGCCTCAGTATTTGCAACCCCGCCGCCCCATACGCTGACGGCCAGTTTCGCATTTTCACTGGCCCCTGCTGTACCTTATATTGTTTCCATTTTTTATGTCCGCGTCCTGCGTCTGATTCCTAAACTATAGAATAATTTGTAATTTTATGTAAATTTTGATATATTGATACACTCAGAATCACTAGCTAGAGGAGCTGATTATGTCCCTTTCCAATTACCACGAGGCAATGGAAAGACTATATAGAACCTGCGCAGAGCAGGCATCGCATCGCCCGACCGACAGGCTTTTTTCGCAAGGCCTGAAATATCTGCTGGAAAACTGCCCGTCATTTGATGCTTGTGTTGGTGAAGACAACCCGTTTTACAAGGAGTTTGTCCTCCATCTCCAATCAGGCGTCAGCATGGATGAAGATTGCCTCAGCCTCTTTGAATGCCTGGCCATTTTCTTCCGTATCCGCCAGATGATCCAGAAAGAACGCGTGCTCAGCGATACGGAAAGCAAAATCCTGCACTACTTTGAAACTTGTGGAGAATGGCAGCCTCAGGATACCACCATTGTCAGCCACTGGTACTGGTGGCGCATCCCTACATTGGCAATGCACTAATAAATCCCTGCGCTGAAGTGCATGCATTTTGCGGCGGTCTGCCGAGCGACCAGCCGTCCGGAACACGCTATCCGACATCCTGAACGATTGGCGCTACGGCAAAGCACGCCCGTTTATCAGCGCGACAGTGTTGCCTGCACTCATGCATTGCTTACCGTTCCACACGCCATTCGGCCTGTGTGGCATACTCTCACGCGCGCTTTTTCATAGCACGCTGTACGCCCCCTCCTCTCGCCCCGCCCCAGAGCAGTACAATTTTGTCATGAAAATATCCTGAGTTCGTGTTCGGCCGCGCTCGCCGTAGCGCCACGAGCGCGGTTAGCCATGCCTTCCCACGGCGGAGCCCATACTGTGACCGGCGAGGGCACATATGCTTAAATTTGCCCGGTGCTGGAGCAGGCAACCAGTGAGATAATGAGATGCCTGTTAGACGTTGCCTCTGCCCCCCACTCCGCTTCAGATCAGAACACTCATTGTGCTCACTGAAAAAATGACAATAATTTTATATGGATGGGCGTGGGTGAGGAACCCTTTTATTAAAAGGGCCCTCCCCCACAAGGTATTTCAGCGTTTTCATTCAGCCGCGCTGTGGCGCGCTGCACTTTCGTACAGCGCTGCAGCATTCACACTTTTTCAAAGTTACAGCTCCAAATAAATATCCCCCGGCATAGCCGGGGGTTTTCTACATACAATAAATATCCCCCGGCATAGCCGGGGGTTTTTCATATGCGCCTGTAAGGCTCTCTTACCAGCTGCGCCCTAGCAGGCGCATGCACGATCTGACATTTGCATTTCTGTTACTTGCGGCCCGTAAACG
>NZ_MJUZ01000020.1 GCF_002237645.1 Desulfovibrio sp. MES5
CAACCACCGTAGGCCGCATCGCTCCCTTAACGGTAGACCTCCTGCGCCATTGACAGTTTTTACCCCTCCCCAAAGAGGAGAAATGGGACCAATCTCGCCTCCGCCAGAATTATCAGCTATACAGGCGACAGAAACAGAACCACAAAGAATCTACCACTAACATTTAACCTGGTACAAAAAAACGGGGCTGGTCATGGCTGCCGTGAGCCCCCCCCAAAAAAAAGAGCCCCCAGGCATTGATATGCCTGAGGGCGTAACTGAACCGTTCCCAAATGCATCGTGGCAGCTAGAACGAGCACGAATCGGCAAAATTCAGCAATGATATCGTCAGGGGAAAACACCCGCGCCGTCGACAGGGCTGCTATTGTCGAAGTCGCTGGAAAGCCCATCCAGAGCTCAGACGAACCACAAATCGAACCACAACCCTCAAGTTATAAAAAATAGGCTGCCATGCCTTTTAGCATAGCAGCCTGTTATTATTTACTTATGGCGGAGAGGGTGGGATTCAACTACACCTATAACTATCCGATATGTTTTAAAATAAAAATGAAATGATAAATTTGTGTCCGGTTTCATATCCATTATTCGTAGCGCTCGCACGAATAGGTATGCCCCTGCCGGACCGCTATTGGGTGAACTCTCGGCTGAGCCTCCAGTGAGCAATCAGTCATGATGCGCAAGGTACACGGACATCCCGAAACGATTCACTCAGTTGAAGGGCTGCGCTTCTCCTGTCACCCATATCAACTAGCCAATCAAGTATTCGCAGAAACTTTTGCGCGAGAGTCAATGGCATTGGCGAATCTCTATGTGCCATATAGTGCACAAGTTCCGCGATCCGGGCCGGAGCAAGAACGTCGTGCCATTGCACTAACCCGTTTGAGGCATTTGAAATGACCGAAATAAGTTGATCTGCAAATGCTTCAGCAGGGTAATTGGCTTTAGAGCGTTCGCAGAGGGTCAAAAACATGGACATTACCGAGCCGGACCATCCTGCAACTCGGATAAAGCGATCAACTATCGGCAAAATAAAGTTTATTTCTGACCAGTCTCCATTGACATAGCGGGCTGCTAGTTCTGCATACTCAACCGAGATAAACATCAATGAACGCGCGAGATCTGGCAAGTCATAGTCCCAAATTCTTCCGTCAGAATATCCATTCTGAAATACTTTGTCGCAGAGCGTATGCTCAAGGCAAAGCTCAAGAACAACTTTTGCATCTGTGTGTATAATTTGTGCATCATACACATATTTACAAATATATATATCCACAAACGGAGCTAACAGAGCCCAGCAAGCCTCCCCTTCAATTTTTAAAATCGGATCCAACAGCCGTGATCGCAAAATATCAAATGATATTGCACCAGATGCTGATCCTAGCACCCGTCCTAAAGCATGAGTCCATTCATAGAACTCAGCCGCAGGGCGGGGTTTAAATGTTTCCGTCTCCCAAGGTGGAGAATTTTTTTGAATCGTCCAACCCAAAAGGTCACTCAAAAAGTCAACGAGAGAGGCTCCTGCTTGGCTTTTCAGAATTTCACCATAAGGAATGTGCTCAAGAAATTTTTTAGCACGGTACTGATTCCACCGGATGTCGGGTTCCGTCCAGTCATCAGCGGGGCCATCGCCGTTGCCATGAGCGAATTTACTATTAAACTTGGAGGAGGGGGAGTTAAGTTTCCGCCGTCGTACCTGCCGATTTTCTTGAGGTATTTTTATCCAAGCAACAGGGAGAGGAGAAAGTGCGGGCCAATTTTCCCCATTTTTATATAGTTCGATTGCTCTCTGTAATGCTGAGGCGACCATTTCTGAGGAGGGCGAGACTTCATTATAAGGGCGTCTCTCCGAATGACATAACGCAAAAGCTAAATAAATTCCGCACCATGACAGTTTAGGATTTTTATCCCATAATTTACACAATTCATCAAAAGCAGCTAGAGATACTATTTCCAGAGGATGTGTCAGTAACTCTAGAAGCTCTTGCGCAGTCGTTTCACTTTCAGTCCCTTCGCGCAGTTCAGCGGCAAGCCCATGCGCGAGGAATATTGAATGGTGCCATGGAACATAAGAAGATTCAGACAGTAGCGGGCTAAAAGGCTGCTCAACAAATCGTGCCACTTGTTGCAACACATCGCGAGCCCAATCAAGTTCCTCGGGAGAACGCCCTTTTCGAAAATTGAGAACTATGGCTGCGGTTGCTGCCACAGCCCCCCTAGGCATTCCCACTAGGAAGTCTTCGTCTGCACTTTGGGAAACCCTAAATAGTCCATTAGCAATTATCTCGCAGGCCGAGGCAATAGCCTTCTCAACAGTATATGTTTCATCAAGGGAGCTTTTCTTTAAAGATTTTTCTGCCCACATGTATAGGCTGCTCTCCTCCAACCGCTTAGATGCCTCTTCAGCCTTAGCCATGCTTTCTGGCGCAGATTTTGTCGGACTGACATGAACGATTGCGATTTGGTCTGGTGCTCCATCGACTCGCTGAGCGTGGTAGTTATTCCGATCCACTAGCTCTGCGTATTCAATAGCTTGTGCTGTAAGCTGCGCATTAATTTCAGTGTTATCCCGATGTTCTTCATATTCAAATGGCAATTCATTTTGAAAGCCGAGGATGGAATCTCTGGTTTTTTGGTCGTAATCTGGGTTAGAGAAAAAAATAAACCGTGGAATCATCCAACTTAGAGTTTTTCGACGAACTTCCTTGCCATTAAGCTTTTCAACTGCTTCAACATGGGACTTATCAGAGGTTTTCGTAAATCCAATCAAACTTGATGACGGTAAGCAGTCACGTACCCATCGTTTTTTATCCATATCGAGCAAACGCTGTGAACTGATAAGCGGAAATACAGTTTCTGATACGGTTTCAGTCTGGAGCGCAATCATTGCCGCGACACCTAGGATAGCAACGCATTCATTCTCTTCTACGACAGCCTTAATGAGTTCATCTACGGGGACTCTACGCTCAAGCTCAGCGCAACACCATTCTTCTAAAGCCATCAAAGCGCAGCCAAGGATGTACGGAGGCCATACGGACCTGCACCAAAGATACTCGCGGTCATTACCCCAAAATTTTTGCGCCCCCCACGGGAATTTTATCTCGAGTGGAATTGGAGTGCTACGATGATCGTATGACCAGCGGTGCAGCTGCCTCCATGCTGTGATTGCGTGATTACATATTTCTCTGACCAGCCGTAATCCCTCTTGCGGCGCTGTTTGAAAAAGCGAATGAAAGGGGTCTCTAAGAGGAGATGACGGGAAAAATCTGTGATCATCAAGAGAAAGCTTATCCCAATCATGTGAACCCAAATGGTCAGCGAAGAGAGTAGGAAAGGATAGCTCTAGTTCTAGTCGTTCTCGTTCTGTGCGTTCATCTTCGGGTTTGGCAAGAAGAGATTTGCGCCATTCAGAATTGGATTTCTGTCGCCGAATATCACGAGAAATTCGATCTTCTGGCAACTCCTTTAGCAGGAATGCGAGTGAAATATCTACAAGCTGCTTGGGTAATGTTTGAGAAAGAATGCCTGAATAGGCTATGATGTTGTGAAAGCTTTTTTCTTCAATTCGGCTTTGATTTGTGACTCGTTGTAAATACTCTGAGACGAATTCAGGCTCACTCCTTGCTGAAAGTAAAATCAACCTAACCAAAGATTCATGAAATGATGGTAAGTCTTTTATATCATCCCAACCCATTGAATCTCTAGCGCAATTTCGAGATGCCTTGAGTTCATCTTCTGCTGAAGAAAGCCATATAGAGCATTGTTTCAAGATAGCATGAGAAGTCGGATTTTTATAACCAGAAAGGGCATGTTGCCAAACCTCAAAAATGGAAATTATCTCTGGATAGAGGCGCTGCGGAATTTCTTGAATTCGCCTAATGATAAAGTCGATAAGGCGGCGCCATGTTGTTAAATCTGATGGCCATGCAAAAAGATAAGCCATCCGAATCAAATTAGCGTTTGGCACGATTCCAGACATGACGTTAGAGTTTGGTATCGTCTTTTCAGCCTGAAACCACACAAGTACTTTTTTGAATAAATAAAAATCATCAATGAAAGTTGTTGATGCAAACAGAGCATCTGAAGCATCGAATTCCGAGGTTCCAAGAGGACCAAGTAGCCAAGCTCGTAACCATTGATATCTTAACTCAGCACACTTCAATTTTTCCAGACAGCCCCCCCAATCGTTCCCCCTAGTATATTCCCATTGAGAAATTAGCTCTACGACACGTGCAACGGCTGGAGGTTCTCCGCAGTTTTTGATTATATCCATCCACTGAGGGCTAGCCTCTGTGAGAACATAAAAAAAGGCCCACTCAAAAAAAATGTCATGTGTAAAACGAACAGATATGCCCTCACGAGCATCTTGAAGTATGCCGTCTACTCTTAGTGCGTCTAAGTGGTTGATCGTCGATAGCCTGCTAAGAAAAATTGGCTGGCTGAGATTGCTGACGCGAGCTTTTGCCAATTCAAGCAAGGTGCGCTGCCGTTCTACAACGTTTTGTCCGATTTCGTTGTAGCCACCTCGTCGCCACCAGTTTTCAATTAAGTCTATCTCTGATTGGGGAGCAAAGGTTGAATCGCTAGGGTCGGCTAGGTACCCTTGGTTAAGAATTTTTGCAAAAAAGGGCCTTCTAACAATATTTCGCACCTGATCTGTGCCAAACAGAAGCGAACGTAACTGTGGTTTTTTATTTGCCAATATTTCCGATTCTTGATCGTCAAATATCTCTACCTGAAGAGTCTCAACCCTCAACGTGTCAATAAAATCTCCCAACCAGTTGCGAAGAATTTCGACACCAGAGTCTCTGAGTGACACCACGATACGCCAGTCACTCAATAAAGGAGAATTTGTGATAGTGTTGAATAAATCAAGAATGACAGATTGATACCTTCTTTCTACTCGATCTATCGCATCTATAAAAAGGATATTGGTGCCAGCTGCGCCGACTTCTACAAGAAGTCGCTCAAGAGGTATGTTTGATAGCCCATGTGATGTCGCGTAGCTAATCCAACTTGTTCCTTCGAGCTGCTCTGCTTTGATGAAGATCGTCGGACCATGTTCAAGCGAGCGCTCCACAGCCTGCCGCATTATGACGGATTTACCACTTCCGGGGAGGCCTCGAATCTGGAGCAAGCGTGCTGCTGATAGTTTAGTATTATAGTCATCAAGCAGCGCACTTCTTTCAACATTAATTCCACTAATATCATCAGGGATAAGGCTCACATAGCTTCTAGCTAGTTCAGTTAACTTGTTTAAGTCAGAAACGATTGAGGGGGCTCCACGTAGTTGCACGAGGTGCGATACGTCCTTTACAAGCCGGATACGGTTAAATTGGCCAGATTTTCCCGCAGAATCGCGTGCCCACTGAATCATTTTCCCCCATACGAGGGGAGCTTTGCATCCCTCGTTTGGGGCTAAACATTCCCTTATACGATTAATAGCTTCTGGAGAATCCGTGTTGCCTTCACGAAGAAAGTCAAACTGAATAAGCACAAAATGGGCAAGAAACTGGTGGGCTTCGTCATCTGCACATGGTGTACCATTTATTTTTTCTAGCAAGGAGAGGATAGTTTCTTTAATCGCCCGTATTTCATCACTTGCACTCCCATTTGGCGCAAAACGAGCATTAAAATGTTCAGGAGTGAGGCTTTCTCGTGCCCAGTCACAAAGGGTTTTGAGGGCACGTTCTTTGGCGGAGGAGATTGTGCCAACGGCTGTACCGTAGCGATCAATGCCAAAACGAAAATTATTTTTTTTGAAAGTTGCCCAACTGTCGCGAATGATATCACGAAAATCATTATTTGACTCAGCATTGCTGACAGTGAGCGAACGCTTAATTTGCAAGCTAAGGCGTGCTTCATTTTCTGTCGTATCTTTAAAGTCAACAATGACGTCATCAAGTGGTTCGCCGAAGTCACGCTGTTGAACCGAAACACAACATACAATTCGATCTTCAATCCCGGGCGCATATGCTTCGGCGAGAAGGGCAGCAAGATAAAAAGCTGCCACATTACCTTCATAGGTAAATCCTTCTCCTCCGGCTAATTCTGGTGATTGGGGCATAGTTTTATACAATAGTTAAAGTCTCATTTAAAATATGGGCCACACCAAATGCGGACACCTTTGTTATAGCATAAGGTAAGGTTCCGCATAGCGCAATTCGTTACCTTATGGTCTTTGAAGCGTTTGTACTTAATTTGATTAAACTGGCTTACCGGAACGATAGAGGGCGGCCTAAGGCCGCCCTCTATTTTCTGAACAAAATATTATAGCGTAGCACTAGCCCTCTGCAACTCGCTGTAAGGAACTATCCTTTCCATCTCCGTGCGCTTCTGAGCATCCATCGAATCCGCTTCATACTGCGCCTGCAAGTTGACCCACAAATTGAGGTCAGTTTCAAAAAACTTTGCAAGCCGCAGGGCAGTGTCTACAGAGATACCCCGCTTTTCGTTAATAATCTCATGCACTCGTGAAGCGGGAATCCGCAGCTCCAGAGCAAGCATGGAGGCAGTGAGACCAAGTGGAGCCATATATTCTTCGCGCAATATTTCGCCGGGGTGAATAGCAATCATAAAATATCTCCTAACCATGAGTGGTGTTTTGTTGTTTTCTGCCAATAGCTTTGCCGCTAGTGATAATCCACCACTTCTACATCATATGCGTTTCCATCTTCCCATCGAAAGCATATGCGCCACTGCATGTTAATAGCGATGCTGAATTGACCGTCCCGATCTCCCTTCAATTTTTCCAGCCTGTTGCCTGAAGGAATTCGGAGCGAATTGAGCTGGCCTGTTGCATGCAGAATACGCAGCATGCGCAACCCCTTTCGCTGTGCTGTATTCAGAGGCGGAAAATTGCCAGAGGTAAAAAGCTCTTCCGTCTCTTCGTTTTTGAAGCTCATAATCATCTGAAGCGTACCCTCATTAATGCCTCCAGCGAATAGCCTGAACGCTCTTGGCAGCATTCGCAGCGCGAATACGTTAAGCGTATTCGTTAAACATAAATGCGCTCAATTTTGCTCGTTGTCAATATTAGGGCGCGGAAGGAGGTTATCCATGCTTCACGCGCCCATTGCTACTCAACAATATCAGCCATTACCTTTTGAGCCAGCCGATAAAGGCGTACAAAAACACAAAGAAAAGTGCTGTGCATCCAGCAGTTACACTTGCCAACCACCACGTATCACCCCGCAATTCCTTGCCGTAACCATCCATTACTGCACGCGATTTATCAAAATACTCCTTTGATGCGATTGCCGCCGCCTCGCACTTTGCCATGCATTGCTCCATACGCGCCCTGTGTTGATTCAAAACCTCAACGGGATAATCCCTCACCTGACGGGCTGCGCCCTCGATCTCGTTGGCTGCGCGCGAGGTAGCGCTTTGCAATTCCTTCAAACGTTGTATCAGCTCTTGCGAATTCTTGATCCGGGTTTCCTCTTGTAAGCTCAACACCATCAGATGGGCTTCTACCCTTGTCTGATCTATCTCGCTCGGCGCGGTCTGTGCTGTCGCCGCTTCCGATGCCCTGCTCATGTTCTTCAATTCGTCTATCTTGCTCATGGAGTAATCCTCTGAGTTGCAATGCGCCCCATGTGTAGCCTTTGCCGAGCTTGCTGCCCTTGAACTTCACGTCACCAAGCGCAAAGCTGATCCCCGAAACAAATCCGGTGGAGGCTTTATTTAAACGCACGGTCATGCCCTGGGCCGCCAATTTCTGACAAAACGCATTCAACGCAATTTTTTGCGTAAGGGCCGCATCAATTATTTTTTGTAGGTTCATGCGGGTGGATGCCTCGCCAGTACGCAGGGCGTGCTCAATCTCCTCTTTCGTAAGGGCTGCCCGCAACGTTTCCCGGCTTGAGCTCACTTGCCGAAGAGAAAACCGTTGCTCCAGTTCCCGCATGATTTTTTCTTGTCGCCTGTAGTCGTGCGCGTCAGTCACCACTTTTCCATCCAGTGCAATTCTGTTCACCAGAATATGAATGTGTGCGTGTGCTGCGTCAGTATGTCGGCTAATGACATATTGATTGTTTATAAAACCCATGCCTTGAAGCCACGAACGAGCAGCCTCGCACCACTGCTCATCTGATAGGGATTCTTCCGGGTGTAGGCTCAGGCTCACATGACAAACGGCCTTGGACAGATTCGGCCTCAGGGCGCGAATAGCTCCAAACTCCGCAGCAAGGGCGCGTGGTGTTCGCCCCGCCATATTGGTTTCAAGCAGCAGGCTTTTGTGGGGCTGCAAATCATAGGTGGCCGCCCCACGAAAGCCCTTGCCCTTGATACATTTGGCTATCAAGGCGCTTCTTCCGCAACTGGCGGCATGCTGTCAGCAACACCCATCAGGGAAGCTTGCAAACACATGATCTGGCGAAGTAGTTCCCTCAGTAGTCCGAAGGGAACAGCTGTTCGGCCCGCATTGGCAGCCTTGGCGATTTGGTTAAGATTAACGCCCAACCGCGCAAGTTCGCCGTAGGTCTTGCGGTTAACCTCTGGCACAGGGGGAAGCGGCATGCGCCTGCTCAAAGCTGCTGTGCGTAACCACTGCGCAGGACTCATGCCCATGTGCTGCGCACGAAGCTGAAGCGCCTCCCACTCAGCCGGATTGACGCGCACCCCGATTGTCATGTGGCGCACCTTTATGGGGTCGCCTTTTGGGCGGCCATTTTTTCGGGGGGCGTGTTTGCGCGACTCAGCAAGCATAGGCGCGCTCCTTTTGCCGTGAAGCGGCAATGTGTTTTGACGCCTCGCAGAGCAAGCCGTTTGAGCCAAGCGAAAACATGGCTTGCTTCAAACCATCTGGCGCTTGTGGGGTGATGCGGCTGATTGCTGTCCCGCTGTCCCTGCCCCAGAGAGTGGGACAGTGGGACAGAGGACGGGCAAGATTTGCAGATCGTGTCATTGGTCACCCTCCAAGCGCTTTTTGAGCCGATGCAGAACAGATTTGCTGACACCCATTTCATCAGCACAATCTCTGAGGCTGAGGCCTTCTCCAAGAAGGCGCTTAAGTTCTTCAGCCTGAATATTCACTAGATCGCTTACGTCCCAAAGAAGCCGATTGTCCTCACTACGCAGATGCACTTCAAAGGGCAGAGCTTCTTCACCAACAATGCCCCGCGCTTTGGTCAGATGCACTTCAAATCGCGCTCCCTCTGCCACGTTGTATATTTTGGGGCGTCTAAGGCTGATTACCGTGTCCATAATGTCTTCACGGGCAGACGTGCCGCGCTGATCCCTTGATTTCCCTGCATGATGCACCAACAAAACAGCCATGCCACGCCTTCGCAAATCCAGCAGCCATGTTTGTATGGGCGTCCAAGATTGAGACGCGTTTTCTTTACCTGTGCGGCAAAGAGTGGCGAGGTTATCCAGAGCGGCATGTTTACCCGACTCACTGAAATCTATCCCTTTGTCGCGCGGGGTATATTGCTTTGTGGAGCCACAAAAAGCGCCTCAGAAGTTATTTCTTCATTGGCAAAGATGTAGTCCTGTGGCTCAAGGCCGGATTCTACCGCTTCTCTGTAGCTGTATGCGCGCATCATTTTCTCCTCTCTATATCTGTTGCTTTTTGCAGTCAGGTGTCACAGGGTGTGGAAACATATACGCACCCGGACAGCTTCCCCCTTTCGTCAAAAAGGCGGACGAACATTTTGGCTTTGCAAATATAGAGTGAGTCCACATTTGCTTTTGCCGTTTTCAATGTTGGCCGAAGTTGTGAGTAAAATGTAGGTAAGAAATAGAAATGGGAGGAGAGAAATGGAAAAATGGGCTGACTTTGCTGCGCTAATTGATCAAATAAAAGAGATAGGAAAACTTGAGCGGAAAGGAGTTGATGCTACGGCTCAACTTAAAAAAAATGATGAACTGTTTGCTGTATACAACGAGTTAAAAGATAGATTTTCGGATTTGCTATCTATAGATGAGATGTATTCATGTTTTCCAATCATCAGAGAATCTCATGATACGCATAAATTTTTTGGAAAAGCGACATCATATTATGCAAGTATTGATGGAATGTTATTTTTAATCACTGCATCACATGCTCTCGATTGCGCCGCTTCAAATAATATTATAGTTTGTATACCAGGACACGGACTGCATGTTTTAGATGTAAATTTGTTTATAATAAATAAAAGTCTTGATTTGGCAGTGTATCCTTTGTCAAAAGATGATATCCTTGCAAGCAAGCTTCGCATGATGACACCTATAAATGTTGAGGAATCCATAGGCTCGCTGTACCATGATGAAATGTTTTACGTTGTTGGATTTGAGGCTTCAAAATTTAAAATAAAACCCAATAACGTTTTCACATATGAAAAACCATTTGACTGGATGACGCTGCCAAGGGCTACGCCTGAAAACTTGAAGCCTGCCACCCCTGAAATCCAATCCGATAGTTTTTTTTGCATGGAGTATCATCGGAGAAAGCAGAACTCTTTGTCTGCCAACTTAGAAATCACTGGCCCTGTCCCTAGAGGGGTAAGTGGGGGGCCAATATATCGTATCATTCCGCGTGATGGCACTTTTGTACAACTATTCACAGGAATGTTCATTGAATACCACGAAGTGTATTCAGTTTCTCTCGGAATAAAAGGTGCCAAGATTGTAGACTACTTGAGGTCAATTGGCTGAAAATATTTATCAAACGTTGTTACGGCGAAACTTCCCCACGCCTAGCCCCGCAAGCCTGTCTACAAGCTTGTACGCCCGGAGATGGCTATGTCTCGCAAGCAGTTGAAGCGTCTTATGCCCGGATATGGATTTGATTTCCATGATGTCGAGGTCGGTACGTTCGAAAAGGCAGGGTAAGCGCTCATGCCATAAGTCATGAAAGGTTAGCTCTCAATGTTTGCCCTTTGGCATGCCTTGATGAACGCTTGTATGATGGAAACATCGGAGAGCTTGAACTCGCTAGGGTATTCATCCCGCTCTATGCCTTTCAGGATTTCGATAGCGGCAGGGGAGAGGGGAAGCGTCCGCTGCTCATTGTTTTTTGTCTTGGGCAGATAGACAGTCTTCCGGGCAAGGTCTACGTTCTGCCATGTCAAAGACGCGATTTCTCCGCGTCGCATTGCCATTTCAATGGCGAACTGGACGATAGGCCGGAGAGTGTCCTGGCATTCAGCCAAAAGCCGTTCTTCTTCTTCTTCTTCTTCCCCCTCAAGCCGTCTGGTGCGTCCGTTGCCGATTTTAGCGCGCGGAACTTTACTGACGGGGGAGGCGCAGCGATTCCATACCCCATGAGGCGAGTGCCACATTGAAAACTCGGGAGATTACCGCCAAGTCGAGCCTTACGGTGTTGCTCGTAACGCCTTCGGCCTCGTGCTCTTTGATGAATTCCGCAATATCCCTGGAGCGGATAGCCGCCATAAATTTTGTCGCCATCTTCCGCCGCTGCACAGAGCGGGCTTTTATCGTTTCCAGTTTGGGATTATTGTAACGGGGAACATATTCAGCGATAAAGCGTTCAAGGGCTTCATGCAGGATGGTGTTTTCCGCCCGGTTCGAGAGGTGAAAACGCCCCTGTCCATTTCATTTTCGATATCCCGCGCCACTTTTCAGCATCACTTTTTGTGGTGAAGGTTTTGCAAGTGATAGGGTGACCCTTCCGTCGGATTCTCGCTCGGATTCTCGCTTCCCATTGCAGGTCGCCGCGCTTGAGAATGCTTGCCATTTTTACCCCTCCTTTCAAACTGAGTGGAGCATAAATGGAGCAAAAAGATAAATGATGCAAAAAAGGAGCATCGTTTTTGACACTCCATTTTTTCATAAGTACATAATTTTATTATATATGGCGGAGAGGGTGGGATTCGAACCCACGTGCCCCGGTTAAGGGACAACTCGATTTCGAGTCGAGCGCGTTACGGCCAGCTTCGCTACCTCTCCGCAGGTCAGGGCGTTGCGCCCGTGACCGGAAGGCTGTCTATAGCGCATCTTTTTTTGAATGGCAATGCCCAGACGTTACAGTGGACTACCTGCGTTCCAGTGCGGCCATCACTTCCAGCGCGTCGGCCTGCTCCGGATCATCGTGCAGTGCGCGCAGGGCCATGTCCTCTGCTTTCTGGCGTTTGTGCCAGATGAGGTACAGCTTTGCCATTTTGCCGTAGGTGGAAGGGTGCCCGCCGAACGTTCGCAGCACAGCCCTGTAGACGTTCTCGGCCTTTTCGTATTCGAGCAGTTCCATCCAGGCGGCCACTGCGCCGGTGTAGGCGGCAGGGTCGCGTGGCTGTTTGACCATGGCCTCTTCATACGTTTCGGCGGCTTCCTGATACAGACCGGCGGCGGAAAAAATCTGGGCCACCTGGACGCGGATGCCGTCTTCCTGCGTGAACTCTTCAACCACACGCTTGAGAAAGGCGCGCCCCTTGGCGGTCTGCCCTTCGCGAATAAACTGCAGCCCCGTATCAATAAGATGCTTTTTTCTTTCCATACGGGCGGTGGCTTCTGCCTGAACGCAATTTTCAGATTCTTTTTGCAGAATTTTGGCAAGGCCGTCCATCACTGTGGCCAGGGCCGCTTCCTTGCCCTGCTGAAAGGGAATGTTTTTGGGATTGCCCGTCCGGGCCGGGTCCAGCAGCGGCTGCATGCACTGATGGCGCACCAGTGTGGACAGAAATTCATTGATCTGGCTGTCCAGCTCCGCCCGCGCGGGGCGCAGCATCTTGACCTCGGCCATACGGCGCAGAGCTTCACGCATGACCAGAAGCGAGCGCTCCACCTCATCCTTGCGCAGATACCCTAAGGCTCTTGCCACATTTTCGCGTATGTCCTTGGGGGCGGTTGTCAGCATGTCGGCTCCGTCTGTCGCCAGTGTGCTTGAACAGTTTTCTCGCTCTGCTTCAGAATTTCAAAAGCCGCCCGCGGCAGCAGAAAATCCACCCTTCGGCCTGCCAGCCACAAACTGCGCAGGCGCGACGCGCTCACGTCCAGCCAGGGCAAGGGCAGAAAATGCGCCAGCCCGCCGCCGGGCAAGGCCATGCAAGGGCCGCCGCCCACAAGAGGGTCGCGCTCGCGGGCTTCGGGCCACAGCCTTTGCGCCGTGGCTATCACGTCCTGCGCGGTTTGTCCGTCGCGCGGCACCACAACAAAGTGGCACAGACCCGGCAGTTCCAGCCCCCTGTGCCAGGTGGGGAGCAGGGCAAAGTCTGGACTGCCCAGTATGAAATACAGTTCTGTTTGCGGTTCGGCCTCACGATACGCCAACAACGTGTCCCATGTATAGGATGGCCCCTGTCGCTGCCCCTCAAGTCTGTTGCAGCGCAGAAAGGGCAGGTCGACGATGCTGGCTTCCACCATGCGGGCGCGCAGATCAAAAGGCAGCATGCCCGTCATGGTTTTGTGCGGCGGCACGGCACAGGGCACGAGATCAACGCCGCTCACCAGAGGGGCCAGAGCTTCGGCGGCCTCAATGGCCAGACGCAGATGCCCCACATGCGGGGGATTGAAGCTGCCGCCCAAAATGGCCCGACCCGCGCACGGCCCTGGCGTTCCGCCGGGAGCCGCTACACCGTGAGCCTTGCCGCCGGGAGCCGTCACATCTGGAGCCTTGCCATCCGGAGCCGCACTGGCCGCCGCCCCTTGTGAGCCGAGGTTCGCCGTCACTACTGCCGCACCTGCCCTTGCCCAAGTACCACAAACTTGGTGGTGGTCAGCTCTTCCACGCCCATGGCGCCGTAAGCGTGCAGCTTGGAAGTGGAGATGCCGATTTCTGCCCCAAGGCCAAGCTGGCCGCCATCGTTGAAGCGGCTGGACGCATTGACGGCCACCATGGAGGCGTCGGCCTCACGTAGAAAGCGCATGGCCTTGGCGTAGTCGTTGGTGCAGATGATTTCTGTATGATTGGAGCCGTAGCGGGCAATGTGGTCCAGGGCTTCGTCCATATCCGCAACCACGCGCACGGCAAGGATGAGGTTGTGGAACTCCTGTCCGAGGTCTTCGGGTTTCTGGGGCACGACGCTGCCTGCGGGAGCCTTGTCCATAAGCGGCAGGGCGGTAGCGTCGGCGCGAAACTCCACACCGGCAGCGCCGAGCTTTTCCGCCACCATGGGCAGAAAACGAGCGGCCACGCCCTTGTGAACCAGCAGGCATTCCAGCGCGTTGCACACGCCGGGGCGCTGCACCTTGCCGTTGAACACGATGTCCAGAGCCTTGTAAAGGTCAGCGTCCGGCTCGATATAAGCGTGGCACACCCCTTTGAAATGCTTGAGCACGGGCATGGTGGCGGCCTCGGTCACGGCGCGCACAAGACCTTCGCCCCCACGGGGGATGATGACGTCAATATACTGGTCGAGCTTGCACAGGGCGTTGACGGCCTCATGCCCGGGCACGGCCACAAGCTGCGCGGCTTCGGCGGGCAGGCCAGCCTGCACCATGGCGTCCTGAAGCGCCTGCGCAAGAGCGGTATTGGAGTGCAGGGCTTCGCTGCCGCCGCGCAGGATGACGGCGTTGCCGGCCTTGATGCACAGAATGGCCGCATCAACGGTGACATTGGGGCGGGCTTCGTAAATCATGGCGATAACGCCAAGGGGAATACGCATCTTGCCCACCAGCAGGCCGTTGGGGCGCTGCCACTGGCTTTCGGTGGCTCCCACCGGATCGGGCAAATTGGCGACGTGGGCACAGGCGGCGCGCATTTCTTCCATAATGGCGGGAGTGAGCGTGAGGCGGTCAAGGCGGGCGGAATCCTGCCCGGCAGCCCTGGCGGCTTCGACGTCGCGGGCGTTGGCGGCCAGAATATCCGCCTCGCGTTCGCGCAAAAGTTCGGCCAGTCCCAGCAGAGCCCTGTTTTTGGATTCGGGCGTAGCCCTGGTCATGGCACGCGCCGCGTTTTTAGCCTGCGCGCCAAGGCGCGCCATTTTTTCCGATGGCGTCATGCGAACTCCTTGTAACAGCGGCTGTGGGCGCGCGTTTGCGGTCCTGGCCGGGGATATTTGTTTTGACAGAAGGACTGTTTGTGGCCTATGAAGAAGACTTCCGTCCTGAGTCCGTCCTCACGTGCGCGCTCCGCTTGCACGCCGGAAATGGCGGCGATTTCGCCCCTAAGGAGTTTTTGATACATGAATCCGCAAAAGAATCAAGGCACGGGCGATGCGCCCCTGCTGCGTGACCTGCAACTGGAAGTGAGCCAGGAGAGTGCGCCTCTTCTGCAATTCATGCTGCGCCATGCCGGTCTTATAGCCAGCGTGCTGGTGCTGTTTCTTCTGGTGCTCATAGGCACCGGCATCTATAACTGGCACGGCGACTCCCGGGCGAGTGAAGCCCGCGATGCCCTGGCGCGCACCCTTATACAAAATCATGGCGCGGATCAGGTCAAAGCTCTCTCGCAGCTGGCGGAGGGCGCGCCTTCTTCCACCCGTTTTGCCGCCTATATGGCCCTGGCGCAAAGTGCCCTTGAAAACGACGATTACGCCACTGCCGCCCAGGCTTACGGCAAGGCCGCCAAAAGTACGGACGGCGCTTTCAGCCTGTCCGCTTCGCTTGGCGAGGCCGGAGCCCTGCTCAAGGCTGGCAAAAGCGCCGAAGCCCTGACCCTGCTGCAAGGGCTGCAAAACACCCAGCCCGGCGCGGCCAGCGCTCCGCAGCTGCGCCAGATGATGGCTGAAGCCGCCATTGCCTCCGGTCAGAATGAACTGGCGGCCCGCACATACCTGGCCCTGGCCCGTGAGACTGACGGCGTCAACAGCAGCTACCTGCGCGCCCGCGCAGCCGAGCTTGACCCCAAGCTGGCCGCTGAAGAAGCCGCGTCCAGCGCTCCGGTTGCCAAGGCCGCTCCGGATGCGGACAAGGACGGGCAAAAGCCCGTGCAGGCAACACCAACAAAGCCGTAATGATTTCTTACAACAACCCGCAGCATGCACAGCACTGCGGGTTGTTGTGCAATAAGAGCGCGCCACCGGGCGCACCTTGCATCTAGCAGAAGCGGCCCGCGTGCCACGCGCCGGGGTCGGGAGGAAGCATGAGCAACAATCCCCTGTTGCACGGCGCTCATGGCGAGCGTCATTTGTTGTTGGGCAACGAGGCCATCGTGCGCGGCGCCCTTGAGGCGGGCGTGCATGTGGTCACCTGTTATCCGGGTACGCCTTCATCCGAAGTGCCGGACACTTTTCACCGTATTGGCGGCGAAGGGCGCTACCGGCTGGAGTATTCCGTCAACGAAAAGGTCGCTATGGAAGTGGCCGCAGGCGCGGCCCTGGGCGGCGCTCTGAGCCTTGTGACCATGAAGCATGTGGGCCTCAATGTGGCCGCAGACCCGCTGTTCACAGCCGTGTACACGGGCCTGCCCGGCGGGCTGGTGGTGCTCTCCGCTGACGACCCCGGATGTCACTCCAGCCAGAACGAACAGGACAACCGTTATTACGCGCGTTTTGCCATGCTGCCCTGTTTCGAGCCTGCCTCGGCCCAGGAGGCCAAGGACATGACCCGCGCAGCCTTCAGCCTTGCCCGCCAGCTTGAACAGCCCGTGCTGCTGCGCACCACTACGCGCATCAGCCACATGCGCGGCCCGGTGGATTTTGACGATCTGCCCGCGCCGCAGCCCAAGGTGGACTTTCGCCGCGATCCCACACGCTTTGTGCCCGTGCCCGCCGTGGCGCGCAGGCGGCATGTGGCGCTGGACGAAATTGTGGCCCGTGCCCGCCAGATTGCGGAACAAAGCCCCTTCAACACGGTTACCGAACCCTCCGCGCCCACGGATCTGGGCATCATTGTCAGCGGCGTTTCGCGCAACTATCTGGCTGACGCGCTTTCCGCCAATGACTGGACGGACCGCGTGCGCGTGCTGGAATTGGGCATGACCTGGCCTCTGCCGGAAGAAAAAATCTGCACCTTCCTGAATCAGTGCAAGCGCGTGCTGGTGCTGGAAGAAGGGGAAGACCTGCTGGAGCAGGACATCCGCGCCCTGGCGCAGAAGCGCGGGCTGACCGTGGCCATTGACGGCAAGAATGACATCCTCACGCATCAGGGCGAGTATTCCACCACCCTTGTCACGCGCGACCTCGCACAGTGGCTGGGAGTTTCCTGTTGCGTGCAGGAACCGCGCAGCGTCGAGCCGGATCTGCCGGGCCGTCCGCCCAACCTTTGCCCCGGCTGTTCGCACAGGGCCGTGTACTACACGGTGCGCCAGGTTTTTGGCGACGACGCCTACTATTCCAGCGACATCGGCTGCTACACTCTGGGCCTTCTGCCGCCCCTGCGCACTGCGGATTTTCTTGTCTGCATGGGTTCGTCCATCTCGGCGGGCAGCGGTTTTGCCCGCGCCTCCGAAAAGCCGGTCATCGCCTTTATCGGCGACTCCACCTTCTTCCATTCCGGCATGACCGGGCTGGCCAACGCGGTTTTCAACCAGCACAACGTGCTTATGGTCATTCTGGACAACGGAACTACGGCCATGACGGGCCACCAGCCCAACCCCGGCATGTTGCAGGATGTGCTCGGCGGCATGAGCAGCCACATGGACATTGAGACCATCGTGCGCGGCATGGGCGTGACCGAAGTAGCCAAGGTGCGGGCCTTCAACATCAAGGCTCTGACCAACACTCTGGAAGAAATGAAAAGCAAGCCCGGCGTACGTGTGCTCATCACTGAAGAGCCCTGCGTGCTGTATGCCCGCCGCCAGCTCAAAAAGACCTCGCCCCAGGTGGCGGAGGTGGCGCAGCAAGGGCCTGAGGCCATGCGTTGCCTTGAGCAGCTTGCCTGCCCCGCTTTTTACCGCAGTGGCGACAATCTGGCCGTGGACGCGACCCTTTGCACGGGCTGCATGGTATGTTTGCAGGTGGCCCCTGGGGCCTTCAAGGCGCGCAAGCGTCAGGGATAGGTGAGAACAATGACTATGCAGAACAACCAGAAACGCATGCGCGTGTATTTTACTGGTGTGGGGGGGCAGGGCACCCTGACCGCTACGACCCTGCTGGCCCGTACGGCCCTTGAAGCCGGGCTGGATGTTGTGGCTGGCGAGGTGCATGGCATGGCCCAGCGAGGCGGCGTGGTTGAATCCGTCATGCTGCTTGGCGGCTGGCGTTCGCCCAAGCTGGATCTGGGCGAGGCCGACGTCATGCTCGGCTTTGAACCCTTGGAAACCCTGCGCGGTTTGCCCTACCTCAAAAAGGGCGGCGCGGTGTTTTCCAGCAGTGATCCCATGCCGCCTGTAAGCGTGTCGCTGGGCAAGGCCGACTACCCCGCTTTGAGCCGCATTGAAGCCAGCGTGCGCGAAGTGGCGGGGCTGTGCCATTTCATTCCCTGTCGTGAACTGGGAATACAGGCAGGCTCCGTGCAGAGCGGCAATACCGTGCTTTTGAGCGCCGTTTGCGCCTCGGGCGTTTTGCCCTTTGGCGTTGACGCGCTTGAAGCGGCCATCAAAAAATTCTTGCCGTCCAAGCTTCAGGAAGTGAACCTGCGAGCTCTGGAACTCGGTAAGAATGCCCTCAAGGGCTGATAACGTTCGTTATCAGATTATAAATGATAAGGCGGCCCGGCTTTGAAAGTCGGGCCGCCTTTTTTTTGTATATTAGGCGAGATGACTGGAAGGCGGCGTCTCTGGCGCGTCCACTCCAAACTAGAAAGTTTGTTGTGCTATCCTACACTACTATAAGAGTTTTAGGGGATGGGGGCCCTCCCCCACAAAGTATTTCAATGTGTTATTACTCTACGCAGACGTTCTTTACTCGCCGCCGTCAGGCTGGGGAACCCTGATCTCTTCCAGTTGTTCCTTTTGTCTGGCGGCCTTGAGCTGGCCGCAGGCCGCCTTGATGTCCTGTCCCTTGCTTTTGCGCAAAATGGCCGTGACGCCGCGATCCCATAGGTACTTTTCAAAAGCCAGCACGCGCTCATGGCTGGGCGCAGCGTAGGGCGAACCTTCAGCGGGATTGTATACAATGAGGTTCAGTTTGCCTTTAACGGAATTAACCAGGGGCACCAGCTCCCGCGCGTGTTCCAGCCCGTCATTGACGCCGCCGAGCAGCAGATACTCAAAGGTGATGCGTTCCCGCGTGTTGAGCGAGTAGGACTGGAGCGTGGACATCAGGCGGTCCAGAGGCCAGCGGGCGGCCTTGGGCATGATGCGTGCGCGCAATTCCTGATTGGGCGCGTGCAGCGAAACCGCCAGAAAAGCCAGGCCGCATTCGCCCAGTTCCTTCAGGTTTTTTTCAATGCCGCAGGTGGAAACCGTGATGCGGCGCGGCGAAAAATTTAATCCCTTGTCGCTGTTGAGGCTGACCAGCGAGCGCATGACTTCGTTAAAATTCAGCAGGGGTTCGCCCATACCCATAAAAACGATGTTGCGCAGCATGGGCCAGTGCAGGCGCGTGTCGCCCAGATGCTCGCGGGCTACCAGTATCTGGCCGAGAATCTCGGCCATGGTCATATTGCGCTCAAAACCCATGTCGCCCGTGGAGCAGAAGGTGCAGCCCATGGCGCAGCCCACCTGGCAGGAGAGGCATTGGGTCCAGCGGCGCACGCCGTCACGTGAATCCGAGGGAATGAGGACAGTTTCCACCTGCGCGCCGTCTTCAAGGCGCAGCAAAAATTTGGTGGTGCCGTCCTGGCTTTCTTCCACGGCGGTGACTTCCGGCCAGATGATGCAGGCCTTGGCGGCCATGCGTTCGCGGCAGGGCCGGGAAATGTTGGTCATGATGTCGAAATCACGGGCCATGCGCTGCCATATCCATTGCCAGATCTGCATGGCGCGGAATTTGGGCTCGCCCAGTTCTGTCTGCGTCCATGCTTCCAGTTCAGGAAGGGTGAGATTGAGAAGGTTGATCATTCTGTCCTGCCGGGCCGGGGGCGTCCTGGCTGCTGGTTGGTGTTACGGCCTCGCCCTGTGCGTGAAGGCCCGCCCTTTGTTTACCGGGAGGAGGAAAAGAGTACAAGGGGATTTGTTGAAGTGGGGGCCTGCGGCGCGGAGAATACGGGAAGCGGGGAGGGGGCACGGCAGGTATTTCAGGATGAATAAAAATCAAGTCTGTCCTTTGAAGGGCGGGTGTTGTGCCCTGCGGGCACGGGGGCTTTTTTCTTACTGTTGTTTGGGCCGCCTACGCGGCGTGCGGCAAGGCGGGGCCGGTTATGGGGCTGCGCCCCCTTCTCGGCCCCCCTTGCATCCCCCCGAAGCACCCCGCTGGGGCTTTCCCGTTTCCGCCACTCCACGAGGGCTGCGCGGCTTTTGCTTCGGGAGCTTCCTCGCTGCGCTCGGCGATCTCCCTGCGCGCCGCGCAATGCCAGTGCGTGCTCTCGCGCTGAATGAGCGATTGGAAAGGGCGTCTTGTTGACTGTATGAAATTTCTGATAATAAGGTGTTATTATTGGAAAAGATATCGATGTGGCGAGGAGTTTCCGCAGTAGGGGCTCAGGGACAGCCAAGTGGGGCTTGTCCTTTGAGTGGTGATTGTTGTGCCCTGCGGGCTAGAAGGCTTTTTTCCCTGTTGTTTTGACCGCCTGCGCGACAGCGGCGAAGTGCAGGGCTGCGGGGCTGGCGCTCTGAAGAAGATAAAGCAGGGCTTGTCTTTTGAGAGGCAGTTTCTGTGCCCTGCGGGCACGGGGGCTTTTTTCTTACTGTTGTTTGGGCCGCCTACGCGGCGTGCGGCAAGGCGGGGCCGGTTATGGGGCTGCGCCCCCTTCTCGGCCCCCTTTGCATCCCCCCCGAAGCACCCCGCTGGGGCTTTCCCGTTTCCGCCACTCCACGAGGGCTGCGCGGCTTTTGCTCCGGGAGCTTCCTCGCTGCGCTCGGCGATCTCCCTGCGCGCCGCGCAATGCCAATCTCTGCCTTCACTATGGATGAATAAATCTGCGCACTTCGGTAATTGCGGAACGTTTAATACCAAAAAGCCAGCTTCATGAGCAACGTGTCCAGGCTGTTGTTTATGCGGGAAACTAGCAGCTGCGCAAATAAATTGCACTTGTGTTTTCATGCGGATGTCATTTCCTACCGTTACCGGAGCATTTCTGGGTGAAAATACTCTGACTGCACAGGCACGTTATTTTCAGTAAATGCGGTTTCTCATACAGGGACGGAATGTTGCCGGGGGCTGCATCATAAAGAACCGATGCCGACATGTCGGCGAGGTTCGTACGTAGCCGCGCGCTGCGCAATCGTCCCAAACAAAATAGAAGTAAAACCTATGTGGCCACAGGGCATTAGCCACGCATCTCAAAACCAGGGCAAGGTCCAAATCCTTCATCGCAACGTGTCTTACCTGAACAACAGGGCGTCGTTCTTGAGATTTCACGCAGCCAACGAGACGTCCTCACCGGTCTTTCATTCAGTGTGAAGGCGCATGATGGCATTGCGCGGCGCGCAGGGAGATCGCCGAGCGAAGCGAGGAAGCTCCCGGAGCAAAAGCCGCGCAGCCCTCGTGGAGTGGCGGAAACGGGAAAGCCCCAGCAGGGTGTTCCGGGGGGAGTGCAGAGGGGGCCTCGGAGGGGCGCAGCCCCTAACAGGCCCCCATCTGCCGCCCGCCGCGCAGGCGGCCCAAACTAAAGAAAAGAAAAGCCTCCGTGCCCGCAGGGCACGTTCACTTCAATCGAGCGACAGGCCAAAAACTTGAAAGTATGCTGGAAGCACTGCCGGCCGCGCAGGCGGCCCAAACTAAAGAAAAGAAAAGCCTCCGTGCCCGCAGGGCACGTTCACTTCAATCGAGCGACAGGCCAAAAACTTGAAAGTATGCTGGAAGCACTGCCGGCCGCGCAGGCGGCCCAAACTAAAGAAAAGAAAAGCCTCCGTGCCCGCAGGGCACGTTCACTTCAATCGAGCGACAGGCCAAAAACTTGAAAGTATGCTGGAAGCACTGCCCGCCGCGCAGGCGGCCCAAACTAAAGAAAAGAAAAGCCTCCGTGCCCGCAGGGCACGTTCACTTCAATCGAGCGACAGGCCAAAAACTTGAAAGTATGCTGGAAGCGCCGCCCGCCGCGCAGGCGGCCCAAGCTAAAGAAAAGAAAAGCCTCCGTGCCCGCAGGGCACGTTCACTTCAATCGAGCGACAGGCCAAAAACTTGAAAGTATGCTGGAAGCACCGCCCGCCGCACAGGCGGCCCAAACAACACAAAAAGGAAAGCCACCGTGCCCGCAGGGCTCACACATTTCAGTCAATCAACATACCCCAAAATAAAAGCACGCCGGAACCGTCATCAGTTCTCGCTTCGTGAAGGATCAAAGCGAAAAATAAAAGGCCGTCCCATATTTCAGAGACGGCCTCAACAGTCACACAGTCAAACTAACGACGAACTTTCCTCAACAATTACCCCACAGACTTCCGAGCGTATTCCCGCACAAAAATAACCGCTGAATCCAGGTCCGTGACCTCTCCGGCGATCTGCGCCTTGAGCAGGGCATCACGAATAACCCCTACCTGCGGGCCGGGCGACAGCTTGGTTTCGCTCATGATCTCATTGCCGTTGAGCAGAGGCTCCAGCATCTGCTCGGGCGTTTCCGCGCGGTCCAGATACTTCATATTGTGGTTGAACGAGGTGGGGATGCCGTCACGCGCCTTGAGGTCCGCCCGCGCCATGGCGATAAGACGGGGGTAATCGTCCAGCGCCTTGAAGCGGCGTATGCCCCTGTCCGTCATCATGAAGTGGAAGCGCATGTGATTGCGCACAAGGTTGCACAAAAGGTCGATGTCTTCCTGGGTAAAGTGCAAGCGGCGCAGGATTTTGCGCGTCACCTTGGCGCCGACGCGGTGGTGCTGGTAGTAGGTCCACAGGCCGTCATAGTATTCGCCGGTGTAGAGCTTGCCAACATCGTGAAAGAGCATGGCCATGG
Source organism: Desulfovibrio sp. MES5 (assembly GCF_002237645.1). Classification (GTDB taxonomy): domain Bacteria; phylum Desulfobacterota; class Desulfovibrionia; order Desulfovibrionales; family Desulfovibrionaceae; genus Desulfovibrio. The sequence continues at coordinate 22,750 of NZ_MJUZ01000020.1, forward strand.
TGCCCAGCCAGTCGTAATGAAAATCCTCTTCGGGATAGCGCTTCATGCACTCGAGCGTGTGTTCGAACACGTTTTCGGTGTCGCCTTCCTTGTTGCGCATCTGCGTCAGGCAGGAGAGCGACGCCACTTCGGGGATAAGCCCCTGAAGGATATGGGCGTCAAACAACAGGCGGACGAAGCGGTGCATGTTTTCGGCGGCAACCTTGCGCCACTCATCCATAATGTCGGTGGCGGGCACGTAATCAAGCACGCGGCTGGAGGCACGGATAATGGCCAGCCAGGTGTTGGGCTCAATGGGCAGGTCAAAGTTGGCGGCAAAACGCAGGGCGCGAACAGCCAGCAGATAGTTGTGGCGCAGGGTCTCATCCGGCAGGCCGGTGAGGCAGATGGCTCCGCCTTTGATGTCTTCAAAACCGTCATACACGTCGTTGCTGGGTTCGGGCGTATTAAAACCCGTGAGGCGCAGCTTGAGGCGCTCTTCCGGGCTCATGAGATCGATCATCGTGGGCGTGATCCTGACCAGCGACAGTTCGGGGTGTCCGGCCGCAGCCACTTCAAGAGGATAAAAACGGTATGTGACGCCGTTTTCTTCCATAACGGCCAGCGCACGGCTTTCAGAGGTGGCCGTGGCTTTGGGAAAGAGCTTGAACAGGGTGTCCATGTCCGGCTCGCAGGCAATGTCCACGGCCAGATGGTTAGCCTTCTGGAGCAGATGTTCCTGCAAGGGGGCATTGATGACATGCGCGTCATAGCCGTTGCGCAAAAAAGTTTTGCAAATGGTTATGGCGTCTTTAAGCGCTTGCTGCATCGTGATCTCCTTGCAAATAATGATGACAATGGTCTGTACTATGCCTTTGGGGAGCAATGAAAGTCAAGCATGCCGCCTTGTTGAGCTTCTGAATTTGGGCACATGCCAGCAGCCTTGACGCCGTTTGCGTCCGGGCCTGTACAAAGACTTTGCCAGATTTTCGCTTTGTCTTGGGCCGTATCCTGACCGGTCGACTCTGCAAATATACAGTCGCACGGCGTATGGCATCCTGGCTGCGGCCTTGTACTGTTTAGGACTGCAGCAGCCGCCCCCCCGTCGTGTGCGCAGGCGGTTAAAGCTGTGCTGGCTTTTCCACGCCGGGCGTCCGCGTAGGCGGCTCGCTCTGGTTCCGGCACACACGCTCTGATAAGAGAATTTTATCACAATTGGATGGTATAGGAAAGCCCCCGTGCGAACACGGGGGCTTTGGTAACGGTTTTTTCACCGTATGGCCGACCTCGCGGTCAACCTAGTCGTGCATGTGGTTCACTTCCATCTTGACGCCAAGAGCGACGCGCCACAGCAGGGAGAGCACCAGAGCGCCGACGCCGTAGACGCCGAGAGCAACTGCGATTTCCTTGGCGCTGGGCATGTAGGGCGTGAAGGCTTCAAACATGTTGGGCGTGAAACCGGCCACCAGCAGGCCAAGACCCTTGTCGATCCAGGAGGCCAGCACCAGCATGATGAGGGCGATGGGCAACAGGCAGGGGTTTTCGCGCAGCTTGGGCGGAATGAGCAGGGCCAGAGAGGCAAAGGCCATGATGACAGCGCCCCACATCCAGTAGCTCACCCAGGGCAGATGACCTTCGTGCCCGAAGAAGAGGAAGTGGATGGGTTCTTCATGGCCGGGAATGCCGCTGTAGAAGGCGGTGAAGATTTCCAGCAGGTAGAAGAACACGTTGATGCACATGGCGTACACAATGATGGTGGTCAGGGTTTTCACGGCTTCCTTGCCGGGCTCGAAGCCCGTCAGTCGGCGCAGCACCATCATCAGCAGGAGCAGGATGGCAGGACCGGAGCAGAAGGCCGAGGACAGGAAGCGGGCGGCCATGATGGCGGTGAGCCAGTAATGGCGGCCGGGGATGCCCGCGTACAGGAAGGCCGTGACCGTATGGATGGAGAAAGCCCACAGGATGGAGATGTAGATAAGGGGCTTGATCCATTTGGGCGGCTCAATCTCGTGCCTTTCGGCCTCAAGCGTGACCCAGCCGATGATGATGTTCAGACCCAGGTACCCGATGAGCACCATCATGTCGTAGAACATGACGGAATGGGGCGAGGGGTGAAGCATGACGTTGAGCATGCGCTGGGGCTGACCAAGGTCCACCACGATGAAGAGCGCGCACATGACCACGGCCGCGACGGCCATGAATTCACCAAAGATGATCATGCGTTTGAACTTTTTGTAGTGATGGAAGTAGGTGGGCAGCACCAGCATGACGGCCGAGGCCGCCACGCCCACGAAATAGGTGAACTGCGAAATGTACAATCCCCACGAAACGTCACGGCTGAGGCCGGTGACGGAGAGACCGTTCTGCAACTGATCGAGGTACACAAGGCCGCAACCCGCGATAAGAACCAGCAGGAAGATCAGCCACATGTAGTAGGTCTTAGGACCGTCGAGCAATTTTTCAAGCATGGCCTGTTCTCCCTAGATAAGGTAGTAGACGCCGGGCTGGGTGCCCAGGCTGGGCTTGCGGCGAATACTGTAGTTGGCGGCCAAAGCCTGGCGCACCGTTGAATTGGGGTCTTCCAGGTCGCCGAAAAGTATCTTGCCATTGGCCGCTTCCACGCAGGCGGGCAGCTTGCCTACGGCAAGACGCTCGGCGCAGAACGTGCACTTCTCCACCACGCCGATCATGCGCGTGGGGTACTCGGGATTGGGCACGGGGTTGGACAGGAACTTGCGCGGGTCTTTGAAGTTGAAGGAACGCGCGCCGTAGGGACAGCCAGCCATGCAGAACCGGCAGCCGATGCAGCGGTGGTAGTCCATGGCCACAATGCCGTCTTCCATCTTGTAGGTGGCCTGTGTGGGGCACACGCGTACGCAGGGCGGATTGGTGCAATGGTTGCACAGCAGCGGATACATGGATTCGCGTGAGTGGGTGTTCAGGTGCGCGTTCATGTCGTCAGGGAAGACATGGGCGTAGCTGTCCAGCCAGAACCACTTGATTTCCTGGTTGCCGGGAATCTGCGGTACGTTGTGGAAGGCGTGGCATGCGTCGCTCAGGGGCTTGTAGTCTTCAGGGCCCTTGAACTGGCGCGTGTCGATGACCATGGCCCAGCGTTTGGCATGCAGCGCATTGGCCGCGGGCTCATACTTGCCGGGGGCAATCTGCGCCTGGGCAACGCCAGACAGGGCAGCCATGCCGCTGGTAAGGGCGAAGGCCGAAAAGCCCGCCACTTTCAGAAAGCTTCTTCTGCTCTTGTTCATTACTTGCTCCCCTGGGGAATGATGTGGCAAGTCCAGCAATAGGGATCAACGCCGTTAGCCGTATGGCACTTTTCACAGAATCCCTTGTAGTCATTATGACACTTCAAGCAGGTATTCTGGAGGCTGATGTTCCACTTTTTGCCGCTGGTGGCCACATAGACGCGGTTTTCCTTGCGCAGGGCCTCGTCGCGCCATTCATTGAGCAGGCGCATGTGCTGGTCGCGCATGAACTGCACGTCCTCAATGCATTCCTTTTCGCCCTTGGGCAGCTCAATGCCGGTGCTTTTGTAATCCTTCCCCATCATGCTCAGCCAGAAAGGGGAGGTGAACAGGGCCACAAATACTATGATCCCAACGATAACTGCTTTGGCGTTATACATTTATTGGCCCTCCCCCTGTGCTTCGGGCGCGTCCTCGTCGTCCACCACATTGGGCAGGTCTTCCTGACGCAGGTCCATGGTGCGCTTGCCTTCGCCCTTCATGACAAGGGCGTTGGCCACCAGTTCATGCAGGCCGCTCACATTGACGCCCGGCGCCCAGTAATTGGCGAGCGGGGGCAGGGTGGCGCGGTCAATGGCGCAAACGCAGGCCATGTGATTGACACCGTACTTTTCCTGCACAAAGCGCAGGGCGTTGCCGCGCGGCATGCCCGCGCGCATGCGCAGTTCCATGATTTCTTCAGTGTTGAGGCCGGAACCGGCGCCGCAGCAGAAGGTTTGCTCACGAATGGTGTTTTCGGGCATTTCATGGAAGTTGTTGCACACGGCTTTGAGCACGTAGCGGGGCTCTTCCAGCAGGCCCATGCCACGGGCCGGGTTGCAGCTGTCGTGGAAGGTGGTGATGATATGGTCGTTACGGCTGGGATCAAGATTCAGCTTGTTGTGATGAATGAGGTCAGCCGTAAATTCCGCAATGTGCACCATCTTGGTGGAGGCGGCATTCTTGAACACCGTGCCCGTAATGGGCGACACGGGAACTTCCATGCTGGCCGGGGCAGGGCCGTTGTAGGTGTCCATGTATTGGTTGATCACGCGCCACATGTGCCCGCACTCGCCGCCGAGAATCCACTTGGAGCCCAGGCGTTCGGCCTCGGCGTACATCTTGGCGTTGAGCTTCTTGGCCATGTTGAAGGTGGTGAAGGAACCGAAGTTGCCGCCTTCAGATGCGTAGGTCGAGAAGGTGTAGTCCAGGTCAAGCTCGTGGAAGAGCATGAGGTAGCCCATGAAGGTGTAGATGCCGGGGTCGGCAAATACGTCGCCGGAGGGCGTGATGAACAGGATTTCGTGGCCCTTTTCGTTAAAGGGCGTCTTGGGACGGATGCCGGTGATGGTTTCGCAGTCATCGGCCAGCATTTCCACGATTTCCACAAAGGAGTGGGGCTGGATGCCAAGGTGGTTGCCCGTGAAGCTGCAGTTTTTCACAGGATCCATGATCCAGTGGGTGCCGAGGCCGACTTCATGCAGCAGTTCGCGCACGATGGCGGTGATTTCGGCGGTGTCGATGCCGTAGGGGCAGAAGAGCGAGCAGCGGCGGCACTCTGTGCACTGGTAGGCGTAGTAGAACAGTTCTTTGACTACGGCCACGTCCCAGCCACGGGCGCCGACCTTCTTGCCAAGAATCTTGCCCAGCATGGTGTAGTCGCGGCGGTAGAGCGAGCGGAGCAGCTCAGCGCGCAGCACAGGCATGTTCTTGGGATCGTTGGTGCCAAGGAAGAAATGGCACTTGTCGGCACAGGCGCCGCAACGCACACAGATGTCCATGAACAGCTTGAGCGAGCGGTGTTTTTCAAGCCTGTCGGCAAAGGCGTCGCACAGGATTTGTTCCCAGTTTTCGGGCAGGTTCCAGTCCTCGGCGGACGGATCCCACTCGTGGGGATTGGGCATGTGCAACAGTTCCATTGTGTCTTTCTTGGCCGGATAGCAGAAGCTGCCCGGCGTAAATTCCGGCTTGACGTCAAGCCAGTCTTCGACCGGGAATTCCGGACGGCTGGCGACAAGCATTTGCGGCGTAGGTAATTTTGCCATGATGAAGACTCCTTACTCGGCGGCCTTTTCGGGTTGCTTATCCAGCGGCAGCCCGGCTTCAGCCATGGCGTCGCGATAGGTATCCTCGTACTCGGCATAGGTGAAGTACTGCTTGGGCGGATTCCAGGGGTTGATGTGGCGGACCCGGCGGGAATTGTTGGCCAGGTTGCGCGTGGGGCTGAAGAACACGCCCGGCATATGCATGAGCTTGGAGAAGGGGAAGTAGAGCAGCAGTACGCACACCAGAGTAAGGTGGGTGAAGAAGAGCGCGTTAATGCCGGCAGTGGTCACGGGGGCAAAGTGGGTAAGCCCCATGACGAAAATCTTGACCTGGGCTATTTCGGTCTTGTCAAAATACCGAAGGCACAGGCCGGTGCTGATGATGCCTGTGATGAGCCACAGCGGGAAATAGTCGTTGAACAGCGAGATGTAGCGCAGGCGCTTGTCATAGATGCGGCGGCCAAGAAGAAAGAGCACGCCCACCAGCACCAGACCGCCGGTCATGAAAAAGCGGGGCGAGCCCACCTGCATGATGCCGTCGATGGTTTCGAGAAACTTGATACAGGAGGGGATGGGCTCCATGAAAAAGCGGAAGTGCCGGATGAAAACCAGCAGGAAGCAGTAGTGGAACAGCAGGGCGAAAACCCACAGCCACTTGGAAGAAAAATAAATGGTACGCGGTCCCTTGCTGATGGGGTCGTTTTCGCGCACATCGGCTACAGTGTTGCGGAACAGCGAACGGAAGAAAAACACTTCCAGAAACATGCGACGCACCACGTCCCAGGTGTTGCTGGGACAGTCGATCCGGTTGGGCTTGATGAAATCAAGCGACACTTCCTGCCCGCCCGTGGTGGGGATGCAGAAAGGCACGGGCGATTTGGCCCAGTACACCATGCGCCAGATAACACCAGCGATGAAGACGACGACTGCCACATAAGGCAGCACAACGCCGAACAGAGGCGCAAGCCCTATGGCCGCTCCCGCCCAGGCGGTGGCTCCTATGAGCAGCACCAGCAGTAATGAATTGAACATTCCCTACCTCACTTCCACTAAAGTTGCCTCAAAAGCCCACCACGGGATATTGAGAAATGCCTGGACCGCACGCCTGAAAAGCCCGGCAAGGGCAAGATGCCGGGCAGAAAACGTGTGGATTTCAGCGTTCGTCAACCGGATGCGGCGAGCCGCCTTCCAGCTTTTGCGCCCAGCGCGCCAGTTGGGCGTGCTGGTTGCGAATTTCTGTGATGCGCAGGTTGGCCAGAACCTCGCGAGCCTCCGTGTACATGTCGAAGGCCAGCAGGGTCAGGCTGTCCAGGCGCGACTCGGCTTCCATATATGGCGCCACATCGCCCAGAGCTATGAACTCGGGCAAGAGGTGCTCGCGCAGAATGGGCTTCATGAGAAAAAATACACCCAGACCCTGACTTGGAGAAAATTTTTGCACGGCGCGCAGCCTGATGAACCTCTCCAGAGCCTGCTTGGTCTGGGCGGGGTCAACGTGTTCACCGGCCATGGCGTCGTACAGCGCATCGGCCGCTTCCTTGGTCATGTTGGCGACAGGATTGCTGAACGGGTCTTCGCGGGTACGCAAAAAACCCGTCGTTTCAAACGGGTAGGTGTTAAAAACCTCTTCAGCCCAAAGGCGAACGATTTCACTTTTGCGCTCTCTGAACAAAGCCTTTGCTTTCATGCCGCCCTCATGCCTTACGGGTAAGGCTGTTTCATATAAAGTGGAAGAGTAAAGGGCGTCAAGCCCCTTTACCGCTTGTCTGCGCTACTTACGTTATTTTTTGCACAAAGTTGTCTTGCGCCGCACTTGTGCATGGGGTGGCTGCCCATCCCTAACAGCGCCCATCACCTTTGCGCCTGTGTTGCCATGTCGCTATTATTGTTACAACAACGCGCTCCGGGCCTGACGCGGCAAAACGCACAATGCCGCGCACCCGGCGTACCGGGCAGTTCCGCCGCGATTCTTCTGGCGGAGTACCTCCGGGAATGTCCATTCCCGGTGGTTGCGGCATGCCGTGACGCCTTCCGGGGGTTAGCGGCATGCTCTTTACGCCTGTGAGCCGCCTGGAAATCCTGTGCGGCTGCCCTGTGTGGTTGCCCTGTACGCCTACCCGTGCGGACTCCCTGAGTCCATACCCGGCGCGGGACAGGCAGCGTGGATAAACAGTGCGCATATCCTGGGACCTGCCCCGCAGTGCCCCGCGTTGACGCTTTTACGTCGAACGCCCGCTCCCGCAGCCGTCAGAACAATCGTAACGTGCCGCTACTCCCATACCGTCAGGCGGTCAACTGCCCAACCTACTCAGGGCAGGGGGCAGGGCCGCCGCACTGTCCCGCTATCTGCGGTTCCAGCGGCAGCACGTCGCTGGCGTTGCCCTGCGGTCTTTGCGGGGCGGCCGCGCCTGCGCCGCCCGTCATTCCTGCGCCGGTCATGCCGCCAGCAGGTATGCCGGAGTTGGCGGCAGGACCCGCTGCCCCACGCTGCCCGGAGCTCTGGCCCTGCTTGACCAGCATCGAGGGCAGGCCGTGGTATTCAAAGAAAGGCACTGCATGGGATCCCGCCAGAAATACGTGGGATTTGTTGCGCAGCATACGGAAGCGCAGCCACATCATGTCCAGGCTCCAGTTGGCGAGGCCGCCTGGCGCGGTCACGTTTTGCGCGCGCGTCAGGGCTTCTGCCATGCTGTCTCCCAGGTTCAGCCTGTGCAGCATGTGGGCCACGCGGTATACGTCCGTGTCATTTTCCGCCAGGGGATAGAAGGCCACGTCCACATGGCCGGAAAGACGGGCGATGCCTTCACGGCAACTGGAGCAGGAAGGCGAAAAATACATATGCACGGAGGCTTCCTGCCCATTATCGGTAATGGCCCAGACATTGGCCTGCGATTTGGCCACAGCGCCCAGATTGACGATAAAGAGCAGACCCCAGACAAGCAAAAGCGCCGAGCGGCCCACTTTTGCGGAGCGGCTGCGCGCAGCTGCCGCCTGACGAAAGCTCGAATAGGTAAGGGCAAAGAAAATGGCCACGATGAGGCAGCTTACGCAAGGTGCGGTGAGGGCCATGACCAGCAGCAGCGCCACATCACCCGCGAGCGCCAGGGCAGCCAGGCCCCGGCCCCAGTTCGCCGCGCCGAGCAGGGCCAGAAAGCTCAGGACAGCAAAAGCGCCTGCGCCGAGCCACCACAGTGAAATGCCCGCCACGGACGTATCTTGATATAATGAGCAGCCAGCCGTTACGCACAGATTGACCTCGTTGCCAAGGGCGCTCCATGCGCAGAATGCCGCGCCCAGGAGGGCAAGGCACAAGGCGCCGGTAACGATTTCGTGGGATCGGTTCATGGACCACCTGTAGATGGGTTTGAGCGGGAACCGCCTGTGCACGCACAAAGCGCAGGCCTTTGGTGGCCCGCCCGCCGGAACATTCGGGCCGCCCCTTCATGGCAGCCAGCAACGACTTCTATGCCCGAAATGTATCATTTAGGTATAGGCTTTTTTTTGCCTCAGGTAAAGCGCGGGCTGCTCCAAACGGTGCTGCCTGGCAAAAATGCGGAAGGGCATCACCTGGGTGTGGCCGTAAGGATTTTTTGGCAAAAATGGCGGTTCGTTAGCGCAGGAGCAAACAGCATGCAGGCATGAAGGCGACCCCGCATCACGAGTGCAGGGCATCTGCACCACATGGGGGACGTGGCGGGAGCGCCCGGGAGGGGCGCGGCACTGTGCGCAGCAGCGCGGCAGGGGAAAGCGGAGGCGTAAAAGCCCTGCGCAAAAGGCCTGCGTAAAAAAACGCATAGTGCACACGGCAGGGGCACGCGGCACTGGGAGGCCGGGAGCACAAACGCTCCGTGCAAAAGACCTGCGCAAAAAAACGCATAGTCCACGCGGAACAGAGGGCACGCGAAATAGGACACGCGACGCAGTATATGCGCTGCAGGGAGGCTGCGCGACAGGGGAAGGCCATGCATCTGGCAACGGCACTGCGGCAAAACAAAAGGACGCCCTTGCGGGCGTCCTTTCGCGTTGTGACTGCGGCGTCCTTACATGGTGGAACCAGAGGCGGCACGCTGCATCTTGACTTCGACTTTTTCGGTAAGGCTGGAATAGTACTCACGCAGGATGGTGAGAACTTCTTCACGACCGAAGTGATCCGGCACTTCCGCGCCTTCGGAGAGCATCTTGCGCAGCTTGGTGCCGGACAGGATGACGCGATCATCTTTGCCGTGCGGGCAGGTGCGCATGCTGGCCATGCCGTCGCACTTTTTGCAGTAGAAGGTCCAGTCGATATTCAGGGGGTCGCAGAGCAGGCGCTTGCTGGGATCAGCAGAGGCAGGCATCTTGCGGAAGATTTCCTGGGCTTCGAACATGCCGTAGAAGTCGCCCACGCCAGCGTGGTCGCGGCCAACCAGCAGGTTGTTGATGCCGTAGTTCTGACGGAAGGTGGCGTGCAGCAGGGCTTCACGCGGGCCAGCGTAGCGCATGTCCAGGGGGTAGCCAGCCTGGATGACGAAGTCTTTCACGAAGTACTTGTCGACCAGGGTATCGATGCAGCGCACGCGCACTTCAGCGGGGATGTCGCCGGGCTTCAGGGAGCCCACCAGGGAGTGGATGACCACGCCGTCGCACACTTCAACGCCGATTTTGGCGAGGTATTCATGCGAGCGGTGCATGGGGTTGCGCAGCTGCAGGGCGGCAACCTTCTGCCAGCCGCGTTCGTCCATCTTGGCGCGCAGCTGGGCGGGGGTCATGTAGACGCCGGGGAACTTTTCGGGGAATTCGCCCTGCGAAAGCACTTTGACGGGGCCGGCGATGTTGAATTCTTTCTGGGCCAGAACCATTTTCACGCCGGGGTGATCTTCGGGAGCCACTTCCCAGAACTTTTCAGAGTCGGGGCCTTCGCCTTTGAAGACCAACTCGCATTCCAGCTTTTTGTCGGCTTCAGTCATTTCATAGACTTCTTCGACCTTCATGGTGGCCATGATTTCACCCTTACGGACCAGAGCCACTTCTTCGCCAACCTTGAGGGACTTGGCTTCAGCAGCGGAGACATCCAGGGTCACAGGCACGGGCCAGAAGGTGCCGTCGGCGATGGTCATTTTTTCGCACACGCTCTTCCAGTCGGCCTTGTTCATGAAACCGTTCAGAGGCGAAAAGCCGCCAATGCCCATCATGATGAGGTCGCCCTTGGCGCGGGAAGAAATCTCGATCTGCTTGAGGCCTGCAGCCTTTTTCTTTTCGTCTTCCAGGGCCTTGCCTTCAAGCAGGCAACAGACCAGACCCTTACCGCCGTGAGGAGCTACCAATTTGGACATCGCGAAATCCTCCGTTTTTTTGTTATGACAGCCTCCCCCCGTGGCATCACGTTGACCGGAATGGGAAGGGCTTCTTTCAGACATCATCTTGTGAATAATCTAACAAAAAGTCAACTACCTCTCGCAACTTTTCCTGACAACACCAACAAAAATATACGAAAAGGCGTTGATCCCCGCCGAAAATCCTAATTACCATCATACTGCAAGTTTTTTAAAAAGAGAAGCCCCCCGGCTGGAAAAAACGCGCAAGACTTCACCTCTGACGGGGAAAAAAACGCGCGCGAGCAGTGATGATATCATGGCGGTTTTTCATAAGATTTTGCCACTGCTGTAATAAGGTTTGCCCTGCTAACATATTAATATTGTAATAAAAAATTCATATAAAAAGAATGATGCCGCAGCAGGGCGCGCCGGGGCAATGAACACGCTGATTCTGGCCTTGCATGATGCGAAACAGGCGATGGCGCTTTTTTTCGCAATCTCCATGTTCAGACGCACATTGCGTGATGAATGGGGGCATTGACGGCATGTTGGCGCATTTTGCGGGAAGGCCGAGCCTGCATGGAACGACAAACGGTCGGAACCTGACGGCTTCGCCCTCGGGCCGGTTACGCTGGCTGTATAGGGGGCTGCCTGAACCTTGCGGGCGCAGAACTGGCTCCAACGCTCTGCCAGAGCATTTACCAGTTGTAACGCTCGCCCACGATAGGCAAAAGCCTGGTTATTCGGATTTCGCGTCAAGGCTTTTCAGGGAAATCCTTGCAGAGCAGTTAATTCATTTCATTCATAGCTGCGCCAAAACACAATGAAGGTTTTTTGGGGGGGGCGGGGCGTGAGGGAGGAGCCCTTTTGCAAAAGGGTTCCCCCTCCACAAAGCTGTGCAATGGTGCAATGCGCTAACAGAAAAAAGGCCGAAACCTGACGGTTTCGGCCTTTTCATGACAATTCAAACTGCAATGGCTGGTCGGCCTAGAAGGGGACATCATCCATATTGGAAGCTTCGGAGGGAAAGGCCGGGCCAAGGTCTTCATCCATCCCTCTGCGCCCGCCCTGGCCGCCGCCCTGCGGCTGCTGTCGAGCGCCTCCGCCCTGACCGCCGCGCGGGGCATTGCTGCGGGGAGCGGCTGCAGGCGCGCCGTAGTCTTCTTCATAGCCGCGACCGCCGCTTTCACGCGGGGCGTCGCCCTTGCGGTCGAGAAACTGGACACGCTGGGCCTTGATTTCAGTGGTGTAGCGGTCCTGCCCCTGCTGATCCTGCCACTTGCGGGTCTGCAGGCTGCCTTCCACAAAGACCAGGCTGCCCTTGGTAAGGTAGTTTGCGCAGTTTTCCGCCTGACGCTGAAAAACGGATACGCGGTGCCATTCCGTGCGGTCAACCTTGTTGCCTTCACGGTCTGTGTAGGATTCGTCAGTAGCAATATTGAGGCTGGCCACGGGCGAACCGCTCTGAGTGTAGCGCAACTCGGGGTCGCGGCCCAGACGGCCGATAATCATAACTTTATTCAGCATGCGAATGCTCTCCGATAATATACTGCGGCGTTCAGGGTACGTCAGGCTACAAAAGCCTTTTCCAGAGTATCCAGCACGTCTTCCAGTTTGTCACTCAAAATGTTGGCCTCGCGGGGCTGCCAGTCAGCCAGGGCGTTTTCCAGCGCCTGCTTGAGGCGGGCGGCTTCTTCAATGCCGGGGCCCATGGCCTTGCGCCTTGCCTCGGACCAGGGCAGAAACTGCAGTCCTTCATGCAGGGCGCGCACCATCTCAAGCACGCCGTGTTTCTCGTGCTTGATGGGCACGCTGAAGGCCAGTTCCGTCAGTCGGGGCCACAGTTTTTCGAGCAGGTCTTCGTTCCAGGTCACGGCAGTGACACGTATTTGCAAGGCTTCGCCCATGATGACCCTCCGTGTTGTTGGCTGGCTTGTTGCAAGGGGGCGTCTGCCCGTTCAACCCCGGGAATGTGATTCCAAAAGGGTTCGGCATGCCCCTTGCGGCGCGTAACTGTGCGGCTAGCCGGGTTTGCGCCTTTGCGGCGCAGCCCTGTCGTGTGGCCTTAAGGGCAATTTCAACATGAAATTGCCTAGTCTTTTTCCGTCCACTCCGTCTGCACGCGCATGATCACGTCCTGAATGGCGGGCAGCTGGTCCTTGGGGCACACGCCAAGAAGGGGCGCGCCAGCGTCCATGTTGTCGTTGATTTTGAAGTAGACTGCGTAAATCACGCCGTCAGGCCCCGAATAGTTGAGGGGAACCTCACGCTTCATGCGCGACATGATGAGCAGCTCCATGCCGTCGCGAACAGCCACGGACTGCGCATCTGCCGAGCGGATTTTTTTGTCCACATCGGGGGTGAAGTAGTATTTGGCGCGTTCGGGCGCACGGAACAGGTGCAGGGTCTTTTGCAGAATGATGCTCTGCACTTCATCCTTGGTCAGCATGTGCCGCAACACCGCCAACGGGGTTCCGGCCTCCACGAACTGGCCCTCAAGGTTGCTGTGCACAACGCTCACCTCGCCTTTTTCAGGGGCGCAGATGGGCTTGGGGTTGCGTTCGCGTTCAAGCGTGGCAATAAGAGTGCCGGGCTTTTCCTTCCACTGGCCCTGAGGGCCGACTGCCTTGTCGCCCTGCTTGAGCCCCGCGAATGTGACCCGGCCCGTGTGCGGGGTGCGGATGACGATTTCACGGTAAGGAGAGGCTTTAATTTCGTCCAGTAGCGAAGATATATTAATCATGCTTGGTCCGTTATATGCTTGGCGCGTAAGCCGCCGGGGCGGCGCGGGCGTTCGGGTTCTCTTGTGGCGCGCCCGGTGGGCGCGCGTCCTTTCGTGTGCCTGCAGCGATGCGGCGGAGCCTCACAGCCTACCGGTAATACAGGTTTCTGCCGCCGATGGTGAGCAGAGCGCGGCAGGTCTTAGGCCCGCAGGGCCTTAGAGATGGCGACAGTGACTGGTCACGCATCAGCATCATTACACCACCGCCTACCGGTAGTACAGGTTTCTGCCGCCGATGGTGAGCAGAGCGCGGCAGGTCTTAGGCCCGCAGGGCCTTAGAGATGGCGACAGTGGCTGGTCACGCATCAGCATCATTACACCACCGCCTACCGGTAGTACAGGTTTCTGCCGCCGATGGTGAGCAGAGCGCGGCAGGTCTTAGGTCCGCAGGGCCTTAGAGATGGCGACAGTGACTGGTCACGCATCAGCATCATTACACCACCGCCTACCGGTAGTACAGGTTTCTGCCGCCGATGGTGAGCAGAGCTTGCTTGAGGTTGGCCCGAACCTGCCTTCGGTCCCATATGCCCTGAATGTGGCCGCGTGACAAGGCGCGGTACGAGCGGTGGTACTTGGGCGGAATGTCCATACCAGTGGTCTCCTTGATGACGCCGGGACCGGCAAAGCCGATATTGGACGAACGCACGGCGAACTGGTAGGGCGAGCAGCCAAGAAAGCTGGCCACAGGCCCGGCAAAGGAGTTGGTGTCGTACAGCACCATGTACAGGCCGCCGGATTCAATGTAGCGGCGAACGGCCACGGTGCAGCGCGGCATCTGTATGACGCCGTGGGTGCCTTCCTGAATGCGTATGCCCGCCGTGCCATGCACATAGGCCAGGAAGGGATAGCGTTTTTTGGCGGCACGCTGGGCGGCTTCCACAAACTTGTAGCCCTCGGCGGCGCCGACGGAACCGCCACGGAAGGTGCCCATCAGCATGGCCACCACCATCTTGGTATTGTCGATGCGCGCTTCAAAGGTCATGCAGCCGCTTTTGGCTCCTGTCTTTTTTTGCGCATCGCTGACGCGGTCGCTGAAGCCAGGGAAGTCCAGCGGGTTGCCCGCCTCGATTTCACTGTTGAATTCAAAGACCGAACCGGCGTCAAAGACGTTTCTCACATACCATTCCGGTTCCATCGGGAAGTGGTAGCCGCAATGGCTGCATACGCCCGCGAACTCGGCAAAGAGATCCGGCCCCCACAGGTCAAGGCAGCCGTATGACGCGCTGTTGGGGCAGGTGACCGTGCGGTCAGTCCTGTAACGCGGGGATATGTAGTTCCACTTGAGACGGCGCGAATCGTCCGCCCAGGTAGAAAGGGCCATGAGTTCCTTGGCCTTGCTGTCTTGCTTGGTGGGCAACTTGCGGGTGAGCTTGCGCCAGGGGGCCAGCAGGCGCGCCTTGAACACTTCCCACTCGTTGTCCATTTCTTCTACAAAGGTGCGGATGCGCCTTTGATGCTTGCGGTAGAAGTCGTACTTGAAGCTGACCCAGGGTTTGGAGATCCAATCCCAGGCAGCGCCCACCACTTTGGTGACGAAGGGCCTGCGGTCACGCGCGGCCTGACGTGAAAGGCGCAGAAATTTTTGCTGCCGCCGTTCGCGCAGGCAATCCTTGGCGTTGGATGAAAGACCCCAGCGGGTATACATTTCGTCCAGGTTGGCGTCGGGCTTGCGCAGGCGCGAGAGAGCCAACCCCTTGAATATTGGCATCTTACGGGTGGAAACCACCACCTCGTCGGTGGCGCGGATGACTTCCTGCCGCAGGTTGCGGAAAAAGTCGAAGTGCCAGGGGCGCGCGCCCAGGGGCGGCTCCTGCACGATGCGGTCAATGTAGCCGAACTTGAGGTTGTCCTGAGCTGTGATCTTGAGGTTCTGTGCGCAGTGCTCAATGAGCTCGGGGGTGGCGCGCTCCCCCGATTTGAGACGTCCCTCAATGGCGGCGGCCCCTTCGGGCGAAATGACCGAATAGTAGCCGTGCGAAAGCATGAGCCTTTTGTCAGCGAGGCCAATGGCCTCGGCGCCGCCCGAGCCGCCCTCGGAGATCACGGCAATGACGGGAACCCGCAAGCCTGCCATGCAGTAGATGTTGCGGGCAATCTGCTGTGCCGCGCCCGGGTAGTCCTCGATGGGATAGGAGCCGGGCGTGAAGATGTACGCATGAATGGGTATGCCCTCGGTTTCGGCCACGCGCATGTATTGCTGCGCCTTGGCGTTGCCCCAGGGCTTGACCGAGCCGCCGTTGCGGAACTCCGCGCCGTGGCCCTTTTCCTGCCCGATGACCATGACGGACTGGGTATAGGTTTTCTTGCCGCGTCGCCGGGTGATGACGGCGCGGGCGATGAGCATGCTGGGGTCGAGGCTGTGTTCGTCCTGTCCGCCGACTTCAGTGAAGTTGTCGTAGACGTTTTCAAGGATATCACGCAGGCAGACGCGCTGCGGATGGCGCACGATGCGCACCTTGTCCATGGGGGTGATGCTGCCTTCAAGGCGGCGTTCCACATAGGAGAAAAGGTCTTCGACCGTGGCCAGCTCTGCGTAGGGGTCTTCAATTTCCCCCGCCCGGACGCGGGCTGCAAAGGAGGTGAGCTTTTCTTCCAGCAACTGGGCGTTGTCTTTGTGTTTGCCGGCGAAAATGTCCACCAGGTAGCTGAGCCTGTCGCGCAGGCTCTGGATGCGTTTTTCTATGTTGTTATCCATGACTCGCGTGTGCCGCTAAACGGGTGTTTTAAGGTAGTTGGAGTAGGACGAGTGCAGAGCGGCCAGCGGGTTGTTGCCGAGCATGCGGTCCTTGACGGCCAACACTGTGGCGAGTGCGTCAAGGCAGCGCATGGCAAGGGTATCGTGGGCGACGCACAGACCGAGCAGAACATTCAGTTCCACACCAGCTTCGTTCATGATCTTGGCCTGCAGCACCGGATTGCACATGGTTCCCGTCATTGCGGGTTTGTGCAGGCGCCTGGCCTCAAGCCCCAGAGTGGCCTTGGACACGGTGTCCATCATGCATTTCCTTTGGTCAAAAGCGGAGGATACGTCCGGTATTGACCGCTAAAAAATTGACATTGGACTTCAAGTCTTCGCCCGCGCCGTTGTGTCCCTCAAGACGCAGGTCATGCAGAAACTCAAGACCACGGGCCTTGGCTTCCTCCAGGTCCTTGCCCCAAATGATGGCAAGAGCCAGATTTGGATCGAATTCTGTAGGAATTTCATAGGGTTCTTTGGTTGGCACATGGGTGAGCATGGTCAGCCAGGGCTGGTCGCTCCACTGGAAGCGCTCTATACGCCCGACCCAGGGGGTAAAGTTATTGTCGGGATCCTCGGCTATAAGGCGGTATTCAATGCCCACGCCGTCAAAGGCAATGTCGGACTGGCTGTAGCCCAGGGGTTCGCCAAGCCCAATGCGGATCTGCTCGGCGATGATGTCCACATTGCCCTGTCCCTTGACCTTTGAAATGCGGGCAGACACGCCGTTTTCCACCTGGATGCGGGTGTTGACTTCCATAAGGAAGGGTTCGCCCTTGCGGGTGACGATCCACTCCCAGGTGCCCACGTTGTCATAGCCCACCTTGCGGGCCATGGTGAGGGAATAGTGGACGATGTCGGTAAGCACCTTGCCCGCGTCAAAAGTATATTTGAGCTCATTGGGCACAAAGCCGGGGGCGACTTCAATGCGCTTTTGCAGGCCGGTGGACTGGATGGAGCAGTTGCGGGTGCCGAAATGCACGGGGTTCAGGCCCGACCTGTCGGAAACCACCTGTACTTCCAGGTGGTTGAAGTCGGTAATGCGCTGTTCGATAAGCACGCCCTCGTCCTTGAACTGGCGCAGCGCATAACTGCGTATGCGGCGGTAGACGGAGCGGAACTGATCGGGGTCATACACTTCTTCAATGCCCATGCCGCCGCCGCCAGCCGAAGCCTTGACAAGTACAAGGGGCCTGCTGATGCCCTGCTGGGCCTGAAATTCAAAAATGCTCTTGGCAATGCGTTCAGCTTCCATCTCGTCATAGATGGGGCGGTCAGAACCGGGCACCGTAGGCACGCCAAGGCTGCGCGCAAGGCGCTTGGTGTTGATCTTGTCGCCGAGTTCGCGGATTATTTTCCACGAGGGGCCGATAAAGATGAGCTTGCGGTCGCGCTTGGCAACGCGGCGGGCAAAACGGAAGTCTTCGGCAAAAAACCCATAGCCGGGGTGTACGGCGGTGCAGCCCGCCTCATCGGCCACGGACATGAGTTCGTTGGCGTCATGATAGGAAGAGACGCGGAAAAGGCTTTTTTCTCCCCCTTCTTCCTGCGCAAGGCGCACATGCCCCGAAGCCGCGTCTTCGGCGGTGAAAATGGCGGTAAAGGCCACGCCCAGCTTGCGGCAGGCTTTCATGATGCGAATGGCGATTTCGCCCCTGTTGGCTACCAGAATTTTATGCTTTTGCAGGGGGATGGTTTCCTGAGCTTTGTCCAAGCCTGTCTCCGTATGCAGCGCCGCAGGGGCGCAAATAGTTGTTGTCTGTTTATTCCGGGCAGTCGTAATGACGGCGAGCCAGGAATTGAGTCGAGTCCGCCTGTTAGTCCTTGTAGGACAGGGCCGGGCGGGATATACAGAGTTTGTATCAAACGAGCATACGCACTTTCCGTGTGAAAATCCACACGCACGGTTACAGTGCAGGCGAAAAAATCGCGTATCCCTGCGGCTGTAGGGGGGCGGTTTTTCCGCCAGATCAGAATCAGGAGGGATAATATGCAAAATTCGCAGGAAGTCCAGTCGGCGACAGCGGCTCTACGCGCGGCTTTGGAGGCCGCCAACTGCACCTTTTCACAGCCTGCCGGCATGCGTAACATATCTTGCGGCTCTGCTGAAAATACTGCCTCGCCCATAGGGCTCATACTGGGCACCGGCCTTTCCGGGCTGGCGGACAGGCTCGCAGAGCGGGTGGCTGTACCCTATGCCAACCTGCCGGGCTTTCCCGTATCAAGCGTGGACTCTCATGTGGGCGCTTTCGTGTGGGGGCGGTTTCCCACGGCCTGCGGCGGGGATGACGATGCGCCGGGTCGGCCCGTGCTCATCCAGCAGGGGCGGTGTCATTTATATGAAGGGCGCACTCCGGCGGAAGTGTGCATGGGCGTACGCGTAATGGCGGGTATGGGCGTCAAGACCCTCATCATCACCAACGCGGCCGGGGCGCTCAACCCCACCTTTGACGCCGGTTCCATCATGTGCATGACGGATTTTATCAACCATACCGGGCATTCGCCCCTGGTGGGCTGTAATTGTGACCAGTGGGGGCAGCGTTTCCCCGACATGAGCATGCCTTTTGACGCGGAGCTTCGCGCCCTGGCTATGGAAACCTCGGCCAAGATGGGCCTGCGGCTTGAGCGCGGCGTGTATATCGGCGTGCACGGGCCGGAAATGGAAACCCCGGCCGAGACGCGCATGTACCGGCAGTGGGGGGCCGACGCCGTTGGCATGAGCACCGTGCTTGAAGTTATCGCCGCGCGTCATATGGGCATGCGTGTGCTTGGCCTGTCCTGTCTTTCTAATAAAAATTTGCCGGACTGTATGACCCCGGCTCCTTTGGAAGAAATCATTCTTGTGGCTGCTCAGGCAGGCAAAAATCTGGGACGTCTCATACGGGCAATGGTGACAAAACTCTGAAAAATGCGTACAAGCGCTGCCCGGACACTTTTTTTCTACCAAAAGGCAAGCGCTCTATGCAGCACAATGAATCTCTTCGCAATGTAGCCATTATAGCACACGTTGACCACGGCAAGACCACCCTTGTGGACGCACTCTTCAAGCAGGGCGGCGTTCTTCGCGCTGGCCAGCAGCTTGACGATCGCGTCATGGACAGTATGGATCTGGAACGCGAGCGCGGCATCACCATTGCCGCCAAGAACTGCGCGGTGTCGTGGAACGGCGTCAAGATCAACATCATCGATACGCCTGGCCACGCTGATTTTGGCGGCGAAGTGGAACGCTCGCTCTCAATGACCACGGGCGCGATCCTGCTGGTGGACGCCTCTGAGGGGCCGTTGCCCCAGACCCGCTTTGTGCTGCGTAAAACCCTTGAGGCCGGGCTGCCTGTTGTGGTCGTCATCAACAAGATCGACCGCAAGGACGCCCGCCCGCAGGAAGTGCTCAACGAAATTTACGACCTTTTCATCGACCTTGACGCCAGCGAGGCGCAGCTCGAATTTCCGGTTCTTTACGCCATTGGCCGCGCGGGCGTGGCCATGAACATGATTGATGACGAACAAAAAGACCTGTCGCCGCTTTTTGAAGCCATCCTGAAGTATATCCCCGGCCCGGCGCACGACCCCGAACAGCCCTTTCAGATGCTGGTGGCCGACCTTGACTACTCCGACTATCTGGGCCGTCTGGCTGTGGGCCGCATCATGCACGGCCATGTGCAGAGCAAGGAATCTCTTGCCTGCATAGGCGAAGACGGGCAGCCCCGCCCCCTGCGCGCCACCAAGCTTCAGGTGTATGACGGTCTGCAACTGGCCGAGGTCGAAACAGCCCAGCCCGGCGACATCGTTGTGCTGGCGGGCATTGAAGACGTCACCATCGGCGACACCATCTGCACCCGCGAAAATCCGCGCGCCCTGCCGCGCATCCGCGTGGACGAACCCACCGTGGCCATGCGTTTTGGCATCAACACCTCCCCCCTGTCCGGGCGCGAGGGCAAACTGGTGCAAAGCCGCGCCATCCATGACCGTCTGGTCAAGGAAACGCTGCGCAACGTGGCCGTACGGGTTGAAGACACGGCAGACCGTGACGCTTTTCTCGTCAAGGGCCGTGGCGAATTCCAGATGGCCATTCTTATTGAAACCATGCGCCGCGAGGGCTTCGAGCTTTCTGTGGGCCGTCCCGAGGTCATCCTGCAAAAGGACGAAAACGGCAAGACGCTTGAACCCATTGAGCGCCTCTACGTGGACTGCGACGAAAACTTCATGGGCGTGGTCACTGAAAAGCTGGCCCAGCGCAAGGGCCGCATGGTCAACTGCATCAACAACGGCACGGGCCGTGTGCGCCTGGAATTCAGCGTGCCCGCGCGTGGCCTTATCGGCTACCGCGACGAGTTTCTTACGGACACCAAGGGCACGGGCATCATGAACTCCTACCTTGACGGCTATGAGGAATGGCGTGGCGATTTTCTCACGCGCTATTCCGGTTCCATTGTTGCCGACAGGGCGGGCAATGGCGTGGCGTATGCTCTCTACAACCTTGAGCCGCGCGGCATACTGTTTGTGGAGCCGGGCGACCCTGTGTACGAAGGCATGATCATTGGCGAGCACAATCGTGACAATGACATCGACGTCAATGCCACCAAGGAAAAGAAGCTCACCAACCTGCGCGCCTCGGGCAAGGACGAAAACGTCACCCTCACGCCCGTGAAAAGAATGACGCTGGAGCATGCCCTGCACTTTGTGCGCGAAGACGAACTGGTGGAAGTGACGCCCCAGTCCATCCGTCTGCGCAAGTCGGAACTTTCGGCGCAAAAGCGGTATCAGACCGCAGGCAAGCGCAAGAGCAGCTAGAGCGAGCAGATTATTTTTGAACTGCTTTGTGGGGGAGGGACCCTTTTGTAAAAGGGTCTCCTCCCCCACGCCCCCACCCCCCCCCAAACTTTTGTGTTAGAGCATGTTGCCCTTGAAAAAGGGTACACGCTCTAAGCTGAACGATAGTACAGCGTTACGCGCAATATTCATTCATGACAAAAACGGCCTTGCCGTGCGCTTGCACGGTTCTGCGCCAGAAAGGGTGCAGCTTGACCTTTGAGAACTTTTGTTCTCAAAAGGTGATCTGCCCCAGCACCATAAGCGGCTTTTGCCTTTCTTTACGATAGAGGACAAAAATCCGTCTTGTGGTCGGTTTTCCCCCGGTTTTACGCAGCCCGCCCCCCTCGGGCCAAAACACAGTGATAACGGTATTGGTGCGGCAATCCGTGCGGTGGAAGTGAAGGCTTTCTCTGCGGGTTGCCGCTTTTTTTGTTGTGAATGCGTTTTTGCAGCGCAGGCGGGGCAGTTTGTCGTCGGGATCTGGACGCGCAACGGCTGCGGCCGCCCGCTGCAGCGGACTTCTGCCCACGCAGTCACGAAGGCTCGGTCCTTATGAACGTGCGTTAATCATTATGCTCCGGGTGTGAGCGAGGTGTTGCATGCTGTGCGATCTGGATGCCCATACAAAAGCCGCTGTTGAAAAACTGGCCCCCTTTATGCCCGAAATCGGGCGCTGTCGCGCGGTGTTTTCGCAGCTTGAGCGGCAATGGACGTGGATAGCCCTTACCGGCAAGATCAACTGCAATGCCATAGCGTCCACACTGTTCGACTTCATTTTCAAAACACGCGACACCTTTGGCAACCTGCGGCATGATCTGACCGGCATGCTGGCAGAAAAACTGCTTGAAAAAGCCGTGCGCGAGATGTCGCCCGTGGCCCAGGTGGTCATGGACATCATCAAGCGCAATCTTTATGAGCGCACGGCGGACGTCAGCTTTCTGGCCACAGATGGCGAGATTGTCCGCTTTCTGCAACAAGGGGGCGGCGACGAGGCCAGCATGCGCGCCCGTCTGCACGCCTATCGCTCCAAGTACAGCGTGTACCGCGATATTCTTGTACTCGATGCGCAGGGGAATGTGCGCGTGCAACTCAACACCGCAAGGCCCGTGCACGCCTCGCGCGACCCGCTCATCGGACAGACGCTGGCCGCAACGGATTTTGTGGAAACATTTCGCCCCACAGACCTTTCCCCGGACGGGAGCGCGGCGCTTGTTTACTCGCACGTGATCCGCGCCGAGGGCGTGGCGGCTCCGCTGGGGGTGCTCTGCCTTGTTTTCGACATGGAGGGGGAGGCCGCCGACCTTTTTTCCGGCATGGCCCGCTTTGCTGATGACATGGTCGTGCTGCTGCTGGATGGGCAGGGGCAGTCTTTTGCCAGCAGCAACGCTGCGCTGGCTCCGGCGGGCCGTGTGTACGACCTTGGCGGCGATACGAGCTTTTCCATCACCGGCTTTGGCGGCAAAACCTCTCTGGCTGTTTCGCGCCCCTCGGACGGCTACCAGGGATACACAGGGCAGCCCTGGTGCGCGCAGGTGCTGCGCAGCGCGCAAAGCGCTTTTGCGGACAGACACGCGGACGGGCTCGATGCGGCGCTGGTGCGCCGTGAGGCGGATTTTTCGGCCCAGCTGACCAGCATTGAAGAACAGGCGGGCGACGTCATGGGTGATCTCACGCTGGCGGCGCTCAACGGGCAGATCATGGCAGCCCGCCAGAGCGGCAACGCGAGGCAGGACGAGCGGCACGCCGCTCAGGCCTTGCCGCCCATTCTGGACGCAGTGCGAAAAATGTGTCTGGAAATGGAGCGCGAGTTTCACCGCTTCACCAACGGCCTGCTGAACACGGTGACGGCCTCGCGCCTCAATGATGCCTCGTTTCTCGCATCCATCACCGTTGAAATAATGGACCGCAACCTCTACGAGCGCGCCAACGACTGCCGCTGGTGGGCGCTGACGCCCGATTTTCGGCGGATACTGTCGCAGTCGTCTGTCAGCAGGGGCGATCTGGCGCGGCTTGAGGGCGTGCTGGAGTATATCAACAGCTACTATACGGTGTACGCAAACCTCTTTCTGTACAATGCGCACGGCGTCATCGTGGCCTGCTCCCGGCCTGGGGAGCGCAGTCGTTATGGCGAGCAGCTCAGTGAGGATTATGTGCGCCGCACCCTGGCGCTCACGGATTCCGACGATTTCGCCGTGTCGCCCTTTCGCGTTACCGATCTTTACCAGCCGGACGGCCAGCCCCGTCCCTCCTATATCTACAGCGCGCCGGTGTTCCCCCTCGAAGGCGGTCCGGCTGTGGGCGGTATTGGCATTGTCTTTGATTCCCTGCCCCAGTTCGCGGGCATGCTGGACGACACGCTGCCCAGAGACTGCGCTGGCAAGGTGCTGGCAGGGGCGGAAGGCTTTTTTGCCGAGGCGGGGGGCATTGTGGTGGCTGCCAGCGCGCCGGGCCTGACGCCGGGCGAAAGCTGCCGCCTGCCCGACGAATGGCTGGCCTTAAGCCAGGGCCAGTGCGCCTCACGGCTGGAATCCGTTGACGGCGTTCTTTACGCCGTGGGCTGCGCCCGTTCGCGCGGGTACCGGGAATACAAGCGCGATGGGCGCTATACCAACGACGTGCTGTGCGTTATGCGCCTGCCCATTTAGAGCGGTTTAAGTTTGGAAGGTTCTGTGGGGGAGAAGGCTTTGTGGGGGAGGGACCCTTTTGAAAAAGGGTCCCTCCCCCACGCCCCCACCCCC